>NZ_JAGGOY010000087.1:0-38513 GCF_018614095.1 Streptomyces sp. ISL-87 | reverse complement strand
TTCCGGCCACGGCACTAGCGCCCGTCGTTCTCCGAGCGGCGGGCGAAGCGCCACAGGATGTGGGTGACGCGGAGCAGGAACACCACGGCGGCCAGCACCCCGCCCGTCACCGCGAGGGCCTGCCGCGCCGGGCGGGGGAGGGAGAAGGCGAGCGCGGGCCCGAACACCGCCCCGAAGACGAGGGCGGCGGCCAGGCACCCGCTGAGGAAGGCATAGCCGATCTCGATGGTGATCGCGTCCCGGTCCGCCTGCGTACGTCGCCCCATGCGCGCAGTGTCACAGCACGGGCGGCAGCGTCACAAGGACGCCTCCCCGGCCGGCCGCCGCCCTGCGCCCCGCCTCCCCTGCGGACGGTCAGACTCCGGCCGTCTCACTCCACAGACGGGCCAGTTTCAGGTCGCCCGTCACTCCGGGCCCGGCCAGCGGGAGCCGGTTCCACAGGGCGGCGTACAGCCATGCCGCCTCACCGGTCAGCTCGCAATCCGCCGGGCCGCCCTCGTCGCCGCGCACCGTGCGGGCCGGCTCCGGCGACAGGTGTACGGTCCACACCGCGCCGGTGTCGGCCGCCCGGATCCGGAGCACCCGGGGCTGCGGGGTCCGCACCCGGCTGCGCGGCCGCGCGTGGAAGCCGATCAGCAGCTCGTCCACCCCGTCCTCCGCGAACTCGGGCTCCAGCGGCGAGAAGGCAACACCGAGCGCCGCCTCCGCGTCCATCCGGTGGATCGTCGTCTCATGTGCCTGCCGCCGCGCCCAGAACGCCAGCGGGGAGGGCGGGGACGTCGGCAGGAAGGTCCAGCACTGGACATCGTCCGGGGCCTCGGTCAGGGTCCGGATCAGCGCCGCGTGCCCCTCGCGGAACCAGGCCAGCAGCTCGGTGCCGACCAGCTCCGGCGCCTCCGGGAACGGGACCGGCTCCACCAGCGCGTCCGCGACGAATCCCGCCGCCCAGCGGTGCACCGCCCCGGTGTGCCGCAGCAGATCCGCGATACGCCACTCCGGACAGCTGGGCACCGGCGCCTCCGTGCCCGCCCGTTCGGCCATGTCGGCGAGCAGCTCGCCTTCCCGGGCGAGGACCTCCACATATGCATCGATCTTCATACCGGGAGTCTTTCAGCACAGCAGAGCACTGACAATGGAGTCATGGACGGCAAGCTCTCCGACGGGGCACCCTTCGACGGGACACGCTTCTACGGGACACCCTCCGACGGGGAACTCTTCCCGCGCGAGCGCACCGAGATCGCGCCCGGTGCCGTACACGTGCCCGACTGGCTGGGGCCGCAGCGCCAGCGGGAGCTGCTCGCCGCCAGCCGCCAGTGGGCGCGCCCGCCGGCCGGGCTGCGAACCGTGAGAACCCCCGGCGGCGGGACGATGACCGCCCGCCAGGTGTGCCTCGGGCTGCACTGGTACCCGTACGCGTACGCCCGCACCGCCGTGGACGGCGACGGGGCGCCGGTGAAACCGATGCCGGCCTGGCTCGCGGAGCTGGGGAAGGCCGCGGTGGCCGCCGCGTACGGAGCGGCCGGTGATGACCTCGCCGCCCGCGAAGACGAGGCCTACGACATCGCGTTGATCAATTTCTACGACGGGGATGCCCGCATGGGCATGCACTGCGACGCCGAGGAGAAGTCCGGGGCGCCGGTCGTCTCCCTCAGCCTCGGCGACACCTGCGTCTTCCGCTTCGGGAACACCGCCTCACGCGGCCGCCCGTACCGGGACGTCGAGCTGCGCAGCGGGGACCTGTTCGTCTTCGGCGGTCCGAACCGCCTGGCCTATCACGGGGTGCCGAAGGTCCAGCCCGGCACCGCCCCGCCCGGGCTGGGCCTGACCGGGCGGTTGAACATCACACTCCGGGTCGGCGGGCTCGGCTAGCCGTGGCTAGCCGGGCGGCGCCCGCCGGCCTCCGATCATGCGAGGATCGCTCTCATGAACGGCAACGGGGCCCCGCCGCGGGTGGGGGACGCGACCACCGTGTCCACGCGGACCAAGCTGGAACGGGGCCGCGGTGCGCTCGGCCCGGCGCTGGAGCTCGTCCACACCGGCCGGGCCCCGACCCGGGCGGTCCTGACGGCCGAGCTCGGCGTCACCCGCGCCACCGCCGGAGCCGTCGCCGCCGAGCTGGAGGCACTCGGCCTGATCCGCGTCGACTCCCGCCCCGGCGGTGCGGGCGGCGCCCAGGGCCGCCCCTCGCACCGGCTCTCCGTGGACGAGAACGGCCCGGTGGCCCTGGCCGCGCAGGTGCACTCGGACGGGTTCCGGGCCGCACTGGTCGGCCTCGGCGGCCGGATCGTGGCCACCGCACCCGGCAAGGTCACCGTTTCCGCCGACCCGGCGCAGGTACTCGGCGCGGTGGTCGAGGCGGGCGCCGCGCTGCTTGCGGAGAGCGGCCGCCGGTGTGTGGGCGCGGGCCTCGCGGTGCCGTCCGCGGTCGCTGAGCCGGAGGGCACGGCGCTGAACCCGCTCCACCTGGCCTGGCCCGCCGGGTCTCCCGTACGCGCCATCTTCGCGGAGTGCGTGAAGGCCGCCGGGATCGACGGCCCGGCCCTGACGGGCAACGACGTCAACCTCGCCGCGCTGGCCGAGCACCGGCACGGCGCGGGGCGCAGCGCCCAGCACCTGCTGTGCGTGGCCACCGGGCACCGTGGTGTCGGTGGTGCGCTGGTGCTGGACGGCCGCCTGCACAGCGGCAGTTCGGGCCTGGCCCTGGAGGTCGGCCACCTCACCGTGAACCCCGAGGGGCGGGCCTGTCACTGCGGCGGCCGGGGCTGCCTGGACGTGGAGGCCGACCCGCTCGCCTTCCTGACCGCGGCGGGGCGGACGCCCGGCCCGGAGGTGTCACTGCTCCAGCAGGCCCGCGACCTGCTGCGCGAGGAGTACGCCGAGCCGGCGGTACGGGCGGCCGCGGAGGAGCTCATCGACCGGCTCGGGCTCGGCCTCGCGGGCCTGGTGAACATCCTGAACCCGGACCGGATCATCCTCGGCGGGCTGCACCGGGAGCTGCTGTACGCGGACCCGGAGCGGCTGCGCGCGGTGGTCGCGGACCGCAGCCTGTGGGGGCGCAGCGGGGGAGTGCCGATCCTGCCGTGCACCCTGGACCACAACAGCCTGGTGGGCGCGGCGGAGCTGGCGTGGCAGCCGGTACTGGACGACCCGCTGGGCGCGCTGGGGGCAGCGGCCTGACCCCGGGGGCGGGGTCGTCGGCGTGCACGGTGTCGGCGTCGCCTCGGCGGGCTTCCGCCCGGCTGTTTCGGGGCCGGGCCCGGCGGCGCGGCCGGGCGGAGGCTACCCGGGCCTGGCGCCGGCCGGCACGGACACCGGCAGGCCTGCCGGGACGGCTCCGGGATCAACGGCGATGAACACCGCCGGCGCCGGCTCTCGTACAGGCGTTGTGGTGATCCGGACCGGACGGGTCGGCGCGGCCGGTTCGGGCGTTGCCCGGAGCGAGAACCACACGACTTTGCCCGGGCTGTCCGGCTGGTGCCGCGCGCCCCACGCCTCGCTGACCGCCTCGACGAGCGCGAGCCCGCGCCCGCTGGTCTCCAGGGCGTCCGCGCAGGCCTCGTGCAGTACGGGCAGTCGCGGATCGCTGTCGTAGACCGAGACCGTGAGCCGCCCGAGGCGGAGCTCGATCTCGACGGTGCACGTCTTGTCCGGCTGCGCGTGGCGGTGGACATTGCTGAGCAGCTCCGTCACGCCGAGCGCAGCCCGGTCTATGAGCGGATCGAGCTGCCAGTGGCGCAATTGCGCGGAGATGATTCTGCGGACCTGGCCGATGCGCGACGGCAAGGCCTGGAGCTCGACGACGCAGTGCCTGCGGGAATGACTGATCACGGCTGCGACTCCCCGACATGAGTGTTACGGGTGCTGCACCCTCAGTAATGCTCCACCAGGGTCACCCACGGTGGCCCGCTGTGCAACCGAACGCGCGCGACGGCGACCTAAAGCGATTCGCATGGAAACCCAAAGTGACTGTTTGCGCAGGTGGGAGAGGTACATTGCGAAGGCAGGGGGCGAACGAACGGACGAAGGAGCACGGCGCATGAGCACCACCGGCACCACCGACAGTACGGGCGACGTCAGCGCCACGGGCACCATCGGCGGCAGCGGCGCGATCGGCGGCAGCGGCGCGACGGCAAGGACGACCGTCGACGTCGACCGCAGCGACGCGGACTACCGCGCCTGGCTGAAGGAGGCGGTCCGCAAGGTCCAGGCGGACGCCAACCGCTCGGCCGACACCCACCTGCTGCGCTTCCCGCTCCCCGAGGCCTGGGGCATCGACCTGTACCTCAAGGACGAGTCCACGCACCCGACGGGCTCCCTCAAGCACCGCCTCGCCCGGTCCCTGTTCCTGTACGCCCTCTGCAACGGCTGGGTCCGCCCCGGCCGCCCGGTCATCGAGGCCTCCAGCGGCTCGACCGCCGTCTCCGAGGCGTACTTCGCCAAGCTGATCGGCGTCCCGTTCATCGCCGTGATGCCGCGGACGACCAGCCCGGAGAAGTGCCGCCTGATCGAATTCCACGGCGGTGAATGCCACTTCGTGGCCGACTCGATGAAGATGTACGAGGCGTCGGCGGAGCTCGCGGCCCGGACCGGCGGGCACTACATGGACCAGTTCACGTACGCGGAGCGGGCGACGGACTGGCGCGGCAACAACAACATCGCAGAATCGATTTACCAGCAGCTGCGCCTGGAGCGGTACCCCGAGCCCTCGTGGATCGTGGCGACCGCCGGCACCGGCGGCACCTCGGCGACCATCGCGCGCTACGTGCACTACATGCAGCACGACACCCGCATCTGCGTCCCGGACCCGGAGAACTCCTGTTTCTTCGACGGCTGGACCAACAACGACCCGCACGCGAGCAGCGATTGCGGCTCGCGCATCGAGGGCATCGGCCGGCCGCGGATGGAGCCGAGCTTCGTGCCGGGCGCCATCGACCGGATGATGAAGGTCCCGGACGCGGCGAGCGTGGCCGCGTGCCGCGCGCTCGAACAGGCCATAGGCCGCAAGGCGGGCGGCTCGACCGGCACCGGCCTGTGGAGCGCTCTGAAGATCGTCTCGGAGATGGTGGCGGAGGGGCGCACGGGCAGCGTGGTCACCCTGCTGTGCGACCCGGGCGACCGCTACCTCGACAAGTACTACTCGGACGACTGGCTGGCGGCGCAGGGGCTCGACATCGCCCCGTACGCGAAGACGATCGAGACCCTGCTGACGGCCGGCGTCTGGCGCGAGCCGGTGGCCTGACGGCGTGGGCCGGGGTCACGCGCTCGGGGGCTGAGGCTCCGGCTCCGGGGCTGAGGCTCCGGCTCCGGGGGTTGAGGCTCCGGCTCCGGGGTTGAGGCTTCGGCTACGGGGTCTACTGTTCGGCCCCGCGCTGAGCGACGAGCCGGGCGTCCAGGGTGCGCACCGCCGTGCGGAAGGAGTGGCCGAGCCCCGGGCGGGCGGCGGCCAGTGCGAGGCGGAACGGGGCCGGACCGTCCGCCGCGAAGGTCCAGCGGACCCGGGTCCCCGTATCCGAGGGCGTCAGCCGCCACTCCTCCAACAGGGCCTGCACGCCTGGTGCGTTGGTCTCGTCGACCCGGTACGCGTAGCGCTGCTCCGGGTCCGCGGCCATGATCGTCTCCTGGAACCTGACCCCGCCGACCAGCCTGATCTCACGGCCCGCGCCGCCGTGCGTCGGCCGGGCCAGGGTCACCGCCCTGAACCAGCGCGGCCAGCCCTCGACCTCCTCCGCGAGCGCCCGGTACACCGCCTCGGGTGCCGCCGCGGCCCCGGCCGTGAAGGCCAGGCGGACCGGTGCGACCTCGGCGAAATCGAGCCCCACGGGGCGGAGTCGACGAGCCATGGCGGTACCCCCTGAGGTTGCGGTGCGGAACATGTCTCCGGTGCGCGTGTGGCGCCTGCGCCGGCGCCTGTGCGGCGTCACCATAGCTGTCTCCCCGTCAGATGTCCGCACCGGCCGTGAATTCACGCGGATGGGGTCCTGGGCAGGCGGCCCTCGACGCGGGATGCTTGAGACCGCAGCCGCGCGCCCGGTCTGCGGCGAGGAGTTGGAGCCGGGACCACGACGCGGAGCCGCCGGTTCCGACCCGCGGTGAGGAGCGCGCGTACCGACTACGACGGTTGCCCGCCCGGACCGTGACGCGGAGCCGCGCGTTCCGCCGCGCGGTGACGAGCTGCGCCGATCCCGCCCCGCGAGCGGAGGCCGCTGTGCCGGACACCACCCCGACGACCCGCACCGCCCCCACCGCCCCCACCGGCCCCCATCCCCTCGCCCTTGAACTCCTGGTCCACGGAGTGGCCGGAGCCGCCCCCGGCGAGCTGCTCGGGGACCCGCGTACCGTCCGGATCACCGGAGACTCCACCGCCGCCGTCTTCCGCCGCACCGAAGACGCCGACGCCGAGGCACACCCCGAGCGGTACACCGGCCGGCCCGTGCCCGAGGCCTACTGCTGGTCCCGTCTCACCTCCGGCAACGGCGCCCGCGCGCTGTGGCTGCTGCTCCTGCCCTTCATGGTGGCCAACCTCGCCCACTGGGCCCGGCCGGCCGCGCCCGCCACCGGGGGATCACCGCGCGCGGTGCGCACGTACGGGCTGCTGGTACGGATCCTCGCGCTCAGCCTCACCGTGCTGCTGATCGCGGCCGCCTGCGAGGTCGCGCTCGACCTGTTCGCCTGGCAGTGCGTGGGCTCCGGGACCTGCACCCGATCCCGCTCCTGGCTGGGGTTCCTTGAGCCGGGCGGGTGGTGGGGCCAGCCCGGGCGGCGGCTCGCGCTCGGCGCGCTGGTGCCGGCCGCGCTGACCGGGCTGCTCTGGTTCCTGTCGAACCGCACATGGAGTGCCTACGAATCCCAGCAGCCCCCTGCGGGCACCGCGGATCCGGATGCCGCTGAGCTGGGCGCCGTCGGGCTGGGAGCCGTCGATTCGCATGCGGTCGGGCCGTGCGCCGCGGATCCGGATGCCGTCGAGCTGGGCGCCGTCGAGCCGGATGCCGCTGAGCCGCGCACCGCCGAGCCGGATGCCGCCGAGCCGGATACGGCGAGCCGCGCCGCCCCCGCGCTCGGGCGGGCCGGGTTCTGGTACGGACGCCGGATCGTGGCCCGGCTGCGGGCGGCGCATACCGCTGCCGGGCTGCTCAGCGTTGCCGCCGCCGTTGCCGCTCCCACCGTTCGGTACGACCGCCGGGCGGGGGACACGGGGCTCGTCGTCTTCGGGTGGGTGGTGGAGGTGCTGCTTGCCGTCGGGGCGGTCACCGTGGCCTGGGTCATCTGCCGGCGGGGCCGCAGCGAGGCCCGGCCCGACCACCGGCTCGACCGGGCCGCCGTCACCCTGCTGCCCCGCGGGGCCCTCGTCCTGCTCGCCGCCGTCCTCGTGCACGCCTGCTGGTCGCGCCCCGGCTGGACCTCCGCCGGACGGCTGCCCGGCGACTTCGCCTTCGGCGTGATCATGCTCGGCCAGGGCTGCTGCGTGCTCGCCCTCGCGGCCGTCGCCCGGCACCTGCACCGCCTCGCCCCCGACCGGGCCGCCGCCCTGAGCGGCCTCGGCGGGCCCGCCGTCGCCATGCTCGGCTGCGCGCTCGGCGGGGTGATGTCGGGCGGGGTCGCGCAGCGCGTGGCCGACTGGCTCGACGGCGGCGCCACCCCCGGCATGGCCGGCGCCCCGCTGCCCGGACCGCCCGTACTGCTGTCCTGGCAGGCGGCCGTCCTGCCCCCGCTGCTCCTTGCGCTGGCCGCGCTCGCCGTCTGGTTCGGCGTACGCGGGGCGCTCACCCGGCGCCGGCTCGCGCGGACCGTCGCCGCCGAGTATCCGGGGGAGCCGCCGGACACGTCCCGCAGCCGCCGGATCGCCGGGGCGCGGGCCGCCGCCGCTCTCACCGACTCCGCGCCCTGGTTCGTCGCCGCCGTCTCCGGGATCACGCTGCTCCTCGGCGCGGGCGCCCTCGCCGGCGCCTGGCTCAGCGGGCAGGTCCCGGGCGAGGCCGCCCGCGGGGCCCATCCGCTGCTGGAGACCGCGGCCCGCGCCGCCCAGGACGCCGGGTCCTGGCTCATAGGCTTCGGCTTCGTCCTCTTCGTCACCTGGGGCCGACGCGCCTACCGGGACCCCGCCGCCCGCCGCACCATCGGGATCCTGTGGGACGTCGGCACCTTCTGGCCCCGAGCCGCCCACCCGTTCGCCCCGCCCTGCTACGCCGAGCGGGCCGTGCCGGACCTGACCTGGCGGATGACCGGCTGGACCGGCCGCACCGGCGGCCGCCTCGTCATCTCGGGCCACTCCCAGGGCAGCGTGCTCGCCGCGGCCGCCGTCTGGCAGCTGCCGCCGCAGGTCCGCCACCGGGTGGCGCTCCTGACGTACGGCTCACCGCTCAGCAGGCTCTACGGCCGCTGGTTCCCGGCCTACTTCGGCCCCGGCCCGCTCACCGCGCTGCACCGGGAGGTCGACTGCTGGCGCAACCTCTGGCGGTCCACCGATCCCATCGGCGGCCCGGTCCTGGCAGACAGCGGCGACGATGTGGACCGGGGGCCGCTCGCCGACCCGCTCGCCTACGGCCGCAGCGCACACCACCCGCTGCCCGCGCCGATCCTCGGCCACTCCGACTACCAGGCAGACCCCGCCTTCGCCACCGAACGCGACGCACTGCTCGCACGGTTGGGCACGGCCGCCCTGGCCGACGTACCGGCTCAGCGGCCGGGAAAGCGGCTCGACGACCGGCCAACGGACCCCCGGGGAGCGGCGGAACCGTCGGAAGCGCCGGAACCGGCGGAACCGGCGGAACCGGTCAGCGACCGGCGCCGGGGGGATCCGACAGCAGCGGCAAATCCGCCGGGAACAGCAGGGTGAGCTCGTCCGTGCTCGGCTCCGACAGCTGGGCCACCCGCCCCGCGTGCCGCTCGACCATCGACTCGAAGGTCTGGCGCGCGGTCCGGCCGTTGCCGAAGGCCGGGCCCTTGGGCAGCTCCGTGAAGTACGTCAGCAGCGCCTCGGGCGCACCCTCGCCCAGCCGGTACTCGTGCTCCTCCGCCTGCTGCTCCACGATCCGCAGCAGTTCCCCGGGGCCGTAGTCGCCGAAGGTGATGGTCCGGGAGAACCGCGAGGCCACCCCCGGGTTGACGGTCAGGAACCGGTCCATCTCCGCCGTGTACCCGGCGACGATCACGACCACCGCGTCCCGGTGGTCCTCCATCAGCTTCACCAGGGTGTCGATCGCCTCCCGCCCGAAGTCCCTGCCCGAGTCCTCGGGCGCCAGGGCGTACGCCTCGTCGATGAACAGCACCCCGCCGCGCGCCCGGTCGAAGGCCTCCTGCGTACGGATCGCCGTGGAGCCGATGTGCTCGCCGACCAGGTCCACCCGGGAGACCTCCACCAGGTGGCCGCGCTCCAGGACCCCCAGCGAGGCGAGGATCTCCCCGTACAGCCGGGCCACGGTGGTCTTGCCGGTGCCGGGGGAGCCGGTGAAGACCAGATGCCGTCGCACCGAGGCTGCCTTGAGTCCCGCCTGCTGCCGCCGCCTGCCCACCTCGATCATGTCGGTGAGCGCGCGGACCTCGCGTTTGACGCTGTCCAGCCCGACGAGCGCGTCGAGCTGCCCCAGTACTTCTCCGGAGCGCCGGCTGGGCGTGGGCGACGCCGGGCCCGGCCGGTCCGCGGGCCGCGGCGCGGGCACTTCCGCCGCCTGCGGTACGGGGCTCTGCGCGGCGGTGACCGTACGGATCCCCGCGCGCTCACCGGCGAGCCCGCCGCCCGAGGCCGACTGGGCGGCGAGCCGCGGCCCCGACGCGTCGCTGGTGCACTCCTCGGCGAGCGGCCCGTCCTCGGCGAACTCGTAGCCCCCGCGCGCACAACGCTCGGTGTGACAGCGGGTCAGCGTGGTGCGGCAGCCGTCGAGGACGTGGAAGCCGAAGCCGGAGCTGCCTGTCACCCGGCACGCCGTGAAGGTGCCGCGGCCGCCTGCCGACACGTAGAACCCGGCCTCGGCGGGGGAACTGACCGTGCACCGTTCCAGGGTGGGATCGGCGCCCTTGGTGACGATCACGCCCGTCTGCACCGAGTCGATGGTGCAGTTGGCGAGGGTGCCGCCGCTGCCGTGGTCGCGGAACCAGGCCCCGGTCGCCGCCTCCCGGATGCGGCAGTCGTCCAGCTGGGCGGTGGCCCCGTCGCTCACCGAGACGGCCGTGTTCCGCACTTGGGACAGATCGCTGTCGACCACATCGGCGCGCGAGCCCCGGTCCAGCACGAAGACCGCGTCCGGCACATCGTGCACCCGGCAGGAGTCCAGCGAGGCGGTGGCCCCGTCGCTGATCCACACCGCCGGATAGTCGCCCGTACTGTCGTGGATCTCGCAGGAATCGGCATCGACCCGGGTGCCCGGGTCCCACACCGACAGGCCGTTGCGGCCGAACCGGCGGACGGTGGTGCGGCTCAGCGTGAGCACCGAACGGGAACGCAGATCCACCGCGTTCTCCGGGATGTCGTGGATGTCGCAGCCCGCGAGGGTGAGCACCGCGTCCGTGTCGAGGGTGACGCCGTCGGCAGAGGTGCGGTGCACCGAGCAGTCCGTCAGCCTGGCCGCGGCGCGCGCGGCGATCTGCACACCGGCCCCCCTGATCTCGTACACCTCGCAGCCCAGCGCCTCCAGGCCCGAGCCCTCGCCGGTGACGCCGATTCCCGCGCCGGTGGCGTGGTGGATCCGGCAGCGCTCAAGGCGCGGGTGGCCGCCGCCGCGCACCGAGACCCCGGTCTGCCCGGCGGCCACGACCTCGCACTCCTCGAAGACCCCGCCGCCGCCGTCCAGTACGGCGATCCCGACCCCGGTCGGATTCTCCACCGTGCACCGCCGCACCAGGGGCCGGGCCCCGCCGCGCACCTCGATGCCGGCCGCCGAGCGGGTACTCACCCGGAGGTCGGTGAGCTCGGGGGCGCCGTCCTCGACGAGCACGGCGGGCGCCGCCCGGTCCTGGCCCTCGAGGTGCAGGTCCTGGACGACGGCCGAGGCGCGGACGGTCAGTGCGACCCCGTCGAGCGGGGCGATCCGCACAGACCCCACCGAGCCCTCGGGCCCGCGGAGGGTGACGGCACGGTCCAGCACCAGGTTCTCCCGGTAGGTGCCGGGGGCGATCGACAGCACGTCCCCGTCGCCCGCGACGGCGAGCGCGGCGGTCAGCGTCGGATACTCACCGGAGCGGCGCCGCCACCGGGAAGCCCCGCCGTGCGTCACCTGGACCGTGCCCTGAGCCATGGTGCTGTCGTGCCCCCACCCTCGTTCTCGTGCTGTCGAAGCGACGGAAGCCGCCCGATGTGGCTGAAGCGACTGGACCGGCCCTCACCGTAGCGCGCGTGGAGCCGGTGAGTTGCCAGGTCAGCTGCCCGCGCCCGCCCGGCCCCAGTCGGGTCCGGCCGCCGCCCACGCGCGGTCCAGACGTATGTACCGCCAATGCATGAGCCTGCGTACGACCATCCGCCGGACCGTCTCCGCCAGCGCGGCCGCGCCGAGGGCGGCGGCCAGGCCCACCATGGCCGCGTGTATCGAGGCGGCCGCCGGGTCGAGCGGTTGCCCCACCAGGCGGCCCCGGGTGTCGGTCCATATCCGGAACCGGTCGCCGGTGCGCGGCGGTTCCTCCGCGGCCGGCACCGTGCCCTGGTGGCTGCTGCCGTCGGGCCCGGTCCAAGTCGCCACGATCTGCGTCCGCTGCGGGGCCTGCCGCTGCGCCGACGGCTCGGCGGACGCCCCCGCGGGTGGTTCCTGAGCCGGCCGGACCACCACCGCCGGAACGAGATGACGCTCCTGCCGCTGCTCACGCACCGCCCGCTGGAGGGTCACATCGACCTGCCGGCCCGCGACACAGCCGATGGCCGGAGCCACCAGCAGGACGCACGCCAGCGCGGCGAACGCCACCCATGCCTCGAAGAGATCGGTCGGCCGGCGCAGCGGATTGCGCCGCCAACGCCACACACCCATTGCTGTCCGCACGGTCCGGCACCCCCTTGCCTCCGCCTGTCTGCGCGTCCAAGCCTCCCGCAAGCCCCGTGGACGCGCATTCCGGGACGCGCGAGACATGTGTCACCCGATCCGGTGCACGTTCCCCCGCACCGTCTCCCCGTGAGATTTCACGTGAGTGCTCACACGTCTCGAATGATCCAACGGCGCCGTGGCGCACGTTGGTTCCGGTCGGCGCCCGGAGCCCCCCGAAGGTGTCATTCCGGGTGGGTGCCGCGCCTCGCCGCAGACCTGTCACTCCAAGACGCGGACCTCGTCCCCCACGCGCACCGTGCCCAGCCGCACCGGCACCAGCTGCCGCCCGAAGGCCAGCGACTTGCCGATGCGCCGGTGCCGGGCCAGGGTCTTCAGCGGCTCCTTGCCGCGCTCCGCCGTCGCCTGGTCGGTGGTGGTGACGATGCACCGCCCGCACTCGCGCACACCGCGGAAGACCGCATCGCCGATCGCGATGCGGCGCCAGCCGTCCTCGGCCCACGCCTCGGCCCCCGAGACCACCACGCTCGGGCGGAAACGGTTCATCGGCAGCGGACCCTCCTCGGGATGGTCCCCCTGCGCGATCAGCGCGTTGAGCGCGTCCAGCGACGCGAGGGTGGTGAGCAGCAGCGGATATCCGTCGGCCAGGCTCACGGTCTCGCCCGGCAGCGCGTAGTCCGGATCCACGGGCCGCCGTACGGCCGGGTCGTCCAGGTACACCAGCCGCGCCGGGACCCCGAGATACGCGGTGAACCAATCGGCCGCGGCGCGCGCCGCGAACACGGTCTCGATCTTCTTCCCGAACAGTACGACCGGCTCCAGCGGCCCCGGCTCGGGCACCTCCACGACCAGCTCCGCCATGCCGGGTGCCGACAGGGCGAACCCACCGCCGTCCAGCGGCCGGGCCGTGGCCAAGGCCAGCCGCGCCTGCTGGCGTTGGGTGATGACCGTGCCCTCGGCGTCGACCACCGCCCACCGCCGGTCCCCGGACAGTCCCCAGGGCTCCACGGCCACCTCGTCGGGAGCAGTCCCCGCTACCGACTTGACGGGATGGACGTGGAGGGCCTGGACATACATGTTCGCCATGAGGGCATTTTGCCAGCCGCCCTCGGCGTGTCCCCAGGGAGTTTCAGCCCGGGGTCAGCAGCCCCGGGTCAGTAGCCGCGCCCCTGGTAGGGGCGGCCGTACGGGTCCTCGTACGAGGCCTGCGCGGGAGCCTGCATCGGGCGCGGCGCCGCCGGGCGCATGGCCTCGTACCCGGTGCCCGCGGCGACCGGACGGGGCTGCTGCGGCTGCTGCGCGTACCCGGGGCGGGCGGCGAGCTGCTGTTGCTGCGGGATGTACGGCGCGGGCGCGTGCTGGAGCGGCATCGGCTGAGGCGCCGACTGCTGCTGGTACGGGTACCCGTACGCCGGGGCCTGCTGCTGCGGCATGGCCGGGGGCAGCGCGGCCGGCAGCGCGGGAAGCGCGGACGCGAGAGCCGGGAGGTACCCACCGCTCGAGTAACCGGAACTCGGGGAGTCGTAGGCGGCCGGGACGCGGATCGGGGCGATCTGCGGAGTGCCCCGTTCTGCGACGAGGGAGTCGTAGATGGGGGTGTCCGGGAAGGAGGGCGCGGAGTAGTAACCGCCGCCATAAGTGGAGCGGGGGGAGGTCATGGGACCTAAGTTAAGCCCACGACTTCACGGGGTCCATAGCGAGGTGTCGTCAACACCCCCCTGACCTGCATATTCGCAGGTCAGGGCCACAGCTTTCACTTGGCGTTCACCTGCACGATTCGCCACTTCCGTCCCATCTTGTCAGTGCTCGTACTCACCGGGTGTGTGTTGCACCGACTTGCTGTTGACGGAGCGTCACAATCCGGTGACCTCGGATGACGTCGCTTCAGAAGTGCTTCGGCCGTTTCAGGCGTCGCTCGGGCGGGCATAGGTACGGCCCTTCCAGGCGGCACCGCGGCCGCGGTAGTGGAGGACGGCGGAGTCGACGGTCATCAGGAGATAGAGCAGCGCGGTGAACGGCAAGAGCGGTGCGAGGGCGGCCGGCTGCCGGTAGTAGCGCAGCATCGGCAGGTAGGTGCCGGCCATCAGCAGCCAGGCCAGGCCCCCGGCCCAGGCGGCGGCGGGCCGGCCGGTGGCGAGGCCCGCGAAGAGGGCCGCCGGGGGCACGAGGTAGACGAGGACTAGGCCGGCGACCGTCCCGGCCAGTAGGAGCGGCTGGTGGCGCAGTTGGGCGTACGCGCTGCGCGAAACCATCCGCCACAGGTCCTTGAGGGCGGGGTACGGGCGGACGCTGTCCACCCGCTCGGCCAGCCCGAGCCAGATCCGGCCGCCGGAGCGCTGGACCGCGCGGGCGAGGGAGACGTCGTCGATGACGGCCTGTCGGATCGATTCCGGCACCCCGGCCCGTACGGCGGCCTCGGTGCGCAGCAGGACGCAGCCGCCGGCGGCCGCGGCGGTCCGGCCGGTGGGGCGGTTGATCCGGCGGAAGGGGTACAACTGGGCGAAGAAGTACACGAAAGCGGGCACGACGAGCCGCTCCCACATGCTCGCGACGCGGAGGCGGGCCATCAGCGAGACGAGGTCGAGGCCGGCGGTGGTCGCGGCGCAGACCAGTTCGCGGAGGCTGTCGGGCTCGTGTGCGATGTCGGCGTCGGTGAGGAGGAGGAAGTCCGGCTCGGTCGCGTGCGCGGTGCGGGCGAGCGCGATGCCGTGACGCAGGGCCCAGAGCTTGCCGGTCCAGCCGGGTTCGGGGTCGCCGGGGGAGACCACGGTGAGGGGGAGCCCGGGGTGCTCGCGGGCGAGGCGGAGGGCGAGGGCGGCGGTGCCGTCGCGACTGCCGTCGTCGACCAGGATGACTTCGGCCTCGCCGGGATAGTCCTGGGCGATGAGGGACGGCAGGCTACGGGGCAGCACCTCGGCCTCGTCCCTGGCCGGGACGACGATGGCGACGGAGGGCCAGTGGGCCGGGGCGGTGCGCGGGGGGAGGCGGACGTCGGTGCGCCAGAACATGCCCTGGGCGAGGGTCAGCCAGAGCCAGGCGGCGAGGGAGACGAAGGCGGCGGTCGTGAGGAGGCCCATTGCGGCAGTGTGCCGAAGGCTGCGCCGCGTGTCTCGCTCCTCGCAGGGTGTCCCCGGCCGGGACCGTGCGGGGCGGGGGCGGTCAGGTGTGGTGGAGGGGGATGCCGCGGTGAGGGATTCCTCGAAGGTGGCTGCGGGACGCCGGTGAGGACACGGGTTGACGGGGGAGCCTTCGAGGCCGAGGAACTGAGTCAGTACGTCCCACCGGACCGGGAGCCGCGCACGGGCGAGACGGAGCACCACCGCCTTCGGGCCGAGCGGTGAGCCGCGTACGGGCCGAGCGGTGAGCCGCGTACGGGCGGGGTCGAGAGACGCCTCCCGGCTGGGGCTGGGAGACGCCTGAGGGTGGGGTCGGGCGGCTGCGGGTGGGGTTGCGGAACGGGTACGGGCGGGGCCGGGGATTGCGTGCGGGGTGGGTTCGCGGGGGGCTTCGATTAAGGTGACCCCGTGAAGATCGCGCTGATGGACTCCGGGATCGGCCTCCTCGCGGCGGCCGCCACGATGCGACGGCTGCGGCCGGACGCCGATCTGGTGCTGTCCTCCGACCCCGACGGAATGCCGTGGGGGCCGCGTACCCCCGCCGACCTCACCGAGCGGGCGGTCGCCGTCGCCCTGGCCGCCGCCGCGCACCGCCCGGACGCGCTGATCGTGGCGTGCAACACCGCCTCCGTGCACTCCCTGCCGGCCCTGCGCGCAGAGCTGGAGCCCGCGATCCCCGTCATCGGGACCGTGCCGGCGATCAAGCCCGCCGCGGCCGCCGGCGGACGCGTGGCCATCTGGGCCACCCCCGCCACCACCGGCAGCCCGTACCAGCGTGGGCTGATCCGCGACTTCGCCGCCGGGGTCCGTGTCACCGAGGTGCCCTGCCCCGGTCTCGCCGACGCCGTCCAGTACGCGGACGAGGAGGCCGTGGCACAGGCCGTCGCCGCGGCCGCCGCACTGACCCCGCCGGACGTCACGGACGTAGTGCTCGGCTGCACGCACTACGAGCTGGTCGAGGAGCCCATCCGGGCCGCCCTGGCCGAGCGGACCGGCGGCGCCGAGCTCGTCTTCCACGGCTCCGCCGAACCCGTCGCCATCCAGGCGCTGCGGCGCTGCGGCGCCCGCCCCGAGCCGGGCCTGCCCCGGACCGGAAGCCTGACCGTGCTGCTCAGCGGGCGGGAGGAGAGCCTCTCCGCCGCCGCGCTCGGATACGCCGAAGGGCGCCTGCTCGCGGGGGAGAACGCGGCCGTCGGGCGGTGACCCCCGAGGACCGCGCCCTCGTCGCGGCCGCCGCCGAACTGGCCCGCACCCGCTGCCACGGTGAGGACCACACCGTCGCGGCGATGGCCCGCACCGCCGATGGCCGGACCGTCCCGGGCGTGAACGTCTACCACTTCACCGGCGGCCCCTGCGCCGAGCTCGTCGTACTGGGTGCGGCCGTTGCCCAGGGCATCGGGGAGCTCGACACGATCGTCGCCGTCGGCGACCGGGACCGCGGGGTCCTCCCGCCCTGCGGCCGCTGCCGCCAGGTCCTCCTCGACCTCCACCCGCGGCTGCGGGTCATCGTCGGGGCCGGCGACCTCCCTGCCGGCCGTGCCGGTGGCGCAGCTGCTCCCCGAGAGTTACGTCTGGGCTGACCCGCAGCAGCCCGAATCCCACTGACGAGACGAACCGTCTTGCGGCGCCGATGGGGCGCGGCTATCGTTGCGGGCGGGTAGCGAGACGGTACGTTTCGTGTTCGTTCCTGTTGCCCGCGGCGCGAGGAGTTCCGCAGTACCGAGCGGCTCGCCGAAAGCAACATCGGGCGGTTCGGGGAGATCCCGCGCAAGCTGCCGCGCGGGTTCAGCGGGGCCGGTGCCTTCCGGGCCCGCTCCTGTACGCACGGCGCCGCGAGCCGGATCCGTACCGCCCGGGAACGGCTGCGCCGGCTGACCGAGAACCCCGTGTCGCCGCCCCCGCCGCCACTCAGCTTCACCGGCCGGTTCGCCACGGGGGCCGCCGGGGTGGTCGAGGCGGCCGAACTCGCCCTGCCGGGACGGCTCGAGCCCACCACGTTCCGCTTGGAGCCGGGGGAACGGCTCCTGACCACCGGGCCCAACGGCGCGGGGAAGTCCACTCTGTTGCTGCTGCTCGCAGGAGAGTTGACCCCGCCCCGCGGTGCCGTACGCACGCCGACGCGCGTGGGGTTGCTGCGGCAGGACGACCCACATGCGCGTGAACTCCGCTCAACCGTCGAGGCGTTCGGGCAGGAGTATGCCGACCAGGTCGAGGCGCTGGGTCTTCTTCACCCGGCGGACCTGGCGCAACCCGTCAGCACCCTCTCGGCCGGCCAGCGGCGCAAGCTGGAGCTGGCCCGGCTGGTCGCGGAGCCGCTGGACGTGCTGTTGCTCGACGAGCCCACGAACCACCTGGCGCCGGCCGTGGTGGAGGAAGTGGAGGCGGCCCTGGCCCACTTCACCGGGACCCTGATCCTGGTCACGCACGACCGGCGACTGCGCGCCGCCTTCCGGGGCCGCCGCCTGACCCTCTCGCCGACACCTCACCCAACGGCCGCCCCGCCCGCCGCCGCGCCCGCCGCCGCGAGTCGCTGAGCCAGCCCCCGTAGCGCGTCCGCGTCCAGCACCCGCGAGCCGAACCCCGGCAGTGGCACGTGCAGCGTGGCGCTCCACTGTTCCGGGATCGCCGCCTGGCCGTACCGAGAGCCCGCCAGCATGCCGGTAACCGCCGCCACCGTGTCGGTATCCCCGCCCAGGTCCACGGCAGCCCGCACCGCCTCCGCGAAGCCGGTGGTCGTCCGCAGCGCCCATACCGCCGAGCCGAGGCAGGGCCACACCGCCCCGTTGAACTCCGTGGCCAGGCCCGGATGCCAGTCGGCGGCGAGCACGCGGGCGTACCGCTCGCGGTGGTCCGGGTGCACCGCGTCGAGCGTCTCGGGCAGGGCGGCCAGCGGATCGGCCCCGTCCAAGGCGACCCGTACCAGCTCGTGCAGGATCGCCGTGCCCTCCCAGGCGGCCCGGTCGCCGTGCGTCAGCGCCGCGATCCTCCGGGCGGCGTCCATCGTGGCCTCCCGCCCGGCGGCGGCGAAGTACACCGCCGAAGTGGAGGCCCGCATCAGCGAACCGTTGCCCGCCGCCCGCGCGTTGACCTGGAAGTGCAGCGCGGCGGCCAGATCCCAGGGCTCGCCATTCGTCAGCACGTCCTCGGTCTGGAGCCCGATGTCCTTGGGCTGCCCGGCCGCCCAGCGCCTGAACCGGTCGAAGATATCGGGGAGTTCGAGCCCGTCTCGCTCCAGCAGGGACTCGCCGACCAGGACCGCCATCTGCGTGTCGTCCGTGGCCTCGCCCGGATCCCAGCCGCCGCCCCCGAGCATCTCCCTGCCGCGCGCGGAGAGTTCGCCCGCGGGGCCGAACTCGTAGGGTGCGCCGAGCGCGTCACCGGCGGCCGAGCCCAACACGGCGCCCACGGCGCGGTCGAGCCGAGTGATCACGGCGCCTCCTCGGGCGATCCGGGCGATCCGGGCGATCCGGCCGATCCGGGTGATGTGCTTGATCCGGAGCATACGGCGGCCAGCACGCCACGGGTGAAGCCGTCCAGGCCGGCTGCGGTCAGGGCGGCCGGCGCCCCGGCGAGCAGGTGCGGGATCGCCCCGTGCAGCGCGAGTCTCAGGGCGCGGGCCCCCTCCGGCCCGCCCGGCAGTCCGGCCGCGGCCGGCAGGTGCTCGTGCGCCGCGAAGTGGGAGGCGCCGATCGGGTCCAGCAGCGCGGCCGGCCACGGCCTCCGGGCGGCCCCGGTCTGGAGCAGCGGCCCGGGCCTACACCTCGGCGAGTCGGCGCTCCAGTTCCGCCGCGGAGATGTCCTCCTGGTGGGTCAGGAAGACCCATATGTGGCCGAACGGGTCCCGCAGGATGGCCGTGCGGTCGCCGTGGAACTGATCCGCGGGCTCCTGCACCAGCTCGGCCCCGGCTGCCGCGGCCGTGCGTGCGAGCGCGTCCACATCCGGGACGAAGACGTGCAGGGCCACCGATGTCCCGCCCAGCGTCGTGGGCGCGGTGAACGGCCCCTCCGAGACGTCGCCGAGCATCAGGACGGCCCCGCCGATCCGTATCTCCGCGTGCATGATCCCGCCGCCCGGCGCGTCGAGCCGGAAGTCTTCGACGGCGCCGAAGGCCCGCCCGTAGAAGTCGAGGGCGGCCGCGGCGTCCGCCACCATGATGTGCGGCACCACCGCCGTGCGGTAGCGCTCGGGAACGATCTGTACTGCCTCGTGAGTGGTCATACGGACGACCGTAGGACCTCAAGTTTGGTTCAGGTCAAGGCCGGGCAAACGCGCCGTGGACCGGGTGGCGGAGAGGCGGTGGCGCACATGCGGAACGTGAGTACGCTGCTACACATGAAGGCGCACCCCCCTGGTCCGCGCTGGACGGGCCGGGCCTCCAACCGCGCGCAGTGGCTGCTTGCCGCGGCCGGCGCGGCCTGCCTGGCGCTCGGGATCCAACTCGCCGTCGGCTCCCCCTGGACCTCCGGCATCGCCCCGCTGCTCATGTCCGTGATCGGGTGCCTCGCCGTCGGGCTGCTCATCCTCTACGGCACCCTCGCCTTCGTGTACGTCGCCGTCACCGTCGATGCCGAGGCGCTGGAGGTGCGCTGCGGCCACATCGGGCTGCCGCGCCGGAAGATCCGGCTGGCCGAGGTGACCTCCGCCGAGTTCGTCCCCCAGATCACCCCCCAGCAGTGGGGCGGCTGGGGGTACCGCTGGCGCCCCGAGAAGGGCACCGCGGTCATCGTCCGGCGAGGTGAGGGCCTGGAACTGCGGCTCGGAGACGGAAAGCTGTTCACCGTCACCGTCGACGACGCCGAGAACGCGGTCCGGGTGATCCGGGCCCATCTGCGGGCCCTCGCCCGCTGAGGCGTTTACGGGTCCCCGGCGGGTGGGGACGTACACTCCGCCAGATGAGCAGCAGTGTCACCCGCGCGGCCGGGAACGAGCCCTCGCAGCCCTCCCGGCCCTCCGCGGCAGCCGAAACCGGGAGCGGAAGCGGGAGCGGAAGCGGAAGCGGAACTCAAACCGGTGGCCGTACCGGGGAGGGCGCCGGTGTGGGTGTCGTCGTGGGGATCGGAACCGAGGCCCACGCCGCCCACGCCGCCGACGCCGTCACGGCCCCCCGCCCCCGCCCGGCCGCCCGCCTCGTACGCATCGCGCTCGCGCCCCTCTCCGGCGCGCTGCTCTACCTGAGCTTCCCGCCCCGCCCCCTGTGGTGGCTGGCCCCCTTCGCCCTGGCCCTGCTGGCCGGCTGCCTGCACGGCCGCCGCGCCCGGGCCGGTTTCGGCCTCGGCTTCCTCTTCGGGCTCGGCTACCTGCTGCCGCTCCTCGTCTGGACCAGCGAGGGCGTCGGCCCGGTCCCCTGGATCGCGCTCGTCACCCTCGAAGCCCTCCTCCTCGGCCTCACCGGCCTGGGCATCGCCCTCGTCAGCCGGCTCCCCGGCTGGCCCCTCTGGACCGCCGCCGTCTGGGTCGCCGGCGAGGCCCTGCGCGCCCGCGCCCCCTTCGGCGGCTTCCCCTGGGGCAAGCTGGCCTTCGGGCAGGCCGAGGGCCTCTTCCTCCCGCTCGCCGCTCTCGGCGGCACTCCCGTGCTCTCCTTCGCGGTGGCCCTGTGCGGATTCGGGCTCTACGAGGCCCTGCGCGTCGCGCGCAACCACCCCCGGCGGGCGGCCGCCGCGCTCGCCGCCCTGACCGTCGCCGCCCCGATCGGCGCTGCCCTCGCCGCCCGGCCGCTGGTCTCCGACGCCGCCGAGGACGGCACCGCCGTGGCCGCCGTCGTCCAGGGCAACGTCCCGCGCGCAGGCTTCGACTTCAACGCCCAGCGCCGCGCCGTCCTCGACAACCACGCCAAGCGCACCATCCAGCTCGCCGACGACGTCAAGGCCGGCCGGGTCCAGAAGCCCGACTTCGTCGTCTGGCCGGAGAACTCCTCCGACATCGACCCCTTCACCCAGCCCGACGCCTACGACGTCATCGACAAGGCGGTCAAGGCCATCGGCGTGCCGGTCGCGATCGGTTCCGTACTGGCCCCGGAAACCGGCCCGCTCCGCAACACGATGATCCTCTGGAACCCGGTCAAGGGCCCCACCGAGACGTACGACAAGCGCAAGATCCAGCCCTTCGGCGAACGCATGCCGATGCGGTCCTTCGTACGGATCTTCAGCGCCGACGTGGACCGGGTGCGCCGCGACTTCGGCCCCGGCAAGGAGCCCGGCGTCTTCGACATGGCGGGCAGCGGCGTCGGCATGGTCACCTGCTACGAGGCCGCCTTCGACGACGCCGTCCGCTCCACGGTCCAGGCCGGCGCCCAGGTCATCGCCGTCCCCAGCAACAACGCCACCTTCGGCCGGACCGAGATGACCTACCAGCAGCTCGCCATGGACCAGGTCCGCGCGGTCGAGCACAGCCGGACCGTCCTCGTCCCGGTCACCAGCGGAGTCACCGCGGTCATCCGGCCCGACGGCACGATCGTCCAGCAGACGAAGATGTTCACCGCGGACGCGCTGGTCGCGGAGATCCCGCTGCGCTCCACCGAGACTCCGGCCACCCGCCTCGGGCCGCTTCCGGAGTACGCGCTGCTGGCCATCGCGGCCGGTGGGCTCGGCTGGATCCTGACCCGTCGGGTCCGGGCACGTACGGTCGCGGCATGACCACACCCGAGTTCATCCGCGAGATCCGGGCCAGCGCCGGGCACCGGCTGCTCCTGCTGCCCGGTGTCACCGCGGTGGTGTTCGACGACCGGGGCCGGGTGCTGCTCGGCCGGCGCTCGGACACCGGGAACTGGTCCGTCGTCGGCGGCATCGCCGAGCCGGGGGAACAGCCGGCCGAGACCGCGGTGCGCGAGGTGTACGAGGAGACGGCGGTGCGCTGCGTCCCCGAGCGGGTGGTCCTCGTGCAGATGCTCGAGCCGGTCACCTACCCGAACGGGGACGTCTGCCAGTTCCAGGACATCACCTTCCGCTGCCGGGCCACCGGCGGGGAGGCCCGGGCCAATGACGACGAGTCGCTGGAGGTGGCCTGGTTCGACGTGGACGCGATGCCGCCGCTGGAGCCGTTCGCCCTGGACCGGATCCGGCGGGCCCTGCGGGACGAAGAACCGACCTGGTTCGAGCCGGCGCCCGTACTCGCGGAGTAGACCGCTCCACGGCCCCACCCGGCCCCGCCCCCGCCCCCGCCGCGGCCCTGGACCGAGCGCGGCGGGTCAGCCGGAGACGGCCGCCTCGCGGTAGAGCTCCAGGGCCTGGTCGCCCATCACCGCGCTGTACGAGACCTCCGGGACCGTGCCGCCGGCCTGGTAGCCGCCGAGTACCCCGGTCAGGGCGCCGTCCACGAGCCAGGGGCTGCCGCTGGTGCCGCCGCTGAGGTCCGGGCAGTCGATGCGGCGCTGCGTGGCGGAGACCAGGGTGGTGGTGTTGGCGCAGCGCAGCGGGGTGTCCTGGCTGCTCGGGTAACCGAGGACCGTGACCGTCGGGTCGCCCGCCCGGCCCGCCTCGCCCGCCTGGCCCGCCCGGCCCGCCTCGCCCGCCTGGCCCGCCTGGCCCGCCTCGCCCGCCTCGCCCGCCTGGCCCGACTCGCCCGGCCGGTCCAGCTGCTCCGGCGCCACCGGGAAGCCGCCCACGGCGTCCTCGACGTACGCGGGCTGCCCGCCGTCCACCGGGGCCACCGTCGCGAAGGCGATGTCGGCGTCCGGGTCCTCGCCATCCGTCCAGGCCGGGGCGGCGTACACGCTGGTGAGCCGCCACAGGCCGTACGGGGCCGTGCCGTTCCGGTAGCCCGGCGCGAAGACGGTGTTCCGCGGATCGTCCAGGCAGTGCGCGGCGGTGGCGATCACATCGCGGCCGTCGCTGTGCACCACCGCGGCGGTGCAGAAGTGGCCGCCGTCGAGGCCGTCCGCGAAGAGCGCGCCGACCCGGTCCGCCGTCGCGTCCGGCACGGCCCGCGCCGTGACGCCCAGCGGCGGGACGGCCTCCGCGTCGGGCATGTCCACGCTCACCAGGAGGGCCATCGCGGCTACCGTCGGCAGGATCCGGGACGTCCGCCGGGCGCGGATGCGGGGGGCCGGTCGGGAAGGCGTGGGCTGGCTCATGGACCGAGCCTGCCCGGCGAAACTACGTCCGGAGCCCGATACTCCGTGTGAATCCGCTGTGAATCGTGAAGCTGCTGTGGCGACAGTCTATGGACGCGACGGACGGTTTCCGGACCCCCTGTTGTGCACCGCGGAGCATGATCCCCGGGCCCGGCCGCCCCTAGCCTCGCCGCAGGAGCACGAACGAGGGGCGGTACCCGGTGAACTGGCTCATCCACGACTACCGCGAGAGTGATCTCGCCGCGGTCGTCCACCTGATCGACACCACGGCCGAACTCGGCCAGGAGTCGGTCTTCTCGCTGGCCGAGTGCATCAGCGCCCTCACCGACCGGCAGCCCTGCGTGGTCGCCGTCCACCAGGGCGTCCCGATCGGCGCCGCCCTCGCCTGCGTCACCGGGGAACGGGCCTGGGTGATGCGCATCGCGATCGCCTCCGGCTGGCGTGGCCGTGGCCTTGCCAGCGCCCTGCTCGTCGAGCTGGAGCGGCGCCTGATCGCCGCCCGCGTCGGGCGGATCGCCTACGTCCTCCCCGAGGAGGACCTGCTCGGGGAGGGCCTGCTCAACGCCGGGTACACCCGCCAGCCCGCCGTCGCCTACTTCGAGAAGACCGAGCCGCTGCACGGACCGGCCGCCGGCCTCCTCGACGACCTCGGCGGCCGCTTCCTGCCGAACGACCTGTGGGCCAAGGTCGCCGGCATGGAGACGGAGAAGGACCTCATCGAGCGGCGCGTGGTGCTGCCCCTCGCCGAACCCGAGCGGGCCGCCGCGCACGGGGTGCAGCCGCCGCGCGCCATCACCCTCTTCGGCCCGCCCGGAACCGGCAAGACCACCTTCGCCCGCGCCATCGCCTCCCGGCTCGGCTGGCCGTTCGTGGAACTGCTGCCCTCACGGCTCGCCGACGAGGGCAACCTGGCGGCCGCGCTGCGCACCGCCTTCGCCCGGATCGCCGAGCTGGAACGGGTGCTCGTCTTCATCGACGAGGTGGAGGAGATCGCGCCCGTGCGCACCGAGCCCGCGCAGCCCGGAGGTATCCACGGGGTGACCAACGAGCTGCTCAAACTGATACCCGGATTCCGGGAGGGCGGCGAGCGGCTGCTGGTCTGCGCCACCAACTCCATCCGCTCGCTCGACCCGGCCTTCCTGCGGCCGGGGCGCTTCGACTACCTGATCCCGATCGGCACCCCGGACGCCGGGGCGCGCGCCGCGATCTGGTCCCGCTACACGGCGGGGCGCGCGGATGTCGACGTATCGGCCCTGGTGGCGGCGAGCGAGCTGTTCACCCCGGCCGACATCGAGCACGCGGCGCGGATCGCGGCGCAGGTGTCCTTCGAGCGGGACCTGGAGGCGGTGGGTGCGCGGGGCGCGGCGGCGGCTCAGCTCGGTGCCTCCACCGAGGACTACCTCGCGGCCGTCGCGCAGTGCCGGCCGACGGTGACCCCCGCGATGACGGGCGAATTCGCGGCGGACATCACCGCGCACGCCCGCTTCTGACTGGCCTGCCACGGACAGGCCGGCAAGGTGGCCCGCAGCCACTCCCCGAAGTGGCTGCGGGCCTCCCGCGCGGACTCGGCATCCGTGCGTGGCGGCCGCGCCCCCTACGGGCGGCAGCGGTACGTGAACTGGACCTCGGCCGTGCGCTGTCCCGGCGAGGTCAGCTGGAGCTCGGCCTTGGCGGGGTAGGTGCCCGTGCCCTGGAAGGTCCACAGCAGATGCAGCGTGGCCTCCTTCCGCCCGCTGGGCACCCGCTCCGTGAGCTGCTCGGAGCGCGAGCCGTCGCTGCGCAGCCACCGGTACGTGAGGGTCCCCGGGCGCCCGTTGGTCCGTACGAGGGCCACCACATCGGCCGCCGAATCGCAGGCGGGACCCTTCTGGTCGGTGCTCACCGCCACATCGCGCACCTCCAGTGCGGGGCCGAGGCGCTGCCAGCCCAGGTATGCGAGGACCGCGGCGAGCACGACGGCAGCGAGGGCGTACCGGCGCAGGCCCGCGCCCCTCGGCTCGCGCGGGGCCGGAGCGGTGGCCACCGGGAACGGCGCCGGCATGGCGGCCGTGACCCCCGGACCGAACCGCAGGACCGATCCCTCGACCCGGTCGGGCGCGGGATCCGGGGTGTCGAACCGCAGTGTCTGCGCGGGCTGCTGCGGCGGGCCGCTGAACCAGTGGCTGCCGAGGACGGTGGCGCTGTAGTCGTCTTCGCTCATGTGATCGTGCACCGCCTGATGAAGACCTGGTCTGTGGAGGAGCCGTTCCCGGCCGCGGGCTTGGTGGTGGCCCGCACGCCCCAGTAGCAGCCCTTGCCGGAGAAGGTGTGGGTCCGGCTGAGCGTCGCAGGGCCGCCGGGCTGGTACGTGAGGGTGTCCGCGGCGCCGTCCGGTGCGCCGAGCTGCCCCTGCGTGTCGCCGGTGAACCATTCGAGAGTCACCGTCACCGGGCCGCCCTTCGCCTTGACGGTGACGGTGGCCTCGCCCAGCGCCGACCCGGTCTGCCGGACGGTGACGGCCACCGACCCCACGATCACCGTCGGCTTCGGGGACGGCGGCGGGGTGGTCGGGGGCTTCGTCGTCGGCGTGGTGAGCGTCGGTGTCGGTGTCGGTGAATAGGGTGAATGGCTCGGGCTCGGGCTCGGGGTGAGTGACGGCGAGGCCGAGGGTGACGCCGACAGTGACGGGGACGGCGTCGGCGACGGCGAGGCCGACGGGGTCGGCGGGGGCGTCGGGGAGCCGGTCACCGGGGTCGCGCTCGTCGTCGCGAACGCGCTCAGCGCCGCGGCCCCGCCCGGCTCCCCGCCGGCCGCGTCGTAGGTGAGCACGAGCACCACACCCAGGACCAGCGCCGCCCCGGCCGAGGCCAGACCGCGCCGCCCCGGGCTCCAGCCCGAGGAGTGCCTCAGCGAGGTGGTCGCCACCGCCGTGGTCCCGGCCGCCGGGGCTCCCGCCGACGGGAACAGCAGCGGCAGCAGAGCCGCCAGGGCCGCGAGCTTGCGCTGCCCGCGCTCCTCCCAGTCCGGCCCGTACGCGGCGAGCGCCACGCCCTCCAGCTCCGCCACGAACGCCTCGGCGTTCTCCGGCCGCTCCTCGGGCAGCTTGGCCAGACCCCGCCGGATCAGCGGGCGTACCGGCTCCGGGGCCTCCGTCTCCGGCACAGGCGCCTCGATGTGCTGGACGGCGAGCTCCGCGAAGTTCGCCCCCTCGTACGGCTTGCGCCCCGTCAGGCACTCGAAGAACGTAGCCGTCGCCGCGTACACGTCCGCGGCGGGCGAGGCCGGCTGACCCTGCCACTGCTCGGGTGCCATGTACGCGGGCGTACCCGCCACTCCCGGGGTGGTACCCCGGCCGGCCGCGATCCCGAAGTCCACCAGCTTCGACGAGCCGTCCGCCGCGACCAGTACGTTCTCCGGCTTGTAGTCGCGGTGCACCACGCCCGCCCGGTGCGCCGCCGCCAGTCCCAGCAGGGAGCCCTTCAGCACCACCAGCGCCGCTTCGGCGTCGGCCGGGCCGGACTGCTTCAGCAGCGCGCGCAGCGAGACACCGTCCACCAGTTCCATCACGATGGCCGCGCCGCCCGGCGCCTCCACGTACTCGCAGTACTCGTACAGCGCCACCACGTACGGCGACCGCAGCCCGCCGAGGAGCCGTGCCTCCGCCCGGAACTCCCGGACGAACGCCGGGTCCTCGCGGAGCCGGTCGCTGAGGTACTTGACCGCGACCGCCGTGCCCGTGCCGTCGTGGACGGCGAGCACGACGCGGCCGCTGCCGCCCGACCCGAGGTCCCGGACCTCGGTGTAGCCGGGCACCGTCCACACGTTGCTCATCGCTTTCCCCCTGCCGTGGCGTCGCCGCGCCCCAGGAGCCGGTCATCTCTCGACCGGCCACCCCCTGGGACACGGTTTCCGCCACGGCCGGTTCCCAACCCTGCGGTGTGTCTCGCCGGCGGGTCGGCCGGTCCTCAGGCCACGGCCCGCAACCCGCCGATCATGGCGTGCAGCCGGTCGGCCGCGGCCTGCCCGAAGGCCGGGTCGTTGATGTCGGTGTCGTAGTCGTACAGCTGTGCGGCGCTGCCTCGCAGTCCGTCGCGCAGCGCCGAGAACAGGGCCCCGTCCGCGCCGGGGTCGTGGTAGGGACCGCCCGGCGCACCGAGCGTGGACAGTCCGCGCAGCGGGATGCAGACCGCCGTGGGCCCGGTGGAGGCGCGGAGTTTGGCGGCGACCCGGCGGCCGAGTTCCGCGCATTCGGACTCGGTCGTACGGACGACCGTGATCGAGGGATTGTGGACGCGGACCCGCCGGTAGCGGGCCCGTTCGGGCAGGGTTTCCAGCGGGCCGAACTTCACCATGTCCAGCGCCCCCAGGCTCACCACCTGCGGAATCCCGGCCCGCCCGGCCGCGCTGAGCCGGTCGGGGCCGGCGGTGAGGACGCCCCCGCACAGGTCGTCGGCGATCTCGCTGAGCGTCAGGTCCAGCACGCCGGCGAAGATCCCCTGACCGGCCAGGGTCTCCAGGGTGCGGCCCCCGGTGCCACTGACGTGGAAGACCAGTACCTCGTAGCCGAGGTCGGTCAGCCGTTCCCGGGCCGCGTCCACGCCGGCCGTGGTCACGCCCGCCATGCTCGCCGCGATCAGCGGCCGGCTGCCCGAGCCCAGCCGGGCGGGCCGGCCATCGAGGGAGGACCGGGCGAAGGCCTTGGCCATCCCGGCGATCGCTTCGACGGCGTTCGCCATGACCGGCGCCGAGATGCTGTTGATCCCCGCGATGTCGACGACGCTGTACATCATCGTGATGTCCGAGGATCCGACGTACAGGGACACGTCCCCGGACGCCATGGACGAGACCATCAGCTTCGGCACGCCCAGCGGCAGGGCCCGCATCGCCCGGCTGGCGATGGAGGTGCCGCCGCTGCCGCCGATCGCGAGCGCCCCGTGCAGCCGGCCCTCGGCGTGCAGGCGTACCAGAGTGGCCTCGGCCCCTTGGGCCATCGTGGCGACGGCCGCGCCCCGGTCGGCGGCCGTCCGTAGTTCCGACAGTTCCGTTCCCGCTGCCCGGGCCACCGCTTCACGCGGCACATCGGCGGGCATCCGGGGTTCGCCCATGATTCCTGTGTCGACCAGTACCACCTCGACGCCGGCACGCAGCAGCCGCTCGCGTAACCAGCCGTACTCCACACCCTTGGTGTCCAGGGTTCCCACCAGCACGACGTTCGTCATATGTGCAATGTCCACGCAGATGTGGCCTGCTGGCAAGTCAAGGGTGAGTCAACCCTCCAGTAGTCCCAACAGCCGTTCCAGGAACGGGATTTGGCTGGTCACCAGCTTGGTTCTGGCCACCGGGGGCGGGAACCAGGCCACCCGGTCCAGCTCCGGGAACTCCTCGACCCGGCCCGAGCCCTGGGGCCACTCCATCGTGAAGGTCCCGGGCACCATGAGCGCCGGATCCAGGTCCGCCCGTACGGCCCAGATCGTCACCAGCTTCCCGCCCACCAGGCGCACCTCGCCCAGCGGCAGGTACGGGCCATCCGGCGGCGGGAGCCCGATCTCCTCCGTGAACTCCCGGCGGGCCGCGTCGCGCGGGGTCTCGTCCAGGCCGTACTCACCCTTGGGGATCCCCCATGCGCCGGCGTCGCGCCGCTCCCAGAACGGTCCGCCCATGTGGCCGAGAAGCACCTCGATGCCGTCGGCGGATGCGTTTCCGTCACCCGTCTGGCGGAAGAGGAGCAGTCCGGCGCTGCGCTTCTGCGTCATGCGTCCATGTATGCCCCACGGCGGCGGCGCTCAGTGATCGTGCGGGCCCTGCCGGTGCACCGGGCCGTGGGATTCCGCGCAGTGCGGGTCGGCCGGGTCCTCGCCGGCACGGCCGACCGACAGCAGGGCGTCCTGTACGTGGTCCACCTGGAGGGTGGTGTGGGTGATCCCGTACTGCGCGGCCAGCATCCGCTCCAGGTCGCGGCGCACCGCGTGGCAGTCGCCGGCCGACTCCACGAGCACGTGCGCCGACAGCGCCGCCTGCCCGGACGTGATGGTCCAGATGTGCAGGTCGTGCACCTCGGTGACGGGCGGGTGCCCGACCAGCCGGTCGCCGACCGCGTCCGGGTCCACGTGCGCCGGCGCGGCCTCCAGGAAGATCCGGCCGGACTCGCGGACGAGCCCGTAGCCCGCCTTGACCATCAGCAGAACCACCACGAGCGTGGCGATCGCGTCAGCCTGTACGAACCCGGTGGTGAGCACGATCAGACCGGCCACCGCCGTCCCGATGAAGGCGAACAGGTCATTGAGGATGTGCTGGTAGGCGCCCTCCACCGCGAGCGAGGAGCGGTTGGCCCGGGAGATGCACCAGGCCGCGGCCACATTGACGACGATGCCCGCGAGCGCCGTCACCAGGACGAGCCCGCCCTCCACCGGCGGCGGATCGAGCAGCCGGCGCACCGCCTCGTACGCCAGCCACACCGCGAGCAGCAGCAGGGTGAGCCCGTTGGCCTGCGCGGAAAGTATCTCCGCGCGCTTGAGGCCGAACGTGAACCCGCCGCGCGCCGGCCGGGCGGCGAGCCGCATCGCGATCAGCGCCAGAACGATCGAGACGGCGTCGGTCAGCATGTGCGCGGCGTCGGAGATCAGGGCCAGGGAATGCGCCATGACGCCGATGACCACTTCGACGGCCATGAACGCGCCGATCAGGCCGAGCGCCATCGCCAGCCAGCGGCGGTCGGCGTCCGGGCCGACCCCGTGGCTGTGGCCACCGCTGCCGTGGTCGTGGCCGGCGTCGTGGCCGGCGTCGTGGCCGTGCGCGTGGTCGTGCCCGGTCTGCGCGTGGTCGTGCCCGGTCATGGCATCCCCCGTTTGTTCGGTTCCGACGCGTGAAGTGAAGCGCACCTCGCCCAGATGGGCAAAGCCTGCAACGGGGACCGTTGTCATTACCCATAAGAGTCCTCTGACCAGCGCTTATGCCGAGCCGGTCGGATCGTGGGAAAATTTGCTCATGGTCCAGCGCCCTGGTGTGCCGACCGCGCCCGAGCTCGTCCTGGAAACCGAGACGGGCTCCACACTGATGAGCCCGGGCCGGACATACCACGTCGGCCGGGACCCCCTCTGCGAGATCTGCCTCAATGACGCCCGGGTCTCCTGGCGCCACGCGATCCTGCGCCCCGAGGGCGACCACTGGACCGTGCGGGACGAGGACAGCACCAACGGCACCTGGGCCGACGGCCACCGCGTCCGCGAATGGGCCGTCGGCGTCGGCAGCGAACTCCGCTTCGGCAGCGCCGCCGACGGGCCGCGCGCCCTCCTCGTCGGCCCCGCGCCGCCCGCCGCTCCCTCCGCCGCTCCCTCCGCCTCCTCCGCCGCGCCGCCCGCCGCACCCTCCGCGTCCCGGCCCGCGTCCCGGCCCGCGTCCCGGCCCGCGTCCCGGCCCGCGTCCCGGCCCGCGTCCCGGCCCGTCTCCCGGTCCGCCGCTCTGCCGTCCTCCGTGTCCAACCCGTCCCTGACCGGCACTTTCCGGCACCCGACCAGCATCCGGGCGCTGCCCGCCCTGACCGCCGTACGCATCGGCCGCGCCCTCGACAACGACCTCGTCATCGACGACCTCGGGGTCTCCCGCCGGCACGCCGAACTGCGCGCCCTCGGCGACGGCACGTACGCGATCGTCGACCTCGGCAGCCACAACGGCACCTACCTCAACGGCGCCCCCGTCGACCGGTCCCGCATCGCCGAGGGCGACATCATCGGCATCGGCCACTCCGCCTTCTGCCTCGTGGGCGACCAGCTCCAGGAGTACGTCGACACCGGCGAGATCTCCCTCGACGTCCAGGACCTCGCCGTGGCCGTCGACCACGGCCGCAAGACCCTCCTCGACCACGTGTCCTTCCCCGTCGGCGCCAAATGCCTGCTCGCCGTCGTCGGACCCAGCGGAGCCGGCAAATCCACCCTGCTCGGCGCGCTGACCGGGCTGCGCCCCGCCGACCACGGCACCGTCCTCTACGACGGCCGCGACCTCTACCGTGACTACGCCGAACTCCGCAGCCGCATCGGCCTCGTCCCGCAGGACGACATCCTGCACGCCCAGCTCACCGTCCGCCGCGCGCTCGTCTACGCCGCCGAACTCCGGTTCCCGCAGGACACCGCCAAGGCGGAGCGGCAGGCCAGGGTGGACGAGGTGATCGGCGAACTCGGCCTCGGACAACGCGTCGACCAGCCCATCCACAGCCTCTCGGGCGGCCAGCGCAAACGCGTCTCCGTGGCCCTGGAACTGCTGACCAAGCCCTCGCTGCTGTTCCTGGACGAGCCCACCTCCGGGCTCGACCCCGGCATGGACCGCTCGGTGATGCACATGCTGCGCGGCCTCGCCGACGACGGCCGCACCGTCATCGTCGTCACCCACAGCGTGCTCAGCCTCGACGTCTGCGACCGGCTGCTGGTCCTCGCCCCGGGCGGGCGCATCGCGTACTTCGGGCCGCCCGGGGAGACCCTCGGCTTCTTCGGCTTCGCGCAGTGGCCCGAGGCCTTCGAGGCATTCGAGAACCAGCAGGGCCGGGACTGGGCCGGGGAGTACCGGGGATCGTCGCTCCACCGCAAGTACGTCGACAACGCCGCCCGGCAGCCTCAGATCGACGGGTCCGGGGCGACGGGGCCGGCCCTCGTCGCCCCGCCGCCCAAGGCGCAGAGCTGGGGCTCCCAACTGGGCACCCTGATCCGGCGGTACGCGGCCGCGCTGAGCGCCGACCGCACCTTCCTCGCCATCATGATCGCACTGCCGTTCGTGATGGGCGCCATGGCGCGCGCCCTGGCCGGCAGCACCCTGACCCAGGAGACGGCGATCAACGCCCTGCTCATCCTGTGCGTCGGCGGTGTGCTCACCGGGGCCGCCAACGCCGTGCGCGAAATGGTCAAGGAACGCGTCATCTACCAGCGCGAACGCGCCGTCGGACTGTCGCGGTCCGCCTATCTGATGTCCAAGGTGGTGGTGCTCGGCGCCATCACCGTGGCGCAGGCCGTCGTGCTCACCTTGGTCGGCCTCTTCGGTGTGCATCTCAATGCCCCGGCCGGCAAGGGGGTCTTCCTGCCGCCGCTGGTCGAAATCACCGTTGCCGTGGCCCTGTTGTCGTTCACCGCGATGATGCTCGGCCTGCTGGTCTCCGCCCTGGTCAAGAAGGAGGAGGTCACCATGCCGCTGCTGGTCCTCCTCGCCATCGTGCAGGTGGTGTTCTGCGGGGCCCTCCTCCAGCTCGACGGGACTCCGGTCGTCGAGCAGCTCGCGTGGTTCGTGCCGGCGCGCTGGGCGCTCGGTGCGATGGCGGGCACCATCGACCTGGGCGCGATCGTGCCCGGCACCCTCACCGACGATCCGCTTTTCGCCCACTCCGCCGGGGTGTGGCTGCTGAACCTCGGGATGCTGGTAGCGCTGTCCGTGCTGTTCGGGGTGCTGGTCTCCCGGCTGCTGCGGCGGCACGAGCCCGCGATCATGCGGAAGTAGGTCGGATGACGAACCAGGACGTGGTCACGGACTTCCGGCCCACCCATGTCGTCCCCCAGGAGGGGCTGCCCGCCTGGGAGGCGCCGGACGTCTCCCGGCCGACCGCGGCGCTCGACGCCTTCCTGCCCGTACAACTGCTGACCAGGCGCGGGGAATGGGGGGAGATCCTCTGCGCCAACGGGTGGTCCGCCTGGGTGGACGGGCGGCTGCTGGTCGCCGTACCGCAGCCGCCGCCGACGGCCGGGCAGCCGCTCACGCGAACCGAGGACCCGAGGCCGCTGCTCGCCCGCACCGCCGACGCCCTCGACCGCTACCGGCGGGCTGCCGACGAACTCGGCTCGGGGCGCGTGGACGCGGAGGCCTTCCGCCGGGGTACGCGGGGGCTGCGGGCCGGCATGGTGCTCGACGGGGAATCGGTCTGGCTGTACGACGATGCCGCCGGGCGCTGGATGTACGGCGACGGAGCCCGCCTGACCACGTACGCGGTCGCGGCGGGACCGGGCGCGCAGGCAACGCCGGATCCGGAGGGCGGTGCTTCGGACCGGGATCCCGGCGGAGTGGTCGACGCGGCGGATCCGGTTGACGTACCGCCCGCGACGACCGGGCACGATCCGACACGGGTCGCGGACGCGCCCGAGGAGGGGGAGCGCTGATGTCCACCGAGCCGTCCGATCCGGCCGGGTCCTCCGGGCCGGCAGGGCCGTCTGAGCCGGCAGGGCCGTCCGGGCCGTCCGAGCCGTCCGAGCCGGCAGGGCCGTCCCAGCCGGCAGGGCCCCCCGAGTCATTCTTGGGCGGGCGGCCCTCCGACCTGCGGGGGAGGCAGATCGCCGGGTACCTCGTGGAGAGCGAGATCGGCCGCGGCGGGATGGCGGTCGTGTACCGGGCGCGGGATCTGAAACTGGACCGGGTCGTGGCGCTGAAGCTGCTGGCGCCCGATCTGGCCCGGAACGACATCTTCAGAAAGCGGTTCGCGCACGAGTCGAGGGTGGCAGCGGCCATCGACCACCCCCACATCGTCCCGGTGTTCGAGGCGGGCGAGACCGACGGGGTGCTGTACATCGCGATGACGTACGTGCCGGGGCAGGACCTGCGGGCGATGCTGGACCGGACGGGCCCGCTGCCGGTGGACACGGCGGCGCGGATCGCCAGTCAGGTGGCCTCCGCCCTGGACGCCGCCCACGACCACGACCTGGTGCACCGGGATGTGAAGCCGGGGAACATCCTCGTCGCGGCGGGCACCGACAGCGAACACCCCGAGCACGTCTACCTGACGGACTTCGGACTGACGAAGAAGTCCCTGTCGCTGACCGGGTTCACGAGCGTCGGACAGTTCGTCGGAACGCTGGACTACGTGGCGCCGGAGCAGATCTCCGGAAAGCCGGTGGACGGCCGGTGCGACGTCTACAGCCTGGGGTGTGTGGTCTACGAGATGCTGGCCGGAGGGCCGCCCTTCGAGCGGGACGACGACATGGCCCTGCTGTGGGCGCACCAATACGATCCACCGCCCCCGGTGAGCTCGCGGCAGCCGGAACTGACGGCGGCGGTGGACGAGGTGCTGGCGACGGCTCTGGCCAAATCGCCGGAGGACCGGTGGAGCAGCTGCCTGGAGTTCACCGGGGCGCTGCGCCGGGCGGGAGCGGCGGCGCAGCCGGTGAAGCCGAAGACCGCCCCTCACCGGCCGCCACCGCCGGCGCCGCTTCCCGTGGCGGATCCGGGCCCACCGCCACCGCCACCGCGCTGGGCAATGCCGGTGTTCCGGGCTCACTAGGGCGCTCGCCTTGCGGATGTGTGGATGTACGGATGTATGGAGCAGGCCCTAGCCGTCCACGCGGCCGCGGCGGTGGACCGGGCGGGCCAGGAGGGCGCCGAGGAAGCCCGCGACGGCGCCCCAGAGGAGGGCCAGGCCCACCGTGCGCCAGAGCACCGGCCTGAGGTCGACCTTGCCGCCCAGGCCCTCCACCTCGCCGAGACCCAGCAGGGACAGGCCGAACTGGGCCTGGACCCGGGCCAGCAGGCACACCGTCAAGGTGCCCAGGGCAAGGGCCACGCCCAGGTGGAGGGCGTGCTGCCAGGGGCGGACGTCGGCAGGGGTCCGTACGGCGGCCAGGAAGCCCGTACCCAGCAGCAGGACGGCCGCGACCACCACCAGCCACCACGCCCGGGCGTCCTGCTCCGCGAGCGAGGCCACGTCGACCGTGGACAGGTCGGGGCCGCGCAGGACCTGGTCCAGCAGTTGCGGCATCGGCAGCCCGAACGGCCCATCGACCCGGCCCTCCCACGCCCCGCCGAAGCCCACGGTGAGCGCGAGCCAGGCCAGGTTCGGCAGGCCCAGCAGGACCACCGCCAGGGTCTGCGCCGGATGGCCCTGGGTTGCGGCCACCACGAGGCCGACGGCGACGCCGAGGACGACGTAGACGAGGAGCAGTACGACGGTGGCGAAGGCGGCCGGGCGGACCGCAGCATGGAAGCGGACCAGCCCGGCGGGCAGTGGTGCGCGACTGGAGACCAGCAGGGCGATCAGCAACAGCCCCAGGATCCACAGCAGTCCGAAGAGCAGGCTGGCGGGCACGTCGGCCTCGAAGCCCACCGTCGGGGCGGAGTCGAGGAGTTCGGTGATCTCGCCGAGGGGGGAGTCGCCGGTGGAGATGCCGAAGGTCTGGCGGGCGAGCAAGGCGGCGCCCGTGAGCGCGAGCAGCCACAGCAACACCAACTGGGCACCCCGGGAGAGCAGTTCGCCCGGCCGTGCCACCGCACGGTTGTGCAACGGCCGCAGGAAGCAGCAGGCGGCCGTGAGTGCCCCGGCGAGACTCACCGAGAGCGGGATGACGGACAGGCTCACATCGGCCCCCGCAAGGAATCCGGCCCCGCCGGACACCTCCACTGAACCGCCGGCCGCCATGACCACGATCGCGGCCACCACCCGGGGGAACGCGCCGCCCGGCAGATCGTCGGCGCCCGCGTACGCCAGTCCCGCCGCGGCGATGGCGGTCATCACCGCGAAGCCCGCCACAACTGCGACGAGGGCGTCCCGCCAGGCTCTCGCGGAGCGCCAGGGTGCCGACGACGGTGACGACGGACTGGTCACCCTGCAACGGTAGGCGCCCTCGGCTTGCGGGCACCACCGGAACGGCGCACACAATGGTGCGCAGGATCGCTCGAATCCGGAGATTTCGGTACACCGGCTGCGGAACGTCCACATGGGACCGGAACTCCTCCGCCTGGGAAGAAGAGCCCTTGACCATGCATCCCTCCGACCAGGAACCGACGCGGCAGTCGCCGCCCTCCTCCCTGCCGCCGTCCGAGCGCCCTACGGGGCCTCCTTCCGGCCCGCTCTCGGGCGGGCGGCAGGGTGCTCCGCCACCACCCCCGCCGCCCGCCCCTCCAGGAGGCCCTTCGGGGCCTTCAGGTCCCTCGGAGCAGCCGGCCAAGGGCCCCTGGTGGCGGTCCGTGCCCAAGCTGGCCACCGCGCTCGTCGCGGTAGCCGCGGCAGTGGCCCTGGCGGTGGTTCTGACCAGGCCGTCCGGCTCCCCCTCCGCCAATGGCGAGGTGTTCCTCCAGCCTGTCTCCCAGACCGGGCCCGACCCGTTCACGGAGTCGGTCGCGCTGAAGGAGGCCCCGCTGCCGGACCGGCCGACCCCGTCCGGGACCAGCAAAGCACCGCCCACAACTGCGGCGCCGACGACTGCCGTGCCCACGACCGCGCCTACCACCGGCATGACGGCCACCCGCAGCATCAGCGGTGCGGCACCGGGCGTGTACGGGGGCACCAAGGACAGCGCGAGCTGTGATGTCGAGAAGCAGATCAGGTTGCTGTCCGGCCAGTCCGTCAAGAACGCCGCCTTCGCCTCCACCCTCGGCATCCAGCCGGCCGCCGTACCGGGCTATCTCCGCTCCCTCACCCCGGTCCAGCTGGGGATGGACACCAGGGTCACGAACCACGGCTACCGCGACGGCAAGGCCAGCAGCTACCAGGCCGTGCTCCAGGCCGGGACGGCCGTGCTCGTGGACGACCGCGGTGTTCCGCGGGTGCGCTGCGCGTGCGGTAACCCGCTGGGGTCGCCGGTGGCGCTGAAGGAGAACCCGAAGCGCTACGGGCAGCCGTGGACCTCGTACCAGCCGGCCAAGGTGGTCGTCATCGCGCCGTCGGTGACGATCGTGAACAAGTTCGTGATCTACGACCACGATGACCGGCACTGGTACGAGCGCGACCGCGGTGAACACCACAAGGGCAAGCACGACAAGCCCGTACCCCCGCCCGCGATCCCGACGCCCACTTGGTCTTCGGGGATGCCGACGGACTCCTGGAACCCGACGCGTACCCCGAGTTGGACCCCGACGGGCACGAAGACGGGGAGCCCGACGGATACGAAGACGGGGAGCCCGACGGATACGAAGACGGGAAGCCCGACGGATACGAAGACGGGAAGCCCGACGGATACGAAGACCGGGAGTCCGACGGACACGAAGACCGGGAGTCCGACGGACACGAAGACCGGGAGGCCGACGGACACCTCGACGGGGAGTCCGACAGGCCCGAAGACGGGGAGCCCGACCGACACTTCGACAGGGAGTCCGACCGATACGCCCACGTACAAGGTGACGTCCGGTAAGCCGTCGGACAAGGTGACCACCGAGCCCCCGACCGGCAAGGTGACCACCGAGCCCCCGACCGGGAAGGTGACCACCGAACCCCCGTCCGACAAGGTGACGACTTCGGCCGCGTCGGGGTCCGAAGAGAGTTCGCCGGAGTCTCCCGGAGAGAGCGCCGAGTAGCGGGCCCGGTCCCGTCGCCCCCGCGTAGGGGTGACGGGACCGGGGCTCACCCGCGCGGGGGAGGCGGTGCGGCCTTGGGTCCGACGACCCGCCCTCGCGCGGCGGCGAGGCTGACTGCATGACATCGACCAGCCGCCGGCCCCACGGGGCCAACATGTCGTCGCTTGCCCCTGTTTCACGTGAAACACGAACCGGAACCGGAATCGGAACCGGAATCGGAACCGAGCGGCCGGTGCCGCGCTGGGCGGACCGGGTCGCCCATGCGATTCCGCTGCTGATGCTGCCCGTCTGCCTCTGGCGGCTGCCCTTCGCCTTCGGCCACACGATGGGCCTGCGGATGGACGGCTACCTGCCGGACTCGCCCTGGGTGATGGTGCCTTACGTCTTCGGGCTGAGCGTCCTCTCCGAGACGGTCGCGCTGCTCAGCTTCGGGCTGGTGCGCGGCTGGGGCGAGGCCGTGCCGGGATGGGTGCCGCTGGCGGGCGGGCGGCGGCTGCGGCCCGTGGTGGTCCTGGTCCCCGCGACGCTCGTCTCGATCGGCGCCCTCGCGCTGACGGCGGACTGGATCCTGGCCACCTTCAGCCTGTTCGGCATGGAGGACGGCACGTTCTCGGGCCCCGGCTGGTTGTTGGCGGCCAGGGTGACGAGCGGGCTGTTCAATCTGTGGGGGCCCCTGCTCGCCGCCCTCACATGGGCGTACTACGTCCGCCGGTGCCGTCCGGCGCGGTGAGCGAGGGGCGGGGTTCAGTGGCCGCCGCGCGGCTCGCGGCAGCCGCCCTCCATGTACACGCCGTGGGCCTCGATGCGGAGAGCGGCGGCCAGCCGACCGGTGAGACAGGGGCCGGTCTCCGGGATCAACAGATCGAAGCCGAGGTCGCCGCCGTTGAAGCTGTAGACGGCATCCCCGCCCATGGGGTAGCCGAGGCCTTCCAGGGCGGTGCTCAGTTCTGCCTGGGTACGCGGTGCGGTCTTCCCGGCGGCGGTCAGGGCCGTGCTGATCCGCCGGGCATGGGCTTCGCCGCGGCACTTGGCCTCGGGGGTCAGGTCGGCCTGCATCTTGAAGGCGTGGTTCTCCGCGTACTTGGCGGCCTCGGGGTCCGTCGGGGCGTCGCCCGTTGCGCTGGGGGTGGGGGTGGGGGTGG
>NZ_JAGGOY010000086.1 GCF_018614095.1 Streptomyces sp. ISL-87 | reverse complement strand
AGGGCCGGGTCAAGTTTGACGGCCTGTGACCGCAGCATCGCATATTTCTGAGCGAGGATGCTGACCTCGTTGGGGTCCCGTACGAGGATGCTGCCGCGCTGGGTTTCCGAGTACGCGAGGTGCTGGTGCTCGGGGGTTTCCAGCAGGGTGAACGGGCCGTTGAGACCCGCGTGGGCGGTGATGCCCAGCGGCAGCACCTGGAGGGCGATGCCCGGGCGGTCGGCGCAGGCGCGCAGGTGGCGCACCTGCTCCCGGTAGACCTCGCTGCCGCCGATCCGGTCGCGGAGGGCGGCCTCCCAGATGACGAAGCTGAGGGTTGGCGGGGCAGGGCGGCGCAGTATTTCCTGGCGCTTGATGCGGCGGGCGGTCTGGAGCTCGATCCAGTCCTCTCCGTGGTAGGGGACGCGGCAGCCGAGGACGGCACGGGCGTACTCCTCGGTCTGGAGCAGGCCCGGGACGGTCAGCGTGTCGTACCAGGACAGGGCGAGCGCCTCGAACTCCCGCTCCATGTACTCCTCGGCCCAGGCCGGGATCATGTCGACCTCCGGCATCCGGTTCGCGGCGACCGAGAGCAGACCGGGGAGGCCGAGGATCCGGTCCATCCGCTCCGCGACGTCCGGCATCAGGACGCGTCTGCCCTGCTCGATGGAGGCCAGGGTCTCGATGTCCATGACGACTTTTTCGGCCAGCGCGCGCTGGGTCAGTCCTTGGGCGACGCGGCAGACGGCGACCTGCTCGCCCACCATTTTCATCGCGGTTGAATTCGGCCGAGGCCTCTTCCTGGGTGGCATGAACGTGAACTCCCCACCTGGGCTCAAGAGATACCCGTACCAACCCGTACTCAGTGATGAGTACGGGTTGGTCGTCTCTTTCACGGTAGTCACGCATCGCGACGATTGCCCTGTGAACGTGAATATTCAACCCGCCCTGATGCGGGAGCGGTTCTATCCGCGCAGCCGCCAAACCGTGGCCTCTGCCAGGGAGTTCACGGCGGTGACACTTGACGCGTGGGGTGTCACATCGCGCCGGGATGAGATGTTGCTCTGCGTGAGCGAGCTCGCCACCAACGCGCTGCTGCACGGCGTGCCGCCCGGCCGCTGCTACCAGCTGCGGCTGTTCCGTTTCGAGGGGACGGTACGGGTGGAGGTGCACGACAGCGGTGGCGGGCGGCCGCGGGTCGCCGACCGGGACGAGACCGGCGAGCGGGGGCGGGGGCGGGGGCTGTTGCTCGTCGAGGCGCTCGCGGACCGGTGGGGGGTGGGGCCGCGGTCGCCCGGGAAGATCGTCTGGTGTGAGTTCGCCTGCGCCTCGTAACACGGCGTGCTACGGTCATTTCATGGCCACCAGAGAGCGGTTCAGCATCAGCATGGACGCCGACGTGCGCGCGAGGGTGAAGCAGCACGCCGACGCGATGGGCCTTGACGTATCGGCCTATGTAACCGCAGCCGTGCTGCGGCAGATCGACGAGGACACCGCCGTTGCGCGTCGGTTCGCGGGAATCGACGCGGACATCGCGGCGACCGAGGCGCTGCCCGCACCCTCCGGAGCGGAACCGGAGTTCGACGATGCCGAGCTGGCGGCCGCGCGCGCCGGTATGGCTCGGGCGCTGGCTCAGGACATGCAGGAGTCCGCCGCGTGAGCAGCCCCGTCTTCGTGTACGACGCGGGCATGCTGATCGCGCTCGACCGCGGGGAGAAGAGCGCCGGACTGCTGCACCATGTGCTCGTCGAGGATGGGCATTCCCCGGTCGTGCCGCTCCCTGTCCTGGCGCAGGCCTGGCGTCCGGGGCAGTGGACGCCGCTGACTCGGGTCGTGCGGCAGTGCGTGGTCTTCGGTGTACGGGTTTCGGCGCCGCTGTCGTGCGGAGTGTGCCAGGCGGGGCACGTGGAGGACGATGCGAAGCGCGCCGGCCGGATCCTCGCCCTCGCGGCCATCCCGGCTGAGAAGCGGCCGGATGCGGTCGACGCGCTGGCGGTCGTCATCGCAGCCAGGCACCACCAGTCGGTCATCGTCACGTCAGACCCTCGGGACGTGACCGCATACCGGGATGTTCTGCCAGGCGCTTCCGAAGCGGTGAGGGTCCTGGACGTGCCGGATATCGCCGGGTTCATCGCGGGCAAGCGGGTGTTGCGCTGACGGGTCGTCGCAGGGGCGGCCGGCGCTGTGCCGGTCGTAGCCGGCCGTAGGGCAGAGGCTGGACAGCAGGTGCTGGGCGTCGCCGACGACACTGGGGAAGTCAGATACGGGACCTGGTGCCACCGGGCGGGGATGCCCACCGGCTGCTGGTGACCTCGCGGAACCGGCTGGTCGCGGGGGTGCTGCGGCGGACCTGGCCTGAGGATCCGCGGCCGGACCGGGAGCCTGCGGAGGCGGCGACGGTCACCGCCGCCGCGGCCACGGCGACCGCCGCGAGCAGCGCGACGACCTTCCAGGAGCGCCACCAGCCACCGCCGGCCGGCGGACCCTGCGGCTGTTGCGGGCTTATCCACCCTGCTCAGCGCACAGGCCGACGGAAGCCGGAGCACGGCCGTGGGGCGTCAGGCAGGTTCACCCGTCCGCTCCGGGACCGCCGCGGGCGTCCACGCGGGCGCCGAGGCGGGCCATCGCCCGCGCCAGTTCGGAGGCCGTGCCGAAGGGGACGATCGCCGCCCGGCCGGGGACGCGGACGCCGCCGGTCAGGGCCACGCGGGTGCCGCCGCCCGGCTCCGGGGCCGCGGCCATGCCGATGATCAGGAACCGGCTCTGCAGCCAGCACCAGCCCGGCCGCAGCACCCCCCGCAAGTGCGCCCGCAGCCCGTATTTGCTGCGGGCCAGCGCCTCCACACGGTCACCGCTCACGCGCAGGATCCGCACGCTGCGCATGTCCGGCTGGAACCGCCCGAACTCGCCCTCCAGGTCGGCCATGACCGCCCAGACCTCGGCGAGGGGGGCCGGGATGACGTGTTCGGCGATGCGGGCGCCGCGCACCCCGGCGGCCATGACGTGCAGCCGGCTCACCGCGTCGAGGGCGTAGCCCGTGCCGGGTGCGCCGCTCATGCCAGTGCCGCTCGTGCCCACGCCGCTCCTGCCAGTCGTGTCAGCCATGTCCGTCATGAGAACCACGCCTTCCGGAAGCTCGAACGGGCCCGGTGCAGCCGGGATTTGGCGGTGCCGGCCGGGACGCCGAGGAGGGCCGCCGCGCACTCCTCGTCCAGGCCTTCCACATCCCGCAGCACCAGTACGGCCCGGTGGTCCGGCGAAAGCCGGGCCAGGACGTCGTCGATGTCGGCGGACAGCTGCGGATCCCCGCGTTCTGGTACGTCGGCCAGCTCGGCCGGCCGGGCCCGCGCCGCCCGCCGGGCGATCCGGACCGCCTCGCGGACGGCGATGGCCCGCACCCAGCCGTACAGCGTCTCGGGGTCGCGCAGGGACCGCAGGGCCTTGAAGACCGCGACCAGCGCCTCCTGCGTGGCGTCCGGGCCGTCGTCGAGGGCGATCGGCGTGCAGATGCGGGCGATGTACGGGGTGAGGTGGTCGAGCAGGTCGTGCATCGCCAGCGTGTTCCCGGCGCGGGCCGCCCGGGCGAGGGCGACACCGCGGTCGCGGTGCCCGGACGCGCTCACCGGGCCCGTGCCAGGCGGGCCGCGGCCCAGCCGAAGCCGAGGCAGGCCGGCGTGTACAGGGCGAGGTTCAGCCAGTAGAAGGGCCCGGCCGGGCTGTCGAGAACCCCCGCCGCCCACCCCAGCCCCGCGAGGCCCCGTACCCCCAGTCCGGCCGCCACCGCGACGGTCACCAGGCGGGTGGCCCGCCCGCCCCGGCCGTGGGTGTGCGCGAGGACGGCCGCGGTCCCGGTCAGCGTGAGCGCCGCCAGCGGCAGCACCACGCGCGGCGCGAAGGACACCTCCGTGCCGAGCACGGCGAGCGACAGCGCCCGCTCATCGGCGGCGGGCCAGGTCTGCCCGGTCGCCCAGTACAGATGCGCCAGCCCGTCCACAGCCAGCAGTCCCGCGAGTGCGATGCCCGAACGGCGTGCCGTTGTACCGGTCATGAGTGCTCCCCCTCGGTGTCCCGTTTCGGTGTCGAACGCCAACACCCGAAAGAGGAGGTGCACACGGAGAACGTTCCCTGTGTGCCGCGTCACACGGGGCGGGGACCGCTGCCAGCAGAATGCTGGCAATGCGACTACAGTTGTTGCATGGCAACCTTGTATGTGCGTGATCTGTCCGAGGAGGCTCTCGCCGAGCTGAAAATACGGGCGGCCCGTAATCGGCAGTCGCTTCAGGCCTACGCGCGGGCGCTGCTTGAGCAGGAAGCGGCGACGCCGTCCATCGATGATGTGGTCGCCCGCATTCGCGCCCGCGTGTCGGCTCGGCTCGCCACGGACGAAGTCCTTGCGGACATCGAGGCCGGCAGGCGGCGCGAATGATCGTGATCGACGCCGGCGCACTCGTCCTGCTGGTCGCCGATGCCGGGCCCGTTGGGGAGGCGTTGCGCGACCGGGTGGCGGGGGAACGGCTCGCCGCCCCTTACCTGGTCGATGTGGAAGTGGCCTCCGCGCTGCTCGGAAGACATCGGGGCGGCAAACTGTCCGATGCCCAGCTCGACGCTGCCTGGGACGACTTCGGTCTGCTTCCCATTCGGCGCATGGAGCACATGCCGGTGCTTCCGAGAGTTCGTGAGCTGTATGCGAATCTCTTCGCGTACGACGCCACGTACGTGGCGCTGGCCGAAGGACTTCAGGTGCCTCTGGTCACCAGCGACGGCCGAATCGCCCGGTCAGGCCGCCCCCGGTGCAAGGTCGAGGTCTTCAACGAGGCACAGGGCATCTGAGCCGCCGGGCCACCGTGTACGTCAGAGGGACTGCCGGGCGTGCGTCAGGCCGCGTATGAGCCACAGGATCACGTACAGGCAGGCCAGCCAGCCCAGCGAATGCACCGCCCACACCCCGCCCAGCGTCGGGCCGCCCCACGCCTGGTGGTAGTCCGTGTCGCCGTACCAGATGGGGTAGCCGAGATTGCGGACGGTGTTGAAGGCCGAGTAGGCGACCACGATGAACGCCGCCAGCTCCAGCGGTATGCCGAGCAGCAGTCGCTTGGCGGCCGCGAGGGCGCCGGGGCGGGTCTGCGCAGGCGTGGCGCCCGGCAGCAACGCGCCTTCGAGGCGCCGGCGTATACGGGACGCGGTACGCCCCTGGCCGAGCAGAGTGGCCACCAGGCAGACGGCCGAGACGGGCAGCGCGAGGAAGGCGTAGCCGACGCGACGCCACGTGTCGGCGCGCAGTGGCGCGGCCCAGCGCGCCGCCCCGACGGGCGCGTTCAGGGTGGTGTCAGTGGCTTGTGCGGACCGGATGCTCATCGCTGTCTCCCCCGAGTGGTGGTTTTTCCTCACCGCCAGGGTCTCTTTCCGCACCGTCGTACGTCTTCACGCGCAGGTATCAACCTCGGCGTGCTACTTAGGTATTACTCAGCGAACGGCCCCGCCCCCGGCAGTGAATGCCGGGGGCGGGGCCGTGCTCGCGTGCGGTGCCGGGTGCCGGGGCCCGGGGCCCGGGGCCGGGGCCCGGGTGTCAGGTCCCCGGTCCCGGGTGCCGTCAGAGGCGCTCGGGAGTGCGGATGCCCAGGAGGGACATGCCCTTGGTGAGGGTGCGGGCGGTCAGGTCGCACAGGAAGAGGCGGTTCTCCATCTGCTCCGCCGTGTCGGCCTTCAGGACCGGGCACTGGTCGAAGAAGGTCGAGTAGAGCGTGGCCAGCTGGAAGAGGTACGCCGCCACCTTGTGCGGGGCGTGCTCGGCCGCCGCGTCCGCGATGACCTCGCCGAACTGGTCGATGTGCAGGCCCAGCGCGCGCTCCGCCGGGGCCAGCTCCAGCTCCGCGTGCGCGACCGGCCTGGCCTCGCCCGCCTTGCGCAGGATCGACCGGTTACGGGCGTACGCGTACTGGAGGTACACGGACGTGTCACCGGTAAGGGAGACCATCTGGTCCAGGTCGAACTTGTAGTCGCGGCCGGCCGAGGTCGACAGGTCCGCGTACTTGACCGCGCCGATACCGACGTACTGGCCGTTGGAGACGATCTCGTCCTCGCTGAGGCCGATCTTCTCGCTCTTCTCCCGGACGACGGCCGTCGCGCGCTCCACCGCCTCGTTGAGGAGGTCGACCAGGCGGACGGTCTCGCCCTCACGGGTCTTGAACGGCTTGCCGTCCTTGCCGAGCACCGTGCCGAAGGCCAGCTGGACGGCCTCGACGTCGCCGTTCAGCCAGCCGGCGCGGCGGGCCGTCTCGAAGACCATCTTGAAGTGGAGGGACTGGCGGGCGTCCACCACGTAGATGAGCGTGTTCGCGTTCAGGTTGCCGACGCGGTCGCGGATCGCCGACAGGTCGGTCGCGGCGTAGCCGAAGCCGCCGTCCGACTTCTGGACGATCAGCGGGGTCGGGTTGCCGTCGGGACCCTTGTACTCGTCGAAGAACACGCACAGAGCGCCGTTGGAGCGGACGGCGACGCCCGAGTCCTCCAGCAGCTTGCAGGTCTCGACCAGCATGTCGTTGTAGCCGGACTCGCCGACCACGTCCGGGTCCTGGATGTCCATGTCCAGCTTGTTGAAGACGGAGTAGAAGTAGATCTTCGACTCGTCCACGAACCGCTGCCACAGGGCCAGGGTCTCCTTCTCGCCGGCCTGGAGGTCGACGACCCGGGCGCGGGCACGCGTCTTGAACTCCTCGTTGGAGTCGAAGAGCGCGCGCGAGGCCTTGTACAGCCGGTTCAGGTTGGACATGGCCTCCTCGCCGGAGACCTCCACCGACTCGTCCGCGGCCTTGTGGTCCAGCTCGTGCGGGTGCTCGATCAGGTACTGGATGAGCATGCCGAACTGGGTGCCCCAGTCGCCGATGTGGTGGCGGCGGACCACCTTCTCGCCCGTGAACTCCAGGATCTGGACCATCGCCGCACCGATCACGGCGGACCGCAGGTGGCCGACGTGCATCTCCTTGGCCACGTTCGGCTGCGCGTAGTCGACCACCGTGATGCCCGGCTTCTCGGCGTACGGGACGCCCAGGCGGTCGTCGCCGGCGCGCGCGGCCAGGGTCTCGATGATCGCCCGGTCGGAGACGGTGATGTTGAGGAAGCCGGGGCCCGAGACCTCGATGTCCTTGATCAGGTCGTCCCCGTCACCGGCGGGGATGGCCTCGACCACGGTCGTCGCCAGCTCGCGCGGGTTGGCCTTGGCCTTCTTCGCGAGCGCCAGGATGCCGTTGGCCTGGAAGTCGGCCCGGTCGCTTCGTCGCAGCAGCGGGTCGGCGGCACCGGCCTCCGGCAGGGCGGAGGCGAGGGCGTCCGCGACGCGCTGATTGACGGAGGAAGCGAGGGAAGGGACCGAGGCCATGAGCTGCCGTTCCTGTGAGGTTGCGGGTGCGGTTGCACTTGGTTGTTCACTTGGTTGTTCCGACAAGTGGTGAGTATCCCATGCGGGTGCCATCCGTTTCGCGGGAGAAAACAACCCCGGAGCGGCTTGTTACGTCTGGGAGAATGGCTGAAGCCAGCATTCGAGATAGAAGGACGTGTCGTGGCTCAGAGCAGCACCGAGACCGACTGGGTCTCCCGTTTCGCGGACGAGGTCATCGCCGAGGCGGAGCGCCGAGCACCCGGCAAACCTGTCGTCGTCGCGTCCGGACTCTCCCCCTCCGGCCCGATTCACCTGGGCAACCTCCGCGAGGTCATGACCCCGCACCTGGTCGCGGACGAGATCCGCCGCCGGGGCATTGAGGTCCGCCACCTCATCTCCTGGGACGACTACGACCGGTACCGGAAGGTGCCCGCCGGTGTCCCCGGCATCGACGAGTCGTGGGCGCAGCACATCGGCAAGCCGCTGACCTCCGTGCCCGCCCCGGCCGGTTCCGCGTACCCGAACTGGGCCGAGCACTTCAAGGCCGCGTTCGTCGAGGCACTGGCCGAGATGGGCGTCGAGTACGACCCGATCAGCCAGACCGAGCAGTACACGAGCGGCGCCTACCGCGAGCAGGTGCTGTTCGCGATGAAGCACCGCGGCGACATCGACGCCGTACTGGACCAGTACCGCACGAAGCAGAAGCCGGGCGGTAAGAAGCCGCAGCAGAAGCCGGTCGACGAGGCCGAGCTGGAGGCCGCCGAGGGCTCCGGCGCGGCCGCCGAGGACGACGGCAGCAGCGCCGAGGGCGGGTACTTCCCGTACAAGCCGTACTGCGGCGAGTGCGGCAAGGACTTCACCAAGGTCACCTCGTACAACGACGAGACGACCGAGCTGACCTACGTCTGCACCGAGGACGAGTACACCGAGACGGTCAAGCTCAACGAGTTCAACCGCGGCAAGCTGGTCTGGAAGGTCGACTGGCCGATGCGCTGGGCCTTCGAGGGCGTGATCTTCGAGCCGTCGGGTGTGGACCACTCCTCACCCGGGTCGTCCTTCCAGGTCGGCGGGCAGATCGTGCACATCTTCGGCGGCGAGCAGCCGATCGGCCCGATGTACGCGTTCGTCGGCATCAGCGGCATGGCCAAGATGTCGTCGAGCAGGGGCGGGGTCCCGACCCCGGCCGACGCGCTGAAGATCATGGAGCCGCAGCTGCTGCGCTGGCTGTACGCGCGCCGCCGCCCGAACCAGTCCTTCAAGATCGCCTTCGACCAGGAGATCCAGCGTCTCTACGACGAGTGGGACAAGCTGGAGTCCAAGGTCGCGGACGGTTCCGTGCTGCCGGCCGACGCCGCCGCGCACACGCGCGCCGTGCGGACCGCCGCCGGCGAGCTGCCGCGCACCCCGCGGCCGATGCCGTACCGGACGCTCGCCTCGGTGGCCGACATCACCGCCGGGCACGACGAGCAGACGCTGCGGATCCTGACCGACCTGGACCCGTCGCAGCCGCTGACCTCGCTCGACGAGGTACGGCCGCGCCTGGACCGCGCCGAGAACTGGATCACCACGCAGGTGCCCGCCGACCAGCGCACGCTGGTGCGCGAGGAGCCGGACGTGGAGCTGCTGTCGTCGCTGGACGACGAGGGGCGCGAGTCCCTGCGGCGTCTGGTGGACGGGCTCGACTCGCACTGGTCGCTCGACGGGCTGACCACGCTCGTCTACGGCGTGCCGAAGGTGATGGCGGGGCTGGAGCCCGACGCCAAGCCGACGCCGGAGCTGAAGGTGGCGCAGCGGACCTTCTTCGCGCTGCTGTACCGGCTGCTGGTGACCCGGGAGACCGGGCCGCGGCTGCCCACGCTGCTGCTGGCGGTGGGGGCGGACCGGGTGCGCAAGCTGCTGGCCGCCTGATTCCGGGTATGTGAAAGGGCCCGCACCCCTCGGGGGGTGCGGGCCCTTCCGCGTGGCGCGTGGCGCATGGCGCCTTACGTCTTACGTCTTACGCGATGTGCTCGTTCTCCAGGTCGCGCTGGTAGCGCTGCTTCAGACCCGGCATGAGCTTGCGGATCATCGAGGAGCTGCGCGGGTGCACGATCCCGTGACGGTCCGAGAGGTGTATGTCCACCTGCTCCGGGGTCGGGAAGTCGGCGTGCTCGTCGAGGTACGAGCGGAACACCTCGTAGGCCGCCTCCGCGAACTTGACCTCGTCGAAGCCGGAGTCCGCGGCATCCTCCTCGTGTTCCCCGCGTTCCTCGCGGGCGGCCGGAACCGGGAGCTCCTGCTGCGGGACCTCCTGAAACCCCTCGTCCGGACCGGGGCCCGCCGGGGGCATCACCGGGGTGGGCTCCAGTCCCTCGACGTACTGGGGGTTGTAGCCGCCCTCGTACGCGGCCTGCGGGGCCAGGGGCGCGGCGAACCACGCGCTGTTGTGGGCCGCCGGCATGGCGGTCGGGTCCACGGCGAAGGGTGCCTGAGCCTGGGCGTACGCGAGGGCCTGGGCGGCGGCCGCCGCCTGGGCCTCGGCATGGGCCACGGCCTGGGCCGCCGCGCCGCCGGGCAGCGGCTGCGGGTGCTGCTGGGCGTACTGCTGGGGCTGCTGCTGCGCGTGCGACGCGTGCGACTGCTCGTGCGGCTGCTGCACGTGCTGCGGGTGGCCCTGGGCCGGCTCGGCGGCCGTCAGCGCCGGGGCCTGCACCTGCGCGTGCACCTGCGCCTGCATCTGCACCATTCCGGGGTCCGCGGCCGGAGCGGCGGCGGCCAGAGCGGCGGCGGCCGGGGGCAGCAGCGCCGGGTCGATGCCCGCCGCCGCCAGCCCCTCGGGCGCCGTCTGGGACAGCGGTACGCCGATCCGCGCCAGGCGCAGCGGCATCAGCGCGTCCACCGGGGCTTTGCGGCGCCAGTTACGGCCGTACCGGGCCTGAAGGCGGGCCTGGTAGATCAGCCGGTCCTGTTCCATGCCGACCGCCTGCTCGTAGGAGCGCAGCTCCCACAGCTTCATCCGGCGCCACAGCTTGAACGTGGGCACCGGGGAGAGCAGCCAGCGGGTGATGCGGACGCCCTCCATGTGCCGGTCCGCGGTGATGTCCGCTATCCGGCCCACCGCGTGCCGGGCCGCCTCGACGGTGACCACGAACAGGATCGGGATCACGGCGTGCATGCCGACACCGAGCGGATCCGGCCACGCCGCGGCACCGTTGAACGCGATCGTCGCCGCGGTCAGCAGCCACGCCGTCTGGCGCAGCAGCGGGAACGGTATCCGTATCCACGTCAGCAGCAGGTCCAGCGCCAGCAGGACGCAGATGCCCGCGTCGATGCCGATCGGGAACACCAGCGAGAAGCTGCCGAAGCCTTTCTGCAGCGCCAGCGCGCGCACGGCGGCATACGATCCCGCGAAACCGATCCCCGCGATGACCACGGCTCCGGCGACCACGACACCGATGAGTATCCGGTGCGTACGAGTCAGCTGCATCGCGGCCACCCGCGATCCCCTCCCCTTATTGAGCTACGGCAGGCACAGCGTACGGCCTACTGCGCGGAGGGCGACTGCTCAGGCTTCGGCGACTCCTGCTTGTTCGCCGCGTCGACCGAGGCAACGGTCTCCTTGGCCGCCGCAATGGCGTTCTCCAGCAGCTTCGCCTGGTCCGGGGCTTCGGCGCCCTCGTAGGAGGCGGCGTTGTAGTCGACCGTGACGACCACGTTCTGGGTGCGCACCACGAGCGTGGTGTTGAAGAACTCGACGTCCTTCTTCACGCCGTAGATGACCGCCGTGCCCTCGTCGCCGATCCCGCCCGCCGGGTCCGCCTTCAGGTCGTGCGCGCCCTCGGCCGTCTTCGCCGCCTCGACCTGCTTGTTGTACTGGTCGGTGGCGCGCTTGTTGCCGCTGCCGAGCGAGGCGTGCGAGTCGTAGCGGATCAGCGAGATCGAGAGCCAGCGGTACTTCGAGCCCTTCAGGCCGTCCTCGTCCAGACCGTTCCAGGAGCAGCTGGCGCGGCTGGCCAGGTCGTTCGACTTGGTCGCCGTACCGCTCTTGTCCTTCGCCTCCGGGACGAGCGTCTCGATGCTCTCCTCCTGGAGCGTCTTGCACGGGTCCGGCAGCGTGGCGTACGCGGCCTTCTCCAGGGCGGCCGACGGCTTCGCCTTCGGCTTGGTGGAGGAGGACGAGGACGAACCGGACTTCTTGCCGTTGTCCGAGCCCGAGTCCTTGCCCGAGTCGGACGAGCATCCGGCGACGGTGAGGATCACCGGGACGGCTGCGCAGGCGAGAACGCGGGTGAGGCGCGAGGCTGATCGGTGCATGGTTCCTTCAGACGTTGAGGGTCTTCTTGGGGGCGCGTTTTGGTGCGCGTTTTGGTGCGCGTTTCGGGGGCACGTTTCGGGCCCGTTGGGGGCGCGGGACCCGAACAACGGTAGCCCGACCCGGCGCCCGGCTGCTGTGCGCGCCGTCACGCAGGCCCCGCACGCCCCCTCGGCCGGGGCTCGGTCAGTCGCTGAAACGCTCGGCCAGGGCCTGCGCCAACTGCCGTGCCTTGTCCTGGGTTTCGGTGCTCGGCGGGACGGCGCCGGGCGCGGAGGGCTGCACGCCGTACTCGACGGTGACGATGACATTGGAGGTGCGGAACACAATCCGCACGTTGCGCGCCTGTGCCGCCGTGGCGCCGGCCGCGCTCAGCTTGTCGTCGAGGAACGCCTCGTTGCCGAGGTCCTCCAGGACGCGGGAGCCGAGCTCGGGCGGGGCGCTGGGGGAGCCGGAGGGGCTAGGGCTGCCGCCGGTGCTCGCGGACGGGGCGGGGCTCGTACCTGCTGCGGGAGTGGCCGTGGAGCCGGCCGCGCGTGTGCCGGTGGGGCTGGCCGTGGGGCTGGCCGTGGGGCTGGGGATCGCGGTGGGCCCGGGGAACGGAAGCTTTGCGTCCGTCAGCTGCCGTACGTAGACCTGCCGCGCCTTGTCGTCGTCGCTCGCGGCGGTGCGGTCGTACGAGACCACGCGCTCGAATCCGACGTAGAGCAGCCGGGTTTCCCCGGGCGTCTGCGTGGTCCAGCGGCAGCCGACGTGCCGGTCGCCGTCGTAGGAGGTGTCCGCGGTGCCGACGTAGAGCCTCTCGCGCTGCTCACTGGTGAGGGAGTCGGGCGGCGGCAGCATGGCCCTGAGGCGCTTGCCGTCGGCGGCCTTGCAAGGGGAGGGCAGACTGCGGTACTTCCCGGCGGGCGCGGTCACGGGGGTGTCGCCGGGCTTCGAGTCGCTGGTGGTCCCGCCGCCGCTGCCGCTGGTGCACCCGGCGAGCCCGGCCGTGCCGGCCGCGAGCGCGATGAGCGTCGCGATTCCGGGCAGGACTCGGCTTCGGACCCGGACTCGGACTCGCCGTACCGCCGCCTTGCGCTGCACGTCCACTGGCTCCCTTCGACCGGCCGGCCGCCCGACGGTCAGGAAAATGCGTTGCCGCGGCTGGGGCGCGGCTGGACACAATGTCTATCGCACACGCTGGTGCTGGCGCCGGTCCTCTGTCTGGTTTGGGACCAAGAGCGAGGCTTTTGCGTATTCAGACTTTCCTTTGGTTAACGGGGTATTGAGGCTGTTATGTCGTATGTAGAGATGCCCGGGGCGAAGGTCCCGATCCGGATGTGGACCGATCCGGCGTCGGTCGAGGACCGCGCGATGCAGCAGCTGCGCAATGTCGCGACCCTCCCGTGGATCAAGGGCCTGGCCGTCATGCCGGACGTCCATTACGGCAAGGGCGCCACGGTCGGCTCGGTCATCGCGATGAAGGACGCGGTCTGCCCGGCGGCGGTGGGCGTCGACATCGGCTGCGGCATGTCGGCGGTGAAGACCTCCCTGACGGCGAACGACCTGCCGGGGGACCTGTCCCGGCTGCGGTCGAAGATCGAGCAGGCGATCCCCGTGGGCGCCGGGATGCACCGGGACCCGGTGGACCCGGCGCGGCTGTACGGCTTTCCGGAGAACGGGTTCGGGGACTTCTGGGAGCGCTTCGACTACATCGCGGACGCGGTGAAGTTCCGTCGTGAACGGGCCATGCGGCAAATGGGAAGCCTTGGCGCAGGGAATCACTTTTGTGAAGTGTGCGTAGATTCTTCCGGTTCGGTGTGGCTCATGCTGCATTCCGGCTCCCGGAACATCGGCAACGAGCTGGCGGACTTCCACATCAACGTGGCTCGGGGCCTCTCGCACAACCAGGGCCTGGTCGACCGGGACCTCGCGGTGTTCCTCGCGAAGACCCCGGAGATGCAGGACTACCGGAACGACCTCTTCTGGGCGCAGGAGTACGCGAAGTACAACCGCGCCGTGATGATGAGCCTGTTCAAGGAGGTCATCCGCAAGGAGTTCCGAAAGGCGAAGGTCTCCTTCGACCAGGAGATCAGCTGCCACCACAACTACGTGGCGGAGGAGCGGTACGACGGCATGGACCTGCTGGTCACGCGGAAGGGTGCGATCCGGGCCGGCAGCGGTGACTACGGGATCATCCCGGGCTCGATGGGCACGGGCTCGTACATCGTGAAGGGCCTCGGGAACGAGAAGTCCTTCAACTCCGCCTCGCACGGCGCGGGTCGGAAGATGAGCCGGACGGCGGCGAAGAAGCGGTTCTCGGCGCGGGACCTCGCGGAGCAGACGCGCGGCGTGGAATGCCGTAAGGACTCGGGCGTCGTGGACGAGATCCCGGGCGCGTACAAGTCGATTGAGCAGGTCATCGACCAGCAGACCGACCTGGTGGAGGTCGTGGCCAAGCTCAAGCAGGTGATCTGCATCAAGGGCTGAGCCCTGAGCCCTGGGTGCGGTCGTCCCGTGGTGGGGTCAGCCCTGTTGGGCCGGGTAGAAGAGCTCCAGGGCGATGTTGTCCGGGTCCTTGAAGTTGAGGTGGACGCCGGAGGCGTCCTCGACGATGCCGGAGTGGGAGATGCCCTCCTCGTCGAGGCGGGATTCCCAGGCGTCCAGGTCGCTGCGGGCGCCGACGTGGAAGGCGCAGTGGTCCAGGCCGATGCGCTCCGCGTCGAACGAGTCCGCCGACTTCGTCGCCTCGTGCGTGCGGAAGCCGATGACGAGGGTCGGGGAGCCGCTGACCACGAAGGGGCCGAAGTCGTCCACGATGTCCTTCATCGTCTGTGTGCCGAAGAGCTTGTTGTAGAACTCCGCGCTGCGCTTTACGTCGCTCACGGTCAGCGTAATGTGCCCGATTACAGGCGTCTCGGGCATGGCCGCCACCTCCTTGATGGTGCGCTGCCCCCTGTTTTCAGGCTACGTCGGCAGGGTGGAGGGCGCCTGGCGGTCAAGTAGGGATTCCCGTGGGGACTACAGGTCGCGGTGGACCTTCGTGTTCGAGGCCTGGGCGCGGGGGCGGACCACCAGGAGGTCGATGTTGACGTGGCTGGGGCGCGTCACCGCCCAGGTGATGGTGTCGGCCACGTCGTCGGCGGACAGGGGGTCCGCGACGCCCGCGTAGACCTTGGCGGCCTTGTCGGCGTCGCCGCGGAAGCGGGTGGTGGCGAACTCCTCGGTCTTGACCATGCCCGGGGCGATCTCGATGACGCGGACGGGCTGGCCGACGATCTCCAGGCGGAGGGTCTCGGCGAGGACGCGGGCGCCGTTCTTCGCGGCGACGTAGCCGGCGCCGCCCTCGTAGGTGGAGTGGCCGGCGGTGGAGGAGAGGACGACCACCGTTCCGTCGCCGGAGGCGGTGAGCGCCGGGAGCAGGGCCTGGGTGACGTTGAGCGTGCCGATGACGTTGACCTCGTACATCGTGCGCCAGTCGGCGGGGTCGCCGGTGGCGACGGGCTCGGCTCCGATGGCGCCGCCCGCGTTGTTGACGAGCACGTCGACGGAGGGGAAGCGGTCGAGGGAGGCCGCGAAGGCATCGACGGCGGCGCGGTCGGTGACGTCGAGGGCGTAGGCGGTGGCCTCGCGGCCGGCGTCGGTGAGCTCGGCGGCGAGGGCCTCGATGCGGTCCTTGCGGCGGGCGGTGAGGACGACGTGGTAGCCGGCTGCGGCGAGCTGCCGGGCGGTGGCCGCGCCGATGCCGCTGCTCGCTCCGGTGACTACGGCGGTTCGGGTGGCCGTGCTCATGTGCGGGGCTCCTCGTGCGGGTGTTCGTAGGGGCGGATACTCGCCAGCATAGGCGGGGGGTCAGTGGCCCCGCGGGGCGTACATGATCACGGCCATGCCGGCCAGGCAGACGAGGGCGCCGGCGATGTCCCAGCGGTCGGGGCGGTAGCCGTCGGCGACCACGCCCCAGACGAGGGATCCGGCGACGAAGACCCCGCCGTAGGCCGCGAGGACGCGGGCGAAGTCGCCCTGGGGCTGGAGGGTCGCGACGAATCCGTAGAGGCCGAGGGCGATGACTCCGGCGCCGATCCAGGCCCAGCCCTTGTGGTCCCGTACGCCCTGCCAGACGAGCCAGGCGCCGCCGATCTCCAGGAGGGCGGCGAGGGCGAAGAGGGCGGCGGAGCGGGCGATCAGCATGGCCGGAAGCCTACGCAGGGGCCGCGCGCGGAGGCTGCTCGGCCGGTGGGCCGCCGCCGGGCGGGGACGGGCGCCGCCGGACGCCCCCGGGCGACCGTCGTGTGGGCGGCGGCCGCTTGGGCGAGGACCCGCCCTCGTTCGTGTGATGGTCCGACCGGAGGGCCGGCGGCCTGGCTAGCCTCGCCGCGTGGAGGTGGTGGCGGTGCGCCGTAGTGCCGTACGGGTACGGAGTGTGGTGGTGGCGGGGACGCTGGTGCTCGGCGTGGCCGGCGGCGCCCATGCGTGGGAGGGGCCGGAGGCGGACGTGGCGTACCACGGCCGGGTCTCGCTGGCCCGCGGGCAACTGCGCGTCCTGCTGCTCCCGGAGAACGACGGGCCGGCCGCGGTGCCCGCCGCGACGGTGCGGCTGCGCCTGTCGGCCGACCTCGCGGACCGGCAGGACCTCGCCGCGGGCTGTGCTCGGTCCGGGATGCGCGAGGTGGTGTGCGAGACGGGCGCGCTGCCGGAGCACGGGCGGGGCCGGCACATCGGGCTGCTGCTGGAGCTGCGGGAGCGGCCGGCGGAGGTGGCGCTGCGCATCGACACGTGGTGGAACGGCGGGGCGACCGACCGGAACCTCGGCAACAACGAGTTGGCGGTGCTGGCCCTGGACACGGGCGACTCGTACGCCTTCTGACGCCTTCTTACGCCTAGGTCCTGTCGTCAAAGTAGCGCCGGTAAGGCCTGCGGCGTCCGGCGCCGTGCATCGCAAGGCGGAGGGGCGCCCGTGTACTGGACGTACTCGGGTGCCCCGGCAACGCGGCGAGGTGCGGTGCCGGGCGTCGCAGGTCAGGCGGGACTTTGACGACAGGGCCTATGGGGTGGCGACCCCGCCGAATTCGGCGACGGCCTCGCTGACGATCCGCTCCAGGCGGGCGTGGTGGGCGCCGCGCCAGTAGACGCGCTCGCAGTCGGTGCACTGGGCGAACACGTCGTACGAGCGGTGCGTGCCGCGTTCGAGGCGTTCGCCCACGCTGTCCTTGTCGGCGCCCTGGAGCGGGCCGTTGCACGCGGTGCAGCGGGTCCAGGGCGCGAGGACGGGGGCGAACCGGCTGAGTACGTCGCGCAGTTGCTCGTCGGGGTTGTCGCTGTAGACGTACGCCCCGGCGAAGATCTCGCGGCGGCGCAGCAGCCCGCGGTCGCGGGAGAGCAGTACGCGCTGCTCGGCGGCGGAGCGGGTGGCGAGGGCCGGGTCGCCGATGTCCTCGTTCTCGTAGGCGGCGTCCACGCCGAGCAGGCGCAGGCGGCGGGCGAGGGTGCCGAGGTGGACGTCGAGGAGGAAGCGGAGCGGGGCGCCGGTGATGTGCTGCGGGCGGCTGATCCCGAACACCTCGACGGACTGGCCGGCTTGGGGCACGTACGAGACGGGCACCTCGCGGCCGTCGACGAGGAGGCGGCCGACCTCGGTGAGCGGGACCCCGGTCGATTCGACGACGTGTCCGATGCTGGAGGCGCCGTCGGTGGCGGTGGGCACGCGGTCGGTGCGTCGGCTGGGCGGGGCGAAGAGGCGCAGTTCAGGGGCGAGGGTGAGCTGAATGCCGGGTCCGTTCACGGCCCCAGCATGCCACTGGTCGGCGGGGCGGTGCGGCCGATTTACGCGGTCGGCGGCGGCCGTGGGGTGCGGGGGTACCCACCTCCGGGTCGGGTACGCACTCCGAAGTATGTACTTACGAAAGGAGAGTACCTCTCCGTAGGTTAGCGCTCATCAGGAACGAGCCAACGGGGAGAAACCATGAGCGAGCAGCAGCAGACGACGACGACGATGCAGGCGGCCGTAGTGAGCGTCTTCGGCGGCCCCGAGCAGCTGGAGATCGCCGAGGTCGCGGTGCCGCGGCCGGCGGCCGGGCAGGTCCGGATCCGGGTCCGGGCGGCCGGGGTCAATCCGGTGGACGGGGCGGTGCGCGTCGGAGTCTTCGGCGGTGAGGGGCAGCGGATCGGCCTCGGCTGGGACGTGGCCGGCGAGATCGACGAGGTCGGTGCCGGGGTCACCGGCTGGAGCGCCGGTCAGCGGGTCGTCGGGCTGCACTACGGGCCGGTCAAGCCGCTCGGCACACACGCGGAGTACGTGGTGCTCGACGCCTCGGCGGTGGCGGCCGCGCCGGCCACCGTGGACGACGTGGCCGCGGCGGCGCTCCCGCTGAGCGGGCTGACCGCCGCCCGCGCCGTGGACCTGCTGGGGCTGGCCCCGGGCGCCTCGGTCCTCGTGACCGGCGCGGCGGGCGTGGTCGGCGGCCTCGCGGTGCAGCTCGCGGCCCGGGCCGGACTGGTGGTGACGGCCCTGGCGGGTGCGGAGGACGAGGCGCTTGTACGTTCCCTGGGCGCGGCCGCCTTCGTCCCGCGCGGCGGGGCTCCCGCCGAGCCGGTGGACGGCGTCGTGGACGCGGCCGTGCTGGGCGGGGCCGCGCTGTCCTCCGTCCGCGACGGCGGTGTCTACGTAGGCCTGATCCCGCACGCCGCGCCGGCCGCCGAGCGGGGGATCCGGGTGGAGGAGCAGGAGGTCGCGGCCGACGGCGCGCACCTGGCCCGACTGGTGTCCCTCGTCGACGCGGGAGAGCTGACCCTGCGGGTGTCGGAGACCTTCGCCCTCGCCGACGCCGCCAAGGCCCACGCCCGCCTGGCCGAGCCGGGCGTCCGGGGCCGGCTGGTCCTGACGCTCTGACGCTCTGACGCTCTGACGGTCCGACGGTCAGACGGATGTCCTGACCCGGGTCGTCCCGGTCCGCGGCCGACAGGGGGGGCCGCGGACCGGGACGGCTCCCGAAGTACAGGAAGTACAGGAAGTACAGGAAGCATCTGCCCACGCGACACCCGTGGTTGGCGGCTTCCTGGCTCGTGGCCGGATCCACCCCCCCGGGCCCCTCCGGCGCGGCTACGGGCACTCGCTCGCCGGTCTCGCCAGGCTTGAGGGTGAGAGCACCGCCGACCCGGAGGCACAGATGACCCAGGCCGTACCGTTCACCACCGCCGAGACCCACGAACTGCGCGACGCGCTGGGCGAGATCGTCGCCGACGGCGCGAGCCCGGGAGGCATCGTCGTCTGCGGTACGGCCGCCGGGGGCCGCGAGGTCCTGACGGCCGGCGTCGTCTCCCCGTACACCAACCCGCAGGCCCCCGACGAGCACACGGTCTACGACATCGCGTCCCTCACCAAGGTCACCGCCACGTGGCCCCTGGCCGGCCGTGCGATCGACGCGGGGCTCCTCGGCCTTGACACCCCCGTACGGGAGTTCCTGCCGCCCCTGACCGGCGACGTCTCCATGCCTGGCGCCGAGGCCACCGTGCGGCAGCTGCTCTCTCACACCTCCGGCCTGCGGGCCGCCACCCGCCTCGACCTCTACGACCTGGCCGAGCGCCCGCTGCACGAGCTGATCTGCCACGAGCTCCTGGAGAGCCTCCCCGGCACCCACCGCTACATCAACCGGGGTTACATCCTGCTCGGCCTCGCCCTGGCCCACGTCCACCAGCAGCCGCTGGACCGGCTCGCCGCCGAGATGTGGTCCGAGCTGGGCATGAACCACACCTCGTACGGCCCGGTCGCGCAGTCGCCCCGGGTCGCGCCCACCGAGCAGCGTGAGGATCACGACCGGCTGTGGGGGGCGGTGCACGACGACAACGCGGCCATCATGGGCGGCGTCGCGGGCCACGCCGGGGTGTTCGCCCCGGCCGCAGACCTCGCCACCTACGCCGAGTACCTGCTGGCCGGTGAGGAGACCGTGCTCGGTGCCTGGCTGCGGGCCGGCCTGACCCCGCAGGCCGAGATCGAGCCCGGCCTGCACCGCGGCCTGGGCTGGATCCTTGCCGCCGGCGACACGGTGGCCTACCACCACGGCTTCACCGGAACGAGTCTCTACCTCGCCCCCGCGACCGGCCGGTACATCGCCATCACCACCAACGCCGTCCACAACGGCGCCTCACGCACCCTGATCGCTCCCCTGCGCGAGCGCGCCCTGAAGATCCTCGCCGCCGGCTGAGGTCAGGGCCAGACCAGGCAGTACGGCTGGTGGCCCGCCTCGTGGAGGCGGTGGCTGAAGTCCTGCCATTCGTGGAGGAGCTGGTAGACGTTGAAGGCGTCGCGCGGGCCGCCGCGGTCCGGGACCGTGGACCAGATGAAGGCCGCCGCGCCGACGGACTCCTCGCCGATGCCGCGCAGCGGGTCGACCACGGTCATCGGGAGCTTGACCACCGCGTAGTCGGGGTGGAGGACCACCAGCTCCAGCGGGGGCACCTTGTGCAGGGGTATGCCCTCGATGCCGGTGAGGACCATCGCGGCAACCGTCTCCGGCTTGATCTTGGTGAACATGCCGCCCATGCCGAGCTCGTCGCCGCCCAGCTCCTCCGGCCGCATCGTGACCGGGACGCGGGCCGCCGTCGCGCCGTCGGGGGCGCCGAAGTACTTGTACGTCACCCCCATGCCGCGGCCCTTGGGGAGGCCGTCGTCCGCCTGCGTGGGGCCCGGTACGGGGTCGGCCGCGTCAGCGGCCCGCCGCCGGTGCTTGCCCCGGCTGCGGCGGGCATCACGGGCGCGCTGCGGATCCAGGCCGTCCGTGCCCTCGCCCGGTCCACCACCGCGTTGCATATCTCCACCCGACTGGTATTGCCTGCCCTGGCTTCGCGGCCCCCGCCACGCAGCCTGATCATCATGGCAGTGACCTCCCCCGGGGCGGCGCGGTGAAACGCCCGTCCGCAAGTCCGTCGCGGCCTCTGAGACCATGGCTGGTGTGAGCTACCCGTATCCGTATGAAGCCCCAGTCTCGCAGAACCTGTTTACGCGCGCGTCCCTCGTGACGCCCGGCGGCGTGAACTCTCCCGTGCGCGCGTTCCGCGCCGTGGGGGGAACGCCCAGGTTCATGGTGTCTGGTACCGGTCCGTATCTGACCGATGCCGACGGCCGTGAGTACGTAGACCTGGTCTGCTCGTGGGGGCCGATGATCCTCGGCCACTCCCACCCCGCCGTGATCGAGGCCGTCCAGGCCGCCGTCGCCCGCGGCACGTCCTTCGGCACCCCCGGTGAGGGCGAGGTCGCGCTCGCCGAGGAGATCGTCGCGCGCATCGAGCCCGTGGAGCAGGTCCGCCTGGTGTCCTCCGGCACCGAGGCGACCATGTCCGCGATCCGGCTGGCGCGCGGTTTCACGGGCCGGGCCAAGGTCGTGAAGTTCGCCGGCTGCTACCACGGGCACGTGGACGCGCTGCTCGCCGCCGCCGGGTCCGGGCTGGCGACCTTCGCGCTGCCGGACACCCCCGGGGTGACCGGCGCCCAGGCCGGCGACACGATCGTGCTCCCCTACAACGACCTCGAAGCGGTCCGGGCGGCCTTCGCCGCGCACCCCGGCGAGATCGCCTGCGTGATCACCGAGGCCGCGCCCGGCAACATGGGCGTCGTGACCCCGGCCCCCGGCTTCAACCAGGGTCTCGCGGACGTGTGCCGCGAGAACGGCGCGCTGTACATCTCCGACGAGGTCATGACGGGCTTCCGTACCTCCCGCGCCGGCTGGTACGGCGTGGACGGGGTCAAGCCCGACCTGATGACCTTCGGCAAGGTCATGGGCGGCGGCTTCCCGGCCGCGGCGTTCGGCGGCCGCGCCGACGTCATGGGCCACCTGGCCCCGGCCGGCCCGGTCTACCAGGCGGGCACGCTGTCCGGTAACCCGGTGGCCACCGCCGCCGGTCTGGCGCAGCTGCGGCTGCTGGACGAGGCCGCGTACGACAAGGTGAACGCGGTGTCGAGCCAGATCCAGGGGCTGGTCACCGAGGCGCTGACCAAGGAGGGCGTGGCGCACCGGCTGCAGACCGCGTCCAACATGTTCTCGGTCTTCTTCACGGAGGACGAGGTCCGGAACTACGACGACGCGAAGAAGCAGGAGTCCTTCCGCTTCAACGGCTTCTTCCACTCGATGCTGTCGCAGGGCGTCTACCTGCCGCCGTCGGCGTTCGAGTCCTGGTTCGTGTCCACGGCCCACGACGAGCAGGCGATCGAGCGCATCGCGGCCGCCCTGCCCGCCGCCGCCCGCGCCGCCGCGGAGGCCACGGCATGAGGAGCAGCGAGAGCCCCGTGAGCCCCGTGAGCAGCCCGGTGACCGGCGGCGCGAGCCGCGAGATCACCGTCGTCCACCTGGTGCGGCACGGCGAGGTGCACAACCCGGACGGGGTCCTCTACGGGCGCCGCGACGGCTACCACCTCTCCGAGCTCGGCCGTCAGATGGCCGACCGGGTCGCTGAGCACCTCCAGGGCCGGGACGTCGCCTACGTGGTGGCCTCCCCGCTGGAGCGGGCGCAGGAGACGGCGGCGCCGATCGCGAAGGTGCACGGCCTGGAGCTGGCCACCGACGGCCGGCTGATCGAGGCGGGCAACGTCTTCGAGGGCAAGACCTTCGGTGTCGGCGACGGCGCGCTGCGCAAGCCGGCCAACTGGAAGCACCTGACGAACCCGTTCAAGCCGTCCTGGGGCGAGCCGTACGTCGAGCAGGTCGTCCGGATGATGAGCGCCATCGAGTCCGCGCGCGACGCGGCCCGCGGCCACGAGGCGGTGGCGGTCAGCCACCAGCTGCCGATCTGGATCGTGCGCAGCTTCGCGGAGAAGCGCCGGCTGTGGCACGACCCGCGGCGCCGCCAGTGCACGCTGGCCTCGCTGACGTCGTTCACGTACCAGGGCGACAGGCTGGTGTCGGTGGGCTACAGCGAGCCGGCCCGGGACCTGGTCCCGGCGCACCTCCTGGCCGGGGCGAAGCCGGTGAAGGGCAAGTCCAAGGCCTTCGGCGCCTGAAGGACCGCTTTTCGCCATGGTTTGACCTAATTTCATACAAGTCGCGCCGAAGCCCTCGTGTCGACGGGTCAGCCGCTCCCGAATGTCCGTTTATATGACATTTCATGAGCGATATGCGCGATGTGCGCGATGTGCGCGACTTCAGTCGAAGGGGAGTGCTCGGGCTCGGTCTGGGACTCGGGCTGGGTGCCGCAGCCGCGGTGGGCATCGGGGGCTGCGGCGCCCCTTCCAGCGGCTCCGGCTCCGGCTCCGCCCCCACGCCGCACGCGAAGCCCGGCGGTCCGCCCGCCGCCAGGGCCGGCTGGATCGGTGACGGCTCCACCGCCGACACCGGCCCGCAGCCCCATCAGCCGGCCAGGCCCGTGCCCCTCCAGCCGGGCGAGATCCCGCCGCAGTTCGTGGTCTTCAGCTGGGACGGCGCGGGGGAGGTCGGCAACGGCCTCTTCCCCCGCTTCCTCAAGCTCGCCAAGGACCACGGCGCGGCCATGACCTTCTTCCTCTCGGGCGTCTACCTCCTGCCCGAGTCCCGCAGAAGCCTCTACCGGCCGCCCAACAACCCCGTCGGCGCCTCCGACATCGGCTACCTCACCGACGGGCACGTCCGCGCCACCCTCGCCTGCGTCCGCCAGGCGTGGCTGGACGGCCACGAGATGGGGACCCACTTCAACGGGCACTTCTGCGACGGCCCCGGCTCAGTGGCCCACTGGACCCCCGCCGACTGGGAGGACGAGATCACCCAGGCCGTTTCGTTCGTCACCGGGTGGCGCACCAACACCGGCTTCAATGACCTCGAACCCCTGCCCTTCGACTACCGCAAGGAGCTGGTCGGCGCCCGCACCCCCTGCCTGCTCGGCCAGGGGAATCTGCTCCCGGCCGCCCGGAAGCTGGGCTGGCGCTACGACTCCAGCTCCTCCGGCGGACTCCAGCGGTGGCCGGTGAAGAAGTCGGGCCTGTGGGATCTGCCCCTCCAGTCGCTCCCGTTCCCCGGGCACTCCTTCGAGGTGCTGTCCATGGACTACAACATCCTCGCCAACCAGTCCGTGGCCACCACCCGGGGCGTCCCGGCCAACTACCCGGGCTGGCGCACCCAGGCCACCGACACCTACCTCGGCGGTTTCGGGCGGGCCTACGAGACGAACCGCGCGCCCCTCTTCATCGGCAACCACTTCGAGGAGTGGAACGGCGGCATCTACATGGATGCCGTTGAGGAAGCCCTGAAAGCCATGGCGGACAAAAAGGACGTACGACTCGTGTCCTTCCGGCAGTTCACCGACTGGCTGGACGTCCAGGACGCCAAGGTGCTGGCCAGGCTCCAGGGCCTGGGGCCAGGCCAGTCGCCGACCGGTGGCTGGCACACGTATCTCTCCGCTGCCTGACCAGCGCCTTAACACCCCATCGGGGGGCGCGGAAGATCCGCAAATCGCTCATGCGAAACTTTTCACATGAGCCTTAGCCGCGCGCGTCGTCGCCGAAGTAGCTGCCGCTCGACCAGCGGCCGCGTCACCCTGCTGACGGCAGTGACCCTCGCCGGCGCCCTGACCCTTTCGGCGTGCGGTGATTCGGGCAGCGCCGGCGCATCCGGCTCCGCCGGCGGCAACTACGTGAGGGGCCCCGGCGGCATCTCCACCGTCGCGAAGGCGGACCGCGTGGCGGCCCCCAAGCTCGACGGCGAGACCGTCGACGACAAGACCCTCGACACGACCACCCTCAAGGGCAAGGTCGTGGTCCTCAACGTCTGGGGCTCCTGGTGCCCGCCGTGCCGCGACGAGGCCAAGTACTTCGCCAAGGTCTCCAAGGAACTGGAGGCGGCCGGGCAGCCCGTCGCGTTCGTCGGCATCAACACCCGCGACAACAGCAAGCAGAACGCCGTCGCCTTCGAGGAGAACTTCGGGATCACCTACCCGAGCCTCTACGACCCCGACGGCAAGCTGATGCTCCGCTTCCCCAAGGGCACGCTCAACCCGCAGTCCATCCCCTCCACCGTCGTGCTCGACAAGGAGGGCAAGATCGCCGCCCGCACCCTTGCCGCGATCAACGACGAACAGCTCCACAAGATCATCGACCCGCTCCTCGCGGAGAAGTGACCTCGTGGTCACCGTGGTCACCGGAGTCACCCGCGCCCCCGAGTTCGTCCTCGCCGCAGAGGCGACCGGCGTGAACCAGACCGTCCTCAGCGGGGCGCTCCTTCTGGCGCTGCCCATCTCGCTGCTCGCCGGGCTGCTCTCCTTCTTCTCGCCGTGCGTGCTGCCGCTCGTCCCCGGCTACCTCTCCTACGTGACGGGCATCAGCGGGGCCGACCTCGCCGAGGCGCGGCGCGGGCGGATGCTGGCCGGCGCGAGCCTGTTCGTCCTCGGCTTCACGGCCGTGTTCGTCTCGACCGGGGCGCTGTTCGGCTACTTCGGCGACACCCTCTCGGCGAACAAGGAGATCATCTCCCAGGTGCTGGGCGGGCTGGTGATCCTGCTCGGGCTGTTCTTCATGGGGGCGATCCCGGGCCTGACGATGCGGGAGTTCCGCTTTCACAAGAAGCCGACCGCGGGCCTGCTCGGCGCGCCCGTGCTCGGTGTGCTGTTCGGTGTCGGCTGGACCCCCTGCATGGGTCCGACCCTCGCCGCCGTCAACACGCTGTCCCTCGACCAGGCGAGTGCCGGCCGGGGTGCACTGCTGACCGTCGTGTACTGCTTGGGTCTCGGCCTGCCGTTCATCCTCGCCGCGCTCGCCTTCCGCAGGGCGCTCGGCGCGTTCGGCTGGGTGAAGAAGCACTATGCGTGGGTGATGCGCATCGGTGGCGGCATGCTGATCGTCACGGGCCTGCTGCTCGTCACAGGTTTGTGGGGCACGCTCGTCACCGACATGAAGAGCTGGACCCAGGGCTTCACGGTGGGGATCTGAGGACTAAACGCACATGAGTACGACCGACAAGGCGTCCACCGAGGCGCCGCATTCCGAGGACTCCGCCGAGGCCGCGGCCACCGCCGAGGCCGAAGCGGCAGCCACCGCCGAAGCCACCGCCGAGGCCGCGGCCGGAGCGCAGCTCTCCACCGCCCCGCAGGAGGAGGCCGCCACGGCCCCCGTCGGCATCGGCGTGCTCGGCTGGGCCCGCTGGTTCTGGCGCCAGCTCACCTCCATGCGGGTGGCGCTGATCCTGCTCCTCCTGCTCTCCCTGGCGTCCATCCCGGGCTCCCTCATCCCGCAGACCCAGGTCGACGAGATGAAGGTCGCCGTCTGGAAGCAGGAGCACGCCTCCTGGGTCACCGTCGCCGAGAAGCTCCAGCTCTTCGACGTCTACAGCTCGGTGTGGTTCTCCGCGATCTACCTCCTGCTGTTCATCTCGCTGATCGGCTGCATCCTGCCGCGCTCCTGGCAGTTCGTCGGCCAGCTCCGCGGCCGCCCGCCGGGCGCCCCGAAGCGGCTGGACCGGCTGCCTGCGTACGCGACGTGGCGGACGGAGAAGTCCCCCGGCGAGGTGCTCTCGTACGCGAAGACGATGCTCGGCGAGCGCCGCTTCCGCACCGAGGCGGGCGGGAACGCCGTTGCCGCCGAGAAGGGCTACCTGCGCGAAGCCGGGAACCTGCTCTTCCACATCGCCCTGATCGTGATGCTGATCGCCTTCGCCTGGGGGCAGTACTTCAAGTCCGAGGGCGGCAAGCTCGTCCTGCGCGGCAAGGGCTTCTCGAACACGCTCACCCAGTACGACGACTTCAAGCACGGTGCCCTCTTCGAGTCCGACGACCTGCCGCCGTTCTCGTTCACCCTGGACAAGTTCGACTCGGCGTACGAGCGGACCGGCCCGCAGAAGGGCACCGCGCGCGACTTCAAGGCGTACGTCACCTTCAGCGAGGGGGCGGACGGCAAGCCGCAGAAGCGCGAGATCGAGGTCAACAAGCCGCTCGAGGTCGACGGCTCCAAGGTCTACCTGCTGGGCCACGGCTACGCGCCGGTCATCTCGGTGACCGACCCCACCGGCAAGGTGATCTTCAAGGACGCCGTGCCGATGCTGCCGCAGGACTCCAACCTCAGCTCCACCGGCGCCGTCAAGGTCACCGACGGCTACAAGAACAAGGACGGCAAGAAGGAGCAGCTCGGCTTCGCCGCCATGTTCGTGCCGACGTTCGCCGGTGAGGGCAAGGGCACGATGTTCTCGCAGTTCCCCGAACTGGACTACCCGGTGCTCGCGCTCAACGCCTGGCACGGCAGCCTCGGGGTGGACTCGGGCCTGCCGCAGAACGTGTACCAGCTCGACACGTCGAAGATGGAGCAGTTCAAGGGCGCGGACGGCCAGCTGCTCAAGCAGCGGATGCGGCCGGGCGAGACGATGACCCTGCCGGACGGCGCGGGCACCGTGAAGTTCGAGGGCATCGAGCGCTGGGCCACCTTCTCGATCACCCAGCAGCCCGGCAGCGGCCTCGCCCTCGGCGGCGCGATCGCCGCCATCGGCGGCCTGGCCGGGTCCCTGTTCATTCAGCGCCGCCGGATCTGGGTCCGGGCGGTCGCCGGCGAGGACGGCGTGACCGTCGTCGAGATGGCGGGCCTCGGCCGCAGCGAGTCGCCCAAGCTCCCCGAGGAGCTGACGGTGCTCTCCGCCGAGCTCCACCAGCAGGCGCCCACGGCGTCCGCCCCACCAGTCGAAGCAACCGTTGAAGTTGAAGGGGAGCGCAAGTGAGTTCGCTCGCAGTCGTGGCCGACGCGGATTTGGCTCAGGCCAGTAACTACCTGGTCTATTCGTCGATGGCGGTCTACACGCTCGCCTTCCTCGCGCACATCGCCGAGTGGATCTTCGGCAGCCGCAGCAAGGTGGGCCGTACGGCCGCCGCGCTGACCGGCGCCGGTGTCCGGGCGGCCGACGCCCCCGCCGTCCAGGTGCGCGGCAAGGGGGGCACCGCCGTCCTCGACAAGCCGAAGGTCGTCACCCGCTCCGCGTCCGGCGCCCGTGACGTCCCGGACGGCCCCGGCGCGGCCGGCGGCACCGTGCAGGGCGACCTGTACGGGCGGATCGCGGTCTCGCTGACCGCGCTCGCCTTCCTCATCGAGGCGGCCGGTGTCATCGCCCGCGCCACCTCCGTGCGGCGGGCCCCCTGGGGCAACATGTACGAGTTCTCGCTCACCTTCTCCACGGTGGCCGTCGGCGCGTACCTGACCCTGCTGGTGCTGAAGAAGAACGTCCGCTGGATGGGCCTGATCCTGGTCACCACCGTCCTGCTGGACCTGGGCATCGCCACCACCTGGCTCTACACCGCCAGCGACCAGCTGGTGCCCGCCCTGCACTCGTACTGGCTGTGGATCCACGTCTCCACCGCGATCATCTGCGGCGCCGTCTTCTACATCGGTGCGACCGGAACGGTCCTGTACCTCTTCCGCGACGGGTACGAGTCCAGGCTCGCGCGCGGCGAGCAGCCGGGCCGGTTCGCGACCTCGGTCATGGAGCGGCTCCCGGCGGCGGCCACGCTCGACAAGTTCTCGTACCGGATCAACGCGGCGTTCTTCCCGCTGTGGACCTTCACGATCATCGCGGGCGCGATCTGGGCGGGCGACGCCTGGGGCCGCTACTGGGGCTGGGACCCCAAGGAGGTCTGGTCCTTCGTGACCTGGGTGGCGTACGCCTGCTACCTGCACGCCCGTGCCACGGCCGGCTGGAAGGGCCGCAAGGCCGCGTACCTCGCGCTCTTCGCCTTCGCCTGCTGGATCTGGAACTACTACGGCGTGAACATCCTGCTCAACGGCAAGCACTCGTACGCGGGCGTCTGACCGGCGGGAGTGGGACGCTGGTGTCATGCCTCCTGTGAGTCATGCCACCAGCGAGAGCCGGGGCGAGGGCCGCTGGCTCCTCCGCTTCGAAGTGCACCTGCCGTGCGCCTACGCGGACCTCTGGCCCGCCCTGACCACGGCGGAGGGGCTGCGCGGCTGGCTGGCCGCCGCCGACGTCCTTGAGCGGCGGCTCGGCGGGGCCGTCACCCTGCGCTGGCTGAACACCGGGACGACGGTCTCGGGCCGCATCACGGCCTGGGACGTCGAGCGGGTCGTGGAGTACACGGTGGCCGAGCACGGGCGGATCCGCTTCCACCTGGAGCCGGTGGGGACGGATTCCACGCTCATCCGCTTCCTGAACGAGCGGGACGGCTCGGACGAGGACCGGCTCGACAGCCTGGCCGGCTGGCACCACCACTTCGAGCTGCTGGAATCCGCCCTGCACGGCCATCCGGCGGACTGGTCCCGGTGGACGGACGCCCGCTGGGCGGAGCTGCGGTCCTCCTACGCGTCCTTCTCCAGGACGTAGGCGCTGCGCGCGCTCGGGTCGCCGAAGAAGAAGTACAGCTCCAGCGCCTGCCGCGCGTCGCGGCGCAGCTCGAAGGTCCACAGATAGCGCTCGGGCGCCGATCGCCGGGGCGGTACGTCGCCACGTGCGGCCGCGGCGGTCCGCGCGGGCAGGTGGAGGAGGACGTGCTGGCCGTAGTTCCAGCCGGCGGGGCGGCGGCTGACGAGCTCCCAGGTGCCGGGGCCGGTGAGCCGCCAGCCGTGGTCGTAGTCGAGTTCCTGCCCGTCGAGCAGGGTGACGGCGGCGGTTCCGTCGGAGTGGAAGACCACCTCGGTGCCGTCGACGCAGCGCCAGGTGCCGACGATCTCGGCGTTCTTCGCGTCGTAGACGGCGGGGGCCGCGTCGTAGGTGTGCGGATCGCCGCCGGCCATGGTGAGCAGGGCGGCGACGATCAGCCCGTACGCGAGCAGATTGCGCAGGACCGTGTCGACGACGCGCGGCCCGCTCTTCTCCGGCCTGCTCTTCTCCGGCCTGCTGGTATCCGGCATGGGGTCATTCTGGCAGCAGCCTTGAACGTGTTCAATTGTGTCCAGCGTCACATGGTCGACGCCCCCTGGTCACCACACGGGGCGCAGGGCGGGCAGGCCCTCTTCTCCGTGCAGCGTGCGGACGACGTGGATGAGCTCGGTGCGCAGGGTGGCGAGGTCGGCGCTGCGGCCGAGCTCCGCCTCCAGTTCGTGCAGGATCCGCCCCGCGACGGCCAGGTGGTCGGTCGCCGCCCCGGTCAGGACCACCAGCTTGCGGCGCCCGCCCTCGGGGTGCGGCTCGCGGCGGACGTAGCCCCGCTTCTCCAGATCGTCCACGATCTGCCCGGCGGCCTGCTTGGTCACCCCGAGCCGTTCGGCGAGCTCGGTGGCGGTGGCGCCGGGGCCCTTGAGGGCCTGGAAGGCCATGCCGTGCAGGGGGCGCAGGTCGGCGTACCCGGCCTCGCCGAGCCGCCGGGTGAACTCGCCGAGCATCAGCTGGAAGCCGAGGCCGAGCAGGAAGGTCAGCTCGATGCCGCCCTCTTCGCCGCCCTCTTCGTCGTTTCTGGTCACGGAAACATGGTGACACGGGTGAGTCAATCTGCTTTACTCGGATGAGTAAAGGTACTTGACTCACTCGCTCCCAGAAGAAGACAGAGGACCCGCCTTGCGCGTGATCGCCCCTTCCCCCGAGAACGTCACCGCCACCCCGAACGCCACCATGACCGGCTTCTCCGCCCCCAGCCGCGGCAGCTCCGAGCTCAGCACCTGGCACGTCGCCATGACCGCGGGATCCGCCGGCCCGGAGCACTCCGTGAGCCGGGAGCAGGTCTGGACGGTCACCGCCGGCTCCCTGGAGGCCACCTGCGACGGCCGCACCGAGAAGGTCACCGCCGGCCAGACGCTGGTCCTGCCCGCGGGCGCACTCCGCCACGTGCGCGCCCCCGAGGACTTCGAGGCGTTCGTCGCCATGCGCGCCGACGGGGTCGTCTCCGTCCCGGGCACCGAGGGCACCCGCACCCTGCCGTGGGCCTCGTAGAGGCTCTGCTCGCAGGGCACTTGAGGCGGTAGTTGCCAAGTCGCCCAGGGCCTAGGCGTCGTCGTCCTTATCGTTCTTCTTTTCCTGCTCGTCCCCCAGGGACTTCAGGAACTCCGGGTTGTCGTCGGGCGCCACCCACTGCGCCCGGCGCGCCCGGCCGCCGCCGAAAGCGCCGCCGACCGCGGTCCGCTTCTTGCCCGCGAACAGCCACACCACCGGACCGACGATCGAGAAGAGCAGGATGATGATCACCCAGATCACCTTGGGAAGGTGCTTGACCTCCTCCTCCGGCGTGTTCAGGCAGTCGATGAAGGCGTAGATGGTCAGCGCGATGATCAGCAGGAACGGCAGGTAGCGCAGCACGGTGCGGGACCGACTCCCAGGCAGTGGCGGAGGGCCCGCGCGGGGGCCCCGGTGACGCCTCCAGGGTAGTTGGTGACGGATACTGACCCCTATGGCTTACGACGATCTCCGCTCGCTGCTCCGGGCTCTGGAGCGGGAGGGCGACCTCAAGCGCATCAAGGCCGAAGTCGACCCGTACCTGGAGGTCGGGGAGATCGTCGACAGAGTGAACAAGGCGGGCGGGCCCGCGCTGCTCTTCGAGAATGTCAAGGGCTCGGCGATGCCGCTGGCCATGAACGTATTCGGGACCGACCGCCGCCTCCTCAAGGCCCTCGGCCTGAAGTCGTACGCCGAGATCAGCGAGAAGATCGGCGGCCTGCTCAAGCCCGAGCTGCCCCAGGGCTTCATCGGCGTCCGCGAGGCCTTCGGCAAGCTCGGCTCGATGGTGCACGTGCCGCCGAAGAAGGTGAAGGGCGATTCCGCCCCCGTCCAGGAGGTCGTCCTCACCGGTGACGACGTGGACCTGGACCAGCTCCCGGCGCTCTTCACCTGGCCCAAGGACGGCGGGTCCTTCTTCAACCTCGGCCTGACGCACACCAAGCACCCGGAGACGGGCGTACGCAACCTCGGCCTCTACCGCCTCCAGCGCCACGGCAAGCGCACCATCGGCATGCACTGGCAGATCCACAAGGACAGCCGCAACCACTACGCGGTCGCCGCCAAGAAGGGCGAGCGGCTGCCGGTCGCGATCGCCTTCGGCTGCCCGCCGGCGGTGACGTACGCGTCCACCGCGCCGCTGCCGGGGGACATCGACGAGTACCTGTTCGCCGGCTTCGTCGCGGGCAAGCGGATCGAGATGGTCGACTGCAAGACGGTCCCGCTCCAGGTCCCGGCCAACGCCGAAGTCGTCATCGAGGGCTGGCTGGAGCCCGGGGAGATGCTCCCCGAGGGCCCCTTCGGCGACCACACCGGCTTCTACACCCCGCAGGAGCCCTTCCCCGCGCTGAAGATCGACTGCGTGACGATGCGCAAGCGCCCGCTGATCCAGTCCATCGTCGTCGGCCGCCCGCCGACTGAAGACGGTCCGCTGGGGCGTGCGACGGAGCGTTTCTTCCTCCCGCTCCTCAAGATCATCGTCCCGGACATCGTGGACTACCACCTCCCCGAGTCGGGCGGCTTCCACAATTGCGCCATCGTCTCGATCGACAAGAAGTACCCGAAGCACGCGCAGAAGGTCATGCACGCCATCTGGGGCGCGCACATGATGTCGCTGACCAAACTGATCATCGTGGTGGACGCGGACTGCGACGTCCACGACCTGCACGAGGTGTCCTGGCGGGCGCTCGGCAATACGGACTACTCCCGCGACCTGACGGTGGTGGAGGGCCCGGTCGACCACCTGGACCACGCCTCGTACCAGCAGTTCTGGGGCGGCAAGGCGGGTATCGACGCGACGAAGAAGCTGCCCGAGGAGGGCTACACCCGCGACGGCGGCTGGCCCGACATGGTCGAGTCCGACCCGGCGACGGCCGCCCTGGTCGACCGCCGCTGGAAGGAGTACGGCCTGTGAGCCCCACCGGCGTGAGCGGCCCGGCCCTCTTCATCGGCGACGACACGGCCTACGTGGCCCTCGTGCGGCCGCGTCTCGACCCGGCGGACCCGGACATCCGGCGGGCGGCCGAGGACGCCGGGGTCTCCCCGGAGGAGTTCGCGGGCCCCGGGAACATCTGGGCGCTGATGCTGGAACAGGAGGACGGCGAGGGCGACGGCTTCGAGTTGCCGGGCCTGCGGGACGCGGAGGCGGAGGATTTCGCGGAGCGGCTGCTGGCGGCACTGAGCACGTCCGAGCCATTCACCGTCGAGGCCGGGATCGTGCTCCGGCTGGACGCCCGCCCGGGCGCGGACGCCTGGACCGTCACCGCCCACGTCACCCCGCCCGAGGGCCACGACGGCCCGCCCCGGATTCTGGAGCTCGGCCCGCTGCCCACCACCGAGCTGGTGGCCGACCTCGAAGAGTTCCGGAGAAGCCTCGCATGATGACGACCGCCGACGATGTGCTCGGGCCCGGCCCGGCGCCGCAGCCGACCGGCAAGGTCAAGGCGTTCCTGCGGCTCGTGATGATCGAGCACTCGGTCTTCGCGCTGCCCTTCGCCTACATCGCCTCCCTCACCGCCATGTTCCGGTTCGACGGGAACGTGCACTGGGGCAAGCTGCTGCTCGTCACCGCCTGCATGGTCGGCCTGCGGACCTTCGCGATGGCCGCCAACCGGATCATCGACCGCGAGATCGACGCCCGGAACCCGCGCACCGCCGGCCGCGAGCTGGTGACCGGCGCGGTGTCGGTGCGCTCGGCCTGGACCGGGGCCGGGATCGCGCTCGCCGTCTTCCTCGGCTCGGCGGCGCTGTTGAACCCGCTGTGCCTGTTGCTGGCGCCGCTCGCGGTGGTGCCGATGGTGGTGTACCCGTACGGCAAGCGCTTCACGAACTTCCCGCACGCCATCCTGGGCCTGGCCCAGGCGATCGGGCCGATCGGGGCCTGGATGGCGGTCACGGGGGAGTGGTCCTGGGACGCGGTGATCCTGGGCCTCGCGGTGGGCGTATGGATCGGCGGCTTCGACCTGATCTTCGGCAGCCAGGACGTGGCCGCGGACCGTGCGGAGGGCGTCAAGTCCGTCCCGGCCCGCTTCGGCGTCGCGGCGGCCCTCTGGGGCGCCCGCGCCGCGCACGTGGTGACCACGGCCCTGCTGGCCTGGTACGCCCTCGCCGCCGACGCGGGCGCGCTGTTCTGGTTCGGCCTGCTGATCGTCGTAGCGGCCTTCCTCTACGAGCACACCATCGTGAAGCCGAACGACCTGTCCCGCCTCAACCGCGCCTTCTTCACGGTCAACGGCTTCATCGGCATCGCCCTCTTCGCGTGCGCCGTACTCGACCTCGCGGTCCGGGGCCTGACCCTGTAGCCCGATCGTGTGGGGCCCGCCGGATCTTACGGTTCGAGGCCTGACCCTTTGGCTACCGTCCGGCCTACCATCGATGGCAGGGAAGGAGGCCTACGTGACCATCTCGGAGAGCGACCGCCTGCACTCGCAGCTCAGCCGGTTCGAGGACATGTTCCCGGGCTACCGGACGGAGATTGTTGAGGGCAACATCGTGATGAGTCCGCTCAAACCGCACCACAACGCCACCATCTGGGCGCTGTGGAGTGTGCTGAAGTCTCAAGTGTCCGACGAGTGGGACTTTCTCAGCGATGTGGCGATCCCCTTCGACGGCGACAACGAGTTCTGCCCCGACCTCGCCGTGGTCCCGGCAGCAGAGGTCGCCAAGAACCTCAGTGCCTACTCGCCCGACCTGATCGAGCTGGCGATCGAGGTGGTCTCCCCGAGCAGCGTGCGCAACGACTACGAGATCAAGGACAAGGCCTACGCGGCCCGCGGTATCCCGAACTACGTGATCTTCGACCCGTACAAGGCGCACTGCGTGACCCTGTGGAACCCGGGCCCGGACGGCTACCGCGGGCGGGATGTGATCCCGTACGGCCAGGCCGTCGTCGTCGAGACTGGCATCGGCAAGTTGAGCATTGGCACCGCCGAACTCCCCGTGGACCCGGGCGCGACCCCCTGACTCATCCCCGCAGGGCCGGGCGCCTGCCCACGAGGAACGCCGCGCCGGCGCCCGCCAGGAGGCCGAAGAGGTGGGCCTGCCAGCTGATCATGGAGTCGGTGGGGAGGGCGCCGGCCAGGAACGTGGTGCCCCAGACGGCGGCTATGACGATGCCGACGGCGACCCCCAGCGGTTTGCGCTCGACGAAGCCGCGGACCAGCAGGTAGCCGAAGAGGCCGAAGACCAGGCCCGAGGCGCCCATCGTGATGCTGTGCGAGGGGGAGGTCAGCCAGACCGCGAGGCCGTCCACCAGCACGATGGCGACGCACACCGTCAGGAAGCGGCGTATGCCGCTGAGGGCCGCCACGAAGCCGAGGACCAGCAGGGGGATGCTGTTGGACGCCACATGGTCGAAGCCGAAGTGGAGGAAAGGGGCCAGGGGGATGCCCGTCAGGCCGTCCGCCTCGCGGGCCTTGATCCCGTAGGCGTCCAGGGCGTGGCCGGTGACGAGGTCCATGACCTCGATGAGCCACAGCAGGGCCACCCAGCCCAGCATCAGCTTTCCGGCCGCCTTGGCCCGGTCGGCCTGGCTCCACTCGGCGCTCCGCGCGTCCGAACCTGCGTACGTCATGTCGGTCCCCCCACCTCTGCGCCGTGCCACGTTCTGTCCCACCCTGTGAACGTCGGGTCACCTTACTCAGTGCCCGATCGCGGTGGCCGGATAGGCTCGGAGCTATGACTGACGGCAAGCGCACCCCGTGGGTGGTCGGGGTTTCCGGCGCGTCCGGGACGCCGTACGCGGCGTCGGTGATCCGCGGACTGCTGGCGGGCGGCGAGAGTGTGGACCTGGTGGTCAGCCGGGCCTCGCGGCTTACCCTGCTGGACGAGACCGGGATCGCCTTCCGCGACGCGCACTGGCGCGACGACCTCGCCGAGTGGCTGGGGCGCGGAGCGGACGGCAAGCCCGGCACGTATCCGCGGCCTGATCTGGACGACGTCCGCTACTGGGGCGCCGGGGATCTGGCCGCCGGACCGAGCTCGGGCTCGTACCCCGTGAAGGGGATGCTGATCGTCCCCGCGTCCACGGCCTGCGTGGCGGGGGTGGCGCTCGGACTGTCGAAGGACCTGCTCCAGCGCGTGGCGAGCGTGACGCTCAAGGAACGGCGCCGGCTGGTGGTCGCGGTGCGGGAGACCCCGCTGAACGGGCAGACGCTCAAACATCTGGTGGCGCTGGACGAGGCGGGCGCAGTGGTGCTGCCCGCCTCTCCGGCGTTCTACGCGGGTGCGACGCACATCCAGGATCTGGTGGATTTCGTCGCGGGGCGGGTGCTCGACGCGGCAGGTGTGCCGCACAAGCTGTACCGCCGTTGGGAGGGGGAGCTGGGTGGCGGCTCCCGCCCCCTGGAGGCAAGCGGCGGTGACTAGCGCTTCTTGGCGGTGCGCGGCTTGCGGGTCTCGCGGCTCTCATGCAGGCGCTGGGCGGCGGCCGGCTGGTCAGTGCGGGATCGGTTGGCCAGCTCCTGGAGCTGTCGCATGTGCGCGTAGGCCATCTCGATCGTGTACACGGTGAACCACTCCTGATGATTGTCAGATCTTCATTGATCTGTTGAGAGATTCACAGGGCGTTGACCCTGTGTGCCTTAGATTCTATACCTAAACTTGCAGGATCACCGAATAATGGAAGGCTCCACGTAATGGACACGGTGGACAGGCAGCTCATCCAGGCACTCCGGGAAAACGGTCGTGCCTCGTACGCGGAGCTGGGCCGTCTCGTGGGCCTCTCCGGCCCCAGCGTCACCGACCGCATCAACCGCCTGGAGACGGCGGGCGTGATCACCGGTTACCGCGCGACCGTCGACTCGGCCTCGCTCGGCCTCGGCGTCACGGCGCTGATCGGTATCTCCCTCTCCGACGCCGCGGACCACGAGGACGTGGCCCGCCGGCTGCGCGACCTCGCGGAGATCGAGGACTGCTGGTTCATCGCCGGCGACGACTCGTACATGCTCAAGGTCCGGGCCGGCGACGTGGACGGGCTGGAGAAGATCATCCGAAAGCTCTCCAGCACCAAGGGTGTCTCCCGCACCCGTACCACCATCGTGCTCTCCACCAAGTGGGAGAACCGGGTCGGCGAACTGCCCGAAGAGTCCTGAGAGTACGGTTGGCAGGGTTGGGCAAGGGCTAGCAGGACATAGAGGAGGCGACCGGCCGATGACTGCATCTATTAAAGATGTAGGGCTCAAGCGCGAGCTGGAGGAGAAGGTTCGCTCCGGCGAGCGGCTGACCCGTGAGGACGGCATCGCCCTCTACGAGTCGGATGACCTGGCCTGGCTCGGCGGCCTCGCCCACGAGGTGCGCACGCGCAAGAACGGCGACGTCGTCCACTTCAACGTCAACCGCCACCTCAACATGACGAACGTGTGCACCGCCTCGTGCGCGTACTGCTCGTTCCAGCGCAAGCCGGGCGAGAAGGACGCGTACACGATGCGCATCGAGGAGGCCGTCCGCCTGGCCAAGGCCATGGAGAACGACAGCCTCACCGAGCTGCACATCGTCAACGGCCTGCACCCGAGCCTGCCGTGGCGCTACTACCCGCGCTCGCTCTCCGCGCTGAAGGAGGCGCTGCCGAACGTCTCGCTCAAGGCGTTCACGGCCACCGAGATCCACCACTTCGAGACGATCTCCGGGATGTCGGCCTCCGACATCCTGGACGAGCTGATCGAGGCCGGCCTGGAGTCGCTGACCGGCGGCGGCGCGGAGATCTTCGACTGGGAGGTCCGGCAGCACATCGTCGACCACCGCACCCACTGGGAAGACTGGTCGCGCATCCACCGGCTCGCGCACGAGAAGGGCCTCAAGACCCCCTCGACGATGCTCTACGGGCACATCGAGGAGCCGCGCCACCGGGTGGACCACGTGCTGCGGCTGCGCGAGCTCCAGGACGAGACCGGCGGCTTCCAGGTCTTCATCCCGCTGCGGTACCAGCACGACTTCGTGGACATGAAGGACGGCAAGGTCCGCAACAAGCTCCAGGCGCGCACGACGATGGCCACCGGAGCCGAGGCGCTGAAGACCTTCGCGGTCTCGCGCCTGCTCTTCGACAACGTGCAGCACGTCAAGGTCTTCTGGGTGATGCACGGCGTGCAGACCGCCCAGCTCGCGCTCCAGCACGGCGCGGACGACATGGACGGCTCGGTCGTCGAGTACAAGATCACGCACGACGCCGACGACTACGGCACCCCGAACAAGCTGGGCAGGGAAGACCTCCTGGAACTGATCCGGGAGGCGGGCTTCCGCCCGGTCGAGCGCAACACGCGGTACGAGATCATCCGCGAGTACCCGGGCCCGGATGCGGCCCTGCGCGAGTCGCCGCAGGCGATGCGCGTCTGAGTTCGCCACGCCGCCGAGCCGTCGGCGCGCGTGAGTACGCCCCGGTCCCGTTGAGGACCGGGGCGTCTTGCGTTCCGGCGAGTGGGAACGGGAACGCACCGCAAACCCGGCGACGACCGCGACGACATCACGATGCTGCTCCCGCTGCACTGACCTGGCCCGATCCCGGCCTGATCTTGGCCCGACCCCGGCCGGCCCGGGGCCCGGGACCCCGGCGGGCCGGAGCGCGGGTCCGGCGTGCTTCACTGGACGGGCACGAGCCGCAGTACGACGACGAGAGAGAAGGGGTCACCGTGTCCCTCAAGCCGAGCGCAACGATCCGCTACACCGCGATGCGCCTGGGCATCTTCGTCGGGTGCCTCGTCGCCGTCGCGGGCCTGGTCCGCCTCGGCTGGGTGCCGTCCGGCCTCGGTGACGCCAACTTCGCCTGGATCGTGCTCCTCGCGCTGGTGCTGTCCGCGCCGCTGTCCTTCGTCCTGCTGCGCAAGCAGCGCGACGAGATGTCGCAGCAGATCGCCGGACGCGTCGCGGGTGCGAAGGAGAAGCTCGCCGCGAACCGCTCGCAGGAGGACGCGGCCGATGACGCCGCCCGCGTGAGCTCGTAAGGCCCCAGTTAGCTTCATCACACACCGAACTGCCCCAGCACCGGGTTTACCGCCCGTAACGCTGGGGCTTTCGCGTTTTCCGGGCGGGTCCCTGGCGGGTCCGGGGGCTGTGTGCCGACCTTGGCTCAAAGTACGCCTTTGAGATTCTCAAAGCTAAAGTGTTAGCGTGTTCAACATGTTGACCACAGTTGCGCACCACATGACCACGGGCGTCCCGCTCGTGGGGCGCCTGCACGTCGACCTCTGCCGCCGCGTGTCCGCGGCCTGTTGCGGCTGTCGCTGAGCCCACCCCCCACCGTTCTTCTGTTTGCTCCGCGCGTCACCCCCTTTGGCGCGCCACCCCCCGGAGAGTGTCCGTGTCCGCGACCCCCCAGGCCCCCGCCAAGGCCTCGTTCAAATTCCCGTTCAAGTTCCCGTTCTGGGCCCAGATCATCACCGGTCTGGTGCTCGGTGTGCTGCTCGGCTGGCTCGCCAAGGGCCAGGACGTCAGCTGGCTGCGCACCACCCTCCAGCAGGTCGGCGACATCTTCGTCCAGCTGCTGAAGCTGGCCGTCGCCCCGCTCGTCTTCTTCGCGATCCTGGTGTCCATCACCAACCTCCGGAAGGTGAACAACGCCGCGCGGCTCGCCTCCCGGACGCTGCTCTGGTTCATGATCACCTCGCTGATCGCGGTGGGCATCGGCCTCGCGATCGGCCTGCTGACCAACCCCGGCGCCGGCACCGGCCTCACCCCGCAGGACGGCAAGCTGCCCAAGAAGCAGGGCTCCTGGATCGACTTCCTGACCGGCATCGTGCCGACGGACGTCGTCACGCCGTTCACCGAGCTGAACGTGCTCCAGATCGTCTTCATGGCCGCCGTCGCCGGTATCGCCGCCCTCCAGCTGGGCAGCAAGGCGCAGCCGGTCCTGAACCTCGCCGAGTCCGTCCTGGAGCTGCTGCAGAAGGCCCTGTGGTGGGTCATCCGCCTCGCCCCGATCGGCACCGTCGGCCTCATCGGCACCGCGATCGCCACCTACGGCTGGGACCTGATCGGCAAGTACGCGACCTTCACCGCCGACGTCTACATCGGCTCGGCCCTCGTGATGTTCGGCGTCTACCCGCTGCTGCTCGCCACGGTCGCCAAGGTCAGCCCGGTCCAGTTCTTCAAGGGCGCCTGGCCGGCCATCCAGCTGGCCTTCGTCTCCCGCTCCTCGGTCGGCACCATGCCGGTCACCCAGAAGGTCACCGAGCGCCTCGGCGTCCCGAAGGAATATGCGAGTTTTGCGGTTCCGTTCGGAGCCACTACGAAGATGGACGGCTGCGCCGCGATCTACCCGGCGCTCGCCGCGATCTTCATCGCGCAGATCTTCGACGTCCAGCTGGGCATCAAGGAGTACTTGCTGATCGCGTTCGTGTCGGTGGTCGGCTCGGCCGCGACGGCCGGTCTGACGGGCGCCACGGTCATGCTGACCCTGACCCTCTCCACCCTGGGCCTGCCGCTCGAGGGCGTGGGCCTGCTGATGGCGATCGACCCGATCCTGGACATGATGCGCACCGCCACCAACGTGGCCGGCCAGGCCGTGGTCCCGGTCCTCGTCTCCGCCCGCGAGGGAATCCTGGACAAGAAGGCCTACGCGGCCGCCTCGTCCTCCCCGCTGGAGGAGCGGGCGGTCCCGGTCGCGGCGTGACCGCTGCGGCGTGACGCTGCCGCGTGACCGCTGTCGCATGACGGCTGCCGCGTGATCGGCCCCGGATCGGCCCCGCCGGTCCGGGGCCTGACGGCTTTGCATACCCTTCCCGCACGCGTACACGCTTCGGGAGGGCAGCTTCGTGGATATGGAACGCAGGCCGGGGCGGAGACTGGGCATCTGGGCGATCGTGCTCCTCGTGACCGGTGCGGTGCTGGCGGTGGTGCCGTGGCTGGGCACTCTGGCGCTGACCCGGCACGAGATCAAGGCGTACTCCGTACCTTCGGACTCCATGATCCCGACGTACTGGCGCGGGGACCTGGCCTACTTCGCCCTCGGTGACGCGGACGACCTGGGCGTCGGGCGCGGGGACGTCGTGCTCTTCTCGGCTCCGGAGTGGGTATCCGAGGGGCCCTGGCTCAAGCGCGTGGTGGCGGTCGGCGGCGACCGGATCTCGTACCGCAGGGGCGATGCGACGCTCATGCTCAACGGGAAGCCGCTCGATGAGCCGTACGTGAAGGACCGCGCGATGCCGTCGACCGTCCCGTTCGAAGTGACCGTGCCCGAAGGCCGGATGTTCCTGATGGGCGACAACCGGCTCAACTCGGCGGACTCCTCGATGCACCTCGGTGACGACGGCCAGGGCTCGCTCCCGCTGTCGGCGGTGCGCGGCAAGGCCATCGAGCGGCCGACGGCGGTGATCGTGGCGGGCGGGGCCCAGCTCCTGGGCATGGTCGTCTTCTTGACCGGCGGCGGCCTGGGTATCGCCGCACTGGTGGTGCGGCGTCGGGCGGCGGCCCGGGCGGCGCGGGTTCCTGTCTGGCCGACGCCGGGAGCCTGACGGCTGTGGTGACGGCTGTGGTGCGTCAGACCGTCTTGGCGCGGATGTAGGCGGTCAGCCCGAGGGCGAGCGGCGCGGCGTACCACCACCGGCCCATGGTGCGCCGGTACACAGGGAGGAGCGAGAGCAGCAGCCCGAAGAGGCTGATGCCGACCACGAGGTAGGAGCCCGCCGCGATGTCGTCGCGCATGCGGTCGTCCTTGGGGCCGCCCGGCTCGGCGACGAGCACGAGGAAGCAGAAGTACACCGCCGGCAGGTAGATGAGGGCGAGCGGAACCCCCAGTACCCACTGCAGGCACCCCCGGTCCTCGGGGAGGTCGATGTTCTCGCGGCCAAAGATCACCGCGTCAGATTAATTTGTACGTATGGCAAACCCAACTCGAAGAGCAGAACTGTTCGTTGGCCCCGAGAGCGACGGCCGGTTCAGCGGGCCGGCAACCGGTGACGAGCGGCTGATGCTGATCGACATGCTGGGGGCCCAGCGCACGACGCTGGAGCTGAAGTGCGCGGGCCTTACCGACGACGCGTTGCTCTCGCGGCCCCTGGCGTCGACCACGCTCTCGCTGCTCGGCCTGGTCCGCCACCTCGCGGATGTGGAACGCCGCTGGTTCCGGCAGGTGCTGGCCGGCCAGGACGCACCGCTCGTCTTCTCCTCGGAGGCCGACCCCGACGGGGACTTCGACGGTGCGATGCCCGGGCCCGGCGTCATCGAGGAGGCATGGAAGGCCTGGCGAACGGAGGTGGCTTTCGCGGAGCACTTCGCCGTCGAGGCACCCTCCCTGGACATCGAGGGCGACGACGACTGGCGCGGCACGGTGTCCCTGCGCTGGGTGCTGATCCACCTGATCGAGGAGTACGCCCGCCACAACGGCCACGCCGATCTGCTCCGCGAGAACATCGACGGGGCCATCGGCTTGTGACCCGGGCTCGGTGCCCCCGCCTGTGCCTGCGGGGTGCGGGCGGGGGCGGGGGGTGTCAGTTGCCGGACGCGCTGGACACGAATCCGGCCCAGGCGTGGGGGGTGAAGGCGAGGAGGGGGCCTTGGACGTCCTTGGAGTCGCGGACGTGGACCGTGCCGGGGGTGGTGGCCACCTCGACGCAGGAGTCTCCCTCGCTGCCGCTGCTGTAGCTGCTCTTGAACCAGTCCAGCTCGGGCATCGGGACTATGCCTCCCCTGCGTGCGAGACGAAGCCGGTCCAGGCATGTGGCGCGAAGGCGAGGCGGGGGCCCTGGGCGTTCTTGGAGTCGCGGACGTGGACGGTGCGGGGGGTGGTGGCGACCTCGACGCAGTCGTCGCCCTCGCTGCTGCTGCTGTAGCTGCTCTTGAACCAGTCCAGCTCGGGGTTGTGGATCATGTTTCTCCCAGCAGTTGCTCGATGAAGGCCCGCGATTTCGGCGGCGTCAGCGCTTGAGCTCGGATGGTGCCATAGCGAAGTTCAAGGATCCGGAGCTGCTTCGGGTCGGAGACCGGGCGGCCATGGAAAGCGCCATCGGAGCGCCCCACCGCAGTGCCGTCAACAAACTTCAGCACCTCAATCAGACCGCCCATGCCGGCATGGTCTTCGAGGCTGGTCGGCATCACCTGGAACTCGACGTTCGGCAACTGGGATACCTCCAGAAGGCGTTCGAGCTGTCGGCGCAGAACCATTGTGCCTCCGATCGGGCGACGGAGGGTCACCTCCTCCTGGACGAAGCTGAGCGCCGGAGCGGGTGAGCGGCCGAAGATCGACCGTCGGGCCATGCGGGCAGCCAGGTTCCGGTCCATCTCGTCGGGCGGGTAGGCGGGCCGCCTCATTCCGAACAGGGCTGCCGCGTACTCCTCCGTCTGGAGCAGGCCATGGATGTTGTGGCTGCTGTACATGCCGATCTCGACGGCCTTGGCCTCCATCTTCGCCAGGGCGCGGACCTTCTTCGGGTAGCGGACCTGCTCAAGGTCGGCCTTCATCGCGGCGATCTTCCCGCCCGCGTCGAGGACCTCGTCCGCCCTGTCGAGATATTCGGGGCGAGGGATTCGTTTTCCGGACTCCACCTTTCGAACCTGGTCCTCCCCGTACCGAATTCGCGCCCCGAAATCCGCTACGCGCATTCCCGCCGCCTCCCGCCATGTCTTGAGCTGGCGGCCCAGCGCGGCCACCACCGCAGCCCCTTGTTCGTCCTCGGGATCGACGTCCCAGCCGGGCTCTTCCGTACCGTCACTGTCCACGCTCATGCGCGCCCACCTCCGACGAGCCGATTTCCTCAACGCCCCGTACCCCGCAGGCAACTCCGGACAGCCGGGACAGCACCGGACAAGCTCCGGACAAACGCGGGACGCACAGGCGGTGTCCCTTCTCACGGTACGCACGACCGGCCACGCTGAGTGACGTGAATCATCAACTTGCCCAAACCTGGGCCTCTGCACGCCAGTTTGACGTCCAGCTCTCCGCCACCCCGCGAGGAGCCCGGCTCGCCCGGCTGCTCGCCGTCGAGCAACTCCGAGGCTGGGGGCTGCCCTTCGACCGGGCCGCACACGTCATCGCGGAGCTGGCCGCCAACGCGGTGACCCACGGCAAGGTGCCCGGACGCGACTTCCGGCTCGCCCTCGCCGTCACCCGGAGCACGCTGCGGATCGAGGTAACCGATACGCGGGGTGACCGGACCCCGGGCGTGCGCGAGGCGGTGGAAACGGACGAGTTCGGGCGGGGATTGCTGCTGGTGGAGGCGCTCGCGGACCGGTGGGGCGTCACGAACGGGCCGGCTCCGCGCAAGGTTGTGTGGGCGGAGATTTCCGTGTCCACCGGGTCGCGGATTTCCGCGACCCGGTGCGCCGAGAGGTAAAGAAAGACCAAGTAACAGGAGCTAAAACCAACCCGACCAAACCCCTCCGGCTCCCCGTAGCTCGGACGGGTGAATCTGCCAACTGGAGTGGAATTCGGGTCTGTTGCCGGGCATATGCTCGGCCCGACAACCACAGACATGAGACGGCCCCCGCCGGGACTGGCATCCCGAACGAGGGCCTGACCAACGAGGAAGATCACCACTTCCCTATGGCTCTTGAGCACCCTAGCGCGCCCGCGCGCCCGTGGTCCGGTGTTCCCTCCGAGACCCCCCGATCCGGTGTAGTCCACGTCAACGTCCGGCACGCCAGCCGCTACACCGTGATCGGCAACCACCTGGCCCAGCACCGCTCGCTGTCGCTGACGGCGAAGGGGCTGGCCGTGTACATCCAGTCACTGCCTCCGGGCGCGTCCATCGGGATCAAGTGCCTCGCCGAGCGCAACCCGGAGGGCGAGGTCCGCATCGCCGCCGCCCTCCGGGAGCTGGAGGAACACGGCTACCTGGAGCGCCGCCGCGAGCGCCTGAACTCCGGACGAGTGGTCACCCGCACCTACTCGTACAACAACCCAGCAGCGGAACGCCCCGAGCCCCCACCACCGCCTCCGCCGCCCCCCGCAAACCGCCCCCCGACCCCGCAGCCCACCCCCGGCCCCGGCCTCGGCCTTGGCCTTGGCCCCGGCCTCGGTCCCGGCCTCGACCCCGGTCCCGGTCCCGGTCCCGACCCCGACCCCGGTCCCGGCCTCGGCCTCGGCCTCGGCTCTCGTCCGGATCAGGGGTTGGTCCCCGCCCCGGGGGCTGGTCCTGGCCGCCACGCTGGCTCCGATCCGGGAGCCGGCCCCGGCCCGTGTCGTGGCTCTGTCCCCGATCCGGAGTGGGGCCCCGGCTCGGGACACGGTCCGGGCTCTGACCGGGGCGCTGGCCTTGGCCAAGGCCCCGATGCGGGAGCTGGCCCCGAGGCCGACCGCGGCGCTGGCCCCGGCCCGGGTAATGACCCCGGCCCAGGTTCTGGCGCCGACCCCGGCCAGGGGGCCGGCCCCGGCCCCCAGGTCGACCCCGACCCCGCGCCGGAGCCACGGTTCGTGCGGGTGGCTGCTGAGATCCTGGCGGGGCTGCCGCGGCGGGATGCTCGGCTGGTGTTGCCTGAGAAGGACGTGCGGCGGCTGGCGCCGGGGCTGGCCCGCTGGCTGGAGCGAGGGGCCGATCCGGAATCGTGCGGGCGCACCCTGGCCGCGAGTCTCCCCGAGCCTCTGAAGACCCCGGTGGGAATCATCGCCCACCGGATCGTCGCCCTGCTCCCCGCCTGGATGCCCGTACTCCCACCCCGCCGGGCGTTCGTCCCGCCGGACCCGTTCCAGACCTGCGACGGCTGCGAGCGCGTCTTCCGCTCCCGCGAGCCGGGCCGCTGCCGAGACTGCCCCCCCAACGGACAGCGCGGCGGCGGCCGCCGCCTAGCGCTCTGACCGGGAACGTTCACCGGGCCGCCGCGCAAGGGCGTGGGGCACCGGGAGGTCGAACAAGGCCGTGCCGTCGAGGCCCAGCGTCTGCTCCACCACGCCGTCGAGCGCGCGCAGCGCCTGGTGGACGTGCGCCCGCTGCACCATGGCGAACTGCGCCACCTCCGCCACCGATGCCGACCCGAACCTTCCAGATGGCGCAGGATGAGGCTCATCAGCGCCTCCGGCGCTGCCTCCCGCCCCGTGCTGACCGGGCCTGTTCGCGCTGCGACGTACGAAGTTCGGGTGCCGAACGACCACGGCCCGCCCGTCGGGGAATGGTGCAACGGCGCGTATGCCCGCAGCCCCCAATTCCTCTGCGCGCCGAGCCGGTTCCACAATGCGAGGTGCGGCGAGGCGGCGTGCTGTGCTTGCAGCGCGACGAACCGCGCGGCGCCTACGCGGGGAGCCGGGGGCCCGGTATGCCGAGGCCGGTGAGGAGTACCGCCGCCAGGTCTTCCACGAAGGGGGCGGACTCGGTCAGCGCACGGCGGATGAGGTCCTGGTCCGCGGTCAGGCCTGCCGCCGCGGACCAGGACAGGGCGGCGATCACCGCCGGGGCGACCGAGTAGCGGTGGACCGGTATCTCGTAGTCCGCCGCCGTCTCGCGGTCGAGCAGGGCATGCCATCGCCTGCCGTCCGGCGCGGCCCCCTCCACGAACCCGACGTCGCTGTCCAGGTAGTTGACGACGACCGCCGGCGCCCCGGTTGCCCCGCTCGTCATGCCCGA
>NZ_JAGGOY010000085.1 GCF_018614095.1 Streptomyces sp. ISL-87 | reverse complement strand
CCGGCACAGGCCAGAACCCCGTGACGTTGCCCAAGCCGGACCCCGCGCCGAAGCCCGACCCGGCGGCCCCCAAGCCGGACCCCGCGCCCAAGCCCGACCACCCGCAGTGGCCCGGCCAGACACCGAAGCCGGACGGGCAGCAGTGGCCCGGCCAGACGCCCAAGCCCGACCCGCAGCAGCAGAGGCCGGACGAGGAAACCACGCCGGCGCCGGATCCCGACTCCGACTCCGAAGCCTCCGACGATGCCCCGGCCGAACCGTCGGACGAACTCGACGGCCCGCTGTCTCCGGTGAAGGCCCCCGGAACCGGACCCGCCGCTCCCTGACCCACCGGCCCGGCAGGCACCCTGCCTGCACACCACCCGACACCCCCGCGGGCGCGAACCGGCACCACCCGGTCCGCGCCCGCAGGCACGCCCGGCAGGGGCCCGGGCGGCACGCCGGGGGCGTACTCGGGCCAGGCCCCCGCCCCGGCGGGGCAGCCCCCTCCCCGGCAAGCGGCAAGCGGCAAGCGGCAAGGGACCGGCAGTTCCAAGCGGCAGCGCTGGGGCCCGCAGCTGCCGCGGGGACTGCCCGCCGCGGGCCGGGGCGGTGCCTAGCGTGGGGGCACGGAGTCCGCTCCGCTCCCGTCCCCTCGCCTGGAGGCCCCGCGATGCCCTCGACCGCCCCCACCGCCTCCGCCGTCCTGGACGGCGGCCCGGCGATCACCCCGGCGCCCCGCGTGCTCGACCGGATCGCCGCCCAGGACGCCGAGCGGGTCGCGCTGGTGCACGGCGAGCGCCGGATGACGTACGGGCAGCTGGCCCTCGCGGTGGCGTTCCGCGCCGAGGAGCTGGCCGGCGACGGGGCGGGCCCGGGGCGGCTGGTGGCCGTGCACCGGCCCCGCGGAATCGACGCGGTCGTGGGTCTGCTGGCCGCCCTGCGGACCGGGGCCGCCTATCTGCCGCTCGATCCCGCCGCCCCCGCCGCCCGCAACGCCGCCATCCTCGCCGACTGCGCCGGCAGCGCCGGCAGCGAAGTCCAGCTGGACGAGGGCGAGTTCGTACTCCCCGGTGACGGGGTCGCCGAAGGCGCCGCCTACGTGATCTACACGTCCGGCTCAACCGGCACACCCAACGGTGTGGTCGTCGGCCACGAGGCCCTGGCCCACTTCACCGCCGGTTCCACGCTCCGCTACGGGATCACCGCCGAGGACCGCGTCCTCCAGTTCGCACCGCTGCACTTCGACGCGAGCGTCGAGGAGATCTTCCTGACCCTCGGCGCCGGCGCCACCCTCGTCCTGCGCGACGACGACATGCTCGACGTCCCGGGCCTGCTGGCCGGCTGCGCCGCGCACGGGATCACCGTCCTCGACCTGCCCACCGCGTACTGGCACGAGCTCGCCCACGCCCTGGCCTGCGGCGTCGCCGAACTCCCGGCCACCCTGCGCACCGTGGTCATCGGCGGCGAGGCCGCGCTGCCCGAGCGGGTCGCGCAATGGGTCCGGGCCGTGGACCCCGAACGGGTGCGGCTGCTGAACACCTACGGGCCAACCGAGGCCACCGTCGTCGCCACCGTCGCCGACCTCTCCCGGTACGCGGGCGGCCCGGTGCCCATCGGCGAGCCGCTGCCCGGCGTACGGGCCGCCGTGGTGGACGGCGAACTGTGGCTGCTGGGCGGCGCCCTGGCCCTGGGCTACCTCGGCCGGCCCGAGCTGACGGGGCACCGCTTCGCCGCGCTGGGCGCGGAGCGCGCGTACCGCACCGGCGACCTGGTCTGCGTACGGCCGGACGGGCAGCTCGGGTTCCGGGGACGGGCCGACGACGAGGTGAAGATCAACGGCCATCGGGTGGACCCGGCGTCCGTGGAGTCCGTACTGACCGCCCACCCCGGGGTGCGCGAGGCGGCCGTGGTGCCGCAGGAGACCCCGGACGGGGTCAAGCGGCTCGTCGCCTTCGTGGTCGCCGCGGACGGGGTGGGCGCCCGGGAACTACGGGCACACGCACGGGCGGAGCTGACCCCGGCCGCCGTACCGAGCACGGTGACCCTGGTCGCGGCCCTCCCCCGGACCTCCTCCGGGAAGATCGACCGCAAGCTGCTCAAGGCACCGGCGCGGGACGCCCACGCCGTCTTCGACGGGACCGTACTGCCCGCCGAGGACCGGGTTCCGCTGTCCTTCGCCCAGCGCAGGCTGTGGTTCCTGGCCGGGCTCGAAGGGCCCTCGGCCACCTACAACCTCCCCGTCGTGCTGCGACTGGACACCGTCCCCGACCACACGGCCCTGGAGGCCGCCCTCGCCGATGTGGTGGAGCGGCACGAGGTGCTGCGCACCGTGTACCCGGCGGTGGACTCCGAGCCGTACCAGCATGTGCTGGACGCTCCCCCGGTCCCCCTCCCCGTGCGCGAGTGCGCGCCCGGCCAACTCGACGCGCTGGTCGCGGCCTTCGCCGCCGGCACCTTCGACCTGGCCGCCCATCTCCCGGTCCGGGCCGGCCTGTTCCTCCCCGGCGACGGCTCCGCCACCCTCGCGCTGCTCACCCACCACATCGCCACCGACGGCTGGTCGGCCGGACCACTGCTGCGCGATCTCGGCGAGGCCTACGAGGCCCGGCTGGCCGGCGCCGGACCCGGCTGGGATCCGCTGCCGGTGCAGTACGCCGACTACACGCTCTGGCAGCAGGAAGTACTGGCGGATCCCGCCGAGTTGGTCGACCACTGGCGGGCCGCGCTCGAAGGGATGCCGACGGTGCTGAACCTGCCCGCGGACCGGCCGCGGCCCGCCGAGCCGACGGGGGAGGGCGCGACACTGGTCGCCCGGCTCGACGCCGCGGCGCACCGCCGGCTCAGCACGCTCGGCGAGGAACGCGGGGCCAGCCTGCTGATGGTGCTCCAGCCGGCCCTCGCGCTGGCGCTGGCCGCCGTCGGGGCCGGTACCGACATCGCGATCGGCACCCCGGTCGCGGGGCGCGGCGACGAGGCCCTGGACGGCCTGGTCGGCTTCTTCGTGAACACCCTGGTCCTGCGTACCGACGTCAGCGGCCCCGCCCCGTACGCGGAGCTGGTGGACCGGGCGCGGGACGCGGACCTGGCCGCGTACGCCCACCAGGAACTGCCCTTCGACCTGCTGGTGGAGCACCTCAACCCGGAGCGCGGGCTCGCCGTCAACCCGTTCTTCCAGGTGATGCTGACCGCGCAGGGCCACGAGGACACGGCGCTGTCGCTGGGCGGCGGGCTGACCGGCCGGTTCGCCGAAACGGGCCTGGAGGCAGCCAAGTTCGACCTGAGCGCCTCGTGCGTGGAGCTGCCGGACGGCGGCGGGCTCGAGGTGTGGTGGCAGTACGCGGCGGACCTGTTCGACCCGGAGACGGCCCAGCTGCTGCTGGACGTGTTCCTACGGGTCCTCGCACGCGCGGCGGCCGACCCGCATGGCCCGGTCACCGAACTCCCGCTGCTCACCGAACAGGAGGACGCCGCGGTCACGGAGCGGCGGGAGCGGCTCGCCCGGGCCCGCGCCAAGGCCCAGGAGTCGGCCGCGGCCGTCACCGCCCCCGCGCACTCGCCCGCTGAGGACGTGCTGTGCCGCCTGTTCGCCGAGGTGATCGGGCTCGGCCCGGTGGCTCCGGACGACAACTTCTTCTCCGTGGGCGGCCATTCGATGATGGGGGTGCGGCTGGTCAACCGGATCCGGGCCACGCTGGGCGTCGAGGCCCGGATACGGGACCTGTTCCTGGCGCCGACACCCGCCGAGCTGGCGGTGCGCCTGATGCGGGAGGACGGTCCTGGCGGACCCGGCGCGCCGGCCGGGCGGCCAGCGCTGGCCGCCGTACCGCAGGCGCTGCGGCCGGAGCGGATCCCGCTGTCGTACGCGCAGCGGCGGCTGTGGTTCGTGGACCAGCTGGAGGGGCCGAGCCGCTCCTACACCATCCCCTTCGCGCTGCGACTGGAACGCCCGCTGGACCCGGACGTGCTGGCCGAGGCGCTGGCCGATGTGGCGGGGCGGCACGAGGTGCTGCGGACCGTCTACCCGGCGGTGGACGGGCAGCCGTACCAGCGGGTGGTGGAGGCCGCCCGGCCGGTGCTGGAGCTGGTCTCCGCGTCCGCCGGGGGGCTGGCGGCGGCGGTCGACGCGGCCTGCGGGCACGCCTTCGACCTGGCGGCCGAGCTGCCGCTGCGGGCCTCGCTGATCACGGCCGGCTCCACTCGGGTGCTGGTGCTGCTGGTCCACCACATCGCCGCCGACGGCTGGTCCACCGGGCCGCTGCTCGCCGACCTGGCCACCGCGTACGAGGCCCGGGCGGCGGGGCGGGAGCCCGGCTGGCAGCCGCTGCCCGTGCAGTACACCGACTACACGCTGTGGGAGCGGGCGGCCCTGGACGGCGACGCCGCCGCCGGCCATGCCGCCTTCTGGAAGGAGACCTTGGCCGGCGCTCCCCCGGTGCTGGAGCTGACCGCCGCCCGCACCCGGCCCGCCGAGGCCACCCACCGCGGCGACGCGACCCCGCTCGTCCTGGACACCGCCACGCACGCCCGGCTGGAGCGGCTGGCCCTGGACCACGGGGCGACGCTGTTCACGGTGGTCCAGGCGGCCCTCGCCGCCACCCTGACCCGGCACGGAGCGGGCACCGACCTGCCGCTGGGGACGGTGACCGCCGGCCGCGACGACGAGGCCCTGAACGACCTGGTCGGCTTCTTCGTCAACACCCTCGTCCTGCGCTGCGACACCTCCGGCGACCCGACGTTCGCCGAGCTGCTCCAGCGGGTCCGGGACACCGACCTCGCCGCCTACGCCCACCAGGACCTCCCCTTCGACCTGGTCGTGGAGCAGCTGAACCCGGTGCGCTCCACCGCCCACCACCCCCTGGTGCAGGCGATCGTCCAGGTGCACCCGGCCGAGCCGGAGAGCGCGCACGGGACGGCGCTGGCGGGGACCCCGCTGGGGGCGGCCTCCGGGTTCACCAAGTTCGACCTGACGGTCTCCCTGCGCGAGACGCGGTCCGCGGACGGGGCGGCGGCCGGGCTGGCCGGCGTACTCGAATACGCGACGGACCTGTACGACGAGCCCACCGCGGCGATGCTGGCCGGGCACCTGGAGCGGATCCTGCGGGCGGTGGCCGAGGACCCGGCGCAGCGGATCGGGGACATCGGGCTACTGTCGCCGCAGGAGGAGTTCGCGCTGGTCGAGGAGTACAACGACACGGCGACCCCACGGGCCGAATGCGGTCTGGTGCACGAGCGGTTCGCGGCGCAGGCCCGCCGGACCCCGGACCGGATCGCGGTCTCGTACGGGGAGGAGAGCCTCAGTTACGCCGAGCTGGACGCCCGCGCCAATGCCCTCGCCCATGAGCTGATCGCGGCCGGGGTGAGCCGGGACGGGGCGGTCGGTGTGCTGATGGACCGCACCCCGCAGCTGCTGGTGGCCGCGCTGGGCATCCTCAAGTGCGGGGCGGCGTACGTGCCGTTGGATCCCCGGCTGCCGGACGCCCGGGTCCGCATGGTCATGGAGGACGTGTCGGCGGCGGTCCTGCTGACCCAGCGCGCACACCTCGACGATGCGGCGGTACGGCAGGAACGCGCGGCCGGCGTCGCCGTGCTGGCCGTGGACGCCCTCGCCGCCCAACCCACCGCGCAGGGCCCCGGCATCGCCGTCGGCGAGGACGCCCTGATGTACGTGATGTTCACCTCGGGCTCCACCGGCCGTCCCAAGGGCGTCGGCGTCACCCACCGCAACGTGGTCGAGCTGGTCACCGACCGCTGCTGGAACCTGGCCAACCACCGCCGGATGCTGGTCCATTCCGCGATCGGCTTCGACGCCTCGACGTACGAGCTGTGGGTCCCGCTGCTGAACGGCGGGCAGCTGGTCATCGCCCCCGGCGACGGCACGGACCTCGCCGAGCTCGACCACACCGTCCGCACCTACGACGTGAGCGCCGCCTACTTCACGATGGGCCTCTTCCACATCATGGCGGACGAGGGGCTGGACACCCTCAAGCTCCTGGACGAGGTCTGGACCGGCGGCGACGTGGCCTCCCCGAGCGCCCTCCAGCGGGTCCTGGAGCACTGCCCGGACACCGTGCTCGTCCACTCGTACGGGCCCACCGAGACCACCTTCGCCTCCCATCAGCAGCGCTTCCCCATCGGCCAACGGACCGTGCACGGCGTGTACTTGGGTTCCGCGCTGGACAACACCCGGGTCTACGTCCTGGACGCGCGGCTGCGGCCGGTCCCGGTCGGGGTAGCCGGGGAGATGTACATCGCCGGAACCCAGGTGGCCCGCGGCTACATCGGCCGTCCGGGGCTCACCGCCGAACGGTTCGTCGCCGACCCGTTCGGCGCGGACGGCGGCCGGATGTACCGCACCGGTGACCTGGTGCACTGGACCCCCGAGGGGGAACTGCGGTTCATCGGGCGGGCCGACGGCCAGATCAAACTGCGCGGCTTCCGGATCGAGCCCGGCGAGATCGAGGAGACCCTGGCCCGCCACCCCGGCGTCGGCCAGGTCGCGGTGGTGGTCTTCGAGGACGGCCCGGGCGGCAAACGGCTCGTCGCGTACGCCGTCCCGCGCGCCGGCCACACCCTCACCGACACCGGGCTGCTGCGCTGGGCGGCGGGTGAACTCCCGGAGCACATGGTGCCGTCGGCGGCCGTCGTGCTCGACGCCATCCCGCTCACCGTCAACGGCAAGCCGGACCGCAAGGCCCTGCCGGCGCCCGCTATGACCGCCCGGCCCGCGGGCCGGGCGGCGCGCACACCGCGCGAGGAGGTGCTGTGCGGGCTGTTCTCCGAGGTCCTGGGCGTGCAGGGGGTCGGGATCGACGACAACTTCTTCAGCCTGGGCGGGCATTCACTGCTCGGCGTGCGCCTGGTCAGCCGGATGCGGCAGGTGCTCGGGCTGGAGCGCGGGGTGCGGGACCTGTTCCGCACCCCTACCGTGGCGGGGCTGCTGGGCGACGAACCCACCGGCTTTGACCCGATGGGGGTCCTGCTGCCGCTCAACGCCCGTGGCGCGCGAGCCCCGTTGTTCTGCATCCATCCCGGGACGGGTGTCGGCTGGCCGTACGCCGGCCTGGCCCAGCACCTCGGGCCCGACCAGCCGCTGTACGCCGTCCAGGCGCGGGCGCTGAGCGAGCTCGGGCACAGCCCCGGGACGGTGGAGGAGATGGTGGCGGACTATCTGCCGCTGATCCGCGAGATCCAGCCGCACGGCCCGTACCGCTTCCTGGGCTGGTCCTTCGGCGGCACGGTGGCCCACGCGCTCGCGGTCCGGCTGGCCGAGCTGGGGGAACGCACCGCTCTGCTGGCCATGATGGACGTCCATCTGCTGCCGACCGAGCCCGAGCGGCGCCGGATGACGCCCGCGCAGAAGCGGGACATGCTGGTCGGCGATGCCACGGACGAGCCCGAGGACGCGCCCTTCGACGTGGACGCGCTCATCGGCCTGGTCCGGCTGAAGGACCCGGTGCTCGGCGCCTTCACGGACGAGGAGATCCGGTCCGTGATCGGCGCCTCCATCAACCACGCGGAAATCATGAACCTGTACGCCCCGCGCCCGGTCGCCACCGACATGCTGTTCCTGGCGGCCATCGAGGACGGGGAAACGGAAAACACTCTCGCACAGCACTGGATTCCCTATGTGGAAGGCCGTGTCGAGAATCACGTCATCGGGGTCCCGCACACCCGAATGGGAGAACCCGAACCGCTCGCTCTGATCGGCCGTATCCTTTCCGAGAAATTGAGGAGTCTGTCATGACCAATCCTTTCGACGACACCGAGGGCACCTGCACCTTCCATGTCGTGGTCAACGAGGAGGGCCAGCACGCCCTGTGGCCCGTCTTCGCCGCCGTTCCCGCAGGCTGGGACGTGGTGTGGGGCGAGGGGACGCGGGCGGACGCGCTCGCGTACGTGGAGGAGAACTGGAGGGACATCCGGCCGAAGAGCCTGGTAGCCCAGTACGCGTAATTCACTTCCGAATGCCGAGGAGCCGTGTCCCGCAGTGGCGGGACACGGCTTTTTCATGCCCGCGGGACCGTGTCGAATTCCGCCACATACTGCCGCCGCAACTTCCCCTCGGCCGGTCCGCCGCTTTCTATATTTCTCGGTATGCGACGACGGAATGCGAACATCCTGCTGGCCGGTACGACATCGGATTCCCACACCTGGAACCTCGTCTATCTCCAGCTCCTCCTGGAGGAGCTCGGGCACCGGGTCCACAATCTGGGCCCCTGTGTGACGGACGACCTGCTGACCGGTGCCTGCGCCGCCGAGGGGCCGGACCTCGTGGTCCTCAGCAGTGTGAACGGGCACGGCTACCGCGACGGGCTGAGCGCGGTGCGGGCCGTCCGCGCGGCCGGCCTGACCCTCCCGGTCGTCATCGGCGGCAAGCTGGGCGTCGCCGGGGCCGTCGACCCGGAGCGGCGCGGGCGCCTCCTCGACGCCGGCTGCGACGCGGTCTTCGACGACGGCGACGTGCAGGCCCTCCGGGTGTACCTGGCCCCGCTGGGGGCCGCCGCCGGGTCCGCGCTCAAGGAGGCCGTGGCATGACCGCCGCCACGCTCGCCGCACCGAACGTGGCCCCGCCCGCCTCACCCGCGCTCTCACCCTCGTCCGCCTCCGGCCCCTCCCCCGTGCCCTCGTTCGGGGCCTTCGTCGCCGATGCGGCCGCCGCCGGGCAGCTCGTCGTGCAGCCCCGGATGGGTTTCAGCGACCTGCGCCGGATGCGGGCCGGCCTGGAGCGCGCCAAATCGGCCGTCGGCACCACCGCCGGCACCCTCACCCTCGACAGCTACACCCGGGTCGGCGACCACGCCGCCGCGCGCGCTGCCCTCGCCGAGGGCACCCCGCTCAACGGTTACCCGATCGCCACCCATCCCACCGCCGATACCCGGGCCCTGCTGGAGGGGGTACTGGACGCGGACTTCCCCGTCCAGGTGCGGCACGGGTCCTCCCGCCCCGAGGGCATCATCCGGGCGCTCGCCGCCGCCGGACTCGACGCCACCGAGGGCGGACCGGTCTCGTACTGCCTGCCCTACGGGCGCACCCCGCTCCCCGAGTCCATCGACAACTGGGCCCGCTCCTGCGAGCTTCTCGCCGCCCTCGCCCCGGCCCCGCGGGTGCCGCACATGGAGTCCTTCGGCGGCTGCATGCTCGGCCAGCTCTGCCCGCCCGGGCTGCTGGTGGCGCTCAGCCTGCTGGAGGGCATGTTCTTCGCGCAGCACGGCATACGGAGCGTCTCCCTCAGCTACGCCCAGCAGACGAACGCCGCCCAGGACGCGGAGGCGGTGCGGGCGCTGAGCCGGCTGGCCGGGGAGTTCCTGCCGCCCGGCGTGGACCGGCATGTCGTCCTCTACACGTACATGGGCGTCTTCCCGCACACCACGCGGGGGGCGACCCGGCTGCTGGAGGCCTCGGCGCGGCTGGCGGTACGGGCCGGGGCGCAGCGGCTGATCGTGAAGACCGCCGCCGAGGCGCACCGGATCCCGACCGTGCTGGAGAACGTACGGGCGCTGGAGACGGCCGCGGCCACGGCGGCCCTGACGGAACGGCCGGCCGGGCCCGGGGCGCCGTCCGACAGCGAGGTGTACCGCGAGGCCCGGGCCTTCGTGGAGGCCGTCCTGGAGTTCGGCGAGGACCTCGGGCGGGCGCTGCGGACCGCTTTCGCGCGCGGGGTGCTGGACGTCCCGTACTGCCTGCACCCGGACAACGCGGGGCGCTCGCGCAGCTTTGTCGACGCGGGCGGGCGGCTGCGCTGGTCCGAGGTGGGCGCGATGCCGGTGGCCCCGTACGCCTGCCGGGGCGGGCGGGCGCCGATGACCTCGGACGGGCTGCTCGCGGCGGTGCACCGGATGGCCCGGCAGTACGACACGGCGGGGGCCGGCGAGTGAACGCCCCGACACCCCCTCCCCTACAGACACATCGATACGAACAGGAGTCGACATGGAGCTTTTGACCCCTCCCCCGCTCGGCGAGCACCTGCGTTCGCCGCGACTGCGGTCCGCGATGCTGGTGCAGCAGGAAGTCCTGTACGCGGCACGGGAGTTCCTGCGCGGCGAGGGTTTCGTGGAGCTGCTGCCGCCGCTGGTGGGTCCGGTCACGGATCCGGGCGGTCGGGGAGCGAAGGCGCTGGACGTCGACTACTACGGGCAGCCGTACAAGTTGATGACGAGCGCGATCCTCTACAAGCAGGCCTCCCTGAAGGGCTTCCCGCGCCTGTTCTACATCGCGCCGAACGTCCGGGTGGAGCCGCCGGAGACGGCCTCAACGGGCCGGCATCTGGTGGAGTTCCACCAGATCGACGTGGAGCTGGCGGGCGGCAGCCGTGACGATGCGCAGCGGATCGCGGCCGGACTGCTGACGCATGTGGTCGGTCACGTGTGGCGCGTGGCGGCCGATGTTCTGCGCGAACTTGGCCGGGACGAGCTGGAGTTCGCGGAGCTGCGGTCGGGGAAGTTCGACGTCTGCACGCACGAGGAGGCGGTGGCCCGGCTGCTCGGCCGGGGGCACCCGCAGAGCCCGGACGCCGAGATCGACTGGGCCGGCGAGAAGGTGCTCTCCCTTGAGGCCGACCGGCCGTTCTTCATCAACGACTACCCCAAGGGCTCGCGCGGTTTCTACGACCGCGAGGATCCCGAACGCCCCGGCGTGCTGCGGAACTTCGACCTGATTGCCCACGGCGGCTACGGGGAGCTGGTCAGCGGCAGCGAGCGGGAGTCCGACTACGCGGCGATCGTGACGCGGATGCGGGAGAGCGGGGAGAACCCGGCCAAGTACGCCTGGTACCTGGAGCTGGCCCGCGAGGGCATCGAGGCCAGCGCCGGCTTCGGGATGGGGCTCCAGCGGCTCGTCCGGTACCTGACGGGGCTGGACGCGCTGTGGCAGGTCAGCGCCTACCCGAAGCTGCCGGGGGTGATCGCGCCGTGAGCGGCCTGCACGCGGCCGGGTTCCCGGAGCAGGCGGTACGGGCGCGGGCCCGGGCGGGGACGGCGGAGGTGTTCCCGGCGGCGGGGGCGTACGGGGCGCAGCTGTTCGGCTCCTCCGCCGATGGCGGAGGCGGGGACGGCCGGGACGGCCGGGACAGCCTGGACGCCATGCGCATCGTGCCGCCCGTGTTCATGCCGAGGCGGCTGGAGCGGCTGATCGAGCTGGGCCGCGAGCCGTCGTACGAGGACGTGGACCTCGGCACCACGGTCGGCGGCTTCCGCTCCGAACTCCCCTTGTACCTCTCGGCGTTCGGATCCACCCGGGCGGGCAGCGGCGACCTCGGCGTGGCCGCGGGCCGGCAGGCGGCGCGGCTCGGCATCCCGATGGTGATCGGCGAGAACATGGTGCCGGTGCACGGCTATCGGCGCGGCGACGACGGCATCCGCTCGGCGCTGCTGGAGCGTGTGGCGGCGTACGCGGAGACGGTCGCGGACGGGGTCGGCGGGGTGGTGGTGCAGCAGTCCACGGAGGACGCCGACTCGGAGGTGTGGAACCTGCTCTACAGCGACCCGGGCACGCGGGCCCTGCGGGACTCCGGGCGGCTCGGCTTCGAACTGAAGGTGGGCCAGGGCGCGAAGCCGGGCCTCGGCGGCATGACCGTGGTCGGCGAGCCTGAAGCGGATCAGCTGGCCGGGCAGTTCACCGTACGGAACCTGCTGGGCGACACGGCTCACCGGCTGCGCTGCGCGACGCCCGGTACCTTCACGGAGGAGATCGTCCGCCAGCAGCTGCGGTTCATGCGGAACAACTTCCCGCTGGCCAGGACCTGGGTGAAGTTCCACCCGGGGCGGGACATCGCGCGGGCCGCCGGCACCGCGTGGGCGGCGGGCGCGGACGCGGTCACGGTGGACGGCGCGGAGGGCGGCACCGGCTGGGCCCCCCGGGTGTTCCTGGACCAGGTGGGGCTGCCGCTCGTGGAGTGCCTGCGCCGGATCGGCCGCCCGGGCGGGGACCTGCTGGCCACGGGCCGCATCTGGGAGGGCGGCCGCGCCACCCGGGCCCTGGCGCTGGGCGCGACCGCGGTGGGCCTGGGCCGTGCGGCGCTCCTCGCGGTGGACGAGGACCCGCGATCGGGTCTGATCCGCCTCGTGGAGGCGCTGGCACTGGAACTCCGCCTCCTGACCAGCGCCGTCGGCCAATACCACCCGGCGGACCTCACCCCGTCGGACCTCTGGTCCCCGGACACCCCAGCCTCTACCACCGCCGCGGCGCCGCCACCGACCCCCGCCGCCGCCCGACCGGGGAGCGCACAGTGACCCGGCCCCGGCCGGCCCTTCCCGTCGGGCCCGCCCACCCCAGCGACCTCGGCAGGCCCGACCGCCCCGGCGAACTCGACAGACCCGGCGGCCCCGCCAGACCCGGCAGGCCCGACCGCCCCGGCAACCTCGCCAGGCCCGGCAGGCCCGACCGTCCCGGCAACCTCGCCAGGCCCGGCAGGCCCGACCGTCCCGGCAACCTCGCCAGGCCCGGCGGGCCCGACCGTCCCGGCAGCCTCGGCAGGCCCGACCGCCCCAGCAGTCCCGGCAACCTCGCCAGTCCCGGCGACCCCGGCAGGCCTGGCAGCCCCAACAACCCCCGCAGGCCCGGCGGCCCCGGCGGCCCCGGCAGGTTCTCCCGTTACCGCGGTGGCGGGGCCCCCGGCCGGCTGCCCGGTGTGGTGCGGGCACGGTTTCGGGTCTCCGAGATCCCCGGGGTCACCGTAACCCCTGCCCCCGGCGCCGCCACGGCCTCCGCGGCCGCCTCCCGGGCGCTGGCCGAATGCGGCCTCGCCCACCTGGGAGGGCACCTGGAACTGCGTACGTACGGGCCCACGCCCCGGGCCCGCGACCTGACCCACGCCGCCCGCAGGGCAGTGGCGGCCGCCTTGTCGGGCACGCCCCTAATCCGCTGACCCTCTTTCCACGTCCCGCCTCGCAGAGCGTAGGTACACGGGCCCACGCCCCGGGCCCGCGACCTGACCCACGCCGCCCGCAGGGCAGTGGCATGCCCCGCATCCGCTGACTCCCTTTCCACATCCCGCCTCGCAGAGGTCAGGGCCCCGCCTCGCAGAGAACTCGCAGAGAAGGTGCGCTCCATGGACAGCCCCGTACAACCCGCCCCCGCCGCCGTGCAGTGGGGCCGGGTCAGTTCGCTCGTAGGTGGCCAGGCCGCCGTGCAGCTCGGCAGTTTCGCGCTGCTCATCGCCATGAACTGGACCGCCGTGCAGCTCGGCGGCACCCGCGCGGTGACGACGCTGATGCTCGCCGCCACCGCGCCCCGCGCCCTCATGCTCATCTTCGGCGGCGCGGTCGCCGACACCCTCGGCCCGCGTTTCGTCCTGCTGCGCACCACCACCGCCCGTGTCGCGCTGCTCGCCGCCGGAGCCGTGGTCACCGCGACGACCCACCAGCTCTGGCCGCTCGTCGTGATCGCCCTGGTCGAGGGGATCCTCCTCGGCCTCGCCGGCCCGGCCTCCGGTGTCCTGCTGCCCATGTTCGCCCGCGGCGACCAGCTGGCCCGTGCCAACTCCCTCTACGCCATGGTGCTCCGCGTCGCGCCGATCCTCGGCGCCCCGGCCGGCGCCTTCCTGATCACCGTCGGGGAGCTGTGGCTCGCGATGCTGGTCGGTGCGGTCACCGGGGCGATCTGGCTCGGCTGCCTGCTGCACGTCACGCACGGGTTCGTCCGGCCGGAGCCCGAGCCCGGGGTGTCCCTGGTCAAGCGCTCCGGCGACGGATTCCGCCTGCTGGCCCGCCACCCGCGGCTGCGCTGGATGTTCCTCGCCGCGCTCTGCCTGGACATGGCCTTCAGCTGGCCCGCCGAGGTGGCCCTCCCGCTGCTGGTCTCCGAGCGCGGCTGGGGTGTCGGCGCGGTGGGTGTGGTGCTGGCCGCCTTCAGCGTCGGCGCGCTCGGTTCCAGCGCGGCCGGCGCCGCCCTCGCCCACCGCATCCCGATGTTCGTACGCCTGGTCGTCACCGGGGGCGGCCTCGCCGCCGGGATCCTGGTGATGGCCCTGATGCCGTCCGTGGTCTCGCTCACCGCCGTCGCGGCCGGCGTAGGCCTGCTGTCCGGGCTCAACGGCCCCGCGATCGTCACCCTGTACCAGCAGTCGGCGCCCGAGGACCGGATGGGCGCCGCGATGTCCACCCTCTCCCTCGCGGGCATCGGCACCGCGCCGATCTCCATCGCCGTCTTCAGCTCACTGTCGCTGGTCCTCGGCGTCCAGACCACCTGGCTGCTCTGCGGGGCCATCGCCTTCGTCTCCCCGCTCGCCGCGGTCCTGGCCCTGCGCCACCCCGCCCGGGCCGAGGAGCCGGCCACGGCGGAACTCCCCGTCCCGGCCACGGTGTGAGGAGGCCCCGCCATGAGCCTCGCCGTGACCCCTGCCATGAGCCCCGCCATGAGCCCCGCCGCGACCCCCGCCATGAGCCCCGGCACGACCCTCGCCGCTCGCCGGCTCCTGCTCCCCGAGCGGCTGTCGGAGCCCGGCCCGGTCGGCCCCGGCCGACGGCCACAACTCGTCCCGGCGAGCCCCCAGTTGTGGCTGGTGGACACCACCGGCTACCGCGTCCACGCCGCCCGCCACGCCCCCGGCACCCTGGACGCCCAGGAGCTTGAGCGTGCCGCCGAGTTCGTACGCGCGGCCGACCGCGACTCCTACGTCTGCGCGCACGTGGCCCTGCGCCGGCTGCTCGGCGCGTACCTGGGCCTGGCCCCACACGAGGTCACCGTCGAACGGGCGCCCTGCGCGCACTGCGACGAGCCGCACGGGCGGCCCGTACTCCCGGGCGGGGCCCTGCACTTCTCGCTCTCGCACTGCACCGGGATCAGCCTGCTGGCCTTCGCGACCGCCCCCGTGGGCGTGGACGTCGAGGAGATCGTGCTGCCGCGCACGATCGCGGAGACGGCCGATGTGCTGCACCCGAGGGAGGCGGCCGAGCTGGCGCTGCTGCCCGCCGGGGAGCGCTCGCTCGCCTTCACCCGGGTGTGGACCCGCAAGGAGGCGTACCTGAAGGGGCTCGGGGTGGGGCTCTCGGAAAATCCGGCGGCGGACTACGTGGGTTCGGGGCCGGTGCCGGCCCGGCTGCCGGGGTGGTCGGTCACCGACGTCCGGGTCCCGGAGGGCCATTGCGCCGCGGTGGCCCTCCAAGACCCCTGACCCGCCATCTATCCATCACCTGTCACATGTGAAATATTACCTGCGCTTCGACCCAACTCATCGAAAGGTCGCCCACGTTGCGCAGACTCGCTGCGGTGGGAGCGGCGATATCGATCGCCCTCCTCGCCGCCCCCGCGCTCGCCGCCACCCCGCCCCCGATACCGACCGCGCAACCGGGCGCCCGGCAGGCCGAGCATGCCGCCGCCCCGCCGCCCGCACCCCTCGAACTCCAGCGTCAGGCCCTGCGCCGCCAGGCCCTGGAAAAGGTCGCGGCCGGCGGCCCCGAAGGACTGCGGGCCGAGCCGGACGGCACGCTCCCCCGCCAGGCCAAGGTCGGCAAGCGGTACGTCGAACTCGCCCAGGAGCGCAAGGACAAGGTCTTCGTGATCCTCGCCGAATTCGGCGACCAAGTGGACACCACCACTGAGTTCGAGGGCAAGCCGCGCTTCGGCGGCACCCCCGGCCCCCGTCACAACACCATCGGCAAGCCGGCCAAGGACGACAACCACACCCTGTGGCGCAAGGACTTCGACCGGGCCTACTACCAGAAGCAGTTCTTCTCCGCCGAGCCGGAATCGGCGTCCATGCGGGCCTACTACCGGCTCCAGTCCTCCGGCCGCTACGACATGGACGGCACCGTCTCCGACTGGGTCAAGCTCCCCTGGAACGAGGCCCGCTACGGCACCGACAACTGCTCCGAGCCCGGCCAGTGCCGCACCAACTGGGACATGATCCGGGACGCCACCGACGCCTGGTACGACTCCGAGCGCGCGAAGGGCCGTACGCCGGAGCAGATCAAGGCGCAGCTCGCCGAGTACGACGTGTGGGACCGCTACGACGCCGACCACGACGGGAATTTCGACGAGCCGGACGGCTACCTCGACCACCTCGTCGTCGTGCACGCGGGCAAGGACCAGACCTGGGGCGGCGGGGCGCAGGGCAAGGACGCCGTCTGGGCGCACCGCTGGTTCGCCTACTGGAACCAGGCCGGCAGTGCGGGCCCTGAGGGCAACAAGGCGGGCGGCACCCCGGTCGGCGACTCCGGGATCTGGGCGGGTGACTACCTGACCGGCGGCGAGAACAGCGGAGCGGGTCTGTTCTCGCACGAGTTCGGGCACGACCTGGGGCTGCCGGACCTGTACAGCTCGGACGGGGACAACAGCGTCAACTACTGGTCCCTGATGTCCTCGGGCTCGTACCTCGGCAAGGGCCGCAACAGCACGGGAGAGTTCCCGGGCGATCTCGACCCGTGGAGCAAGCTCCAGCTCGGCTGGCTGGAGTACACGGAGGCCGACGCGGGCCGCAGGACGCGCGCCGTGCTGGGCGTGTCCGGCTACAACACCGATGACCCGCAAGCCCTGTTGGTCCATCTGCCGCCGTCGGTGACCCGCACCGAGCTGACCGACCCGTACGAGGGCGCCAGCCAGTGGTGGAGCGGCACCGGCGACTTCATGGACAACACCCTCGGGCGTACGGTCGACCTCACCGGCGCCGCCGGGCCCGCGCGGCTGGACGCCAAGGTCTGGTACGACATCGAGCAGGACTTCGACTTCCTGACGGTGGAGGCCTCCACGGACGGCGGCGCGGCCTGGGCGCCACTTCCGGGCACGGTGAACGGGGGCGCGATCCCGCCGAAGGGCGTCTCGGGCACCTCGTCCGGCTGGGCGGACCTGAGTGTCCCCCTGGACCGGTTCGCGGGCCGGAGCGTCCAGCTGCGGCTGCGCGTCACCTCGGACGGCAACACCCACGGCAAGGGCGTCACCTTCGACTCCATCCGCGTCACCGCCGACGGCCGGGAGCTGCTGAACGACGGCGCGGAGCAGGGCGCGAACGGCTGGACGGCGGTGAAGTGGTCGCGTACGGAGGGCCGTACGGGCAGCGAGCAGCATCCGCGCGCCTACCTGGTCGAGAACCGGCGCTACACCGGCTACGGCAGCGGGCTGAAGACGGGCCCGTACAACTTCGGCTTCACGGGCGACACGGTGGAGTTCTACCCGTACCAGCAGGGCGTGTTGATCTGGCTCTGGGACACCGCCTACAGCGACAACACCACCAAGGCCCATCCGGGCGGCGGCCTGCTGCTCCCGGTGGACGCCCGGCCGGAGCCGCTGACGTTCGCGGACGGCTCCCTGCTGAACGCCCGCGCCCAGACCTTCGACGCGCCGTTCTCCCTCCGGGCGAGCGACCGGATCGTCCTGCACAAGGCGGGCGCCCAGGTGGTGATCCCGTCGCGGCCGGGGGTCCCGGTCTTCGACGACCGCCACGGCTCGTACTGGAACGCCGAGCTGCCCCAGGTCGGGGTCAAGGTCCCGGACACCGGAACCCGGATCGCGGTGGTGAAGGAGGCCTCGGGTGGGGCGCTCACCACCGTCCAGGTCAGCCCGTCCCCCTGACGCCCTGACGGGTCGCGAACGGCTCCGGTCCGCGTGGGCCGGAGCCTTCGCGGGCCGGACCCTTCGCGGGCCGGCCGGCGGTCAGCCGGTCAGCCCGGAGAAGGAGAAGGACCAGACGTACGGGTCCTGCGTGCGCGGGCCGCCGGTCAGCGGGCGGGGAAAGGAGACGGCCTTCGGGTTCCCGCCCCGGGCGGCGCGGTCGATGGCGGGCCCGCCGGGGTACGGGAGTCCGAGTACCCGGGCGACCTTGTCGAAGCACTCGCCGGCCGCGTCGTCCAGGGTGTCCCCGAAGTGCAGGATCGGCTCGCGCACCAGGCCCCGTACGAGCAGCAGCGACTCGATGCCGAGTACCACCGAGACCCCACCACACACCCGACCCTTGTTGCGAACGACTTGCAACAAGGTTACTCGGGCTACTGGCCGCGCGGCACCACGGTCGCCAGCACCGCCGGCAGCGGGTACCAGTCCGCCGAGGCGATGGACGCGTGGTGCGCGGCCATCAGGAGGACGCGGTCCCGGGCCTGGGTCTCGGTCGGGTGCACGGCGTCGATGGCGGGGGCCACGTTGTGGGCGTCGGTGGCGATCAGCAGGTAGTGGTTGCGGTCGTACCAGCCGGTGTCGATGGAGCCCCCGGCGTACGCGCTCGCATCCCCGTCGAAGATCACGAACCAGGGGCGGATCGAGGCGACCGCGTACCGGCCGCGCGGATCGCCGGCCTCGGCGCGGTGCACGGCGGGAAAGGCGGCGGCCTGGCCCAGCTTGCCCGTGGCGGCAAGGGTGCGCAGGTGGGTGGCGTACTCGCGGTCCGTCCAGAGGGTGTCGGAGCTGTTGCCCTCCTCCAGGGTGCCGGGGATCAGCTCGACGAGGAACTTCCCCGCCATGGCGCTGCGCCCGGGCCAGGCCCCGGCCTTGGCGGCGGAGTCCAGGTCGGGGTATCCGGCGGCCAGCTGGCCGGGCCGGTACACGGCGTCGCCGAGCTTCGAGGTCAGCAGGGCGTCGAGTTCGGCGGGACCGCGCCCGAGGTTGGCGGCGAAGCCGTCCTTGAGCTCCAGCTTGAGGACGACCGGCCGGTGGCCGGGGTGGGCGTCGTGCCAGCTGCGGATGTCGGAGAGGCAGCCCGCGAGGTTCTGGTTGCGGGACTTGGTGCGCAGCTGGGCGGGGCTGGTGGCGTTCTCGCAGTTGCTGTCGTTGCCGAACGGGTTGTCGTGCGAGACCCGCCAGGAGCTGCCGAAGAAGTTCGTCCACACGTCGAGTTCGAGCATCGCCGCGCCGGAGTCCAGCGCGTCCGCGAAGTAGGGGTACTTGGCCTTGTCGTAGGCGTTGTGCACGCCGACGCCGGTGGACCCCGCGTACGACAGGTCCGCGGCCGCTTCCGCCGGGGCCGCTCCCGCCGGGGCGGTGCCCAGTGCGAGGGCCACCGCCGCGAGACCCGCCGTCACCGCGCCCGCCATCCGCTTCCGCAATCTCATGCTTTCGGCTCCCGTCGCCGCACCTTTGGCCAAGTCGCCTGGAGCGTAGGTGAGTTGGGTGACGTACGGAAGGACGAGGGATGACGCGCGGAGGGCTGTGAGGACGGACACATTCCGATACCGGAACCTGTGTCACCTTTATCCGCATCGCACGTAAGATCGAGCGAGTCCCCGGAGCAGGAGCGCCACATGTTCACCAAGGACCAGCGGCGGGCCGTACGGGTGTGCGCGCTCGTCGGCGTCTGCTGCGCCCTGCTCCTCGGCGCCGCCGGGTACGCCTGGAAGGTGCACAGCCTCGCCGGCCACCTCGCGGACGGGGATCCGGCGCGGGGAACGTACATACCGGACCCGGGACTCGCCGACAACGCGGGATTCGCCGTGCTGGACGGGCTGGCCGGGGATGCCGGGGAGGCCCGGCCCGCCGACCCGGCCTCCCACCCGGCCGCCGACCCGGCCCCCACCGAGGTACCGCCTCCGGGTGACGGCAAGGCCCCGGCGGAAGACGCGCCCCCCGTGCACTGGCGGTCCGCCGGATGGCAGCCCTCCGACCCCCTCGAAGGCCGGCCGACCGCCGCCGAACCGACGATCGGCGCGCTCTTCTCCCCCGGCGAGGACGGCGACCCCTACCACCACTGCTCGGCGAGCGTGGTCCACTCCCCCGGCGGCGACCTCGTCGCCACCGCCGCCCACTGCGTCCACCAGTTCGGCTTCCGCACCAACCTCGTCTTCGTTCCGGCCTACCGGGACGGCGAGGCGCCGTACGGGGTCTGGGTGCCCTCCCGGATCGACGTGGACCCCCGCTGGGCGAGCGAGCGCGATCCGGATCACGACGTGGCGTTCCTCCGGCTGCGCAGCCCGGGGCATCCCGACCGGCGGCTGGAGGACGTCACCGGGGCCGAGACCATCGGCTTCCGGCCCGAACTGCCCGCGCCTGCCCGGCTGGTGGGCTACCCCAACGACACCGAGCAGCCGCTGGACTGCCGCAACACCGCCCGCGCCGCCGGGCCCACGCAGCTGCGGCTGGACTGCGCGGACGTACCCGACGGCACGAGCGGCGGCCCCGTGCTGACCGACGCCCACACCCTGATCGGGGTGATCGGCGGCCGCGACGGGGGCGGGGACGACGAGACCTCGTACAGCAGCTACTTCGACGACAGCGTCCGCGCCCTGTACGAGCGCTCGACCGGGGCGCCCTAGAGAGACGCCCCAGCGCCCGTTCCGCCGGTCAGGCGACCGGATCCGCACTTTCCGGCGGTCCGTGGTGCGCCGGATAGTCGGTGGTCGCCGGGGCCGTCGGCAGCCGCCACTTGGACAGGACCCGGACCACCGTGCCCGGGCTGAGCAGGGCCTCCGGGGCGGTGGACAGGGACAGCACGTCGAAGAACGGCGCGGAGATCGCCGGGTCGGCGTTGGCGCCGACCATCACCCGGGACATGTACTGCTGGAGGACCCGGGTGGCCAGGTCCGGCGGCGGCCCCTCCGTCCAGGGATAGCGCATGTCCTCGCTGGTGGCGATCTGCCAGGCCACCTCCGCGGCGGCGGCGGTCTTGCGCTGGATCCGCCGGGCGGCGCCCGGGATCTCCCTCAGCTCCAGGCCGCCCAGCTCCTCGTCCAGGGCGTCCGCGGCGAGCGCGGCCACCGTCATCCCGTGTCCGTACACGGGGTTGAACCGGCAAGAGGCGTCGCCGAGGACGACGAAGCCGGCCGGCCAGCGGTCCAGCCGTTCGAAGTGGTGCCATTCGTTGGCCGTGCTCCGGAAAGCCGTCGGCGAGGACAGCGGTTTCGCGTCGCGGATGGCGTCGTACAGGACGGGGCTGCGCAGACTGCGGGCGAAGCCGAGAAACTCCTCGTCCCCGGTGGGCGGGACGTGTTCGCCGTTGCCGATGAGCGTCACCAGCCAGCGGCCGCCGTCCAGCGGCACCAGCACGGCTCCGCGCGGGCTGTCCGGGCGGCCCTGGACATACAGGCCCTGCCAGCGCCGGGTGGGATCCTTCGGCATCTCGTAGTAGCGGCTGGAATAGCCGAGACGGGAGTCGTAGCGGGTGACCGCCGGGGCCGGGTTGCCGATCGCGGCGAGCCAGGCGGGGGCCTTGGAGGTGCGTCCGGTCGCGTCGACCACGAGGGCCGCGGCCAGCCGGCCGCCGTCGCGCAGTTCCACACCGGTCACCGAGCGGCCGTCGGCACCGGTGACGAGTCCGGTGGCCGGGGAACCGGCCCGTAACCGGATCCGCTCGTCCCGCAGGACCTCCTGGCGCACCGTCCAGTCGAGCAGTTCCCGGCTGCCTACGAGGATCTTGGCCCCGGGCACCTGATCGAACCAGTCGGCCGGACTCAGCCAGAGGAAGTCCCCCGGCGATTCCAGCACGGCGGCCCCCGCCACCACCAGTCTCGCGGTGATACCGGGCAGCATGCCCTCGATCAGCTCCACGCCCCGCGACCACAGCACGTGCACGTGCCGGGACTGCGGGACACCGGGCCGGAACGCCGGCCCGGTCTCCGCGAGCTCGTCCCGCTCCACGAGGGTCACGCGGGCGAACCGCCGGGCGAGGACCCTGGCCGCCAGGAGCCCGGTCATCCCCGCGCCGAGGACCACCGCGTGGTCGTGGCCTTCTGGGTGGTTGTCCGTATCGTCGTCCATGCCGCCGAGTCTCCCGGGGCGTCCGCGTCCCAGGTCAGGTCACGACCGGGGCGCCTTGAGGCACCCGGGGGCGGACGGGCTCACACCGGGGCGCCCGGCGGGAGCGGCGCGGCGAACGGGAGCAGGGCGGCCGGGCCGCGGCTCAGCGCGACAGGGCCGGGTACGAGACCCCGGTGAGTTTCTCCGAGGCGGCCCAGAGCCGTTCGCCGGCGGTGTCGTCCAGGGTCCGCTTCGCCCGCCAGGACCGTACGGGCGCCCCGCGCCAGCCGAGTCGCGGCCCGATGAAATCGTCCGGGCGCACCCCGGGTGCGGTGGCCGCGTACAGGGTGGGCAGCGCGCCGGTCGCCGCGGGCTGCGCGATGACCGCGTTCCCGAGTTCCATCAGCCGGGCGGCGGCCTTGCGGCCCTCCTGCCTGGGTGCGGCGGCCTGGAGGTTGGTGGCCGCATATCCGGGGTGCGCGGCGGCCGCGACGATCCCGGAGCCGGCGGACGCGAGCCGCCTGGCGAGTTCGTGGGTGAAGAGCAGGTTGGCCGTCTTGGAACGGCCGTAGACGACCCAACGCCGGTAGCTGTGCTCGCTGTTCAGGTCGGCCAGGTCGATGTCGCCGAGTACGTGGAAGCCGCTGGAGAGGTTGACGACCCGGCCACCGGGGGCGGCGGCGAGCAGCTGTGGCAGGAGCAGCCCGGTCAGGGCGAAGTGCCCGAGGTGGTTGACCCCGAACTGGGTCTCGAACCCGTCGGCGGTCCGCCCGAACGGCAGTGCCATCACGCCCGCGTTGTTGACGAGAAGGTCCAGGGCGTCGCGGCGCTGCGCACAGCTTTTCGCGAACTCCCGTACGGAGCTGAGATCCGCGAGGTCCAGCGGCATGAACTCGACTTCCGAACCGGGCACTTCGGCGCGCAGCCGTACCACTGCCGCCCGTCCCCGCGCGGCGCTGCGGCAGGCCAGCAGCACGTACGCGCCGCGCCGGGCGAGTTCGCGGGCGGCGACGTAGCCGATCCCGCTGTTGGCCCCGGTCACGACCGCCGTGCGGCCACTCTGGTCGGGTATGTTCGCGGCCTTCCAGCCAGGCATGGCATCTCCCTCTACGGGCTACGGCAGGCAAGCTACCTCCGGTAACCCCGGTAACGCTACGCGGAGCCGGTCGCCGCCGACACCAGTACGTCCCCCGCCGCGACCCTGCTGTAGAGCACCGTACGCCCCGTGCGCCGCCGCAGGATCAGCCCGGCGGCGAGCAGCACCTTCAGCTGTCCCGCCACCGCGCCCAGGCTCAGCCCGGTCAGCGCCACGAGCTGCGTCGTGGACTTCGGGCTCTCCAGCAGCACCAGCACCCGCGCCCGTACCGGCCCCAGCAGCCCGACCAGCGCCTGCGGGGCCGCCGAGCCCGCGCCCGGCTGCGTGAGCTGCCCCTCGCACGGATAGACCAGGGCGTGCCGGTGCGCCCCTCTCCAGGCGACCCAGCCGTGCCCGGGCGTCACCGGTACGAAGACCAGCCCGGCCTCCCCCGACAGCTCGCGCGGCGGCCGCTGCTGGAGGTTGATGCGCAGCCGCCCCTCGCCGAGCCACGCCATGCCCGGCCGCATCCCGGACAGCGCCGCGGCCCACCCCCCGAGGCTCAACTGCCGGGTGCGGACCAGGATGTCCGCCTCGGCGACCCGGCGGCGCCGCTCCCAGTCGGGGCGCACGGCCTCGGCCCACAGCCACTCCAGCAACTCCGCCATGCGCGGGCCCAGTCCCCGGGCGCGGATCAGGGCGTCGGGGAGTCCGGAGGCGGCGCGCAGGTTGGTACGCACCACCGCGTCCGGGGTCGCGCGGACAGCCTCCAGTTCCTCCCCGAAGGGGCGTCCGTCCGGCGGCGGGGTCAGGAAGTCGGCGATCCACAGCCGCCCGAGGGCCGCCCGGACCAGCTGCGCGGTGAGCGGCTCGGCCGCCATGTAGGCCCGGTAGCGCGGGAGCTGGTCCGTCAGCCAGGCCCGCTCGGCCGGATGCGCGGCGGTGCGCCGTTCCAGCGCCATCATCGTGGCCGTGGTCTCGGCCAGCGCGGACACCACGAACCGGCTGTCCGCCAGCGCGTCGGTGTCGATCCGCCACCAGCCCATGCCGGGCCCCTCCGATCCAGTCCAACCCGGCC
>NZ_JAGGOY010000084.1 GCF_018614095.1 Streptomyces sp. ISL-87 | reverse complement strand
GGGGCTGGGGCTGGGGCTGGCCTGCGGGCCGGGCCGGGCGGCGGCCGCCGTTGGCCCCGGACTGAATGCGGTTCATCAGGGCGACGGTGCTGACGCTGGAGCTCGTGGCGTAGCCGAGGGCGGCGATCGGATTGCCCGATGCGAGGGAGACGCCGACCATCGCGGTGCGGACCGCGCCGCGGGTGACCTTGCGGGCGATCGACTGGTTCTTCGCCACCGGAGTGGAGGACGGGGCCAGGGCGCTGCCGTTGGTCCCGCCAATCCGACCGGAGGACATCTTGTCGCGCCACTTGGCCGCGGCCTGCTTGGACTTGACCGTGAGCGCCTTGCGCTTCTTGATCGCGCCGATGCACACGATGTCCACGGCGAGGAAGCGCAGGGTGAGCTCGTTGCCCCAGTCCTGCTGCACAGGGTCGAGGACGGCTTGAACGATCAGGATGAGGACGGCGAGACCGATGATGGAGGCGAGGAGCTGCCCGAGGGAGTGTAGGACGGATGCCGCCCAGTCCCACAGGTAGCCGCGGCCGGCGCCGGGCATCAGCCCGGCCACGAGAGCGGGTTCGGCCCGGACTGCGTCCCAGGCGATGCGGCACTGCGCGACAAGGAAGCTGCCCGCGAGACCGGCGATCAGGACGGTGACGATCAGCGCGGCGACGAGGAGGAAGATCGCGCCGCCGACCTTGTCCATCGAGGCCCGCTTCGCCGCCTGCACGTCGCCCTTGACGCAGTCCTTCTCGAACTGCTCCATCGGCGGGTTGCCGAAGTGGTCCAGGGCCCACTGCTTGGCCAGGGGCATGGTCCATTCGGTGATCTGCGCGCCGGTGGGGTCGATCCAGGCCCGGTAGCTGTTGAACTTCTTCAGACGCTCGTACTGCTGGTTCATGGCCCGCTCGTAGGCGAGCTGCGAGATCTTGGTGTCGCTGTACTTCTTCGCGCACTCGCCTTCGAAGACGCGGCCGTACTGGAGCAGCATGGCCGGCTTGACGATGAAGGCGTCGGTCAGGGCGTTGGTCAGCGGGCGGGAGAGCGCCCGGCTGCTGGCCGAGTCCTCTTCGTCGGGGGCCTTCTCCTTTTGACCGGGGTTGGCGTCGAGGATGACGTCGGCGACTTCGAGGGCCAGGCCGCGGGCGGCGGCGATGGCGCCATCCTGCTCGCCCAGCAGGACCTGCGGGGGCGAGGACAGCAGCGTGGCGGTCAGCCCGGCGATCAGGAGGGACAGCGCCGCGTCCCCCCACCCCTTGGCCCGGTCCCCGAAGAAGATGCGGACGACGGCGATCAGGGCGCACACCGACATGAACAGGGACGGCAGCCCCATCTGCAGGATGACCTGCGTGTGAAGCGAGTTGGCGACCGACAGCACCGGTGCCAGGAGCAGCTTGGCCAGGCCGAAGCCCAATGCCCAGAAGATGAGCCAGCAGCAGAACGCGATGACCCACTTGGTGATCATGAAAGCCAGCTCGGTGATCAGGTTCTGGATCCCGAGGTCCCAGTCCATCAGCCCGCCGGTGTCGCTCTTGACGGTGTACGCCGAGATCGGCAGGTTCCGCTCGTCGGTCACGTTGAAGACGGCCAGGACGCCGCCCTCGTCCGGCAGCAACTTGCGCAGCCGCTCCTCCTCCGCCTTGAGGAAGGCCTCCTGCATGCCCTCCGAGAACCGCTTGTTGAGGTCGGCGATGATCTTCTCGATCTCGGCGAGCTCCTCCGGGGTGGGCGTACGCGTACCGGCTGTGGGCGGTCCCAGCGGGTTGGTCACCGGCGGGCTGGTGGGCGCCGGAGTCGCGGACGGGCTCGGCTCGGCGAGGGCCGGCAGCGAGGTGAGCATGGTGAAGGCGGTCGCGGCGAGCGCCGCCACGAGCAGGGCGAGGCGCAGGCGGGCTGTTCCGAGCAGCCGCAGCCGCTTGAACGGGGCGCGCAGGGTTCTCATGCCGCCACCTGCTGGCTGGTCGGGGTGGTGTGGATGACGCGCTCGATCGCCCGGTCCCGGGGGATGAGGACCCGCATCAGGCCGATGCGGCCGGCCAGGTCGCGGTAGAGGCACTCCCCCGCCCGGGCCCGGCGCTGGTCGTCGGGCAGGCCGAGCGGTGAGAGGCCGCCGGTCACCAGGTCCAGGAGGTCGGTGTCAGTGGAGTCCACGCCGAGGAATTCGAGGCTGCGCGCGGCCAGGGGGCGGCTGGTCTGCCGGAAGACAAACCGGTGCGGGATGAGGCCGCGGACGATCATTCCCTTCTCGCTGTCGGCAGGGCCGATGTCGTCGGCGTCGTGGCTGCCGACGTACGCGGCCGCGTTGCGCTTGCGGCCGTCGCGCAGCAGTTCCAGGAGCAGCTCCAGGCCCTCGTCGCTGGAGGTGAGCCACCAGCACTCGTCGAAGACCGTGACCGCGAACTCGTCCCGCGAGCGCATCGCGGTCTCGCGCGAGACGGCGGCGATCAGGTACATCAGGGCCCGGCCCAGGACCTTCTCGAACTCCAGGCGCTGGATCCGGTGCTCGCTCGCGAGCTCGGACTTCTTCGGCAGGGCGAGCGAGGACACCAGGAAGACGACGGAGTCCGCGCGGTGGGTGTCGACGACCGGCAGCGTCTCGTCGAACACGACCCTCGCCAGGTCCTTGCGGGCGACCGAGGCGAGCTTGCGGGCCAGGCCGTGAGCGGCCGCGTCCCCGGCGCCGCGTGCGGTGAGCTCGTCCATCAGGGCGCGCATCGACGGCTCAGGCCGGGCCAGGACGGCCTGCACGGCCTCGGACAGGGCGACGCCTTCGAGGTCCATCGGCCGGACCCCGAGCAGCAGGGTGAGGAAGGACTCGGTGAAGCGGGCCGCGACTTCGGGGCTGCTCTCCCTGTAGAGGCGCAGCGGGTCGAGGGAGACCTCGGCGGTGTGGTCGATGCGGATCAGCTGCGTGGTGCCGGGGCAGGCCTGCGCGAACCGCGCCCATTCCTGGTCGGTGGTGCGGTCGACGATCACGGCGCGGCCGCGGCTGCCGGGCCGGCCGAGCTGGTGGCCTCGGGCCAGGACGTTGTAGACGGCGCTCTTCATGCCGACGGACTTGCCGGCGCCGAGCTCGCCGAGCCACGCCATAGACGCGCTCGCGTTCTCGCGGGGGCCGCGGGCGGGGTCGATCAGGACGGGGCGGGCGCCGCCGGAAGCTACCTGGAGGCCGTAGAGGCCGCCGCGCTCGTCGCCGAGCTGGGAGCCGCACCAGGGCATGGCCATCGCGAAGTCCCGTGCGAGGAGGATCTGCGCGTAGCCGGCCATGACGCGGGGGGTGCGGCAGCCGGGCAGCATCGCCTGCCACAGGCTGGCCTGTTCGCCGGCGGGCCGGGAGAAGGTGTAGTCGGTGGACCCGAAGTCGGAAGCGAGAGCTGCGGCCCGGTCCATGGCGTCGTCGGGGCTGTTGCCCCAGACGGCCAGGGTGACCATGGCGCGGATCTCCACCTCGCGCCGGTTCGCGGTGAGCCGCTCGTGGTACTCCTCGTTGTCGGCCTGGTTGCGGGCGACCGCGGCCGGCGGGCCGGCCGGGTCGCCCTCGTACTCGGCGGCCTGCGCCTTGAGGTGACGGGCGCGCTTGCGGACCTTCGGCTCGGCCTTTGAGCCGGGGACGATGACCAGACGCGCGGTCCAGTCGACGGGGTAGGCGAGGTCGTCGAGCTGCTGAAGGTAGGCCGCGCCCGGGAGGGCGAACGCCTCGGGCATCTCGCTCAACGCCAGGAGCGCCTGGTAGGAGTCACCCCACTCGCTGGAGACCTGGAGGAAGCGACGCGTGAACGGGTTGGCCGGCAGCGCGGGGCCCGTGTTGAAGTCGGCGCCGCCCTCGCCGACGAGGATCTCCCCCAGCGCCGCGACGTTCCGGCCCCGGCTGCGGACCGGGGTCTCGGTGCCGTCCGGGAGGAACGGTTCGGCGAGCCCGCGCCGCGCGGAGTGGCCGTAGATCCATAGGATCTCCGCCTCGGACGCCGGCCGCATCGAGACGCCGGTCGGCCACTGGGCCTGGATCCGCTGCGCCTGCTCCAGGCGCCGGCGCACCTCCACGTCGGTGACTACCGCGGGCATCAGGCCGAGTTGCAGGGAGACTTCCGCCCGCGCCGCCCGGAACGCGGACATCACCGCGTCCTTCTGCGATAGCGGGGGAAGCGGGAGCGCGAGCCAGTCGGTGCGGCCCGTCAGCTCCATGGTCTCCAGCTGGTCCAGGACCGCATGCCCGAGGCTCTCGTAGCGGGGCGCGCGCTCCAGGTCGATGTCGTCGACCATGGCGCGCACCACCGCGGTCGGGTCGATCTGCGGGCACAGCGACAGCAGCATCGGCTCGCCAGTCATCGCCTTGAACAGGCCCTCCAGAGCCTTGAGACGCCGCTTCTTCACGGCGGCCGGAGCGTGGGAGTAGTTGGTCGCAGCAACGCGCCACACCGCCCAGACGGTGCCGTGGGTGGTGAAGATCAGGTTCTGCTGGACGTGCCGGATCGGCAGGCGCATCGTCAGTTCTCCAGTCAGGTACGGGTCGTGGGGGCGCGTCGGGCGAGCAGGGCCTGCACCCCCGAGGCCACCGGCGCGGCGGGCTCCGAAGGCCCTGCGGGTGCCGACGGCTCACCGGCGGGTACCGCGAGCTGGGGCCGGGCCCGCTTCGGCCGGGGCTCCGGCGCGGGGACGTCAGTGATCGCCGGGGCGGTGGCTTCGGCGGGCTGTTCGTCGGCGGGCAGGTGGATACGGGTGTCGCCGCGGGTGGGGCGGGCCCGCCGGTAGGTGCGGCCGCGGAGCTGGCCGCGCCGGGGCGCGGCCAGCATCAGGGCGATGCTTAGCAGGGCGGCCGCGGGGTTGCGGCCGTCGATGTGCAGGTGGCGCAGCACGAAAGCCGCTGCGGCGGGCAGTACGAGCAGGACCGCGATGTCGAGCCAGCCGTGGCCGCCCCACACCGGGCGGGTCAGGATCAGGGCGGCGACGGTGGCGACGATCCCGGCCAGCTGAGTCATCGTGTAGGGGCCGCCGGGCAGCCGGATCCCCCGGCCGCCGTTGACGTCCCGGATCACGCCGTGGACCAGCGGAGCGCGCCGGGCCTTGGTGTAGCAGCGGCCGATCAGCTCGAAGTCCAGCTCGCCGCCGGTCTCGGCGGTCGTGCTCACTGGTCACCCCGGACGGCGTTGGGGCCGCCCTGGTACTGGACGATGTCCTCGGTGGTCTTGTTCTTGAGGGCGCCCATGTTGGCGGACAGGCCCCAGACGACCGCCGCGAAGATGACGGCCATGATCGTGGGCCCGGGTGCCTTGGTCTTCCAGCCCACGACCACGACGAAGATCCCGCACAGTGCCGGGATGGCGACATCGAAGATGAGGCCCTTGATGTCGTTGCCGAGACCGGTGCCGGTCTGGATCCAGCCTGCGGCCAGCGTGATGGTGTCGTGCATGACGGTGCTCCTCTTATGCGGTGGGGGTGGGTGCCGGACCTGCGGCGCCGGAGGCGGCCGGGGCCGGAGTCGGTGAGGTGAGGGCGGGGGCGCCGTCGAGGCTGGCGATCTCCCAGCGGCCGGCGCGGGCCTTGAGAGTGAGGGCGTAGGTGAGGGGGAGCCGCACCCCGTCCTGGCCGGTAGCCCGGAGGGTGACGAGCAGGCGCAGGGCGGTGCCGTCGCCGGGGACCGAGACGACCGGTTCGCCGCCGGTCTCGCCCTCGACGGCGAACTGGTCCACAGCGACACCCGAGTACGGGGCCGGGGACGGCGCGGCCAGGCGGGTACCGGGGGCGAGGTAGCGGTCGAGCTCGGCGCCGGCCTTCGTGAGGTAGGCGCTCAGGAAGCTGGTGACCGCCTGGGTGCGCGGGTCGGTCGGCAGCGCCGGGCGCATCGCGCCGTAGACCAGCTCAGGGGCCTTGGCCCGCTCGGGTGCGGCGACTTCGGCCGGGAGCGCGAGCGCGGTGTACGCGGTCGCTCCCCCGGCGCCGGGTGCGGTGGCGACGGGCACCTGGAAGTAGCGCACCCCTTCGGCTGCTGGAGTCGGTGAGGAGCCCGGCTGAGTGGACGGCGTGGCCGACGGGGTCGCGCCGGTGACGCGGGCCGCGACCGTGACCGACCAGACAGCGGTGTCGGTCTGCCGGAGCCGTACGACGGTCAGCTGCTCGCCCCGGTGCTGGCCGGAGATCCCGTCGAGCTGCATGCTGGCGGCCGACGGGTAGTAGGCGGCGAGCCGGGGTTCGTCGCCCCGGCCGGCGGAGAGGTAGGCGGCAACGAAGAGGGTCGCGAACCCGGACGCGCCCTGGCCGCCGCTCGCGGACGGCGCGGACGGCGCGGTCTTCGGCGCTGGAGCCGCGGACGTGGCCGGCACCGACAGGTAAGCGAGCGCGCCCAGGAGCGGGCCCAGCGCGATCAGGCCCCAGACGACCCAGCGCATCAGCGCGGCCGAGTTGGCCTGGGCGCCGGTCGACCAGCCGCCGACCCAGCCGGCGTCCTGTTCGGCCTCGGGCTCCTGGACAGCAGGTGGCTGCTGCTCGATCGGTTCGGCCGGCTTCCGGCGGCCGGTGAGGACGGGGCTCACGCCGTGCCTCCGGCCGAGCGCAGGGTGTGCCCGGCCAGCTCCGCGATCCGGCTGCGGAGTTCCGCTTCGGGCCGCCGGCTGAGCGCGGCGAGCGAGGCGAGGACGGGTTCGGCGTCCTCGTCGAGGAAGGCACGGAGCTTCTCGTGGGTGCCGGTGTCGAAGGGGCGGGCGACGAGGGCGGCGCCGAGGTGGACGAGCAGACGCTGGGCGCGGGTGACACGCTCCTCGTCCGCGTCCAGCGATGTCGCGGCGGCACGTGTGGTCAAGACGCATCTCCAAAGGGGGGAGCGGACGGTGGCCGGGGCGGTGGTCCGGTTCATGCCGCGGCCTGGGGCTGGAGGGATGCTGTGAGGCGGGCCAGTGCCCGCGAGCGGCGCCGCTGCCAGGCGCCGGCTGTCGTCTCGGCGTGGGCGGCGGCCTCGGCGTCCGTGATGCCGCCGCTGATGTGGTGCCAGGCCAGCGCCTGCGCTTCCGCGACCGAGAGCGCGCCGTCGCCGACCGCGTCGAGGAGGAGCTCCAGGAGCTCCATCCGGGCCGGGGCCGAATCGGCGTCGCCGACCGGGCCCGCGTGGAGACCGGCCTCGGTCGCGGCCGCGCGGACGGTCCGGGCCCGGGCGATCTCGTACGGACCCGGCGCCGGGTCGGCGATCGCCTCGGCGGCGGTGAGATCCTCCCCCGCCGGGCCCTGCTCGGCGGCGAGCTCGGCCAGGACCTGGCGCAGGGTGTCCAGGGCGAGGTTGGCGGCGGGCCGGCCGGGGCGGCGGTGGATACGGCCGGCGCGGGCCACTTCGTAGAGGGCGGTCACGGTCACGTGACCGACGGCGTCGCGGGTGCGGCCGCCGGTCACGCGGACCTGTCCGCGGATGATGCGGAAGACGGCGGGCAGCATCGCCTGGACGATGACCCGGCCAGCGAGGACGGCCGATCGGTCACGACCGGCGGCCCGCTCAAGGAGGGTGCGCAGGACGGCATCGGTCAGCGCATCGGTCACCCCGTCGGCCACCGGGCGCAGCGCGGCGAGGAGCTGCTCGGGCGTCAGGGAGCCGGCCCAGGAATCGGTCACGGCCGCGATGTCGTCGGTCAGGTGGCCATCGGTCACCCAGTCGGTCACCGCCTGGCGCAGGGCCGGGTCCGCGCACAGCGCGGCCCAGTCGGCGTCCAGCCGTTCGAAGTACCCACCGCCGGCGGCGGGGTGCGAAGCGTCGTGCACGGCACGTCTCCTTTCGGATCTCGTGCCGTACACACTCCTCAGACCGGCTTGCCCGAAGGCTTGCCCGCAGCCCTAAAAGCGCAGATGGAAGGCTTGCCCTCTACCTGGGCAAGCCTCCCGTGACCGATTGGGCAAGCCTGGTGGGGGGTTGGGCAAGCCCCCTCGTGACCGGCCCATGCAACTCTGGGCAAGCCTCCCTGGGGGGTGGGCAAGCCTCTAGATTGCGGCGCCAAGGCTTGCCCAGGAAGCGGGTGCGAGGGTGTGGCGGATGGGTGACCGATGGCCGCAGACCGGTCATGACCGGTGACCGATGGGGCGCGGATCGGTCACCGGTCACCGGGCCCGGCATCGGTCACGGGCCGGCTCGGCCATCGGTCAGGGGCCCGGTCACAGCCGGGTCCCGCATCGGTCACGGGCCCGGTCACGCGCCGATCGGTCACGGCCGGGCGGCTGCCCGGGCAGGTCGGTGACGGTGGGCGGCGACCGGTCACCGAGCCCTAACCGGAACGTCGGTCAGCTGCTTCCGACGGAGCGGAGGTGTGCCCGGCCCTGCTGCCGGCGCTGCTCCTCCAGGTACTTCTGGGCATCGAGCACGCGGCGCTGACCGGTCTTGGGTGAGACCTCCAGGCGCCGGGCAACCTCAGCTCCCGACAGCCGCTTCCCGGTCTCTTCGGCCTCCATCAGCCAGGAGGCCACCAGCTCGATCTCGCGCTGAATCGGGTCCGCTTCGGCTGGCTCCTCGTCGGTCTGCTGCCGCGGCACCCTGGCGGTCGCCTCACCGTTCGCGATCACCTCGGCCACCCAGTCCTGTCCTTCCGCTCCTGCCGGCGCGGCGAGGACGGGCTGCTCGAAGGAACGGCCCGCGGGTGCGGCCTGGCGGGCATCGGTCACGGAGGCTGTCGGCGCGGGTACCGCTCCGGCGGGCAGTCGTGCAGGTTCGACAGACGGTTCCGACAGGCTGTGGAGGCCGCCCTGTTCCCCGAAGAAGGGGTGCGGCTCCCCCGCGCCGGCCGGCTGCTCCTCGTGCGCTGGCGCCGGGGCAGCCGGCGCGTCGGTCACCGGCGCCTCGACCGCCGGGACGGAGGCCGCGTGCGCGGCCGCTTCGAGCTCTGCCGCCCGGAGCTCGGCGAGCACCGGTTCCAGCTGGGCGTCGGGCAGGAGGCCGCCGGTGTCCTGGTCGGTCAGGCCGTAGTCCCGCGCGAGGTACGCCGCGAACTGCTCCGCGGACGGGACCGCGCCGTACTGCGCCACGAAGTCCCGCCCGGCCTGCGCCAGGTCGACCAGGATAGGTTCGGGCATCGCGTCCCAGGCCTCGGGAGTCGCGTCCAGGGCATCGGACGGAGATTCCGCTTCTGGGGCGGGGGCGTCCTCGACGAGGGGCTGGGTGGCCGGCGGCAGTTCGGGAACCTCGGCCGCTGCCATCAGCTCCGGCTCAGCAGCGGGCTCGGGAACGTGGGCAGGCTCGGGGCGAGAGAGCAGGACCGGGCTCAGGCCGGCTGCGGTCAGCCCTGCGGAAGCGGTCTGCGCGAGCGGGACGCCGATCCGGGCCAGCCGCAGCGGCATCAGCGCCTCCACCGGCGCCTTGCGCCGCCACCCGCGCCCGTACCGGGCCTGGAGCCGCGCCTGGTAGATCAGGCGGTCCTGCTCCATGCCCACAGCCTGCTCGTAGCTGCGCAGCTCCCACAGCTTCATCCGGCGCCACAGCTTGAAGGTCGGGATGGGGGAGAGCAGCCAGCGCGTGATGCGGACCCCCTCCATGTGCCGGTCCGCGGTGATGTCCGCGATCCGCCCCACCGCGTGCCGGGCCGCCTCCACCGTGACCACGAACAGGATCGGGATCACCGCGTGCATGCCCACGCCCAGCGGGTCCGGCCAGGCCGCCGCGCCGTTGAAGGCGATCGTCGCGATCGTCAGCAGCCACGCCGTCTGGCGCAGCAGCGGGAAGGGGATCCGGATCCACGTCAGCAGCAGGTCCAGCGCCAGCAGGACGCAGATGCCCGCGTCGATGCCGATCGGGAACACCAGCGAGAAGTTCCCGAACCCCTTCTGCACGGCGAGCGCGCGCACCGCGGCGTACGAGCCCGCGAAGCCGATGCCGGCGATGACCACGGCGCCGGCGACCACCACACCGATCAGAATCCGGTGCGTCCTCGTCAGCTGCAGTTGAGCCACGTGCTCTTCCCATCTCCGACCGGTCTAGTTGATCAGCCTGTCACCAGGCTCTTGCTGCTGTCAGCCCTCTTTTGAACTTCGCCATCTGGCGTGTCCCCACTGGGACCACCGCACTTGCTGCGACATCACGTGCGAATCGGAAATCTCGTTACTGAGTGGCGAGGTTGAACCAGCAGTCTAGGTCAGTAAGGTATCCGCATGACCGCTACGAATGACGCGCCCTCCAGGGAGAAGGTAGCCATCAAGCTGCCGCCTCCGCTGCGGCAGAAGATCAAGGTCCGGGCTGCTCAACTCGGCCTGGACATGCAGGACGCCGTAACGGAAGCCATCCAGGCGTGGATGGCCGACAGCGCCGAGCACCCGCAGGTCGAGACGAGCGGAGCCGCCAACTTCACGACGCACCTTCCACAGGGTCTGAACGGCAAGTTCAGGAAGGTGGCCAAGAGCCGTAAGTCGGCGCTCAACCAGGCTCTGGCGCAGGCTCTCACCGAGTGGCTTCGGGACCGGCCCGCGTCTCACAGGCAGCGCTTGGCCACAAGCGCGCCAGTCAGGTACGTCATCTGCAACCAGAAGGGCGGAGTCGGGAAGACGGCCGTCTCAGCGGGACTTGCCGAAGGTCTCGCCGAACGTGGCGCCCGGGTTCTTCTCGTCGACTTCGACCCGCAGTGCCACCTCACGCAGCAGCTGGGCCACAAGCCGCTCGGGATCGACGATCCGAGCCTGGCCAAGCGCATGCTCGGCGAGGAGAAGAAGGTCTCCCTCCGCAGCCTGATCGTGCCGGTCCAGTCGGAGCAGCTCTTCGGTGACCGGCTCCACCTGCTGCCAGGTTCGACGTACGCGTTCCTGCTGGACGCCAAGCTGGCCACCGCGCAGGGCCTGCGCATCCGGGAATCGGCCCTGGAGCGCGAGCTTTTGGCTCTGGAGGAGGACTACGACTACATCCTCGTCGACTGCCCGCCGAGCCTCGGTTACACCATGGACAACGCGCTCTACTACGGACGCACCCGTGACGGGGAGGATCCTGACTCCTCCGGCATCCTCATCGTCGTCCAGGCCGAGGACTCCTCAGCCGACGCTTATGAGCTCCTCATGAACCAGATCTCCTCCCTCGCCGGCGACATGGCGCTGACGCTCGCGCTCCTGGGCATCATCGTCAACCTCTACGACAGCCGCCGTGGGTACATCGCCACGTCCTCACTGCAGGGATGGCGAGACCTCGGCACTCCCCCGGTGCTTGTGGTCATCCCAGACCTGAAGGAGCAGCGCGAGGCCGTTCGGGTCAAGCAGCCGCTGCTTGAGTACGCCCCCGAATGCGAGCAGGCCAGCAGCATGCGAGAACTCACCAGGAGGCTCGTCGGATGAGCAAGGCAGACAAATTGGGAGGCGGATCCAGCTTCCAGAGGGCGTCCGCCGTCCAGGGAGCAACTGACCTCAGCGCCCGCGGACGAGCCAAGGCAGTGGCGGAGGGACGCATCCCCTCCTACACCATTGTCAAGATCCCCCTTGCCCAGGTCTCCTCCACTCCCCTCAACCCGCGCCGCAACTTTGGTACTCCGGAGGAGCTGACCCGCTTCGGCGAGGAACTTCGCCAGGCCCAGCTCGCAGCCTGCGTGGTCGTGACCCGCGCTGCCTACCTGGAACTGTGGCCCGACCACGCCGAGGCGATCGGCGACGCCGAGTACGTCCTCGTCAACGGCGAACGCCGCTTTCGCAGTGCCCGGCACGTAGAACTCGCCGCCCTCGACTTCGTGGTTCGAGACGAGTTCGCCGACAGCCGGGAGGAATTCCTCAACAAGCTGCTCAAGGAGAACCTCCAGCGAGAGGACTTCGACCCGGTAGAACGAGCGACCGGCATTCAGCAGCTCGTCGACGTATGCGCTGAGAAGTACACCCACGGAGCCCAGTCCCGAGCCGCAGAACAGCTCGGCAAGTCAAGGGCCTGGGTCACCAACCAGTTGGGCCTCCTCGCTCTCCCACCCGAGGTACGCGCCTCGGTCAGTGCCGGCGAGACCTCAAGCAGGGACGCCATCTGGATGGCGCGCCGCCTCAAGGACTCCCCCACTCCCCCCTCCGCCGAGGATCTCTTCCGGCTCCTGACAGCCCACAAGGCGGAGGAAGCCCTCGCCAAGGCGCAGCAAAAGGCGATCTTGGCCGCCGCCGGCCCCGAGTTGTTGACCGCGGTTAACAACCCCACCAACCACGAACAGACATCGTCGCCTCGCGACGAGAGCACCGCCGGGCCCGAGAGCGCGGAAGTGTTGACCGCGGTTAACAACCCGCTGGCCGTGTCCGTCGAAGCCGAGCCGGATGTGGAGGCCGAGTCGTTGTTGACCGTGGTTAACAACTCGGCTGCCGCACCCGATGACGCCGAGCGGGAAGCGGAGCCCGGCGGGTTGTTGACCGCGGTTAACAACCCGTCGGCTCAGCACAAGGTTCCGGCGCCTCAGAGCGGAAACCGGCGCGCCCCCGTGCCGGCGGGAGCGGAAGTGTTGACCGCGGTTAACAACTCGGCGGCCGCGCCTGCCGAGGCCGAGCCGGAAGCAGAGCCCGGAACGTTGTTGACCGCGGTCAACAACCCCGGCGGTGGTCCGGCTACACCACTGCCTCACCCGATCGACGAGTCGGCACAGATTCTGCGCCAGTACCTCGGCGCCACTCCGGGGGAGCAGGCCGACAACATCGTCCGAGCGCTCTCCCCGGAGGAGCTCGTGGCACTGACCGAGGAGCTTTACAGCAGGATCTGAACTGCTGCGCGACTCACGGGGAAGGCCGGACTGCCTAGGTGGTCCGGCCTTCCCCGTACGGCACGTCATCGGCCAGGACCTGCTGACCCCACCTGATCCCAGGACGATGGCGCCGGGGAGCCGGCAGCTGGGAAAGGAGATCCCACAGGGGAGTCGACCCAGTGGACCACTCGTCCAGGAGGCGGCGATCCACCAGATGCAGCCGCTGACTCCGGGCGAACTCCTTCGCAGGGCCGGTGATCCGCCCGTTGGTGACGAGGACGACCACGTCGCCCCCGTGCACGGGGCGGCCTGTTCCGTTGAGGACGTGCAAGTCCGGCGTGCCGACGGCTGCCCCGGCTGCTCCGTCGCGGCGGTGTTTGCATTGGATGACCCATCGCCGGCCCGCGGGATCGGTCCCCTTGACGTCGGCGCCGTTGTCGCCGGCGCCACCCACACGGACGGCATCGTGGGCGCCGTCGCGGCGCATCAGGTCCCGGACGGCTTCCTCGAACTCGGTGTGGTGCAGGCCGTCCAGGAAGCTGATGCCCCAGCCCTCCGGCCGGCGGCGCCGCGCGGCCCAGGCAGAGGACCCGCGCCGTCCGGCCTTCACGAGGAGCAGGACCAGCGCGCCAGCGGCCAGGGCCGCCACGGCGATCGTGGCGATGCTGGAGCCATGGCGTTCAAGCCCCTGCCGGGCCTGCGGGAAGAGGACGGCCGCGAGTACGGCTGCCACCAGCATGCCGGCGGCGTCCAGGCCCTGCCCTCGTCTCCGGCGGTGTACGGGTCGACGTCCTCGTCCTGGTCGTCGTGGAGCAGCGGTGCGGGATGAGTACCGACGTCCGGTCATGGCCGGCCTTCCTGAAGCAGGGCACGGCGCCCGGCCCCCGGAAGGCCGGCGGGCGAGCGGCCGTCTCCCACCGGATGGTGGGAATCTCCACCCAGCCTCCTCACGGCGGCTTGCCCGAAGGCTTGCCCACCGCCCGAAGGGATGAAGGCGAAGGCTTGCCCAACGGGGGTGCCCTGCGGTTCGGCCGGGAAGGGATCCGCGGGCGGGCTGTTCTCTCCTGTGACTGAGCGCGCCAGTTGGCCGGTCTGGCCAACTGGCGCGCTCAGTCACAGGTCGCGGTTCAGGTGGAGTCCTAGATGACCTGCACCTCCTCCGCCTGCATGCCCTTCTGCCCGCGGGTAACAATGAACGAGACCTGCTGGCCCTCCTTCAGGGACTTGAATCCGTCCGACTGGATGGCCTTGAAGTGCACGAAGAGGTCATCGCCACTCTGCGGCGTGATGAAGCCGAATCCCTTCTCGTCGTTGAACCACTTCACGGTTCCGGTCTGCCGATCGCTCATGTCCACCCCAGGGGAGTCCTGACGGCCTCGTGCCGTCGGACTGATCTTGGTGCGCAGGCGTGGAGCGCAAACGCAGTTGCCGCTAAGAGCGAACATCGGCAGATCCCCGCAGGACGATCGCCATATGGGCGAGATGTGCCGGGACACGATAGGT
>NZ_JAGGOY010000083.1 GCF_018614095.1 Streptomyces sp. ISL-87 | reverse complement strand
TTCCTGTCGTTCCTGTCGTTCATATCGCCCCCTCCTCGGCCCGGGTGCGGGCGGCCAGCCGCAAGGTCACCAGCAGGGCCAGCGCGCACACCCCGGCGACGGCGGCCATGAAGCCGACCGAAGTGCGGTGCAGGCCGTGGATGTTGGTCAGCATTCCGGCGAGCACGGCCGGCACGCTCATGGCGAGGTACGCGAAGACGTAGACGGCGGCGGTCAGTTCGCCGCGGTGCGCCGGATCGGCGAGGGCGCTCAGCGCGCGGAAGGAGCCGAGGAACGCGGCGCCCCAGCCGCTGCCGAGGACCGCGGTGGCCACCAGGAAGACGGCGGCCGAACCGAGGCCCAGCGCGAGCAGGACCAGCCCTAGCCCGGCCAGCAGCCCCAGCAGGCCGACGACGGCGGTGCGCAGCGCCTCGGTGCGGCCCAGCAGCAGCTGGGCGCAGGTAGCGGCGCCGGCAAGCAGCGCCACGGTGGCGCCGCCGACCAGGTAGTTGGTGCTCTCCAGCAGGGAGAGCGCCAGGTGCGGGCCGAGCGAGAGGTAGAAACCACCCACCGACCAGACGGCGACGATCGTCAGCACGAGCACGGCGAACCGGCCGCGCGACGCCGACGGGATGCGGATCCGGTGCGGCGCGACCCGGAAGCCGCCTCCCGCGCCGGGAGCGCTCTCGCGCATCCGCACCACCCCCACCAGCATGACGGCGAAGGCCCCGACGAGCAGCAAGTAGCTCAGCGCGGTCGGCGCGGGCGCGTACTGGACGAGCAGGCCGGCCCCGATCCCGCCGAGCCCGATGCCGATGGTCGGCCCCGCGCTGTTGACCTGGGCGCCGAGCGCGGGGCGCGAACGCGGGGTGAGTTCCAGCAGGGCCGCTCCCATCGCCCCGGTGGCCAGGCCGACGGCGAGCCCCTGGACGGCCCGGGCCGCGAGCAGCAGCCCGAGCCCCTGGGCCCCGGCGAACAGTCCCATGGAGACGATCGCCAGGACCAGGCCGGCGCCGAGCACGGGGCGCCGGCCCAGGGTGTCCGAGAGCGAACCGAACAGCAGGAGCCCCGTCAGCACGGTGACGGCGTAGAGGGCGAAGACCACCGTGATGGTGCCGGAGGACAGACCCCACTTCTGCTGGTAGAGCACGTAGAGGGCGGATGGTACGGAGGAGGAGAGCATCAGCAGGACCAGTACCGCGGCCACCACCCAGAAGCCGGAGCCTCTCGGCGCACCCGCCGGCTGGGCGGCGGGGTGCGGGATGATCCCCGTGGACAGTGCGGTCGGCGTGGATGTCTTGGACGGTTCCACTGCTTCAACTCCCCCGTGTTGAGCGGTCAGGCCAGGGCCTGTGCAGCCCTCGCCAGCGCGCGGGCGGTCAGCACCCCCGCGAGATGGCCGAGGTACTCGGCCGAGGTGCCGCGCCCGGGTACGAACAGCTCCCTGGGCTCGGCGCGGAACGCCGCGAGTACGGCGTCCGTCGTGTACGGGCCCCCGCGCAGCCGGTCCTCGACCCCGCGCAGCCGCAGCGCGCGGGCGGTGGCGCCGGTGACCGCGATCCGCGGCCCGTCGGCGGTGATCCGTACGGCCGCGGCGCACACCGGGTAGCGGGTGGCCCGGTCGGCGGTCTTCTCGAAGGCCGCGGCCGGCCCGGCGGCCGGCACCAGCAGCGCGGTGACGACCGAGCCGACGGGCACGCCGGAGGCCGCGAGCTCCTCGGCCGGTACGGTCGACCGCCCGCCGGGGCCGGCCAGTTCCACCACGGCGTCGGCGGCGATGGCCGCGACCGGCAGATCGGTGGCCCGCCCGCCGGCAGCCAGGTTCCCGCCTGCGGTGCCCAGGTTACGGACCTGCGGGTCGCCGTTGGAGCGGGCCGCGGCGGCCAGCTCCGGGACCCCGTCGAGCACCAGCGGGTGGGCGGCGAGCTCGGCCAGCGTGGTCAGCGCGCCGATGCGCAGGCCCCCGTCCGCGGCCTCGATCCCCCGCAGCTCCTCCAGGTGCCGGATGTCGACCAGCAGCCCGGCCCGGTCGGCGCCCGTGCGCAGGTCGGGCAGCAGGGTCTGGCCCCCGGCCAGCACCCGGGCGCCGGGCGTCCCGGACAGCAGGGTCAGCGCCTCGTCCAGGCCGACGGGCCGGACGTAGTCGAACTCGGTGAGGATCACTGGGCTTCCCCTCTCAGGCGGCGCCAGACCCTCTCGGGGGTGAGCGGCATGTCGATGTGCTTCACGCCCAGGTCGGAGAGGGCGTCGACGACCGCGTTGACGACGGCGGCGGCGGGCGGCACGGTGGCGATCTCGCCTGCGCCCTTGGCGCCGAGCGGATTGTGCGGCGACGGCGTGGTCGTCTTGTCGAGCGCGAAGAACGGCACGTCGGCGGCGCGCGGCAGGGCGTAATTGTTGAGGTCGGACGTGACGAGCAGTCCGTTCTCGTCGTATTCGGCGGCCTCCATCAGCGCCTGGCCGAGGCCGTGCACGATGCTGCCCTCGATCTGCCCGAGGACCACCTTCGGGTTGCCGATGTGGCCGGCGTCGTCGACGGCGGTGTACGCCACCACCTCGGTCTCACCCGTCAGTTCGTCGACCTCGACGACCGCGACGTGCGTCCCGAAGGGGTAGTTGAAGTCCGGCGGGTCGAAGTGGGTGGTCTCGTCGAGGGCGGGCTCGATCTCCGGGGGCAGCCCCCAGCCGTACCACATGGCCATCGCCAGCTCGGCGAAGGTCTTGGTGTTCTCCTCGTTGCCCTCTTCGTAGACCTTGCCGCCCGAGTAGACGGCCTTCTCCTCCGGGATGCCCAGGAAGACGGCCCCGGCTTTGACCAGCTTGCTCTTGATCTTCCGGGCGGTGAGCGCCACGGCGGGCGCGGCCATGCTGTAGGAGCGCGAGCCGTAGGTGCCCTGGCCGTACGGGGCCTTCTGCGTATCGCCCTCGAGGACCTGGACGGTGTTCACGTCGATGCCCAGCTCGTCGGCGGCGACCTGCGCGAAGACGGTGCCGTGGCTCTGGCCGGTGGAGGCGGAGCCGACGGTGACGGTGACCTCGCCCGTCGGGTGGACCCGGATGTTGGCGCTCTCCCAGGTTCCGCCAAGCATGCCCTCCTTGGACATCCGGGTGGAGGGGCCGACACCGCAGATGGCGACGTAGGTGGCGAGGCCCACGCCGAGGCGCTTGCCGCGGGTGCGGGCCTCGGCCTTGCGGGCGGGCATGTCGGCGTAGCCCGACAGCTCCATGGCCCGGTCGAAGTTCAGCTGGTAGTTCCCGGAGTCGTAGGTCCAGCCGAGGCCGTTGTCGTACGGGAACTTCTCGCTCGGCACCAGGTTCTTGCGCCGCACCGCCGCCGGGTCCATGCCGATCTCGGAGGCGTACCGGTCGACGAGGCGCTCCATCAGGAACGCGGCCTCGGCCCGCCCGCTGCCGCGCTGGGCGCCGAGCGAGACGGTGTTGGTGAAGGCGGCGTAGACCTCGCAGAAGGCGGCGGGGATGTCGTACATGCCGCTGATGGAGCGTCCCATCAGGGCGGTGGCGACACCGGGTCCGATCGTGGAGGGGTACGCGCCGAGGTTGGCGTAGCTGGTGCAGCGCACGGCGGTGATGCGGCCGTCGCGGGTGCCGGCGAGGGTGACGTGCTGGCGGTGGTCGCGGCCCTGGACGGTGGAATTCATCAGGCCGGTGCGGGTGTCCACCCACTTCACGGGCCGGCCGAGCGCCTTGGAGAGCAGCAGGACCAGCGCCATGTCGGGGTAGAGGTAGCCCTTGGTACCGAAGCTGCCGCCGACGGTCGGGGCGATCACCCGGAGTTTGTTGAAGGGGATGCCGAGGACCAGCGCGGAGAGCAGGAAGCGGTGGTTGTGCGGGCCCTGGGTGGAGGCGTAGAGGGTGTACTCGCCGGTCGCCCGGTTGTAGTCGCCGACCGCGCCGCGGGGCTCGATGGGGCTGTTGATGGTGCGCTGGTTCACGAGGTCGAGCTCTACGGTGACCTCGGCGTCGGCGATGGCCGCGTCGGTGCGGTCCTTGTCGCCACAGGTCCAGTACGCGTTCAGGTTGCCCGGGACGGCCTCGTGCAGCTGGGGCGCGCCCTCGGCGAGTGCGTCGTCGGCCCGGGTGACCACGGGCAGCGGCTCGTACTCGACGGCGATGGCGGCCAGCGCGGCGGCGGCCTGGCGCGGGGTCTCGGCGACGACCACGGCGATCGGGTCGCCGACGTGCCGCACGGCGTCGCCGGTCAGGACCGGGCGGGCGCCGGGAAGTCCGTAGGGGTGGGGCGGGAAGTGGCTCTCGACCCCGCCGGGTATCCAGATGCAGGGCAGCGGCATCACGTCGGTGAAGTCGGCCGCGGTGGCCACCTTGAGCACGCCGGGCAGCTGCTCGGCGGCCTTGGTCTCGATGGAGAGGATCTTCGCGTGGGCCACCGGGCTGCCGAGGATGGCCATGTGCGCGGTGCCGGGCAGATCGATGTCCGCCACGTACGTGGCCTCGCCGCGCAGGAGCTGCGGGTCCTCACGGCTGTCGATCGGCTGGCCGAGCAGGCCGTTCTGCGATGCTGCGGTCTCCCCCGTCACTGCGGTCATGTCCTCACACCTCCTGGCCGGACGCTGCGGAGACGGCCCCTGCCTCGGCGGACCCGGTCTCGGCGGCCCCGGCGGCCTCGGCCCGGGCGGCGGAGCAGGCGCGCTGCACACCGCGCACCACGCTGTGGTAGCCGGTGCAGCGGCACAGGTTGCCGGTGAGCCACTCGCGGATCTCGGGCTCGGTGGGGGCCTCGCCGCCGGCGGTGGAGTCGACGAGTTCGCCGAGCGCCATGACCATGCCGGGGGTGCAGAACCCGCACTGGGTGCCGTGTTCCTGACGCAGCGCCTCCTGGAGGCCGGTGAGTTCACCGCCGGGGGTGGTGACTCCCTCGATGGTGGTCACCTCGGAGCCGGCGGCCGACACGGTGAGGACGAGGCAGCTCTTGGCGGACCTGCCGTCGAGCTGGACGACGCAGGACCCGCACTGGCCGGTGTCGCAGCCGACCTTGGTGCCGGTCAGCCCGAGGCCGTCGCGGAGCCGCTCCACGAGCAGTTCGTTGGGCTGTACCGCGAATTTCTCGGGTCTTCCGTTGACATTCAGTGTGAGATCCATGCGAGCGCCTGCGCTTCCGTGAGCGGCCGGTTGTAGAGGGGCCCGCCCGGCTGCTGGAGAATTCCTCCGGCGTGCAGCGGGCCGGTGTCGACGGGAGCGAATCCGAGGTCCGTAATGATTCCCGCGACGATTTCCTTCGCTTTCCCGTCGTCGCCCGCCGTGAAATGGGCCAGACGCTCGCCCCCCGAGGTGCTCCCCCTGGGCTTCGCCCGGGAGGTGCCCCCAGCGACGGCGAGTGTTTCGAAATACATGGTGTTCAGGGATTTCACGACCCGGGCTCCGGGGTACCACTCGGCGACCAGTTCGCTGGAACCCCGGCCGCCGAGATCGGCGGGGGTACCGGCGCCGGTGAACGCGTTCGTGGCGTCCACCAGCACCTTGTCCCCCACCGCGGCCTCCGGGAGCAGCCCGCGGATGCTCGCGAAGGGCACCATCAGCACCAGGAGTTCGGCCTGGTCGGCGACCTCGGCGGGGTGCGCCGCCGAGGCCGCCGGGCCCAGTTCGGCCAGTAGGGGGCCGATGGACTGAGGGCCGCGGGCGTTGGCCAGCAAGACCTCGTGCCCGGCCGCCACCAGGATCCGCGCGAGGGTGGATCCGATCCGCCCGGTGCCGATGATGCCTGTGCGCATGTCCGCTCCTAGTCCATGCCGATCCAGACCGACTTGGTCTGGGTGTAGCTCTCAAGGGATTCGGGCCCGCACTCGCGGCCGTATCCGGAGGCCTTGTAGCCGCCGTAGGGCACGGAGGGGTCGTACTGGTTGTAGCAATTCACCCAGACCGTGCCGGCCTTGATCCGCGAGGCAACCCGGTGGGCGCGGCGCAGGTCCTTGGTGTGGACGCCGGCGGCGAGGCCGTACGCGCTGTCGTTGGCGATGCGTACGGCGTCCTCCTCGGTGTCGAAGGGGATGATCGACAGGACCGGGCCGAAGATCTCCTCCTGGGCGATCCGCATCCCGTTGTCGACACCGGTGAAGACGGTGGGCAGGAAGTACAGGCCCTGGCTGGAGGCTCCCTCGGGGGTCCAGCCGGTGCCGCCGGTCCGCAGGACGGCGCCTTCCTTCTCGCCGATCTCGATGTACGAGCTGACCTTGTCGAACTGGCCGCGGTGGGCCAGCGGCCCGAACAGGGTGGCCGGGTCGCGCGGGTCGCCGGGCTTGAGGGCCGCGGCCCGGCGTACCAGGCGTTCGACCATCTCGTCGTGGATGGGGCGGTGGAGCAGCAGCCGGGAACCGGCCGTGCAGATCTCGCCCTTGTTGTAATAGATGCCGAAGAAGGCGAGCTCCTCGGCGGCGTCGAGGTCGGCGTCGGCGAAGACGATGTTGGCGGACTTCCCGCCGAGCTCCATCGTCACCTTCTTCAGGGTCCCGGCCGCCTTGCGGATGATGGACTGGCCGACCACGGTGGAGCCGGTGAAGGCGATCTTGTCGATGTCCGGGTGGTCGGTGAGGATCTCGCCGAGCTCCACACCGGGCCCGGTGATCACGTTCAGCACCCCGTCCGGGATCTCCGCCTCCTGGAAGAGCTCGGCGATCTTCAGGGCGGTGAGCGGGGTGGCCGGGGACGGCTTGTGGACGACGGTGTTCCCCGCCGCCAGGGCCGGCGCGATCTTCGTCATCGACAGCAGCAGCGGGAAGTTGAACGGGGTGATGGCGCAGACCACACCGAGCGGCTCGCGCAGGGTGTACGCGAGCTGCCCGCCGGCCGGGGCCCGGGACGAGCCGTCGACCCGGGTCACGGCGCCGGCGTAGTAGTGCATGAGCTGAGCGGCCATGGGGGCGTCGACGGTGCTGGAGAAGGCGAACGGCTTGCCCATGTCCACCGTCTCCAGCAGGGCGATCTCCTCCAGGTCCCGCTCGATCAGCTCACCGACCCGGTTAAGCCGCAGCGCGCGCTCCTGGGCGGACAGTCTGCTCCACGGACCTTCCTCGTACGCTTTGCGGGCCGCGGCGACGGCCGCGTCCGCGTCGGCGGCGGTGGCCTGGGCCACCGGCACGATCTCCTGTCCGTCCACGGGGCTGATGTCCGGCTCGGTCCGGCCGTCCTGGGCCGGGACCCATTTGCCGCCGATGAACAGCTGCCCGGGGTTGGCGAGGGGCTGGCCGCTCAGCTCACGCTTGGTCATGGCTGCCTTTCCGGTGTGGGGTGCGGGGCGGTGCTGCTAGCCCTTCGCGAGCTGCCGTAAGAAGGTCTCGGCGAGGGCCTTGGAGGAATACGGGTTCTGGCCGGTGGTGAGCCTGCGGTCCACCACCACGTGCGAGTCCCAGATCGCTTCGGCCTTCTCGTACCGGGCGCCGAGCCGGGTGAGCTCGACCTCCAGGATCAGGGGGAGGCGGCCGGCCATGTTGGTGACCAGCTCCTCGTTGTGCGAGAAGGCGGTCATCTTGTAGCCCTCGAACGGCCAGCGGCCTTCGCCGTCGCGCAGCGCGAGCAGCGAGGTGTGGCCGTGGCAGACGGTGGCGAGCGGCTTGTCCTGGGCGAGGGCCCACCGCAGGATCTGGGCGAGCTCGTCGGACTTGGGCAGGTCGCCGATCGCGCCGTGGCCGCCGCTGATGTAGATGCCGTCGTAGTCGGCGATGTCCTTCTCGCCCAGGGACTCCAGGGCGATGGGGTTCTTCAGCTGCGGGGTGCTCTCGATGACCCGGACGTACTCGGCCGCGTTGGCCGCGTCCTCGTTCGGCGAGCCCTGGGGGCGGACCCACTGGAGGAACTGGGGGTCGATGCTGGTCTGGTCGACCGTGGGCACCCGACCCCCGATCGTCGCCACGTCCACGGTGTGGCCGGCGGCCTTGAAGAGAGAAAAGGGAACGACGAATTCCTCGGCCCAGAATCCCGAGGGATGTTGTTCCCCGTCCAGCAGATGGAGCGTTGCCTTGGCCGTCATGACGACGAGAATCTTCATGACTGTTCTCCTTGTTCTGGAATCGCTGCCGATTCAACACGCCGCCCGCGAGGGGCGTAAGGGGGGGGCGTCAGGCACGTGATACTTCGTCACGTGCGTCCAACGCCGAGATGATGGTGCGGAATTCACCGATCAGGGGGTGGTCGGGATGGGCTTCGGCGAATATGCGTTCGCCGTACAGGGCGGCCATTTCCGGCGCGTAGGGAAGGATTCCGGCCAAGGGCGCACCGTAGGCCTCCTCGGCACACCGGCGGATCCGGTCCCGGTCGATTCCCTCCGGGGCCATGCTCAGGACCAGCATGCGGCGGCAGGGCAGCCGTCCGGCCAGGGAGAGGGTCTCCTCGGCCCCGGAGAGGTCGATGCGATCGGCCCGCGCCATGATCATCAGTACGTCGGCGCTCCCCATGGCGGTCACCGACTCGTTGTTGAGGCCGGCATGGGTGTCCAGCAGCAGCACGTCGAGGGCGAAGTGCCGCGCCAGCCGGTCGAAGCCCTCCGGCAGCAGCCCGACGTCGTACCCGGTGGACATGAGCTCGCGCAGTGCGGCGGTCCCGGTCCGGGTCCGCGCCGGTACGACGTACAGCCCGGGCGCGCCGACCTGCTGGGCCGTGGCCTCGATCTCGCAGTGGCTGAGCAGGTAGTCGACCAGGGAGGGGCCGGGCTCCAGCCGGAACAGCAGGTCCAGGGTGGGCGACTGGATGTCGGTGTCCACCACCCCCACCCGGCGCCCCTGCGCCGCGATCAGCAGCGCGAGGTTCGCCAGCACCGAGGACTTCCCGGTGCCACCGCGGTGCGAGTGCACCACGATGGTCCGGGTCATCAGGCCACCGCCTTGCCGCCTGCGTACGGCCCCCGCGCCGCACGAGGCCGGTGCAAGGCCAGCATGGTGACGTCGTCGTGCTGTTCGGCGGTGCCGGTGTGCTCCCGCACCGCCAGGTCGATCCGGTCGACCACGTCCTTGCCGCTCACCGGGGTGCCGGCGAGCAGCTCCAGCATCCGTTCGTCACCGAGGAAGCTGCCGTTCGGACAGCGGGCCTCGGGGACTCCGTCGGTGAACACGAACAGGGTGTCCCCAGGGTTCAACTGGGCGTAGCCGAGGGTGTAGACGCAGTCGGGCAGCACCCCGACGGCCGGCCCGGTGACCTCCAGGGGAATGGGGCTGCCGCCGTCGGCTCGCAGCAGCAGCGGCGGGTTGTGGCCGCCGTTGATGTAGACGAGGCTGCCGGTGCGCGGGTCGAGCACCCCGAAGAACAGGGTGGCGAAGTAGCCCTGCCGCAGGTGGTTGCGGGTGAGGTAGCCGTTGGTCGCGGTGACCGCGTTGAGCAGCGGGGTGGCGCCGACGACCGGGGTCCGGCGGCTTCCGCCGGTCCGGCCCGCGGCCATCAGGTGCTGGAGGCCGCTGTTCTCGGCGGTGTGCCGCAGCAGGGAGCGGATGAGCGCCATGAAGAGCGCCGCGCCCACCCCCTTGTCACAGACGTCGGCGACGACGACCGCGAGCCGGCGGCCGCGGGAGATCTCGAAGACGTCGTAGAAGTCCCCGGCGACCTGCCGGGCGGGCCGGAAGCGTACGTCGATCTCCCAGCCGTCGGGGACCGGCAGCGATTCGGGCAGGAATCCGGCCTGGATCTCCCGGCCGATCTCCAGCTCCTTCTCATAGCCCCGCAGTTCCGCCCGGGCGTCGGCCTCGCGCAGAGTACGGCCGAGCCCGGCGCGCTCCGAGCAGCTGTGCAGCCGGGCCCCGACGAGGGCGGGCAGGAAGGGCGGCACGAGGTAGTCGTGGCCGAGCCGGACGTGTTCCTCCAGGGCGCCGAACTCCGCCACGGTCCAGACGACCACGATGGGGGTCCCGGCCCAGCGGCGCAGCCGGCGCACGGTCGTGCGTACGGACTCCCCGTCGCAGTCGGCCGGCACGAGCAGTACGTCGGCGACGGGGAGCTCCTCCAGCGGGCCGTACAGCAGTTCCACCATGGTGCGGGTGTCGAGTTCCGCGTCCATCATCCGCAGCGCGTCGAGCAGCTCGGGCGGCGGAGGCGGGTACTCGTCAAGGATGATCACGGTCGTGGAGGGCATGGGTCCGTCCCCTCAGCCTTCACAGTCAGCGTGCTGATGTTGCGGCCGTTCCTGCGGGTGTAGCTGAATTCGTCCACGCTGGTCAGCGCCAGGTGGATGCCGAGGCCACCGACCCTGCGCCGCTCCGGGGGGAGCCCGGGGACGGGGGGCAGGCAGCCTTCGACGGGGTCGAACGCGGGGGCGGTGTCCTCGATGGCGATCTGCACCCCTGCGGGGCCGGAGCGGCCGCGGACGGTGATCCGCCCGCCGCCGCCCCGGTACCCGTGCATGACGATGTTCGTGGCCAGTTCGTCCACGGCCAGCCGGAGCCGGTACGCGGCGCCCTTGTCCAGGCCCCCGGCCGCGGCCAGCCGCAGGACGAACGCGGCGATCTCGCCCAGCGCCCAGATGGTCGCGGGCACCTCCAGTTCGGCGGGCGTCCTCGCCAGTTCGACCATGTCACTCACCGGCGTCAGTCATCGGAGAGGACGATGCTGCGGTCGAGCCCGGCCGTGCGGATGGTCCGGGAGACGGGCTCGATGGCGCCGACCACCTTGATGGTCACGTGGTCGGCCACCTTCTGCTGGGCGAAGACCAGCGAGCGCAGTCCGGCGCTGGCCATGTAGCCGACCCCGGCCATCCTGATCTCGACGGTGCTGGTGCCGTGCCCGGCGGCCTTCTCGATGGTCTGGTGGAAGTCCGGTGCCGTCTTGGCGTCCAGCTCGCCCGTCAGCTCGATCACGGTGGTGTCGCCCTCGATGCTCAGGGACACGGAAAGCGGCATGTCAGGTCTCCTTCGGTCAGGGCGTCCCGGTCGTCTCGGGATCGTTCGTGCGGCCCACGAGGATCACGACGGAGCGGGGGCCGATGAGGTACTTGCCGGCGTTGTCCAGCTCCTGCTCCCCACCCGGGGTGCGGATGTCGTACGGCGCCTGCGCGCCGGTGTCGGCGAACAGGTGCCAGCTCCGCCCGCCCGGCAGGGCGGGCAGTTCCAGATCGTGCGACTCCCAGTGCGAGTTCATGGCCACGTACACCACGTCGTCGTCGCCGGTGCCGCAGCGGGCCACCGCCAGCAGCCGGCTCTCGGCCGACCAGTCGGGCTGCCAGGCCCGCTCCCCGTGCCAGCTGATGTCGGGCAGCCCGAGGCTGTCCCGGAGCTGGCCGGTGGGGTGGGTGGTGGAGCGCAGCTCGCGGTGGTGCCCCCGGAAGGCGATCATCTCCCGTGTGAAGCGGAGCAGTTCGGCGTTGTCGTCGACCTGGTCCCAGTCGAACCAGGAGAGTTCGTTGTCCTGGCAGTACGTGTTGTTGTTGCCCTGCTGGGTGCGTGCGACCTCATCGCCGGACAGCAGCATCGGGATGCCCTGGCTGGTGAAGAGGATGGCCAGGGCGTTCTTCATCTGCCGCAGCCGCAGCGCGTTGACCTCGGGGTCGTCGGTCGGCCCCTCGGCCCCGCAGTTCCAGCTGGCGTTGTCGTTGCCGCCGTCGTTGTTGCCCTCGCCGTTGGCCCCGTTGTGCTTGTCGTTGTACGAGACCAGGTCGGCCAGGGTGAAACCGTCGTGAGCGGTCAGGAAGTTGACCGACGCGGAGGTTCCGCGGCTGGAGTAGAGGTCGGGCGAGCCGGCGATGCGGGTGGCCAGCTCCCCCGTGATGCCCGGGTCGCCCTTGAGGAAGCTGCGCACGGTGTCGCGGTACTTCCCGTTCCACTCCGCCCAGCGGCCGTACGCCGGGAAGTTGCCGACCTCGTAGAGGCCGCCCGCGTCCCAGGCCTCGGCGATGAGCTTGGTGTGACGCAGGACCGGGTCGTAGGCGAGCAGCTCCAGCAGCGGCGGGTTGGGCAGCGGAGTGCCGTCCAGGTCCCGGCCGAGGATGGCCGCGAGGTCGAAGCGGAAGCCGTCGATGTGGTAGTCGGCGACCCAGTGGCGCAGGCAGTCGAGCACGTAGTTGCGCACGACGGGGTGGTTGCAGTTGACCGTGTTGCCCGTGCCGCTGAAGTTGAAGTAGTACCCCTCGGGCGTGAGCATGTAGTACGTGGCGTTGTCGAGCCCCTTGAAGGAGATCGTCGGGCCCTGCTCGTTGCCCTCGGCGGTGTGGTTGAAGACGACGTCGAGGATGACCTCGATGCCGGCCGCGTGCAGGTCCTTGATCAGGGTGCGGAACTCGTCGCCCTGCATGCCGTAGCGTCCGGTGGCCGCGTAGCCGGCCTTGGGCGCGAAGAACGAGATGGTGTTGTAGCCCCAGTAGTCGTAGAGCTTCTCGCCCGTCTCCGGGTTGCTGCGCGGGTTGTCGCTCTCGTCGAACTCGAACACCGGGAGCAGCTCGATGCAGTTCACCCCGAGCTCCTTCAGGTACGGGATCTTCTCCCGCAGTCCCGCGAAGGTGCCGGGGGCGGTGACGCCCGAGGAGGGGTGCCGGGTGAAGCCGCGCACGTGGGCCTCGTACACGACGAGGTCCTCGGCGGGCGTGCGCAGCGGGGTGTCGTCGCCCCAGTCGAAGTCCTGGAGGCAGACCCGCGAGCGGTACTGGTAGCCGCGGGTGCGGTCCGGCTCCACGCCCCACACGTCGCGGCCGGCGATCAGCCGCGCGTAGGGGTCGGAGAGGACCTGCCGGGCGTCGAAGCGGTGGCCGGTGACGGGGTCGTACGGTCCGTCGGCCCGGTAGCCGTACTCGATGTTCTCGTGGTCGAGGCCGAAGACCGTCATGGCGAAGACGCTGCCGGTGCGGAATTCCTCGGGGAATTCCAGCTCGGCCATCGGCTCGGGCTCTCCGCGCTTGTAGATGACCAGGGTCATGGAGGTGGCCTGGTCGGAGAAGACGGAGAAACTGACCCCGCCGGGGACCACATTGGCCCCGAACGGGAACGGCTTGCCCGCGCGGACGCGGAACCCGCCCACTTCGTGGGTGGGGTACGCGTCGACGCGCAGGACTTGCTCGGACTGGGCCTCGGTCATCGCGTGGACCGTGCCTTGACCTTGGCTTCGGCCGCCGCTGCCTCGCCCGCCTCGAAGAAGTCGAGGAAACCGGTGGCCGACATGACGAACCGGACTTCCTCGCTCACCCCGTAGAGGGTGACGGCTACGCCGGCGTGCTGGGCCTCGCGGTAGACGACGAGCAGGGTGCGCAGGCCCGCGCTGGAGACGTAGCTGACGGCCGTGAGGTCGATGCGCAGCGGCCGGCCCTCGCGGACCAGCGGCAGCAGCGTCTGCAGCAGCGATCCGGAGGTCTCACTGTTGATCTCGCCGGTGGCGACGAGCACGGTGCCCGTCTTGTTCCGGCGTTCCTTGAGGTTGAGAGCCATGATGTTCCCCTCTATTTGGGGCGCCCCCCGTTGGGCCCTACTGGGTCACCGGGCGCAGCCGGACCTTGACCTTGACCCGCCCCTGGACGTCGGGCAGCCGGACCGTGAGGCCGTCCGCGTCGAAGTCCGTCCACGGCTTCTCGTCGATCTCGACGGACGCGACCTGGACCGAACCCGCGGGAAGCAGGTCGGGCGAGACGCGCAGCACGCGGTCGGGCAGGCTGGTCGGGTCGGGCTGGAAGTGGAAGTCCATCTCCCGGCCGTTGATGAGCAGGTTGTTGTAGACGGCGGAGAGGTAGCAGAGCTCCGCCGAGTGGTACATGGACATCGAGTGGCTGCCCTTGAGCCGCTCGGTGCCGAGCAGGTACGGAGTACCGCTCGCGAGCACGTTGAAGTAGACGGCTCCCTCGTCGTGGTCGAGGAAGAAGGTGTTGTAGAACGCCTCCGCCTGCCGGGCCTCGCGCAGGAAGTCGTCTCCGCCGACCGTGCCGTTCAGGATGAGGTAGGCGAGGATCGCCTGCTCCTGCTGCCACCAGGCCTTGCGGTCGTGCCAGGCGAAACGATACGTCTCCTGGTCGCCGTTCTTGATCCGCTCGACGACGTCGTACCAGCCGCCGCGCTGCTGGTCGCTGCCGACGGCCGGCATGATCTCGCCGATCTTGCGGGCGAGCTCCTCGTAGGCCGGCTTGGCCTTCAGGGAGTTCATGCGCATCAGGTTCCAGGCGATCTTCAGGTTGTGGCCGACCACCGCGCGGTTCTGCTGCCAGCTGTGCGCGGTGTCGTGCGACCAGTCGCGGAAGAAGCGCTCCTGGACGAAGGGGCTGTTCTTGTAGTCCGGGAACTTGTCCGCGATGGTGTCGAAGGTGTACTCGAGGAAGTCGGCGTACCTCTGGTCGCCGGTCGCCAGGTACAGGTTGATCAGGTACGCGGGGGCGTGGTCGCCGACCGAGTTCCAGTTCTTGCGCTCGGCGTTCTCGCCGAGGGACTCGTGGTCCGCGCTGAATAGGATCGGGTCGATGTGCGAGTAGTAGCCGCCCTGCTCCGGGTCCTTGAAGAACTTGTCGAACAGCCGGATGGTGGCGTCCGCGTCGTTCTTGATCCGGATGTCACCGGTGACCCGGTACGTCTGGATGGGGCCGGCCAGCGCGTAGATCTGCTCGTACATCGGGATCGCGTCGTAGTCGTCGGAGAACTCCGAGGTGAACAGCTTGCGCTCGGTGTCCCCGTCCACGCTGATGCCGTGGTACCAGAAGACCACGTCCTCTTCGCTGTCCACGACCCGCATGTGCTTGCGCAGGTACTCGGTGCCGCGCTCGGCGACCTCCAGGTACTCGTCCTTGCCGGTCAGCAGGTAGGCCGAGGCCATGCCGTAGACCAGGCGGGAGATCGTGTCGGTCTCCTGGACGTGGCTGGCGGTCTTGTCGCCGCCGAGCCGGATCTCGGTGCGGTACTGGTCGAAGTCGACCGGCCCGTCACCGAACTGGGCGCGGATGTAGAAGTCGGCCAGCGACTCGATCTGCTTGACCCACCAGCTGGGCTCCTCGAACCGGTAGTCCTCGGCGCCGCGGCCCAGGAACACCAGGCGTTTGGCGTCGAACCGGCCGCCGTGCTCCGGGTAGTGGACGCCGTAGGCGAAGAGGAAGCGGCCGGGCGAGAGCATCTCGTCGATGTGCCCGGAGGCGTCGATGTACGGCTCGTCCAGGTTGCGGACCAGCTCGGCGCTCGGGTCGCCGGCCAGCGAGACGTCGAACGCGCGGCCGTCCGAGGTCTTCAGCCCCAGCAGCCGTGTCGCGGAGTCGAAGCGGACGACGTAGCCCGCGATCGTGTCGGAGAAGGAGAAGCTCACGGCATCAGCCATGTTTCACACACCGTCCTTGTCGTGAGAGCGGTCGTCCTCGAATCCCTGGCTGACCTCGACGATCACTCCGTCGGGATCGCGGAGCCACACGGTCCGCCACCCGCAGATGAAGTCGTCGAAGTCCAGCGGCCCCAGGGTCACTTCGGCCGCGTCACCCAGTTCCGCCAGGAACGCGTCCACGCTGTCCGTCTGAAAGGCGAGGTGGCGCATCCGGCCCGGGGCCTGCGGCCCGTCTCCCCCAGCTACCGCTGGGGGGACCGCCAGCGCCGTGCGCGCCGGTTCGCTGCCGGCCGCGAAGAGCTCCAGGTACGCGTCCCCCTTGCGCAGGAACACGATCTGGGCCTCCCCGAGGTCGACCACCCTGGCCCGGGTGAAACCGAAGTACCGGGTGTAGAACTCCTCGGTGCTCTTCTGGTCCGTGCAGTTCAGGCCCACGTGCGACCAGACCATCTGTCCCATCAGCCGGTCCCCCGCCCCCGCCCCGCCGCGATCAGCTCGATGATCCGGCGGGCGAAGAGGTGGTGGTGGGCACCGGTGCGGCCGGTGACCAGGTCTCCGTCGACCACCACGTCCTCGTCGACGTACTGGGCGCCCATGTTCCGCACGTCACCGATGAGGTTGTTGTGGCACACCACCTTGCGACCGCGCACCTTGCCCGGGATCGAGGCGGCCAGCCACATGCCGTGGCAGATGATCCCCTTGAGGACCGTCGGCTCCTCGAAGGCCCGGCGCAGCAGCTCCGTCGCCGGCGCCAGCCGGTCTACGTCCTCGGTGTAGCGCAGCCGGTCGGCCACCATGCCCGAGGGCACGATGATCGCCGCGTACCGGCGCAGCTCCTCGTCGCTCAGCCCCTCCAGGGACTGGCTGGCGGTGAAGGGCGCACGATACTCGTGCCCGGAGAAGGTGATGGAGTCGTTGCCCCACAGCCGGGTCAGGAACTCGACCTCGGCGCCCTCCTCGGCGAACCGGTGCTGGTAGTAGAAGATCTCCGGCTCGTAGAAGTCACTCTCGACCAGGACCGCGATCCGGGACCCGGACAGCGCGCCCTCGCGCACGGCCTCAGGCACGGGACACCCCCTTCAGGAAGTCCGCCGCGCGCTCGGCGATCATCGCGATGGCGGTGTGGCAGTTGCCCGACGGGACGGCGGGCATCACGCTGGCGTCGACGACGCGCAGGTTCCGTACGCCGTGCACCCGCATCTCCGGGTCGACGACGGAGAGGTCGTCGATGCCCATGCGGCAGGAGCCGGCCTGGTGGTGGTAGCTCTCCGACTTCTGCTTGACGAAGGTCCGCAGGTCGTCGTCGGTGGAGTAGCCGGGCCCGGGCTGGAGCTCCTGCTTGTACCAGGGCGAGAAGGCGGAGGTCGCGAAGATCTCCCGGGCGGTCTTGACGCCCTGCACCATCCGCTCCAGGTCCCACCGGTCGCCCAGGTAGTTCGGGTTGATCAGCGGGTGGGCCAGCGGATCCGCGCTCGCCAGCCTGATCCAGCCGCGCGAGACCGGGCGTACGACACCGGGCAGGATGCTCACCGTGTTGGGGTGGTCCTGGCCGACGATCACGTCGAACGGCACGTGCACGAAGGCGATCTGGAGGTCCGGGGCGGGCAGGCCCGGCTGCGACGACAGGAACAGAGCGCTCTCGGAGAGGTTCTGCGCCGGCGGCGGCAGTTCCTGGGTGACCTCGGCCATCAGCCCGGTCAGCACGTGGTTGTGGAAGTTCTCGCCGACCCCGGGCAGGGCCGCGGTGACCTCGATGCCGTGCTCGCGCAGCTGCCCGGGGTGGCCGATGCCGGAGAGCAGCAGCAGCTTCGGGGACTCGATCGCCCCGGCCGCCACGATCACCTCCCGGCGGGCCCGCACGGTGTGCAGCCCGGACTCGGCGGCTGTGTCGCCGACGGTACGGCTGTCCCGGACCGTCCGGCCCGGGAACTCGGCCGGCGGCGCGAGCTGCGCGTACTCGACGCCCGTGCAGGTGTCCCCGTCGAAGAGCAGCCGGGTGCTCTGCGCGCTGGTGCGCAGGGTCAGGTTGGAGCGTTCGAGCGCCGGCTCCAGGTAGGCGGCGAGGGTGCCCTGGCGGCGGCCGTCGGCCACGTCGATGTGGTGCCAGCCGGTACCGAAGAGGCCGCGCCGCGGGCCGTCGGTGTTGAAGTCCGCGATCTCCTCGTGGCCGAGCTCGACGGCCGCGTCGATGAAGGCGCGGGAGACCGGGTTGGGGCTGTGCTGCCCGGCGTTGGTGATCCGCTGCGGGCCCCGGGTGCCGGTGGTGGCCGCGGTGGCGTCCTCCTGGCTCTCCAGCAGGGCGAAATACGGGAGCACGTCCTCGTACGCCCAGCCGGCCGCGCCCTGGTAGGCCCAGTTGTCGAAGTCCGAGGCGTGGCCCCGGATGTGCATCATGATGTACAGGTTGCTGCTGCCGCCGGGGGCCTTGCCGCGCGGTTCGTACGTACGGCGGCCGTCGAGCCCCGGCTGCGGGACGCTGGTGTAACCCCAGTCGACGGGCCCGCCGAGCAGCTTGTACCAGGAGGACGGGTCGTCCACCTCGGGCGGGATGCGGTTGCCTCCGGCCTCCAGGACGAGGACGGAGACGTCCGGGTCCTCGGAGAGCCGGTTGGCCAGGACGCTGCCGGCGGTGCCGGAGCCCACGATGACGTAGTCGTACTCGTCTACAGCCATGGGTAGACCCCCCTCAGCCCTGGCTCAGCACCTGGAACGGGACGGTGTCGTGGTAGTTCGCCATGTAGACGATCTTTCCGTCCACGATCCGGAAGAAGTTCATGACCTCTGCCTCGATGGCCTCGCCGGAGGCGCTCACCGCGGTCAGGTGGGAGACGGCCGCGGCCTTCTCCCCGTCGACGAGGAAGTGCACGGGCTTGTTCTGGAAGACGCGGTACATCGTCCCCATGCCCTTCATCATCGAGCGCAGGACCTCCAGGCCCTCGATGTGTCCGGCGAGCTGCTCGTCCATGACCTGGTCGTCGGCGAACAGGTCGCACCAGCGGTCCCAGTCCCCGGCGTTGGCGTACTCGTAGTACTTTTCAAGGATCCTTCGTGCGTCCACCGCGCTCATCGCGCTCATCCCCCTATCGGTCCCTGCGGGTTCCGTCCGGCGCGAACGGCGCCCAGAACTGGCTGAAGGCTGTGGCCGAGTCGCCGAAGAGCCCGTCGTGGCCCTCGACGATCCGCCCGTCCCGCCACCGCATGAAGTGGAAGACCGGGTAGTCCATCCGCTCGTACGGGGACTGGCTCGACTCGTCGGCTCCGCCGCGCAGGGCGATGTTGCGGCAGAGGTCGGCACTGCAGTCCTCACCGACGAGGACCGCCTGGATGTCCATCCGGAAGGTGCCGCCCGTGAGCTTGTGGGTCTGGCCCATCAGCTCCAGGAAGGCGTCCAGGCTCTCGTACCAGCCGGCGAGCGGGTGGTTGCCCGGCACCTGCCAGCGCAGGTCCTCGGAGTAGTACTCCAGGATGCGCGCCCGGTCGCCGGAGCCGAGGGCGCGGTAGGCCGCCTCGACCCGCTCCCGTGTCACTTCGGTCATCGTCGCTTCTCCTTGGCTTCGCCGCGACCGGCGGTCAGAGGGAGCCGGAACCGGGCATCGGCGCCAGGTCGTTGACGGTGTACTGCTTGATCAGCGGTCCGTCCGGGCCTGCCACCACGGTCCAGGTCTGGTCGGCGTCGAAGCCGAGCCACTCGCTGCGGGCGGCCGGCGGGTCCCAGATCTTGGCCTGCCAGTTGACGAGCACCCGGACGATCGCCCGGTCGCCCTCGATGACGGGCTCCACCTTCGTGACCGTGTGCACCTCGTCGAAGAACCGGTTGGTGACGGCCGCGTACCAGCGGCCGAAGCCCTCGTACCCGAGGAAGGTGTCCTCGGGGACCTTGAACTCCAGGTCCTCGGTGATGAGGGCGAGCAGCCGGTCCAGCGGAAGGTGCTGGTCCAGTGCCACGTACCAGTCCTCGGCGAAACTGCGGATCGCGTCCTCGGTCAGCCGCTCGGCGGGCATGCGGTCTCCTCCTGTCCGTCGTGGTGTGGTGTGGTGTGCGGTGCGGTGCGGTGCGTCAGATCTGGATGTCGACGAGGAACGGGCCGGGGTGCGCCAGCATCTGGGTCACCGCAGTGACCGCCTCGTCTGGCTTCTCCACCCGTATCCCGCCGGCGCCCAGCGAACGGGCCAGCGCGGCGAAGTCGATCTCGGGGTGCGAGAGGTCGAAGGAGCCCGGGAAGCCGTGCTCCGGGATGTCCCGTTCCCGCCAGTACTGGGCGATGTTGTCGTCCAGCAGCCGGTACTTGCGGTTGTTGCAGACGACGAACTTGGCCTCGATGCCGTGCCGGGCCGCGGTCCACAGCGCCTGGTACGTGTACATCGAGCCGCCGTCGCCCGCGAAGCCGACGACGAGCCGGTCCGGATGGGCGAGCTTGGCGCCCACCGCGCCCGGGAAGCCGACGCCGAGCGAACCGCCCCGGGTGAGGTGGTAGTCGCCGGGCCGCTCGGGCGGCAGGTACTTCGTGACCAGCGGGGAGGTGGTCAGCGCCTCGTCGAAGACGATGAGGTCGCCCGCGGTCCGCTCGGCCAGGGTCCGCAGGAAGACCGCCATCGGCGTGCCGTCGGTTCCTCCGGCGTCCACGGCCGTCAGGGTGGCGCGCGCCCGCTCCCGCGTTCGCGTGTCCAGCCGGGCCGCGGCCGCCGCCCGCTGCCGCGGCGTCAGCAGCTTCTCCAGTACGCCGGCCAGCGCGCGCAGCGCCTGCTTGGGATCGGCGGCGAGGCCGAGGTCCACCGGGTGGTTCTTGGCGATCTCGTAGGCGTTGAGGTCGATGTGGACGACCTTCGCGCCCGCCCGGAAGGGGCTCTCCAGCTCGGGGAACACCTCCGGGAAGACATAGGTGCCGACGATCAGCACCCCGTCCGCGTCGCCCACGAGCTCCTTGCTGTGCGGGCCGAACATGTGGCCCGTCTGGCCGCCGCGCAGCGGGTGCGAGGCCGCGATGTTCACCTCGGAGGAGTCCACCTCGTACACGTCCGCACCCAACAGCTCGGCCACGGCGACGAGTTCGGCCTGGGCCCCGGAGAGCGAGACGCCGTCGCCGATGAGTACGACCGGCCGCTCGGCGGAGGCGAGCAGCTCTGCGGCCCGCCCCACCGAGGCCGGCGAGGGCGCCACGTCCGTGAGCGGCACCGTGGCGGGTAGTACGGGCTCGGAGTTGAGCTCGTCCAGCACGTCCATCGGCAGCGCCACGAACACGGGCCCGCGGGGCGGGGTCAGAGCGATCTTCACCGCCCGGCGGACGGTGCGGAGCACGGACCTCGGATCGGTGACCCGGGTGGCGTACTTCGTCACCGGCTTCGCCATCGCCACCAGGTCGGACGCCATCTGCGCGTCCATGGCGTCGTAGCGGACCCCGGCGTCACCGGCGACCACGACGAGCGGGGTGTGGCCGCGCAGCGACTGGTAGAGCATGCCGATGCCGTTGCCCAGGCCCACCCCGGAGTGCAGCTGGAGCAGGGCCGCGCCGCCGGTGGCCCGGGCGTAGCCGTCGGCGATGCCGGCGGCCACGGTCTCCTGGAGGGCGAGGATGTACCGGAAGTCCTCCGCCGCGTCCACCGCGTCGAGGAATCCCTGTTCCACGGTCCCCGGATTTCCGAACATCACATTCAGGCCGTCGGCCTTGAACTGCTCGATCAGCCTTTCCCGTCCGGGAGTGGCTTCCATGAATTCCCCCTCTTTGTCCGCGGCTTGACGGAGCTACCGGCCTACCATCCGTAACGGGTGAGACCGCCCTCCAGGACTTCCACGATCTTCTGCCCCGTGAGATACGAATCGGGGGTCGACCGCCCGGTCACGAACGGGAAGTCCACAATCACGGAGACGGGCTTCCCGAAGTTTCCGTGATACGCGCCGCGCGGACCGGTCGCGTCGCGCAGGATGTACTCCAGCGGATACGGCGGCGGGCCCATGTTGAAATCGGTACCGAGGAATCCGGTGCCGTCCTTGTAGTCGTACTCCTTGCAGTGACCGGTCACGTGCTTGCCCCAGATGATGCTCTTGCGATCACTCCAGTCCCGGGCGAAGGCCAGGCACGCGACCCCGTAGCACTCGGCCGCCACCACCTTGCCGGCCTTCTTGAAGGCCAGGATCAGGGCGTGCACCCGCTCGTTGTTGGCGAGGTCGGCGATCGGGCCGCTGCCGCCGACGATGAGGATCGCGTCGTAGTCCGCGATGTCGGCGTCGAGCTTGTCCAGGTCGCGGTGGTACTGCTCCAGCTTGCGCAGATAGCCCTCGTCGCTCGTGTACGGGCGCTCGGGCACCCATGCCTCGATGTCGAGCGGCGAGTCCAGCCGGCTCGACTGCTCGAACTCGCGGCCCAGCCGGGCGTTCTCGTCGGTGGTGACCGAGCGTCCCAGCGGGGGGTCGATGTAGTTCGCGTCGAGGCTCGGCGGAAGTGCGTGTGCGCGCTTTCCGGTCGGCGTGGCGAATACGATCTCGTAGCCCCGCTCATCGAACTTCGATACGGGCCCTATCAGTTCTTCGGCCCAGTAACCGTGTTCGGAGACAATGACCAGAATCTTTCTGCTCACAGATTCCTCCAGGCGCCGCCTGTTGTCGTTGGCGTCCCCCACACTGCTTGCGCCCAGGGCCTGCGTCAAAGCGTCTGCGGGTGACTAGGTGAGGTAGAAGCACAGGTCGCGACAGCACCTCACCTAGTCACCCGCAGACGTCATGAAGTAGCTTCCGGACTTCCTGACTTCGGCCGAATCGATGAACCATTCCAGGGGTGCCGTCTTATGGTCTGGACGCGTCGTGAATCACGGACGCGAGGGGCACGAGTGCGTGAGGAGAGGGACGGGGACGATGACGATGGACCTGTTGTGCACACACATCGACCAGATACGTCCGGTGAAGCCCGGGACCGAGGGCTGTGAGGAGTGCCTGGCTCTCGGCGACGGCTGGGTGCACCTGCGCCTGTGCCTGAGCTGCGGGCACGTCGGATGCTGCGACTCCTCGAAGAACCGCCATGCCACCCGGCATTACCGCACCACCGACCACCCCATAGCGGCCTCGCACGAGCCGGGCGAGGACTGGTCCTGGTGCTACGCCGACAAGCTGATGCTGGACCCGGCGTGAGCGCGGCCCCGGGGAGCGCGCCCGTCACCGTGGCCGCCGCCTCCACCACAGGCGCCTTCCCCGTCTCAGGCGCCGCCTCCACCGCAGGCGCCTCCCCCGTCTCAGGCGCCGCCTCCACCGCAGGCGCCTCCCCGGCCGCCGGGAACGGCTCGGCCGCCGCCGAACGCGCCGAGAGCCGCAAGCCCGTCATCCTCGCCGTCGACGACGACCCGCAGGTGCTGCGCGCCGTCCGCCGGGACCTGCGCAGCGCCTACGGAGACCGCTACCGGGTGCTCGGCGCCTCCTCGGCCGCCGACGCCCTGAAGATCCTGGACTCCCTCGACGAACGCGGCCACGACCCGGCCCTGTTCCTCGTGGACCAGCGGATGCCGGACGTCACCGGCGTCGAGTTCCTGCTCGAAGCCGTCAGCCGTTTCCCGGATGCCCGCCGCGTGCTCCTGACCGCCTACGCGGAGACGGACGCGGCCATCACCGCCATCAACCAGGTCCGGCTGGACTACTACCTGCTCAAGCCGTGGGATCCCCCGCACGAGCGGCTCTTCCCGGTCCTCGACGACCTGCTCTCCGACTGGCTGGCCACCTACCGCCCGGCCTACGACGGGATCATCGTCGCCGGCCACCTGGTCTCCCCCGGCACCCACGCGGTCCGGGACTTCTTCACCCGCAACGGCCAGCCGTTCCGCTTCCTCAACGTCGAGCGCGACCCCGAGGCGCTGACCCTGATCGCAGGCCAGCCCGACGCGGCGCTCCCGCTCGTCCGCTTCCCGGACGGAGCGGTGCTGTCCGCGCCGAGCGACACCGAGCTCGCCCAGCGCCTGGGCCTGGCCACCACCGCCTCCCGCCCGCACTACGAGTGCGTCATCGTCGGCGCCGGCCCCGCGGGTCTGGCGGCCGGGGTGTATTCGGCGTCGGAGGGCCTGTCGACCCTGATGCTGGACTCCCGCGCCCCGGGCGGCCAGGCCGGCACCTCCAGCCTGATCGAGAACTACCTCGGCTTCCCGTCCGGCCTCTCGGGCGGCGACCTGACCCGCCGGGCCACCATCCAGGCCTCCCGGTTCGGCGCCGAGATCCTGCACCCGGTCGAGGTGGTTTCCCTGACCCGGGACGACCCGGCGAAGGTCCTCACCCTGGCGGACGGTACGGAGATCAGCGCCGAGACAGTCCTGCTGGCCACGGGCGTCTCGTACAACCGCCTGGAAGCCCCCGGAGCCGACCGCTTCGAGGGCGCCGGCCTCTACTACGGCGCGGCCACCACCGAGAGCTCGGCCTGCATCTCGCAGCACGTGTTCATCGTCGGCGGCGCCAACTCGGCCGGCCAGGCGGCGGTCCACTTCGCCAAGTACGCGGCCCGCGTGACGATCCTGGTCCGCGCGCAGTCCCTGGACGCGAGCATGTCCCGCTACCTCATCGACGAGATCGACCGCACCCCGAACATCGAGGTCAAGGTCCGTACGACGGTGGTCCGGCTGGACGGCGGGGAGCACCTCGAAAGGCTGACCCTGCACAACTCGGAGACGGGCGAGGACACGGAGATCCCGGCCCGCTTCATGTTCACCTTCATCGGCGCCCGCCCGCACACCGACTGGCTGTCGGGCGTCGTGGAGCGCGACGAGTACGGCTTCGTCCTCACCGGCTCCGACCTGATCTCCAACGGCGGCGAGCTCCCGGCCGAGTGGAGCCTGGAACGGGCCCCCTACCCCCTGGAGACCAGCGTTCCGGGCGTCTTCGCGGCGGGCGACGTCCGGGCCCACTCGGTCAAACGGGTCGCCTCGGGCGTGGGCGAGGGCGCGATGGCGGTCTCGCTGATCCACCGCTACCGCTCGATGGGCTGAGAGCGAACACCGAGGGTGTTGCGATCAAGGCACTGCCGGATGCAACGTTGATTACATGATTACAGCCGAACAGAGCGAAAAGCTCCGCGCGTGGTTCGCCGAGCGCCTGCCGGTGGACGTCTACGAGTCCCTCCTCTCGGTCACCGTGGACCGGGAGGAGATCACGGTCATCGGCGCCATCCCGGCGACCGAGTCCGTCAAGGAGTTCCGCGAACGCACCCGCGAACAGCGCATCGCGGTGGCCCAGGAGGCGGAGGAGCTCTACCGCCGCAAGGTCGCCTGGGGAGTCCAGTCGGGCGAGGAACGCGTCCTCTTCACCCACCTCGCGGTCCCGGTCATGACCCGGCTGCGCCAGTCCGAACGCCAGGTCCTCGACACCCTGGTCGCCGGCGGCGTGGCGCGCAGCCGGGCCGACGCCCTCGCCTGGTGCGTGCGCCTCGTCGGGCGCAACACCGACGAGTGGCTGTCCGACCTGCGCGACTCCCTCGACAAGGTCCAGCAGGTCCGGTCCCAGGGCCCGGACGTCAACGCACCCGACGCCGACTCCATGAAGTCGGCGGACGAATAGGGAAAACCGTCGCCGGGCACCCATGATCCGGAGAGGGTAGCCGGGACCACCTGATCCCAGGGAGAGGCACGCACACCATGACCACGACCGTCGAATACATCCGCTACCGGATCGCATTGGACGACCAGCAGGCCTTCGAGAACGCGTACGGCAAGGCCGCCGAGGCCCTGGCCGCCTCGCCCGAGTGCATCGACTACGAGCTGGCCCGCTGCTCGGAGGAAGCCGAGCGCTACATCCTCCGCATCCGCTGGACCTCGATCGACGCCCACCTCAACGGCTTCCGCAAGGGCGAGCACTTCCCGGCGTTCTTCAGCGCGATCCGCCCCTACGTGACGGGCATCGAGGAGATGCAGCACTACCTCGTGACCCCGGTGGCCGGTACGGGAAAGGCCGCCGCCGAGTCATGAGCACCACGCCGACGATCTACGAATGGATGGGCGGAGCGGAGGCGATGCGACGCCTCACCGACGTCTTCTACACCCACGCCCTGCAAGACGAGATCCTGGCCCCGGTCTTCGAGGGCATGGACGCCGAGCACCCCCAGCACGTCGCGGTCTGGCTGTCGGAGGTCTTCGGCGGCCCGGCGGACTACACGGCCCACCACGGCGGCCACCAGCACATGGCCACCAAGCACCTGGGCCGCGCCATCACCGAGAAGCAGCGCCGCCGCTGGGTCGACCTGCTCCTGGACACGGCCGACGAGGTCGGCCTCCCGACGGACCCGGAGTTCCGGGCGGTGTTCATCTACTACATCGAGTGGGGCACCCGCATGGCCCTGATCTACTCGGGCTCCAACCCACCCCCGGTCGACGCGGCCAAAATCCCCGTCTGGTCCTGGGGCCAAACCCCTCCATGGATCCCGAAGTCCTGACCCACCGGAGGGGGCGGGATCACCCCGCCTGACACACCAGTGGGGGCAGGATCACCCTGCCCCCACCCGCACATCCAGCCTCACCGGCCACCCCAGCTCGCCGGCCACCCCAGCTCGCCGGCCACCCCCAGCCTCGCCGGCGTTTGAGGCGCGGGGTCTGGGGCGGGGCCCCAGCGGGGTCGGGGGCGGAGCCCCAGGTCAGCCCGGTCGGCCCCCCAGGCCCGCCGTCGGCCCCGCCTCCGGCCAGCCGTCCGCATCGGCGACCAGCACGCTCAAGGCCCCCTCCCCGGGCTCCCGCCGCCAGAAATCGACGGCCGACTCCAAGACCTCGAGCAAGGTCTCCCAGTCAGCGGGCCGCGCCCCGGCATAGGCACGCCACGAGGTGACGGCCACCAGCCGCCCCGGCGCCTGCGGCAACCAGGACAGGTCGATCAGCGAGTCCGCCAGCGCGTCCCAGTTCCCCCCGAACCACTCCGGCACCCGCAGCGCCACCCCGCACCGCCGCATCAGCTCGGCCTTGGTCCGTACACCGGCCAGGTCCAGCCGTACGGTCGTCCAGCCCGCCTCCTCCGCCGCGGCGAGCGCAGGCGCGAGCGGCTGCGGATCCAGGGTCATCGGAGAACCGCCTTGAAGGTCGCGTAGTGGTCGTCCGTGTAGAAGAACTCCCCACCCTCGCCCGTCACGATCCGCCGGGCCCCGCGGTCCCGCTCCCCCGGCGTCTTCACGGTGAACTCGTGGTAATATCCGCGCTTCTTCTGCGGCAGCGCCTTCTCGAAGTTCCCGAAGACGGTCCCGTCCTGCCGGTACGGATACGGCCCGCCCCTGTCGATCAGCGCGAGCACATCACGCGCCTGCTGCGGCAGCGCGTCGACCCGTACGGTCGCCATCCCCGTCGCCCACCCGGGCGTGACGACACCAGCCCCCGAACCCGCACTGGCGCTGACGCCGGCAGGCGAGGGCGCGGGTTTCTTCCCACCGCAGCCCACCGCACCGACCAGCGCGGCACAGAGGAACAGGGCCCCCAGCACACGCAACAGCGATCGGGGCACGTTCCTGAAGATCATGCGCCGATCGTGCCAAATATCCGATTCGCTCGCGAATCGCCAGAGCGCTCTCAGCGCACTGTCAGAGCGCGGACATCTTGGTGTAAGGACTCAGGATTCGTTTCTGGACGGATCCGAAGTCGACGAGGACAGCGATCCCCTCCTCGATACCGACGACACGGCCGAGACCGTGTTCGTCGTGACTGACCCGGTCGCCCACGCTGAACTGCCGAAGCGGCGGTTCCACGGGGGCCTTGAACGGGCTGGACGGCAAATGGCGGCGAGGTACTGCTGACTTTGTCATTGGAACCAGTATGCGCCCCGCAGGCCGCCCAACGGTCCGCCGTTCGGATCTCAATTACGGCACCATCCGCACCACCGGCCGTCGGCGGCGCCTCCCCGCCCCCCGATCGGCCCTTCCGCGGCCGCCCGTCAGTCGTCCGGGTCGGCCCGGTCCAGCGCCGGCCGCAGCCCGGGCTCGGACTCGGTCAGCAGATAGTCCGCGACCGCCGTGTCCGTAACCAGGCTGGTCACGAGCCCCGACCGCAGCACGGCCCCGATCGCCGACGCCTTCCGCAGCCCGCCCGCGATCGCCACGACCTCGGGGATCCGCCGCAGCCGGTCCGCCTCGACGGTGATGCAGCGCTCGCCGAGATCCCGCCCGACCCGGCGCCCCTCGGCGTCGAACAGGTGGGCGGACATTTCGGCCGCGACGCCCAGCGAGGCGTAGTGCGCCCGCTCCTCATCGCTCAGCATGTCGTGGACGGTCGAGATCCCCGGCTCCCACGACCCGATGGAGACGGCCGCGACCGTCACCTTGTCGAAGTACTCGAACGCCCGCGCGATCCCCGTCTGGCTCCGCAGCGCGGCCGCGGTGGCCGGATCGGGCAGCAGCATCGGCGCGTAGATCGGGTGCGCGTCACCGCCCGAAACCTGCGCGGCCCGCCGTACGGCCTCGACGGAACCCCGCTCGGCGGTCCCCGCGTCGTACACGCCGGTCAGCTGGACCACGGTGCACGGCGGCAGCCGGTGCAGGGAGGCGGCCATGTGAATGGTCGACCGCCCCCACGCGAGGCCCAGCACATCGCCCTCGTTGACCAGCTCGCCGAGCAGATCGGCCGCCACCGCGCCCAGGTTCTCCGGGTCGGGCGCGTCCTCGGTCGCATCGGCCGGGGACTCCACCACGACAGCGTGCCGGAGCCCGTACCGGGCCCGGAGCGCGTCCGACCGCTCCGCGTCCAGCTCCGCGGGCACCCGGATCTCGATGCGTACGAGGTCACGTTCGAGAGCTGTCTCCAGAACCCGGGCCACCTTGAAGCGGCTCACGCCGAACTCCTCGGCGATCTGGATCTTGGACTTCCCCTCCAGGTAGAAGCGGCGCGCCATGGCCGCCGCCTGCACCAGCTCCGCGGGTCCCATCCGCAGGGCTGACCGTCCCGCCGACATTGCAGACACCGCGTTCTCCTCACTGCTGTTCACACTCTCGTGTTCACACTCTCGACTCGCCGTTCATCCTGTCAGATCCAACGGCCGCTGATCAGCCCGGACAGCTCCCGTTCACCAAGCTGTTCACGAACCCTTGGCTCAGTGGTCGCAAGCCCAGGGGGCTGCGGCGATCGCCGCACCCGCCTGCTCACGCAGAGTCCGCACCGCGGAGGCCGGATCGACGGCCCCGTAGACCGCGCTCCCGGCGACGAACACATCGGCGCCGGCTTCCGCGATGCGCTCGATGGTCGAAGCCGAGACCCCGCCGTCGACCTGGAGCCACAGGTCCAGGCCGTGCTTGGCGATCAGTTCCCGGGTACGGCGGATCTTGGGCAGCATGATGTCGAGGAAGGACTGCCCGCCGAAGCCCGGCTCGACCGTCATGATCAGCACCATGTCGAGTTCCGGCAGCAGGTCCTCGTACTGCTCGATCGGCGTCGCCGGCTTGAGCGCCATCGCCGCCCGGGCCCCCTTGGCCCGGATCTCCCGCGCCAGCCGTACGGGCGCTGCGGCGGCCTCGGCGTGGAAGGTGACCGAACCGGCCCCCGCCTCCACGTACTGCGGCGCCCACCGGTCCGGGTCCTCGATCATCAGGTGCAGGTCCAGCGGAATGGCCGTGGCCCTGCTGAGCGACTCCACGATCGGCATGCCGAGGGTGAGATTCGGGACGAAATGGTTGTCCATGACGTCGACATGCAGCCAGTCGGCCCCCTCGACGGCCTTCACCTCGTCGGCGAGTCGGGCGAAGTCGGCGGACAGGATGCTGGGATTGATCTGAACGGCCATGCCCCAAGCCTGCCATGCCCACCGCGACTCTCGGCCACGACCCTGCCTCTCACCGCGAGCGTAGCGACGCTTAAGTGATCATGGGAGTACCTTTCACTTGTCCTTCGCTATCCGCTGCGGCACGGTTTCGTCGTGACACCCGCCCCACACGCCCGAGGAGCCATCACCGGCATGGCAGTCGCCCCGATCCCCACGCCCGCCGACACCACCACCCCGTCCCCCTGGGCCGCCCCGGACTTCCGCACCCTCTTCGCCGCCGCCACCCTCAACCAGCTCGCCACCAACACCGGCTACATCGCCGTCCCCCTCCTCGCGCTCACCACGCTCGACGCCACCCCCGCCCAGGTCGGCACGCTCGCGGCGCTCTCCACCCTCGCGTTCCTCCTCATCGGCCTGCCCGCCGGCGCCTGGGTCGACCGCCTGCGCACCCGCCGCGTCCTGATCACCGCCGACCTCGCCCGCGCGGCCCTCTTCGCCTCGCTCCCGCTCGCCCGGTTACTCGACGCGCTCACGCTCGCGCAGCTGTACGCCGTCGTCCTCGTCACCGGCTGCGCCACCGTCTTCTCCGACGTCGGCTCCCAGAGCGTCCTGCCCCAGCTGATCGGCAGGGACCGGCTGGTCCGGGCGAACGCCGCCGTCGTCACGCTCATGGCCGCCGCCAACATCGCCGGCCGCGGCGCCGGCGGCTTCCTGGTCGCCGCGCTGACCGCCCCGTTCGCGCTGGCCTGCGCCTCGGTCGCCTACCTCGCCTCCGCGCTGCGCCTGACGCGGATCCAGCCCACCCCGGCCCCACCCGCCGCCGCCGAGCGCACGAGGCTGCTGACGCAGATCAAGGAGGGGCTGCACCACGTACTGGGCCACGCCGAACTGCGGGCCCTCGCGCTGGCCTCCACGCTGACCAACCTGGGCGGCTCGGTCATCAACACCATGCTGCCGGTGCTCTTCGTACGGGAGCTCGGGCTGTCCCCTGCCTCGCTCGGCCTGTTCTGGGCGGCGGGCGGGGTGGGCCTGCTGCTCGGCGCCCGGCTGGCCGAGCCCTTGGCGGCGCGCATCGGCTACGGCCGCGCGGTGGTGCTGAACCTGACCCCGGCCGCCCTGCTGGTCCCGCTGCTCGACCACGGTCCGTGGCTCTGGCTGGCCGGCGGCGGGTGGATGGTGGCCATGATGAAGGTCGGCTCGAACAACGTCCTGGGCGTGAGCCTGCGCCAGCACCTGACCCCGGATCCCCTCCTGGGCCGCATGAACGCCACCTTCCGTTTCATGCTGACCGGAGCCATCGCCCTGGGCTCCGCCGCCTCGGGCCTCCTCACGGAACTGACCACCCTCCACACCACCCTGTGGGTGGGCGCGGCGATCCTGGCCTCCTCCTGGGCCCCCCTGGCCCTGTCGCCGCTACGGAAGCGGACGGGGACGGGTCCGGCGCAGCGTGAAGAGGCGGGAGGCCTTCGTTGAAGAGGCACTGCCCGGCGCCACACAGGAAATCGGAGCCCCGCCGTTCGACACGACGGTGACTCCGATCCACAACTACCTGAGCCGTGCCCGCCTCAGGCCGTGCGCCTCAGCAGGGCCAGGTACATCGCGTCGGTGCCGTGCAGGTGCGGCCACAGCTGGACGTCCGGGCCGTCGCCCAGCGCCGGGACACCCGCCATGTACGGCCGGGCGTCGATCAGTTCGGCCGACACCGGTACCGCTCCGGCGCCCCGCCCCTTGAGGACGTCGTCCACGACCACCCGGGTCTCCGCCAGGTGCGGTGAGCAGGTCGCGTAGCCGACGATGCCGCCGACCCGTACCGCCGACAGCGCCTCCCGCAGCAGCCCGCGCTGAAGCGGCGCGAGGCCCTCCAGGTCCTCCGGACGGCGTCGCCACCGTGCCTCCGGGCGGCGGCGCAGCGCGCCCAGGCCGGAGCAGGGGACATCCATCAGGACCCGGTCGAAGGAGCCCGGCAGCCACGGCGGCCGGGTGCCGTCCGCCGCGATGACCTGGTACGGGCCCGGGTTGCCCGCCAGCGCCCGCTCGACCAGCCGGGCCCGGTGCGGCTGCTTCTCGGAGGCCAGCAGGAAGGCCCCGCGCTGCGCGGCCAGCGCCGCCAGCAGGGCCGCCTTGCCGCCCGGTCCGGCGCAGCCGTCGAGCCAGCGCTCGTCGCGCCCCTCGACCGGCGCCGCCGCCAGGGCCATCGCCACGAGCTGGCTGCCCTCGTCCTGGACTCCGGCCCGCCCCTCGCGCACCGCCTCCAGCGCGCCCGGCTCGCCGCCCTCGGCCATCCGGACGGCGTACGGGGACCAGCGCCCCGGCAGCGCCGAGTCCTCGCCGACCGCCTCCAGCAGTTCCTCGGTCGTGGACCGCCCCGGCCGCGCGACGAGCGTGACCTCGGGCCGCTCGTTGTCGGCCTCCAGCAGGTCCTCGATCCCGGCGCGACCGCCGCCCAGCGAGTCCCAGAGCGCGCTCACGACCCAGCGCGGGTGCGAGTGGTAGATCGCGAGGTGCTCCTCGGCATCGTCCTCGTACGGCGGGGCGACCTTCTCCAGCCACCCCTCCAGGTCGTGCGCGGAGATCTTGCGCAGCACGGCGTTCACGAACTTCGCGCGCCCGTCCCCGAGCACCACCCGGGCCAGCTCCACGCTCGCCGAGACGGCCGCGTGCGTCGGGATCCGGGTCCCCAGCAGCTGGTGCGCGCCGAGCGAGAGCACGTCCAGCACCGGCGGGTCCACCTCGCGCAGCGGCCGGTCGATGCACGCCTTGATGACCGCGTCGTACGTCCCCTGGCGGCGCAGCGTCCCGTACACCAGCTCGGTTGCCAGCGCCGCGTCCCGCGCCTGGAAGTTCTCGTCCTGGCGGGCCTTGCGCAGCAGCGGCGGCAGCACGAGGTTGGCGTAGGCGTCGCGCTCGCCCACCGCCCGCAGCGCCTCGAAGGCCAGCATCCGGACGGGGTCCTTCTGGGGCCGGCGGTACGGCTTGGCCTGCTTGCCCTTGGGCGGCTGGCCGCCGGTGGCGGGTCGACGACGAGGCTGTTCGCTCACGTGAAAGGTGCTCCGGGGATACGAGGTGCTACGGGTGACAAGAGGTGCTACTGGTGACAAAAGGTGTGCCGATACGGCCACCGGCGGCGGGGGCACCGCCTGGGATCAGCCTACGTCGGCCCCGCCGAGGCGCTCACCGGGCGCGATCCGCACCCCGCGGGCCCAGTCGGCGCCCTTCATCGGCTTCTTGCCCTGGGGCTGCACCCAGAGCAGCTCCACGGCGTGCGAACCGGTGCCCGCGTAGACGTTGTTCTTGGCCGGGGCCAGTACCCCGGGCGCCAGGTCCGTGCGGTCGGTCACCAGGCCGACCGAGATCACCTTGAGCCGCTCCCCGCGGAAGACGGTCCACGCGCCCGGCGCGGGCGTGCAGCCGCGCACCACGCGGTCGGCGCGCATCGCGGGGGCGTTCCAGTCGATCCTGGCGTCCTCGACGGTGATCTTCGGGGCGAGCGAGATCCCGTCGGCCGGCTGCTCGACGGCGCGCAGGGTGCCGTCCTCGATGCCGTCCATGGTGGCGGCCAGCAGCCCGGAGCCCGCGAACGCGAGGCGGGTCAGCAGGTCGCCGCTGGTGTCGGTGGGCCGGATCTCCTCGGTCAGGATCCCGTAGACCGGCCCGGAGTCCAGCCCTTCCTCGATCCGGAAGGTGGACGCTCCGGTCACCTGGTCGCCCGCCATGATCGAGTGCTGCACTGGCGCGGCCCCGCGCCACGCGGGCAGCAGCGAGAAGTGCAGGTTGACCCACCCGTGACGGGGGATCTCGATGGCGCTCTTGGGGATCAGCGCGCCGTACGCGACGACCGGGCAGCAGTCCGGGTCGATCTCGCGCAGCCGGGCCTGGAAGTCGGGGTCGCGGGGCCTGGCGGGCTTGAGGACCTCGATCCCGGCCTCCTCGGCGCGCTCGGCGACCGGGCTGGCGACGAGCCGGCGGCCGCGGCCGGCCGGGGCGTCGGGCCGGGTGATGACGGCCGCGACCTCGTGCCGCCCGGAGGCGATCAAGGCGTCCAGGGCGGGCACGGCGACCTCGGGGGTGCCTGCGAAGACGAGCTTCACTTGGGTCCTACCTCGCTATCTCGGCTGTCAGCAGCGAACCAGTCTATGGGGTGCCCGCCGGGCGGCCCACCGCATGTACGAGGGGGCGTACACACATCCGCGCGCCTCTCGCATATGCCGACACGCCCCCACAGCGTGACCTGGGCGCCGGGTGGCGCGTTGGTCAAGAGAGATTGACCGAAACGGGCCGCGAAACAGAACGGTGTCTGCGGCCCTATCCGCTCTTCAGCACCGGTTCGAGAGGCTTCTTCATGGCCGACCACGCCACCCACGACGCCCAAGCACGGGCCAGCCTGCACCTCCTGGTGCGGGACATCGAGCGGGTTCGCCGGCAGGTGGATGCTCTGCGTACGCTCACCGCCCAGCTGGGCAACGTGTACCGCCCGCGCCGCTCCGGTCCCTCCACGGGCTTCGTCGTCTACGGCAGGGCGCCCGCTCCCACCGTCCGCCTCGCGCAGGAACTGCGGGACAGCGTCGAGACCCTGGTGACCGCCGCGGTGGACTTCGACCGCTCGCTCGGCTTCTCGTGGGACGCGGTCGGCTCGGCCCTCGGCGTGACCAAGCAGGCCGTGCACCGCCGCTACGGAGCCCGCCGCGCGCAGGCCGCCGAGTCCGCCGAGCCGGTCGCCGAGGGTACGGCCACCCGGACTCTGGGACCGCTCCCCACCGTCCCGGCGGCCCGCTCGGTTCCGCCGCAGCCGCTGCGCGAGGAGTCCCAGACCGCGGGGGCGGCCCGTTCCCCGGCCTTCCCCGGCCCCCGCAACGGCTGACGCCCCGCGCGGATACCCTGCCTGCCGCACCGCCCGCCGCCGGGACGCCGACCCCCGACGGCCCTGCCCCAACCCGCCCCCGGCGGGGGCGCCCCTCCCCCGGACCCCGCCCGGGCGGACCCCGGGCCGCCCCCGCCGGGGGCGTTCGGCGTGGGAGACGCTCCGGCCGGAGCCGCGCGATCGTCGCCGTCCACTCCCACGGCCCTTCCCGGCGGATCGAGCCGGACACCCGGCAGGCCACTGGTTCCCATACACGGGGCCGGCCGGACGGCCGAGCCGCCCGAAACCGGCGCCTGCCGGGTACGACGCCACTCGCATCGCATCCGGGCTCGCGATCCCTCCCGACGCCCGGCCGGGGCACCGGCTAGCCGACGGCTAGCCGATCTCCGGCGGGTCGATCCTGACCCGGACCGCGTCCGCCGCCGGAACTCCCCGCGCCAGTCGGGCCGCCTGCGCCGACTTGAGGGCGGCGGCCAGCGCGGCGCCGCTGCCCGGGCGGACCCGGACCAGCGCCCGCTCTCCCGGTGACGGCTCCCCGCGTCGCCCCGGCAGCGGCACCGGGCCCAGGATCTCCGCGTCCGCCGGCAGTTCGGCGGCGGCCAGGAAGGCCTCCACCGCCTCGCCCCGCCCGGCGACCGCGGCCATCCGGGACACCGGCGGGAAGCCCAGCTGGGCCCGCTCCGCGAGCTCCCGGACGGCATGCCCCACCGGGTCCCACCGCACCAGGGCCTGGACCGGCCGGAGCGTCGGCTCGGCCACCACGACGACCTGCCCGTCCCCCCGTACCAGCGAGGCGGCCGCGATCCAGCGCCGCAGCGCGTCCTCGCCCGCGCGCAGGTCGGGCCGCGACAGCATGGCCCAGCCGTCCAGCAGCAGGGCCGCCGCATAGCCGGCGCCCGCCGCGACCGGCTCGGCCCCGGGGGTGCACACCACCAGCGCGGGCCGGTCCGGCACCTCGTCCAGTACGTGGTCGCGCCCCGAGGTCCGTACGGGCACGGCGGGGAAGGCCCGCCCCAGCTCCTCGGCCGTCCGCCGCGCGCCCACCACCTGGGCCCGCAGCCGGAACGACCCGCACTCCTCGCAGTGCCAGGACGGCTCGGCCCGCCCGCACCACCCGCACTGCAGATCCCGCTCGTCGGGTGCCTCCAGCGGCCCGGCGCACACCTTGCACCGGGCCGGGGTCCGGCACCGCTCGCACGCCAGCCGGGGCACATAGCCCCGCCGCGGCACCTGCACCAGGACGGGCCCGGACTTCAGCCCCTCCCGTACGGTCTCCCACGCCAGGCTCGGCAGCCGCGCCGCCTTGGCCGCCTCGTCCCGGGCCAGCAGCTCGTCGCCTACGGTCCGGATCCGGGGCGCGCAGGCCCGTATCGTCTCGCGGTCGGCGACCAGCGGCCGCGCCCAGCCGGACTCCACCAGCTGGGCGGCCTCCACGGTGCAGCTCGTACTCCCGGCCAGGAAGCCGCAGCCGTCGGTGACCGCGCGCAGCTCCAGCACCTCCCGGACATGGGGGAAGGGGGCGTGGTCGTCACTGTGGCTGGAGTCGCCGTCGTCCCAGATGGCGACCAGCCCGAGGTCACGGACCGGGGCGAACATCGCGGCCCGGGTGCCGATGACGGCCCGCACCGAGCCGCGGTGCACGGCCAGCCACTGGCGGTAGCGCTTCTCGGGGCCCGACTCGGCGGTCAGCAGCGCGTGCCTCCCCTCGCCGAGCAGGGCGGTGAGCGCGGCGTCGACCCGGGCGGCGGTCCGCCCGTCGGGCAGGACGGCGAGGGCGCCCCGGCCGGAGGCGAGGGTGGCCGCCATGGCGCGGGCCAGCTCATCGGCCCAGCCTGGGCCCGGCAGGGCCGTCCACACGGCACGCGGGGTCCCGCCGGTGGCCAGGGCCCGCAGGAAGCCGGGGCCGGCCCCGTACCGCTCCCAGCCGGCCGGCTCGGGCGCGGCTGGCGGGGGCAGCGGCTCGGGCGAGGGCTTGGACTCGGCGCGGGCGTTGCGCGGGGGCAGCGCGAGCTGGAGTACGTCGGCCAGGCTGCCCGCGTACCGGTCGGCGACGGCCCGCGCGAGGGCCAGCATGCGGGGGCTGAGCACAACCTCGGGCGAGACGACGTGGGCGAGCGCGGCGAGGGCGCCGTTGTAGTCGGATTCGGCGCGGCGCTCGACGATGAACCCGTCGATGAGCCCGCCACCCTCGCGGCGGCCGCCGTGCACCTGGTGGGAGCCGGCCCCGAAGCGGACCCGGACGCGGACGCCCGGCTGGGCGGCCTCGGAGAGTTCCGCGGGGACGGCGTAGTCCCAGAGCTGGTCCAGGTGGAGCACGCCCTTGTTGACGAGGATCCGGGCGACCGGCAGGTCCTCGGCGAGGGCGGCGCCGCGCCAGGTGCGCGGTTTGGCCTTGGGCGCCTTGGCCTTCGCCTCCGCCACCATCTCCCGCATCAGCGCAAGCTGCTCCGGCGGACCGCCGGGACCCTCGTCCCCGCTCCGCTGCCCGGACTCGTTCGCGCTGCTCACACCCGCATTCTTACCAAATCCCACTGACAACGCGGACGACGGAAGGGCCCGGACCGTCACCGGTCCGGGCCCTTCCGTCAGGCGGCGTTCGTGGTACGGGCCGTCCTACAGGCCGGCGGCCGCGCGCAGCGCGTCCACGCGGTCCGTGCGCTCCCAGGTGAAGTCCGGCAGCTCACGGCCGAAGTGGCCGTACGCGGCGGTCTGGGCGTAGATCGGGCGCAGCAGGTCGAGGTCGCGGATGATCGCGGCCGGACGCAGGTCGAAGACCTGGCCGATCGCGTCCTCGATCTTCTGGACCTCGACCTTGGCGGTGCCGAAGGTCTCGACGAACAGACCGACGGGCTCGGCCTTGCCGATCGCGTACGCGACCTGGACCTCGCAGCGCGAGGCGAGGCCGGCGGCGACCACGTTCTTCGCGACCCAGCGCATCGCGTACGCGGCGCTGCGGTCCACCTTGGACGGGTCCTTGCCCGAGAAGGCGCCGCCACCGTGGCGGGCCATGCCGCCGTAGGTGTCGATGATGATCTTGCGGCCGGTGAGGCCGGCGTCGCCCATCGGGCCGCCGATCTCGAAGCGGCCGGTCGGGTTCACCAGCAGGCGGTAGCCCTCGGTGTCCAGCTTGATGCCGTCCTCGACGAGCTGCGCCAGCACGTGCTCGACGACGAACTCGCGGATGTCGGGAGCGAGCAGCGAGTCCAGGTCGATGTCCGCGGCGTGCTGCGAGGACACGACGACGGTGTCCAGGCGCACGGCCTTGTCACCGTCGTACTCGATGGTGACCTGGGTCTTGCCGTCGGGACGCAGGTACGGGATGGTCCCGTTCTTGCGGACCTCGGACAGCCGGCGGGAGAGCCGGTGCGCGATGTGGATCGGGAGCGGCATGAGCTCGGGGGTCTCGTCGCAGGCGTACCCGAACATCAGGCCCTGGTCGCCGGCGCCCTGCTTGTCGAGCTCGTCCTCGTCACCCTCGACACGCTTCTCGTACGCGGTGTCGACACCCTGCGCGATGTCCGGGGACTGCGCGCCGATGGACACCGACACGCCGCACGAGGCGCCGTCGAAGCCCTTCTTGGAGGAGTCGTAGCCGATCTCGAGGATCTTGTCGCGGACGAGCTGCGCGATCGGGGCGTAGGCCTTCGTCGTCACCTCTCCCGCGATGTGCACGAGGCCGGTGGTGATGAGGGTCTCCACGGCCACACGTGAGGTCGGGTCCTCGGTGAGGAGCGCGTCGAGGATCGTGTCGCTGATCTGGTCAGCGATCTTGTCGGGGTGGCCCTCGGTCACGGACTCCGAGGTGAACAGGCGGCGGGACACATCGCTCCCTGGGGTTGCAGCGGCTGCTGGCTGATCATTTGGCGGAACCACATCGGGGGCTGCGCCCGATCACGTTCCAGGTGCAGTTTATCGGTCGCCACCGTTTACCGGACCACCCGTCTCGCCTTGTGGGAGTCGTGTGACCTGCGGCACTCCATTCTGACTCACGGATTTGCCGCGGAGAAGGGCGCCACTCAGGCGGTTCCGGAAGCGAGTCGCGGAGCGACCTGATCCCATATGGCGTCCGCGAGCGCTTCCTTCGGACCACGGGGAATGGCAATCTCCGCCCCATCGGAGGCAAGGATGACCGCCTCGTTCTCCTCGGATCCGAAGGTTTTGGTCTCACCGACCTCATTGACCACCAGGAGGTCGCAACCCTTACGGAGGAGCTTGCTCCGCCCGTTGGCGAGAACGTCGTCCGTCTCCGCCGCGAATCCGACGATGATCTGTCCGCCTCGAGCCCGTTCGGATGAGATCTCCGCCAGGACGTCAGGATTTCGCACGAGGTTCACCGGGGCGGGCTCCTCCCCGTCCTTCTTCTTGATCTTGCCGTCGGCGTACACGGCCGGCCGGAAATCGGCCACGGCCGCGGCCATCACCACGGCGTCGGCGTCCGGGGCCGCCTTGAGCACGGCTTCCCGCAGCTGGAGCGCGGTGCCGACGCGTACGACGTCCACCCCGGCCGGGTCGGCCAGTGCGGTGTTGGCCGCGATGAGGGTGACCCGGGCCCCGCGGGCGGCGGCGGTGCGGGCCAGCGCGTAGCCCTGCTTGCCGGAGGAGCGGTTGCCGAGGAAGCGGACCGGGTCGAGCGGCTCGCGCGTGCCGCCCGCGCTGACCACCACGTGGCGCCCGGCCAGGTCGGGCTCGGCCACCCCGCGCGCGATCACCAGGCGGCAGACCTCGAAGATCTCGTCGGGGTCAGGCAGCCGGCCCTTGCCGGTGTCCTTGCCGGTCAGCCGTCCCACGGCGGGCTCGATGACGACGGCTCCGCGCCGGCGCAGCGTGGCCACGTTCTCCTGGGTGGCGGGGTGCTCCCACATCTCGGTGTGCATGGCGGGGGCGAAGACCACCGGACAGCGGGCGGTGAGCAGCGTATTGGTCAGCAGGTCGTCGGCCAGGCCGTGGGCGGCCTTGGCCAGCAGGTCGGCGGTCGCGGGCGCGACGACGACGAGGTCCGCCTCCTGCCCGATGCGCACGTGCGGCACCTCGTGGACGGTCTCCCAGACCTCGGTGGAGGCGGGGTTCCCGGACAGCGCGGCCCAGGTGGCCTCGCCCACGAAGTTCAGGGACGACGCCGTCGGGACGACCCGTACCTCGTGCCCGGACTCGGTCAGCCGGCGCAGCAGCTCGCACGCCTTGTAGGCGGCGATCCCGCCGCTGACTCCGAGCACGACTTTCGGCTTACCCACCACACACGCCCTTTCGGCTGATCGTCGTACCTGTCTATGACACACCACAGGCCCGGCAGATGTTCTGCCGGGCCTGTGGCGAAAGGACTTCTCGGTGCCTTACTGGGCCGGGGCCTCGATGGCCTCGGAGGTCAGCAGACCCGCGTTGATCTCGCGCAGCGCGATCGAAAGCGGCTTCTCGTGGACGTGGGTGTCCACCAGCGGGCCGACGTACTCGAGCAGGCCCTCACCGAGCTGCGAGTAGTACGCGTTGATCTGACGCGCACGCTTGGCCGCGTAGATCACGAGGCTGTACTTCGAGTCCGTGGCCTCGAGCAGCTCGTCGATCGGCGGGTTGATGATGCCCTCGGGCGCAGTGATGGAAGAGGACACGCTCTACCTTCCGAAGATGGGTTGAAAGATCGAAACGTTGACGAACACCGATCGACTGAACATCGATCAACGATCAAACAACTTTCATCAAGGCTAGCAGCTCACGCGCCACGTCCTCGACGGAGGTGTTGACCAGGGTGGTGTCGAACTCGGACTCGGCAGCGAGTTCGACCTTGGCGGTCACGAGCCTGCGCTCGATGACCTCCGCCGATTCGGTGCCCCGGCCGGTGAGCCGGCGGACCAGCTCGTCCCAGCTCGGCGGGGCCAGGAAGACCAGCAGGGCCTCGGGCATCGACTCGCGGACGAGCCGGGCGCCCTGGAGGTCGATCTCCAGCAGTACGGGCTCGCCCTTGTCCAGGCGTTCCAGTACCGCGCCGCGCGGTGTGCCGTAGCGGTTGCCCGCGAACTCGGCCCACTCCAGCAGCTCGCCATTGGCGATCAGCTTGTCGAACTCGTCGTCGTTGACGAAGAAGTAGTGGACTCCGTGTCGCTCACCGGGCCGCGGCTTGCGGGTGGTGGCCGACACCGAGAGCCATACCTCGGGGTGGACTTTGCGCATATGCGCGACGACCGTGCTCTTACCGACCCCTGAAGGGCCGGAGAGCACGGTCAGCCGCGGACGAACCTCTGCTGCCATAGAGCGATTATCCAGGTTCTCGGGACTGCCTGAGAACGCCGGGACAGCTTCAGGCGACGCGTCAGCCGGCGGGGGTGCCGAACTCACGCTCCAGAGAAGCGATCTGGTTGGAACCGAGACCTCGGACACGCCGGGACTCGGAGATGCCGAGGCGCTCCATGATCTGCTTGGCGCGCACCTTGCCCACGCCAGGCAGGGACTCCAGCAGGGCGGAGACCTTCATCTTGCCGATGACGTCGTTCTCCTGGCCCGTCTTGATGACCTCTTGGAGCGAGGCGCCGGAATGCTTGAGTCGATTCTTCACCTCGGCCCGCTCCCGGCGAGCCGCGGCGGCCTTTTCGAGCGCGGCTGCGCGCTGTTCAGGGGTAAGGGGCGGAAGAGCCACGCCTACGTCACCTCGGATGTCGAACTGTCGGATACGGACCAGTGGGATGCCCGAAGGCACCACACCAGGCGAGCGCCCGAACAGCGATGGAACTCGTTCGCTGCTCGTTCACTCTGGTCGGAGACTAGCGGCCAAGGCCGCTCCAGTCAGCGAGAACGGACGAAAAGTCCTGGTCAGCCTCCACTGAACCGTACATCACGGACATATCACCCCGGTTTTGTCCGGTGAATGACGTTCGAATTTCGTCAAGCAGTGCGACGGTCCACCCGTCGGCGACCCGATTCGGCCTCGCCGGCGTTTGCGGCTCGGGGTCCGGGGGCCCGCTCCCGGACCCCGAGCCGCACCCGGCTACGCGGAGACGGCCGCGCGGATCTCGGCCGCGAACCCGGCCGCCGACGCACGGAGCGCGGCCGCGTCGGGGCCGTGCTTGAGAACGCCCCGCGACACGTTCGGCACCACGTTGCCCACGGCCGCGCCGAAGACGGCCGGGAGGTCCGCCGCCGTCGCGCCCTGCGCGCCGATGCCGGGGGCCAGCAGCGGCCCGTTGATGTCCAGGTCGAAGGAGGACAGATCGCCCAGGGTGGCACCGACCACGGCGCCGAACGAGCCCATGGGGGACGCGCCCTCGTTCTCGGCCGCGAGATGCGCCAGCATCGTCGCGGCGATCGTGCGGCCGTCCTCCCGTACCGCCCGCTGGACCTCCGCGCCCTCCGGGTTCGAGGTGAGGGCCAGCACGAACAGGCCGGCGCCCGACTCCCGGGCCAGCTCCACCGCCGGCGCCAGCGAGCCGTAGCCCAGATACGGGGAGACCGTCAGCGCGTCCGAGAACAGCGGCGAGGACGGCGAGAGGAACGTCTGGGCGTACGCGGCCATCGTCGAGCCGATGTCCCCCCGCTTGGCGTCCATCACGACGAGCGTGCCCGCGGCCCGCGCGTCGGCCACCGTCCGCTCCAGGACCGCGATGCCCTTGGACCCGAACCGCTCGAAGAAGGCGGCCTGCGGCTTGAACACCGCGACCTCCTCCGCCAGCGCCTCGACGACGGTGCGGGAGAACTTCTCCAGCCCGGCGATGTCGTCGTCCAGGCCCCAGGAGGCCAGCAGGGCGGCGTGCGGATCGATCCCGACGCACAGCGGGCCACGGGAGTCCATCGCGGCGCGCAGGCGGGTACCGAACGGGGTCACAGAGGTCGCAGAGGTCACAGCGAGGCCTTCCGGGTCTCGGCGCCCACCGCGTCGGCGAGCGTCTCGTACGGGCTGGCGGCCAGGCGCGCGGCGAGGCCCTTGTGGATGGCGCGGGCGTAGCAGGGGCCCTCGTAGATGAAGGCGCTGTAGCCCTGGATCAGCGTGGCGCCGGCCAGGATCCGCTGCCAGGCGTCCTCGGCGTTCTCGATGCCTCCGACGCCCACGAGCACCAGGCGGTCGCCCACCCGGGCGTAGAGGCGGCGCAGGACCTCCAGGGAGCGCTCCTTGACCGGTGCTCCGGACAGCCCGCCGGTCTCCTTCACCAGGTCGGGGGCGGACTTCAGGCCCAGGTCGTCGCGGGCGATCGTGGTGTTCGTCGCGATGATGCCGTCCAGGCCGAGCTCCAGGGCCAGGTCGGCGACCGCGTCCACGTCCTCGTCGGCGAGGTCGGGCGCGATCTTGACCAGGAGCGGGACGCGCCGGCCGGTCACGGCGCGGTCCGCGGCCTCCCGTACGGCCGTCAGCAGCGGGCGCAGGGATTCGGTGGCCTGGAGGTTGCGCAGGCCGGGGGTGTTCGGGGAGGAGACGTTGACGACCATGTAGTCGGCGTGGCGGGCGAGGCGCTCGGTGGAGGCGACGTAGTCCCCCACCGCTTCCTCCTCGGGCACGACCTTGGTCTTGCCGATGTTGACGCCCACGACCGTGTTGAAGACGGGCCTGCGGGCCGCGAGGCGGTCGGCGACGGCCTCGGAGCCCTCGTTGTTGAAGCCCATCCGGTTGATCAGCGCGCGGTCGGGGACGAGCCGGAACAGGCGCTTCTTCGGGTTGCCCGGCTGGGCCTGGGCCGTGACCGTGCCGATCTCGACGTGGTCGAAGCCGAGCATCGACATCCCGTCGATGGCGACGGCGTTCTTGTCGAAGCCCGCCGCGAGCCCGAAGGGGCCGTGCATCCGCAGGCCGAGGGCCTCCGTGCGCAGTTCCTTGTGGCGGGGCGCCAGGTAGGCCGCGACGAAGGTGCGCAGCACCGGCGTACGGGCCGCGAGGCGGATCCACCGGAAGGCCATGTAGTGGGCCTGCTCCGGGTCCATCCGCTTGAAGACGAGGTTGAAGAAGAGTTTGTACATCGCCTTGAAGATCCTTCTGCGCTCATGAAGAGGGGGACACCCGTCGCGTACGCGAATCCGGTGTCCCCCTCTCCTCTACGGGCTGCTAGTCGCGGGCTGCGGTGAGGTGCTCCGCGTGCTCCTGGAGCGAGCGGACGCCCACGTCGCCGCGGCTGAGCGCCTCGATGCCCTGGACGGCCGCGGCGAGCGCCTGGACCGTGGTCAGGCACGGGACGCTGCGCGCCACGGCCGCCGTGCGGATCTCGTAGCCGTCGAGGCGGCCACCCGTGCCGTACGGGGTGTTGACGATCAGGTCGACGTGGCCGTCGTGGATCAGCTGGACGATGGTCTTCTCGCCGTTCGGGCCCTCGCCCTCGCTGAGCTTGCGCACCACGGTGGCGTTGATGCCGTTGCGGCGCAGCACCTCGGCGGTGCCGGAGGTGGCGAGCAGTTCGAAGCCGTGGGCGACGAGCTCGCGCGCCGGGAAGATCATCGAGCGCTTGTCGCGGTTCGCGACGGAGATGAACGCCCGGCCCTTGGTCGGCAGCGGGCCGTAGGCGCCGGCCTGCGACTTGGCGTAGGCCGTGCCGAAGACCGAGTCGATGCCCATGACCTCGCCGGTGGAGCGCATCTCCGGGCCGAGGACGGTGTCCACGCCGCGGCCCTGGATGTCGCGGAAGCGCGACCAGGGCATCACGGCCTCCTTGACCGAGATCGGCGCGTCGAGCGGCAGGGTGCCGCCGTCGCCGTTCTTCGGCAGCATGCCCTCGGCGCGCAGCTCGGCGATGGTGGTGCCGAGCGAGATGCGGGCGGCGGCCTTCGCGAGCGGGACGGCGGTCGCCTTCGAGGTGAAGGGGACGGTCCGGGAGGCGCGCGGGTTGGCCTCCAGGACGTAGAGGATGTCACCCGCCATCGCGAACTGGATGTTGATCAGGCCGCGGACGCCGACGCCCTTGGCGATGGCCTCGGTGGAGGCGCGCAGGCGCTTGATGTCGTAGCCGCCGAGGGTGATCGGGGGCAGGGCGCAGGCCGAGTCGCCGGAGTGGATGCCGGCTTCCTCGATGTGCTCCATGACGCCGCCGAGGTAGAGCTCGGTGCCGTCGTAGAGCGCGTCGACGTCGATCTCGATCGCGTCGTCGAGGAAGCGGTCGACCAGGACGGGGCGGGTCGGCGAGATCTCGGTGGACTCGGCGATGTACGACTCCAGCCGGGTCTCGTCGTAGACGATCTCCATGCCACGGCCGCCGAGCACGTAGGACGGGCGGACGAGGACCGGGTAGCCGATCTCGTCGGCGATCGCCTTCGCACCCGCGAAGGTGGTGGCGGTGCCGTGCTTGGGGGCGGGCAGGCCGGCGTCGGCGAGGACCTGGCCGAAGGCGCCGCGGTCCTCGGCGGCGTGGATGGCCTCGGGCGAGGTGCCGACGACCGGGACGCCGTTGTCCTTGAGCGCCTGGGCGAGACCCAGGGGGGTCTGGCCGCCGAGCTGGACTACGACACCGGCGATGGGGCCGGCCAGCGACTCGGCGTGGACGATCTCCAGCACGTCTTCGAGCGTCAGCGGCTCGAAGTACAGGCGGTCGGAGGTGTCGTAGTCCGTGGAGACGGTCTCCGGGTTGCAGTTGACCATCACGGTCTCGTAGCCGGCGTCGCTGAGGGCGAAGGAGGCGTGGACGCAGGAGTAGTCGAACTCGATGCCCTGGCCGATGCGGTTCGGGCCGGAGCCCAGGATGATCACCGCGGGCTTGGTGCGGGGCGCGACCTCGGACTCCTCGTCGTAGGACGAGTAGAAGTACGGAGTGTTCGCGGCGAACTCGGCGGCGCAGGTGTCGACCGTCTTGTAGACCGGGCGGACACCGAGGGCGTGCCGGACCTCGCGGACGACGTCCTCGCGCAGACCGCGGATCTCGGCGATCTGGGTGTCGGAGAAGCCGTGGCGCTTGGCCTCGGCGAGCAGCTCGGGGTGGAGCTTCTCGGCGGCGGCCAGGTCGTCCGCGATCTCCTTGATGAGGAAGAGCTGGTCGACGAACCAGGGGTCGATCTTCGTGGACTCGAAGACCTCTTCCTGGGTGGCGCCGGCGCGGATGGCCTGCATGACGGTGTTGATGCGGCCGTCGGTCGGGCGGACCGCGGTGGCGAGGAGCTCGTCCTTGTCGCCGACGGGGCCGACGAAGGTGAACTGCGAGCCCTTCTTCTCCAGGGAGCGCAGGGCCTTCTGGAGGGCCTCGGTGAAGTTGCGGCCGATGGCCATCGCCTCGCCCACCGACTTCATGGTGGTGGTGAGGGTGGCGTCGGCGAGCGGGAACTTCTCGAAGGCGAAGCGCGGGGCCTTGACGACGACGTAGTCGAGAGACGGCTCGAAGGAGGCCGGGGTCTTCTCGGTGATGTCGTTGGGGACCTCGTCGAGCGTGTAGCCGATGGCCAGCTTGGCGGCGATCTTGGCGATCGGGAAGCCGGTGGCCTTCGACGCGAGCGCGGACGAACGGGACACGCGCGGGTTCATCTCGATGACGATGACGCGGCCGTCGACCGGGTCGATCGCGAACTGGATGTTGCAGCCGCCGGTGTCGACGCCGACCTCGCGGATGATCGCGATGCCGATGTCGCGCAGCCGCTGGTACTCGCGGTCGGTGAGCGTCATCGCCGGGGCGACGGTGATCGAGTCACCGGTGTGGACGCCCATCGGGTCGAAGTTCTCGATGGAGCAGACGACGACCACGTTGTCCTTGGTGTCGCGCATCAGCTCCAGCTCGTACTCCTTCCAGCCGAGGATGGACTCCTCAAGGAGCACCTCGGTGGTCGGGGAGAGCGTGAGGCCCTGGCCGGCGATGCGGCGCAGCTCTTCCTCGTCGTGGGCGAAGCCGGAGCCGGCGCCGCCCATGGTGAAGGAGGGGCGCACGACGACGGGGTAGCCGCCGAGGGTGTCGACGCCCTTGATGACGTCGTCCATCGAGTGGCAGATGACCGAGCGGGCGGACTCGCCGTAGCCGATCTTGGCCTTGACGGCTTCGACAACGCCCTTGAAGAGGTCGCGGTCCTCGCCCTTGTTGATCGCCTCGACGTTGGCGCCGATGAGCTCGACACCGTACTTCTCCAGCACACCCTGCTCGTGCATGGAGATGGCGGTGTTCAGCGCGGTCTGGCCGCCGAGGGTCGGGAGCAGCGCGTCGGGGCGCTCCTTCGCGATGATCTTCTCGACGAACTCGGGGGTGATCGGCTCGACGTACGTGGCGTCGGCGATCTCCGGGTCGGTCATGATCGTCGCGGGGTTGGAGTTCACCAGGATGACCCGCAGGCCCTCGGCCTTGAGGATGCGGCAGGCCTGGGTGCCGGAGTAGTCGAACTCGGCGGCCTGGCCGATGACGATCGGGCCGGAGCCGATGACCAGGACGGACTGGATATCGGTGCGCTTAGGCACGCTCGGCCTCCATCAGGGATACGAAGCGGTCGAAGAGGTACGCGGCGTCGTGCGGGCCGGCAGCCGCCTCGGGGTGGTACTGGACGGAGAAGGCCGGCTGGTCGAGCAGCTGGAGGCCTTCGACGACCTGGTCGTTCAGGCAGACGTGCGAGACCTCGGCGCGGCCGTAGGCGGTCTCGGAGACCTTGTCGAGGGGCGCGTCGACGGCGAAGCCGTGGTTGTGCGCGGTGATCTCGACCTTGCCTGTGGTGCGGTCCTGCACCGGCTGGTTGATGCCGCGGTGGCCGTACTTCAGCTTGTAGGTGCCGAAGCCGAGTGCGCGGCCCAGGATCTGGTTGCCGAAGCAGATGCCGAAGAGCGGGGTCTTGCGCTCCAGCACGCCCTGCATGACGGCGACGGGGCCGTCGGCGGTGGCCGGGTCGCCCGGGCCGTTGGAGAAGAACACGCCGTCCGGGTTGACCGCGTACACGTCCTCGACGGTGGCGGTGGCGGGCAGCACGTGCACTTCGATGCCGCGCTGGGCCATCCGGTGCGGGGTCATGCCCTTGATGCCGAGGTCCACGGCCGCGACCGTGAACTTCTTCTCACCGATCGCGGGGACGACGTACGTCTCCTTGGTGGCAACCTCGGCGGAGAGGTTCGCGCCCTTCATCTGCGGGGCTTCCAGGACGCGGGCCAGCAGCGTCGCGTCGTCGGCGATCGAGGCGCCCGAGAAGATGCCGACGCGCATGGCGCCGCGCTCGCGCAGGTGGCGGGTCAGGGCGCGGGTGTCGACGCCGGAGATCCCGACGACGCCCTGCTTGACCAGCTCCTCGTCCAGCGAGCGCTGGGAGCGCCAGTTGGAGGGGACGCGGGCGGGGTCGCGTACGACGTACCCGGACACCCAGATGCGGGAGGATTCGGGGTCCTCGTCGTTGACGCCCGTGTTGCCCACGTGCGGGGCGGTCATCACGACGACCTGCCGGTGGTACGACGGGTCGGTGAGGGTCTCCTGGTAGCCGGTCATGCCGGTGGAGAACACGGCCTCGCCGAAGGTCTCCCCCACAGCGCCGTAGGCGCGGCCGCGGAAGATCCGACCGTCCTCCAGGACGAGTACGGCGGGAGCTTTGGCTGCTCCCCTGGTGGAGGTCGTCATCGTTCGGCGCCTTCCGTCGTGATGGATTGGTTCATGAGATTGAGGGCTTCGACCCATGCGGCGTGTTCGGCCGCACGGTCGGAGCGGAATCCGGAGTCGATCAGCTTGTCGCCGTGCGCCCAGGTGACGACGAGCAGACCGCCCTCGGTGAGTACCTTGCCCGCGATTCCCTTGTCGAGGCGGGCGCCGCGCAGCTGCGCGGCCGGTACGAAGAAGTCGGTGGCACCCGGACGGACCACGTCCAGGCCCACGTCGGTGAGGGTGAGCTCGACCCGGCTGCGGACGCCCAGACCGTGGGCGACGATCCGGTCGAGCCACTGCCCGGCGGTGGTGGACCCGTGGTACCGGCCGGTCAGGGCCAGCCGGTGCTCGGGGAGACCGCCGGGGGCGGCGGGCAGCTCCGGCAGATCGCTCTGCAGGGCGCCGCGCCATTTCCAGCCTTGCCGCATCAGCCAGTACACGAACGCGATGAAGACGAGCAGACCGGCGACCCACGCTATGCGGGCCCCGAATTCCGTCACCTCCGCCGACTGTCGTTCGGCGGCCTCGGCGGCCAGTTGGATTACTGCAGGTGTCACGCCAGCGTCCCGTCCACGACCGTTGCCCGGCCCCGCAGGAAGGTGTGAGTGACGCGACCCGGCAGCTCACGGCCCTCGTAAGGCGTGTTGCGGCTGCGGGAGGCGAAGTGTGCGGGGTCCACGACACCACGGTACGAGGTATCGACCAAGGTCAGGTTCGCGGGTTCACCTGCCGAGACGGGCCGGCCGTGGTTCTCCAGGCCGCCGATGCGCGCCGGGGCGAAGGACATCCGCTGGGCGACGCCCGCCCAGTCGAGCAGTCCCGTCTCGACCATCGTCTGCTGGACGACGGACAGCGCGGTCTCCAGGCCCACCATGCCCATGGCGGCGGCGGCCCACTCGCAGTCCTTGTCCTCGTGCGGGTGCGGGGCGTGGTCGGTGGCGACGATGTCGATCGTGCCGTCGGCGAGCGCCTCGCGCAGGGCCATCACGTCGCGCTCGGTGCGCAGCGGCGGGTTGACCTTGTAGACCGCGTTGTACGAGCGGACGAGCTCGTCGGTGAGGAGCAGGTGGTGCGGGGTGACCTCGGCGGTGACGTCGATGCCGCGGGACTTGGCCCAGCGGATGATCTCGACGGAGCCGGCGGTGGAGAGGTGGCAGATGTGCACGCGGGAGCCGACGTGCTCGGCGAGGAGGACATCGCGGGCGATGATCGACTCCTCGGCGACGGCCGGCCAGCCGCCGAGGCCCAGCTCGGCGGAGACGACGCCCTCGTTCATCTGGGCGCCTTCGGTCAGGCGGGGCTCCTGGGCGTGCTGGGCGACGACGCCGCCGAAGGCCTTCACGTACTCCAGGGCGCGGCGCATGATCACGGCGTCGTCCACGCACTTGCCGTCGTCGGAGAAGACGGTGACGCGGGCGGCGGAGTCGTGCATGGCGCCGAGCTCGGCGAGCTGCTTGCCCTCCAGGCCGACGGTGACGGCGCCGATGGGCTGCACGTCGCAGTAGCCGGACTCCTTGCCCAGGCGCCAGACCTGCTCGACGACGCCGGCGGTGTCGGCGACCGGGAAGGTGTTCGCCATGGCGAAGACGGCCGTGTAGCCGCCGGAGGCCGCGGCGCGGGTGCCGGTCAGGACGGTCTCGGAGTCCTCGCGGCCGGGCTCGCGCAGGTGGGTGTGCAGGTCGACGAGGCCGGGGAGGAGGACCTGGCCTTCGGCCTCGATGACGGTGGCGCCCTCCGCGGACAGTCCGGTGCCGACCTCCGCGATGGTCTCGCCGTCGATCAGGACGTCCTGCGCCTCGCCACCGAGTACCTTCGCGCCACGGATAAGGATCTTGCTCATCTTTACTTGCTCTCCTCGGTGCGGGGCGTGCTGGTGGTGGTGACGGCGGGCTCGGAGCCTCCGAGCAGCAGGTACAGGACCGCCATCCGGGTGGAGACGCCGTTGGCGACCTGCTCGACGGCCGTGCAGCGGTCGGAGTCGGCGACCTCGGCGGTGATCTCCATGCCGCGGTTCATCGGGCCGGGGTGCATCACGATGGCGTGCTCGGGCATCTTCGCCATGCGGTCGCCGTCGAGCCCGTACCGGCGGGAGTACTCGCGCTCGGTCGGGAAGAAGGCGGCGTTCATGCGTTCGCGCTGCACACGCAGCATCATCACCGCATCCGACTTCGGCAGCACCTCGTCGAGGTTGTACGAGACCTCGCACGGCCAGCTCTCGACGCCGATCGGGACCAGCGTGGGCGGGGCCACCACGGTGACCTGGGCGCCCAGGGTGTGCAGCAGCTGGACGTTGGAGCGGGCCACCCGGCTGTGCAGGACGTCGCCCACGATGGTGATCCGGCGGCCGTTCAGGTCCTTGCCGAGCCCGGCGTCGCGGCCGACCAGGCGGCGGCGCATGGTGAAGGCGTCCAGCAGGGCCTGGGTGGGGTGCTCGTGGGTGCCGTCGCCCGCGTTGACCACGGCGGAGTCGATCCAGCCGGAGGTCGCGAGCCGGTAGGGGGCGCCGGAGGCGTGGTGGCGGATGACGACCGCGTCCGCGCCCATGGCCTCCAGGGTCAGCGCGGTGTCCTTCAGGGATTCGCCCTTGGAAACCGAGGAGCCCTTGGCGGAGAAGTTGATGACGTCGGCGGACAGCCGCTTGGCGGCCGCCTCGAAGGAGATCCGGGTACGGGTCGAGTCCTCGAAGAAGAGGTTGACGACCGTGAGCCCGCGCAGGGTGGGCAGCTTCTTGATCGGCCGGTCCGCGACGCGGGCCATCTCCTCGGCGGTGTCGAGGATCAGGACGGCGTCGTCGCGCGTGAGATCGGCGGCCGAGATGAGGTGGCGCTTCATCTGGGTGCTCCGTAAGTCGGTGAGGACAGGCAGGCAGGGTTGCCCGGGTGCGGGCAGGGCAGACTTCGGCGCGGACCCCGCAGGGGGACCCGCACGCGTACGGGCTACTGCCCTGCTGCCTGGGCGGTCCGCTGGCCGAGCAGTACGGCGTCGCGGCCGTCCTCCTCCTGGAGCTGGACCTTGACGGTCTCCCGCAGCGAGGTCGGGAGGTTCTTGCCCACGTAGTCGGCGCGGATCGGCAGTTCGCGGTGGCCGCGGTCGACGAGGACCGCGAGCTGCACGGCGCGGGGGCGGCCGAGGTCGCCGAGGGCGTCGAGGGCCGCGCGGATGGTGCGGCCGGAGAACAGCACGTCGTCGACGAGGACCACGAGGCGGCCGTCGATGTCGTCGCCGGGGATCTCGGTGCGGCCGATCGCGCGGGCGGGCTTCATCCGCAGATCGTCGCGGTACATGGTGATGTCGAGGGAGCCGACCGGGATCTTCGTCCCGGTGATCTCTTCGAGCTTGGCGGCCAGCCGGCGGGCGAGGTAGACACCGCGGGTGGGAATGCCGAGGAGCACCACGTCGTCGGCGCCCTTGGCGCGTTCGACGATCTCGTGGGCGATGCGGGTCAGGACCCGCACGATGTCCTGCGCTTCGAGCACCGGGCGCATGGAATCGGTGTGCTGCTGGGTGTCCATGAAAGGACCTCCTTCTCCGCCTCACGGGACGGACCTTAAAGGACGTCTGATGTACGCGTTCCACGGTAGCAGGGGGACGGCGGCGGGCCCGCATCGGGGCCGCCCGGGACCCCTCGTACGTGGGCGAGGGAGACCATTCGGCTTGACGCATCCAAGTAACGCTGCGTAACCTCACAGTGAGTTACCAGCCGCGCGGCGGAGCCGCACGTGGTCCATGTCGTCACGGCGTCCATGTCGTCACAGCGTCACAGCGTCCGGGAGCGTTATGTCCAGCGAATACGCCAAACAGCTCGGGGCCAAGCTCCGTGCCATCCGCACCCAGCAGGGCCTCTCCCTCCACGGTGTCGAGGAGAAGTCCCAGGGCCGGTGGAAGGCCGTGGTGGTCGGTTCCTACGAGCGCGGAGACCGCGCCGTGACCGTCCAGCGCCTGGCCGAACTGGCGGACTTCTACGGGGTTCCGGTGCAGGAACTGCTGCCGGGCACGACTCCCGGCGGAGCGGCCGAGCCGCCGCCGAAGCTCCGTCTCGACCTGGAGCGCCTGGCGGGCGTGCCCGCCGAGAAGGCCGGCCCGCTCCAGCGCTACGCGGCGACGATCCAGAGCCAGCGCGGCGACTACAACGGCAAGGTCCTGTCGATCCGCCAGGACGACCTGCGCACCCTGGCCGTCATCTACGACCAGTCCCCCTCGGTGCTGACCGAGCAGCTGATCAGCTGGGGCGTGCTGGACGCGGACGCCCGTCGCTCGGTGGCGCACGAGGACATCTGAGCCAGTCGGCCCAGGACCAGCAGAAACGTTACCGGCGTGGGCCGGGAGCCTGAAAGGGCTCCCGGCCCACGCCGGTTTTCGTTCAGGCGCGTGCAAAACGCGTGCAAAAAACGGGGGTCCGCAGCGCCTTGGCGCTGCGGACCCCCGTTGTGCCGAACCGCCGGAGGCTACTCGCGGCGCAGGCTCGGCTTCAGGTCCTTGAAGCGGCCCAGCAGACCGTTCACGAACGAGGGCGACTCGTCCGTCGAGAACTCCTTGGCCAGCTGGACGGCCTCGTCGATGGCCACGGCGTCCGGGGTGTCGTCCACCCAGATCAGCTCGTACGCACCGAGCCGCACGATGTTCCGGTCCACGACCGGCATGCGGTCGAGGTCCCAGTCCACGGCGTAGGTGACGATCAGGTCGTCGATGCGGTTCACCTTGTCGGCGTATCCCTCGACAAGATCCATCGTGAAGGCGCTGACCGGCGGCTGCCGGTCGTCCGACCGCGCGTGGCGGATCCAGTCCGCGAGAACCTCGCGCACGGGCACACCGCGCTGGTCGGCCTCGAAGAGGATCTGGAAAGCGCGCTTGCGCGCGTTGCTCCGGGCAGCCACGGTTAGCTGTTCACCCGGCCGAGGTAAGCGCTGGTGCGGGTGTCGACCTTGATCTTCTCGCCGGTGGTGACGAAGAGCGGGACCTGGATCTCGTGGCCCGTCTCCAGCGTCGCCGGCTTGGTGCCACCGGTGGAGCGGTCGCCCTGGACGCCCGGGTCGGTGTGCTCGATGACGAGCTCGACGGCGGCCGGGAGCTCGACGTAGAGCACCTCGCCCTCGTGCTGGGCGACGGAGGCGGTGAAGCCCTCGATCAGGAAGTTCGCGGCGTCGCCGACGGCCTTCTTGTCGACCATCAGCTGGTCGTAGGTGCTCATGTCCATGAAGACGAAGTACTCGCCGTCCATGTACGAGAACTGCATGTCACGGCGGTCGATAGTGGCGGTCTCGACCTTCGTGCCGGCGTTGAAGGTCTTGTCGACGACCTTGCCGGAGAGCACGTGCTTGAGCTTGGTGCGCACGAAGGCCGGGCCCTTGCCGGGCTTGACGTGCTGGAACTCGACGACGGACCAGAGCTGGTCACCGTCGAGCTTGAGCACCATGCCGTTCTTGAGGTCGTTCGTGGAAGCCACGGTTGCGGAATCTCCTGCACTGGAAGACCACGGATGCGCGCACGGCTCGCCGGGGCGAGCTAGAGCGCGAGCAGCTCCTTGGTCGTAATGGTGAGTAGCTCTGGACCGCCGTCCGCCTCGGGGCGTACGACGAGCGTGTCATCGATCCGGACTCCGCCCCGGCCCGGGAGGTGAACCCCCGGTTCGACGGTGACCGGCACGCAAGCGTCCAGTTTACCCATTGCCGTAGGTGCAAGCTGCGGGTCCTCGTCGATTTCGAGGCCGACGCCGTGTCCGGTCCACGCAGCGAGGGCTTCCCCATGGCCCGCGGAGTCCAGTACGGAGCGCGCGGCATGGTCCACGTCCCGGTACGCGGCGCCCGGTACGAGCGTCTCCCGGCCGGCCCGCTGGGCGGCGAAGACGAGGTCGTACAGCTCGATCTGCCAGTCGGCGGGGCTGGTGCCGATGACGAAGGTGCGACCGATCTCGCAGCGGTATCCGCGGTAGGTCGCACCGAGGCAGACGGAGAGGAAGTCGCCCTCCTCCACGCGGCGGTCGGAGGGCCGGTGGCGGGAGCGGCCGGAGTTCGGGCCGGTGCCGACGGAGGTGGGGAAGGCCGGGCCGTCCGCGCCGTGGTCGACGAGCCGGCGCTCCAGCTCCAGGGCGAGGTGCCGCTCCGTACGGCCGACCAGGATGGACTCCAGCAGTTCGCCGAGGGCCTGGTCGGCGATCTCGGCGGCGATGCGCAGGCAGGCGATCTCCTCCTCGTCCTTGACGAGGCGCTGCTGCTCCACGGCGGTGCCCAGGTCGGTGAGGCGCAGCTTCGGCGCGACCGAGCGCAGGGCGCGGTGGCGGCCGACGGTGAGGTGGTGCTCCTCGACGGCGAGGGAATCGGCCCGAGCGGCGGCGGCCAGGTCGGCGGCCGCCACGGCCGGATCGCCGCCGGAGTGCGCCAGCACGGAGACCCTCAGCCGCTCGTCGAGCCGACCCTCGTCCACGTCCCCGGTGGGTGGGCTGCCGCAGAGCAGCACGTCCTCGGAGGACCCGACGAGCAGTACGGCGCCCAGCGGGGACGCCCCGGAGAGGTAGCGGACGTTCGCCGGACGCGTGATCAGCGCGGCGGCGTTGCCCGCGGCGGCGCAGCGGTCGCGAAGCAGGCCCCGGCGGGCCGCGTACACGTCTGACATGTTTCCGAGCCTACGAGTGCCCTGCGCATCCGGCCTGACGAGCGCGTCCGGACGGGCCCTTCCCGGCCCCGCGGGGCACGGGAGCCGCGGCGGGCGCTACGGCGGCTACCAGGCGGCGGGAGCGGCGATCGCCCGGGCCAGGCTCTCGTCCAGTGCCCGGGCCGTCCCCTCGACGTCCAGGTGCGAGTTGTCGATGATCGGCAGGCCGGAGCCGTACCAGCCGGCCATCCGCCCGTGGATGCGCGCGACCTCCTCGTCGGAGAGCCGGCGGTTGCCGGAGCGGGCGGCGTTCCGCTCCAGGACGATCTCCAGGCCCGGCAGCAGCACCACCGGCAGCAGCGCGGGCCCCACGTGCCGTCTCCAGCCGCCCAGCCCCACCACGGGCCGGTCCGGGAAAACGGCGTCGTCGAGGATGCAGGAGATCCCGTTCGCCAGGAAGTTGCGGGCGGCGAAGCCGCAGGTGCGGCGGGCGAGGCGGTACTGCGCCTCGGAGTGGTCGTTCCAGCCCGCCTGCGGGTCCGCGAAGCCCGAACACACCCACTCCCGGACGTCATCCAGGCTCACGTGTGCGGTCGGCACCGGGCGGGTGCTCGCCCAGTGCCGGGCCACGGTGGTCTTGCCGGCGCCCGCCGGGCCGATGAGCAGCACGGCCAGGGTGGCGCCGCCGGTGCCGGGCGCCGCGGGCGGCAGCGGAATGTGCCCTGTCGTCCCCGGCGCGGGCGGCAGCGGGTGCCGCAAGGACGGCTGCCCGGTCACCGGCCAGCCCTGCGCCGGAGGTATCGGCGGCTGCGGGGGCGCCGCCGGGGGCTGTCCCGGCTGCCCCCAGCCCGATCCCCCGGCCCCGGCTCCTTGCTGCATCCGCTGCCACTCCGTCTCGTTCCGGCGACTGATGCGAGAACGTTATATGACCGCGGAGGCCGGGCCGTCCCCCGCCACCGTCAGCTGGTGACTTCGTCAGCCAGAGCGCGCAGTGCCAGCCGGTACGAACCGATGCCGAACCCCGCCACGGTCCCGGTCGCCACGGAGGCGATGACCGAGGTGTGCCGGAACTCCTCGCGGGCGTACGGGTTCGAGATGTGCACCTCGATCAGCGGCGCGGTTCGCTGCGCCGCCGCGTCCCGGATGGCGTACGAGTAGTGCGTGAAGGCACCGGGGTTGATCACGACCGGGATCTTGCCGTCCGCCGCCTCGTGCAGCCAGCGCACCAGCTCGCCCTCGTCGTTGGTCTCGCGGACCTCGACGTCGAAGCCGAGCTGCTCGCCCAGCGTGCGGCAGCTGTCCACCAGCCCCTTGTACGAGGTGGCCCCGTACACATCGGGCTCGCGCGACCCGAGCCGGCCCAGGTTCGGGCCGTTGAGGACGAGCACCCGCCGGCTCACGCGGCCACCTCGCCGAACGCGGCCATCAGCACGGCCGGGTCGGGGCCTTCCAGGACGGTCGGCTTGGCCAGCCCGTCCAGGACGATGAAGCGCAGCAGGTCGCCGCGGGACTTCTTGTCGAGCTTCATGGTCTCCAGCAGCTTGGGCCACTGGTCGGCGCGGTAGGCCAGCGGCAGTCCGACGGAGGCCAGGACCGTCTTGTGGCGGTCGGCCGTGGCATCGTCCAGCCGGCCCGCGAGCCGCCCGAGCTCGGCCGCGAAGACCATGCCGATGGACACGGCGGCGCCGTGCCGCCACTTGTAGCGCTCGTTCTTCTCGATCGCGTGCGCGAGGGTGTGGCCGTAGTTGAGGATCTCCCGGACCCCGGCCTCCTTGAGGTCGCTGGAGACCACGCCGGCCTTGACCCGGATCGCGCGCACGATCAGCTCCGCGGTGTGCGGGCCGGCGGGCGTGCGGGCCGCGTCGGGGTCCTCCTCGATCAGGTCGAGGATCACCGGGTCCGCGATGAAGCCGGCCTTGATGACCTCGGCCAGGCCGCTGACGTAGTCGTGGACCGGCAGCGATTCCAGCGCCGCCAGGTCGCACAGCACCCCGGCGGGCGGGTGGAAGGCGCCGACGAGGTTCTTGCCCTCGGCGGTGTTGATGCCCGTCTTGCCGCCGACGGCCGCGTCCACCATCGCGAGGACGGTCGTCGGGACGGCGACCCAGCGCACCCCGCGCAGCCAGGTGGCCGCGACGAAGCCCGCGAGGTCGGTGGTGGCTCCGCCGCCCACACCGACGATCGCATCGGTACGGGTGAAGCCGGACTGCCCGAGGGCCTTCCAGCAGTACGCCGCCACCTCGGCCGTCTTGGCCTCCTCGGCGTTCGGCACCTGGATGGCCACGGCCTGGTAGCCCTGCTCGGCCAGGTCGTCGCGCAGCGCCTCACCGGTCGAGGCCAGCGCCTCGGGGTGGATCACGGCGACCCGCTGGGCCTTGGTACCGATCAGGCTGCCCAGCTCGCCGAGCAGTTGCCGGCCGACCAGCACGTCGTACGCGTCGTGGCCGGCGCTCGCGCCGACGTTGATCCGCGTCACCTGGTCTGTCATACGTCCTTCAACTCCAGAGCGTCGAGGACCGCCTGGGCGACCTCTTCGGGGGTTCGGTCGTCGGTGGCCACCACGACGCGCGCGACTTCGGTGTACAGGGGGCGGCGGGCGTCCATCAGCTCGCGCCACTGGCGGCGCGGGTTGACGGCGAGCAGCGGGCGCGCGGCGCCCAGGCCGACGCGCCGCACGGCTTCCTCGACGTCCATCGACAGGTAGGCGACGGGCAGGCCGGTGAGCAGCCTGCGGGTGCTCTCGTCAAGAACGGCGCCCCCGCCGAGGGCGAGGACTCCGGTGTGCTCGGCGACGGCGGTGGCGACCGCCTGCCGCTCCAGCTCGCGGAAGTACGGCTCGCCCTCGTCGATGAAGAGGTCGGAGATCTCCCGGCCCTGGGCCGCGACGATGTCGGCGTCGGTGTCCCGGTAGGGGACGCCCAGCCGTTCGGCGAGCAGGCCGCCCACGGTGGACTTGCCGGAGCCCATGGGGCCGACGAGGACGACCAGTGGTCCGCCGGTCACCGGATCTGCAGGTTGTCGAGGTAGGACCGGACGTTGCGGCGGGTCTCGGGAACCGAGTCGCCGCCGAACTTCTCGACGACCGCGTCGGCGAGCACCAGCGCGACCATCGCCTCGGCGACGATGCCGGCGGCCGGGACGGCACAGACGTCGGAGCGCTGGTGGTGCGCCACGGTCGCCTCACCGGTCACCACGTCGACGGTGGCGAGTGCGCGCGGCACCGTCGCGATGGGCTTCATCGCGGCCCGTACGCGCAGCAGTTCGCCGGTGGTGAGCCCGCCCTCGGTGCCGCCGGAGCGGCCGGAGGTCCGCTTGAGGCCCTCGGGGGTGGAGACGATCTCGTCGTGGGCCTGGGAGCCGGGCACGCGGGCGAGCTCGAAGCCGTCGCCGACCTCCACGCCCTTGATGGCCTGGATGCCCATGAGAGCGCCTGCGAGGCGTGCGTCGAGGCGGCGGTCCCAGTGGACGTGCGAGCCGAGGCCGACGGGGACTCCGTAGGCGAGCACCTCGACGACACCGCCGAGGGTGTCGCCGTCCTTGTGGGCCTGGTCGATCTCGGCGACCATCGCCTTCGACGCGTCGGCGTCGAGGCAGCGCACCGGGTCGGCGTCGAGCTTGTCCACGTCGGCGGGGGTCGGGTAGACGCCGTACGGGGACTTGGCGGCGGCCAGTTCGACGACGTGCGAGACGATCTCGATGCCGGCGGCCTCCTTGATGAAGGACCGGGCGATGGCACCGAGGGCGACGCGGGCCGCGGTCTCGCGGGCGCTGGCGCGCTCCAGGATCGGCCGGGCCTCGTCGAAGCCGTACTTCTGCATCCCGGCGAGGTCGGCGTGACCGGGGCGGGGGCGCGTCAGCGGCGCGTTACGGCCGGTCTCCTTGAGCTCCGAGGGGTCCACGGGGTCGGCCGACATGACCTTCTCCCACTTGGGCCACTCGGTGTTGCCGATCATCACCGCGACCGGGGAGCCCAGCGACAGCCCGTGCCGGACACCACCGAGGAAGGTGATCTCGTCCTGCTCGAACTTCATCCGGGCACCGCGGCCATAGCCGAGGCGGCGGCGGGCCAGGTGGTCGGCCACCAGCTCGGTCGTGACGGGGACGCCGGCGGGAAGGCCCTCCAGCGTCGCCACCAGCGCCGGTCCGTGCGACTCTCCGGCGGTCAGCCAACGCAACCTGCTCAACGATGCTCCTCATGCTCGCGCCTGGCACTGCGACGGCGCGATCGGGTGCGCGGCCCGGACCCGCCGTAGTTGATCCTCCCACGTTCGGCCCGCTGCACCGTGCCCGGTCCAGCTATCGGACGGCGAGCGCCCGCTCTCCGGCGGCCCTCATGGCCGCCAGCGGGCCGGGGATCCGGCCGGTCATCTGCTCGAACTGGAGCACCGCCTGGTGGACGAGGAGGTCCAGGCCGCCGATGAGCTTGCCGCCCCGCTCCGACCAGGCCGCCGCCAGCGCGGTCGGCCAGGGGTCGTACAGGACGTCGAACAGGGTCCCCGCCGCGGCCGGGACGGCCGACGCCAGCGCGTCCGTCGCGCCGGCCGGAGTGGTCGCGATCACCAGCGGGGCGGTCAGTGCCTCGGCGGCGTCCGCCCAGTCGGCCGCGCGGACGGGGACGCCGAGCCGCTCGCCCCACTGCCGCATCTCATCGGCACGGGCCCGCGAGCGGACGTACACCGTGACCTCGCCGGTGCAGATCCGCGAGAGCGCGGCCAGCGCCGAGGAGGCGGTGGCGCCCGAACCGAGGATGGCGGCGGACGGAACCTTCTCGACACCGCGCTCGTGGAGCGCGGCGATGATCCCCGGGATGTCCGTGTTGTCCCCGAGACGCCGGCCGTCCTCGGTGAAGACGACCGTGTTGACCGCCTCGACCGAGGCGGCCGTGTCGCTGATGCCGTCGAGCAGCGGGATGACCGCCCGCTTGAGCGGCATGGTCAGGGACAGCCCGGCCCACTCGGGTCCGAGGCCGGCGATGAACTCCGGGAGCGCGGCCTCGTCGATCTCGAAGCGGTCGTACGACCACTCGTCGAGGCCGAGCTCCCGGTAGGCGGCGCGGTGCAGCACCGGTGAAAGGGAGTGCTCGATGGGCGAACCCAGCACCGCAGCCCGTACGCGTGACATGTCTTGACCTACCCGCCGCTCTGTCGCTTGTTGAATTCCGCGACCAGTTTCTCGTGTTCGGCGAAGGTCTTGGTGAAGGTGGTCTTCTTTCCGTCGACGGACACGAAGAACATCCAGCCGCCCTTGTCGGGGTCGAGCGTGGCGTTCAGGGCGTCGTCGCCGGGGTTGTCGATCGGACCGGGGGTGAGGCCCCTGTAGAAGTAGGTGTTGTAGGGGTGGTCGAGCGATCTCGTCTCGGATCGGGAGACGTTGATGTTGCTCGTGCCCTTGAGGTAGTTGATCGTCGAGTCGAATTCGAGCTTCTGGTTGGTGACGTCGTTCGACTTCTTCAGGCGGTTGTAGACGACCTCGGACATCTTCCGGAAGTCGTCGTGGTTCATGCCCTCGGCCTGGACGAGGCTCGCGACGGTGACCAGCTGGAGCGGGTTCTCCAGGCCGAGCGCCTTGGCCTTGCCCTCCAGGCCGAGCGCCGTGTACTTGTCGTTCGCGTTCTTGACCATCTGCTTGAGCAGGGACTCGGGCGTGCTGTCCTTCTTGAGGTCGTAGCGCGCCGGGTACAGGAACCCTTCGAGGGGGTCCATGATCTTCGGGTTGGTGTCGGCCCAGGCCGGCAGGCCGAGGTTCTTCACCTCGCGCTTCGCCGTCTCCTCGGTGGTGCCTTCGGGCTGGCCCAGCTTCTTGTCGATCGCCGCGTAGACGGTGGCGTTGCGCATGCCTTCGGCGACCGTGATGACGTTCAGCTTGGTGGGGTCGGCCATCAGTTCGACGGCTGCCGCGGCCGACATCTTCTTCTTCAGGGTGTAGACGCCCGGCTGGATGCCCTTGCCCTTGGGGTGCGCGCCGGCGGCGTCGGCGAACGCCTTGGCGCTGGCGACCACCCCGTGCTCCTTGAGGATCTGGCCCATCTGGAGCAGGCCCGCGCCCTTGGGGATCTCGACGTCGACGGACTCGTCGAGGCCGGAGCCCGCGTAGTCCTCGGCCGCGCCGAACCTCGCCTTGAGGTAGGTGTAGCCGTAGTAGCCGCCACCGCCGACGACACCCAGGATCACGAGGGTGGCGATCAGGCAGGCGGCGCCGCTGCGGCGCTTCTTCTCCGGGCGCCCGGAGCGGCGGCCTCCGCCGGACGGCTCGTCGCCGTCGTCACCGTCGCGGCCGCCGCCCGCGAAGAACGAGGAGTCCGGCTCCTCGGTCTGTACGTCGGAGTCCTGCCACTCCTCGGCCGCCTCCTCGGCCGCCTCCTCGGCGGCCTGCTGGCGCCGGCCCGGGGGCTGCGGCGGCGGATAGGCCTCGGGGGTGGCGTACAGGTCGGGGGCCTCGCCGGCGTAGGTGCCGACGGCCTGCTGGGTGTACGGGTCCACGCCCGCGTACGGATCGGCCGGCGCGGCCTGCCCGTAGGGCGGGGCGACCTGCGGGTGCTGGCCGGTATCCCAGCTCTGGTCGGTGTACGCCTGCTGCTGGGGGTACTGCTGCTGGTACTGCTGCTGCTGGGCCTGCTGGCTCTGCTGGGCCTGCTGGGCCTGCTGCGGGAGATAGTCCTGCTGCTGCCCGGGGTACTGCGAGTGCTGGCCCTGCTGCGGGTGCTGGCCCTGCTGGGGGTACTGGACGTACTGGGCGCGCTGGGCGTGTGGGTCCTGCTGGTTCTGGTACGGAGGCCCCTGCGGGTACTGCTGCTGCGGGCCACCCCCGTAGGGCATCTGACCCTGCTGGGCCTCGTGCCCGCTCCACCCCTGGTCCCCGTAAAGGGGATCCTCAGGGTGCCACGGTTCGGGGGCACGGCCCCGGCCATACTCAGTCATCGATCCCCTAGCGCCGCGAGACGAAGGCCACGGCTCCGTCTACCGCGACACCCGGTTCCGCCTCTTTGGTGGTGGGCGACGGCTGTTCGAATGCCGTCTCATCGCGCGGAACGTTACCGTATCGCGATCAGACAACCACTTCGACGCACTCGCCGGGCGGATTACCTGATACCCGTTCGGTCTCAAGAGCGTTCTGCAGGATCACCACGGCGGCCGCCTGGTCGATGACCGACCGGCCCTTCTTGGCGTTCTTCCCGGAGGCCCGCAGACCCTGGGCGGCGGTGACCGTGGTCATCCGCTCGTCGACGAGACGGACCGTCACCGGCTTGATGCCCTTGGCGAGTTCGCCCGCGAAGGCGCGGACCTTCGCCGCGGCCGGCCCCTCCCGCCCGCTGAGCGAGCGGGGCAGGCCGACCACGACTTCGAGGGGCTCGTACTCCTCGACGAGCTGCCGCAGCCGCCGGTGGGCGAAGGGGATGTCCCGGCCCGGAACGGTTTCCACCGGTGTGGCCAGCACCCCGTCGGGGTCGCACGAGGCGACCCCGATCCGGGCGTCCCCGACATCGATGGCGAGCCGGCGGCCGCGGCGCAGAGTCATCGTCAGACCGTCTCGACGACGAGGCGCTCGACCGCGGCGATGGCCTCGGGGATGGCGGCCGGGTTCTGGCCGCCGCCCTGGGCGACGTCCGGCTTGCCGCCACCGCCGCCACCGAGGGTCTTGGCGGCCGTACGGACCAGGTCGCCGGCCTTGAGGCCGCGCTCGCGGGCGGCCTCGTTGGTGGCGATGACGGTCAGCGGGCGGCCGCCCGCCGTGGTGAACAGGGCCACGACTGCCGGGCGGTCACCCTGGATGCGGCCGCGGACGTCGAGGACCAGCTTGCGCAGGTCGTCGGCGCCGGTGCCGTCCGGCACCGTGCCCACGACGAGGGCGACGCCGCGGATGTCCTGGGCGTTCTCGGCGAGCCCGGCGGCGGCCTGGAGGACCTTCTCCGCGCGGAACTTCTCGATCTCCTTCTCGGCGTCCTTCAGCTTGCCGAGCATGGAGGCGATCTTCTCCGGCAGCTCCTCCGGACGGCCCTTGACCAGCTCCTGGAGCTGGGCGACGACCGTGTGCTCCTTGGCGAGGAAGTTGTACGCGTCCACGCCCACCAGGGCCTCGACGCGGCGCACGCCGGAGCCGATGGAGGACTCGCCGAGCAGCTTCACCAGACCCAGCTGGGCGGTGTTGCCGACGTGCGTGCCGCCGCACAGCTCCTTGGAGAAGTCGCCGATGGTGACGACGCGCACGCGCTCGCCGTACTTCTCGCCGAACTCGGCGATGGCGCCCTGCTTCTTCGCCTCGTCGATGCTCATGATCTCGGCGGTGACGTCGAGCTCACGCGCGAGCACGTCGTTGATCTTCTGCTCGACGTCGGTGAGGACCGTGCCGGGGACGGCGTTCGGCGAGCCGAAGTCGAAGCGGAAGCGGCCGGGTGAGTTCTCGGAACCGGCCTGGGCGGCCGTCGGGCCGAGGGCGTCGCGCAGCGCCTGGTGGGTCAGGTGCGTGGCCGAGTGGGCGCGGGCGATGGCCCGGCGGCGGTTGATGTCGATGGCGGCGTACGCGGAGGCGCCCACCGTCACCTCGCCGACCTGGACGGAGCCCTTGTGCACGGAGACACCCGGGACCGGCTGCTGGACGTCGCGGACCTCGATGACGGCACCCGAGTCGAGCCTGATCCGGCCCTGGTCGGCGAGCTGGCCGCCGCCCTCGGCGTAGAAGGGGGTGCGGTCGAGGACGACCTCGACCTCGTCGCCTTCGGTGGCGGCGGGCGAGGGCATGCCGTTGACCAGCAGGCCGACGACGGTGGACTCGCCCTGGGTGGTGGCGTAGCCGGTGAACTCGGTGGCGCCGGCGTTGTCGGCGATCAGGCGGTACGCGGAGACGTCGGCGTGGCCGGTCTTCTTGGCCTTGGCGTCGGCCTTGGCGCGGTCCCGCTGCTCCTGCATCAGGCGGCGGAAGCCGGGCTCGTCCACGGAGAGGCCCTGCTCGGCGGCCATCTCCAGGGTGAGGTCGATCGGGAAGCCCCAGGTGTCGTGGAGCAGGAACGCCTTGTCGCCGGGGAGGATCGTGCCGCCGGCGGCCTTGGTCTCGGTCACGGCGGTGTCGAGGATGTTGGTGCCGCCCTTGACGGCCTTGAGGAAGGCGGCCTCTTCGGCGAGCGCGACGGTCTCGATGCGCTTGCGGTCGGTGACCAGCTCCGGGTACTGCTGCCCCATCGTGTTGATCACGACGTCGACGAGGTCCTGGACGACCGGGCCCGTGGCGCCCATGAGGCGCATGTTGCGGATGGCGCGGCGCATGATGCGGCGCAGCACGTAACCGCGGCCCTCGTTGCCGGGGGTCACGCCGTCGCCGATGAGCATCACGGAGGTGCGGATGTGGTCGGCGACCACACGCATCGAGACGTCGGTGTCCTTCGTGGCGCCGTACCGTACGCCGGTCAGCTCGGTGGCCTTGTCCATGACCACGCGCAGGGTGTCGGTCTCGTACATGTTCTGTACGCCCTGGAGGATCATCGCGAGGCGTTCGAGACCCAGACCGGTGTCGATGTTCTTCGACGGCAGGTCGCCGAGGATCGGGAAGTCTTCCTTCCCGTCGCCGGCGCCGCGCTCGTACTGCATGAAGACCAGGTTCCAGATCTCCACGTAGCGCTCGTCGTTGACGGCCGGGCCGCCCTCGACGCCGAACTCGGGGCCGCGGTCGTAATTGATCTCGGAGCACGGACCGCAGGGGCCCGGGACGCCCATGGACCAGAAGTTGTCCTTCTTGCCCAGGCGCTGGATGCGCTCGGCGGGGACGCCGATCTTCTCGCGCCAGATCTGCTCGGCCTCGTCGTCGTCGAGGTAAACGGTGATCCAGAGCTTCTCGGGGTCAAGGCCGTAGCCGCCGTCCGCCACGGAGCTGGTCAGCAGCTCCCAGGCGTACTTGATGGCGCCTTCCTTGAAGTAGTCGCCGAAGGAGAAGTTGCCGCACATCTGGAAGAACGTGCCGTGGCGGGTGGTCTTGCCGACCTCTTCGATGTCCGGCGTACGCACGCACTTCTGCACGCTGGTGGCCCGGGGGGCCGGGGGCTTGGTCTCGCCGAGGAAGTACGGCTTGAACGGGACCATGCCCGCGTTGACCAGCAGCAGAGTCGGGTCGTCCGCGATGAGCGACGCCGAAGGGACAACGGTGTGACCGCGCTCCTCGAAGAAGCTCAGCCAGCGGCGGCGGATTTCAGCCGACTCCATCAGTGGTCCTCATTCCGGTTGGGCGTAACCCTCGAGTGGTTCGAGCGGTGGGTGGTCTTGTCGTTCGGGATGGCCCGCAGCCGCCGCGGCCCGGGGAGGGCGGTGACGTTGTCGGTCAGGGCCGGGTTGTCGGCATCCTGGTGCAATCCCAGTGCGTCGTTCAGCTCGTCCTCGCGCTGCGACATTCCCGCCTTGACGTCGAGGGCGAAGTCCTTGAGGCGGTGACCCGCCTCCACGGCCTTGTCGGCGGCCTGCGCCGCGAGGCTCTCCGGCGTCAGTTTCTTGAGCTGGCGGTTGACCTTGGTGGTGGCCCACACGCCGGCGGCGGCGCCTGCGGTGAACCAGAAGGCTCGGCGGAACATCTGCGGTCTCAGCCCTTCTGCTTCCGGCGCCGGGCCGCCGGCACCGTACGGCCGACGATCACGGTACGTCGGGACGTTTTCGGCGGCTCGTCCGCCGCTGTCCTGCCCAGCGCCTTGCGGACTCCGTAGCCGAAGGCCGCGACCTTGACCAGCGGCCCGCCGAAGGTGGAGGCCACGGTGGAGGACAGCGCGGAGGCGTTCGAGGTGACTTCCTGGACGTCGCTCGCGATGGCGTCGACCCGGTCGAGCTGGGTGCGCGCGGAGCGGACGGCCGTGGAGGCGTCCGCCAGCAGCGGGACGGCCTGGTCGGTCACGTCGGCCACCAGCTTGGTGGTCGCCTTGAGCACCTGGGCCAGCCTCACCAGCACCACGGCAAGGAAGGAGACCAGGATGGCCCAGAAGACGGCCACGAGGATCCCGGCCACCTCTCCACCGGACACGTTGCACCGCTCTCTGCATGTTGATCAGTACGTAGAAAAGTCGTTCTCCGACCCTATCGCGCCCGAGATCCACCGCCGTACCGGAATTCCGGGTCCGCCGGGCCCGCTTTGTACGCAACACATCCGGACCAGTACTCTCCGTGTCCGATGCGACAGAGGCCCATGGGACGAGTCCCCGCGCCGCCCCGGAAACAGGAAACCCGCCGGCTCCCCCGAGGGGGAACCGGCGGGCTGACCAGCCTGTGAGGCTACGTCCGCTGGGTGATCAGCGGGCGTAGTACTCGACGACGAGCTGCTCGTCGCAGATGACCGGGATTTCCTTGCGGTTCGGGTCGCGGTCCAGGCGGAAGGCCAGGGCCTTCAGGTTGACCTGCAGGTAGCGCGGGGTCTCGCCCTCGCCTGCGTAGCCACCCTCACGGGCAACCTGGAACGGAACCTTCTCGCGGCTGCGCTCGCGAACGGTGATGACGTCGTCCGGGCGAACACGGAACGACGGCTTGTCGACCTTGGCGCCGTTGACCTCGATGTGGCCGTGAACGACCATCTGGCGGGCCTGGTAGATGGTGCGGGCGATGCCCGAACGCAGAACCAGGGCGTCGAGACGACGCTCGAGCTCGACGACCAGCGCCTCGCCCGTCTTGCCTTCGGCCTTCTTGGCGCGGTCGTACGCGCGGGCCATCTGACGCTCAGAGATGTCGTACTGAGCGCGCAGACGCTGCTTCTCCAGCAGACGAACCTTGTAGTCCGAGTTCTGCTTGCGGCCACGGCCGTGCTCGCCCGGCGGGTAGGGGCGGGCCTCGAAGTACTTGACGGCCTTCGGGGTCAGCGCAATGCCGAGGGCACGCGACTTCTTGACCTTGGGTCGCTTCTGGTTCACGTGGAACCTACCTCCATGTAAGTTAGGTGAGGCTTACCTTAGCGAGGAGGACGTAATGTCTCGACCACATGGGATCCCCCTGCCCAGTGCGCATCGAAGTTCAGATCCAAACGGAACAGGATCTGCTTTCGACGACGATAGGCAAGGTCAGCCGCGTCCCAGGGAAGGCGTTCGGCAGCTCACCGGAGCCGAACGCGTACGAACCCTCGTAGAGTCCAACGCCTCAGTATCCCTCACGCTGCCAGGTGCTTTCGACCAGGAAGAACTCGGGACAGGGGTGCCGGCCGCTCGGACCGTCACCCCGGACGGGGACGTGATTCTCCTTGTTTCCGGGGAATCCGCGGCTGCCAGGGCAGCCGCTCACGCCCAGGACGACGACCTCACGGCCGTGATCGAGATCACGGATGTGGCGCCGGTGTCCGTGCCTCATCGTATCCGAGGCCGCGCATGGCTGGCCGGGTGGCTGACGCCGGTGCGCGGGGACGACCGCGCGGTGTGCGCGGCGCTGCTCGCGGAACGCCACCCGGTGGGGGAACTCCTCGGCATCTCGGAGTCCCTCGACGCCCCGTACGCCGGCCGCCCGGCGTGGACGCTGCTGCGCCTGGAGGTCGGCGAGATCTCGGTGGACGACCTGTGGGGCGCCGAGCGGGTGGACCCGGACGACCTGGCCGCGGCGGAGCCGGACCCGGTGACCGCCCACGAGACGGAGATCCTCCAGCACCTGGCTTCCTCGCACGGTGACCGGATCGGCGACCTGAGCGGCCTGCTGGGCCCGCGCGAGGCGGAGGGCGTGACCGCGGTCCCCCTCGCCCTGGACCGCCTGGGCCTGCGGGTCCGCTTCACCGGCCCCGGCCCGTCCTTCGACGCCCGCTTCGACTTCCCGGAGCCTGTCGCGGACATCTGCGGCCTGCGCCGCGCGATGCACACTCTGTTCCAGGCGGCAGGCCACCCCTAGGAGGGGGACTGCTGGCGTTCGGCCAGTTGGTCACCGAGTCCGCTACGTCGATACAGCACCCGGCGGCCGTCGCGTGCGCGGGTGACGAGTCCTGTCGAGTGGAGCACGCGCAGGTGCTGGGACACGGCACTCGGAGTCACCCTGAGGCGACGGGCGATCTCGACCGTGGCGAGCGGTTCTTCGAGGAGGGTGAGCAGCCGTGCCCGTGGTGCGCCGAGCAGCGACGCGAGGGCCGTCGTGTCGGCGGCCGGAGGTGTGGCCCACAGCGTGGCCACTCCCCGGCTCGGATAGACGAGCCGGGGCGGCTCCTGCGGACCGACGGGAGGCGCCGGTTTGTGCGCGAACACGGACGGCAGGAGCAGCAGACCTCGGCCCGACGCGGCGACGCGGTGCCTGCTGATCATCTTGTCGATGTGCAGTACGCCGTTGTGCCAGCGCAGGTTCGCGTGCATGTCGGCGAAGAGGAGGCGGGCACCTCCCACGGCCAGTTGCCGCGCTCGGTAGGTCATGTCTGCTTCCAGCAGCAGGCGCATCCGGGGCCACGTCGGCTCGATGGCCACCTCCCAGTACTGCCGCAGAAGGTCGCAGACGGCGTCGCGAAGCCTGACCACAGGTGCGTCGTCGGCGGCATGGGCGTCGTGCAGGGCCGCGGGCAGCGGGTCCGGTGCGTGCGCGGTCCGCAGGTCATGGCGGACCCGTGCCGGGGACGCCTGCCGGACGACGGCCAGCTGTTCCTCGAAGGTGGGCGCGAAGCTCGTGGGCGGCGGGGTCAAGAAGTCGGGAAAGGGTGCGCCGGCGCGCGACCAAGGACATCAGCAGCCCGGTGTCGTCCCCGCACGCCGGCTGGTTGCCGCGCAGGGGCCATCCAGCCTCGCCGGCGTTTGAGGCGCGGGGATCCGGGGGCTGCTGGCCCCCGGCAACGGCGCCGCACCGGCACGGGGGCTGGGGCAGAGCCCGGGGTACCCCCGGACGGGGCCGGGGCGGAATCCCGGAAGCGGTGAAAGGTCGGGGCGGGGAAGGAAACGTCAGGCTCGGCCAGGGGCGGCGTCGCCGCGGAGGCGTTTGCGGACCTTTTCCACCACGTCCGCGTACCGCGCCTCCGCCCCGTACCGCGTGGGTTCGTAGTACCGCTTGCCGTGCACCGCATCCGGCGCGTACTGCTGGGCGGCGATGCCCCCCGGTACGTCGTGCGGGTACACGTACCCCACCGCGTGCCCCAGCTTCGCCGCGCCCTTGTAATGGCCGTCCCGCAGATGCGCCGGTACGGACCCGGCCAGCCCCGCCCGGACATCCGCCAGCGCAGCGCCGATCGCGGTCGTCGCGGTGTTGGACTTCGGCGCCAGCGCAAGCGCGATCGTCGCGTGCGACAGCGTCAGCGCCGCCTCCGGGAAGCCGATCATCGCCACCGCCTGCGCCGCCGCCACGGCGATCGGCAGGGCCGTCGGGTCCGCCAGCCCGATGTCCTCGCTCGCCGAGATCATCAGGCGGCGGGCGATGAACCGCGGGTCCTCCCCCGCCTCGATCATCCGCGCCAGATAGTGCAGCGCCGCGTCCACGTCCGAGCCCCGGATCGACTTGATCAGCGCGCTCGCCACGTCGTAGTGCTGGTCGCCGTCCCGGTCGTACTTGACGGCCGCACGGTCGACCGCCTCCTCCACCGTCTGGAGGGTGATCTCCGGCTCCCCCTTGGCGATCGCCGAGCCGGCGCCCGCCTCCAGAGCGGTCAGCGCCCGGCGGGCATCGCCTCCCGCGATCCGCAGCAGGTGCGCCTCCGCGTCGGCCGGCAGGGACACCGCCCCGCCCAGCCCCCGCTCCTCGGTCAGCGCCCGCCGCATCAGCGCGCTCAGGTCCTCGTCCGTCAGCGGTTCCAGCGTCAGCAGCAGGGAGCGCGAGAGCAGCGGGGAGATGATCGAGAAGTACGGGTTCTCCGTCGTCGCCGCGATCAGCGTCACCCAGCGGTTCTCCACGGCCGGCAGCAGCGAGTCCTGCTGGGCCTTGCTGAAGCGGTGGATCTCGTCCAGGAAGAGGACGGTCTCCTTGCCGTACCCGCCGGCCGCCCGCCGGGCGCCCTCGATGACGGCCCGTACCTCTTTCACGCCCGCCGTGATGGCGGACAGCTCCACGAACCGCTTCTGCGTCGCCTGGCTCACCACATACGCCAGCGTGGTCTTCCCGGTGCCGGGCGGACCCCACAGGATGACCGACGAGGCACCGGCCGGACCGCCCGCCCCGTCCCCGACCAGCCGCCGCAGCGGTGAGCCGGGCTTCAGCAGATGCTGCTGGCCGACGACCTCGTCCAGGGTGCGCGGGCGCATCCGGACGGCGAGCGGAGAACTCGAGGGGTCCTTCTCCTGGCGGTCCTCGGCAGCGGCGGTGAAGAGATCTGGTTCCACACCGGAAGCCTAAGCGAGGCCACTGACAGGACGGGCTGGATCACCCAGGCCGGCCCGGGCCACCCGAACCGCACGGCCCGCCCGGACCGCACGGCCCGCCCGGACCGCCCGGGCTCAGGAGGTCCAGAAGTCCCACCAGCGGGTCAGGATCAGCATCCCGATGATCCCGACGTGCAGCACGGGCAGGACCCAGGTGAACTCGTCGAGGAAGCCCCGCAGCCAGCCCGGGGCCGGCAGCAGCCCCTCCCGCACGTTGTGCGAGGTGACGTACCAGAACATGAAGATCGTGGCGACCCACGCCAGGCTGCACCACAGGCACAGCGAGTTGATGTTGTACAGCGACTGGTACATCAGCCAGGCGCAGAAGACGACGCCGAAGAGCGTGCCCGCGTTCAGCGTCAGCCAGTACCAGCCGCGGAACCGGGCACCGGCCAGCATGCTCATCCCGACGCAGATCACGATCCCGTAGGCGACCAGCCCCAGCATCGGGTTCGGGAAGCCGAAGGCGGAGGCCTGGTCGCTCTTCATGATGTTGCCGCAGGAGACGATCGGGTTGAGGCTGCACCCCGGCGTGAAGTTCGGGTCCTCCAGCAGCTTGAACTTGTCGATCGTGATCACCCAGGCGGCCAGCAGACCCGCCGCCCCCGTGATCACCAGCAGCAGCGCCAGGGCCCGGCTGCCCCCGACCGTCCGCGGGGCGGTGTCTGCGCCAGCACTCGTCGTCGTCATACCGCCCGCTCCACATCTGCAAGGTCATCAAGCACCGGCCATTGTGCCGTACCGAGCTGTGCGTCCACCGTTCGATGGACATAAGTACGTACGCACGGAGGTGGAGATGCGGCGCCGCGCGACCCGTCCGAGGCGATTCCTCTGGTCGGTCTCGAGCGCAAGCGCGACCAGCGGTCAAGAGCACCCTGGAGCTCCGCCCCGGCGGAGTCCCTGGGGGGTCCCCCCGGACGGAGTCTGGGGGAGAAACGGAGAAAGGGCGGGGCGGGGAATGCTCCGCGCAGCGGAACAACCCCGGCCCCGCCCCACAGCGCAGGCGGCTACGGTCAGGCCAGCTTGGCCCGCAGCACCTCGACCACCTCGGCCAGGGCCACCGGGGACTGCTCCCCGGTCTCCATGTCCTTCAGCTGGACGACACCCTCCGCCAGGTCACGGTCCCCCGCGACCACCGCGAAACGGGCACCGCTGCGGTTGGCGTCCTTCATCGCACCCTTGAGGCCCTTGCCCCCGTACGAGATGTCCGCCGCGACACCGGCCCGCCGCAGCTCCGTGACCAGCCCGAACAGCACCGGCTTCGCCTCACCCAGCGCCACCGCGAACACCGACGTCGCCGGCGGAATGTCCAGCTCGACGCCCTCCGCCTCCAGCGCCAGCACCGTACGGTCCACGCCCAGCGCCCAGCCCACCGACGGCAGCGCCGGTCCGCCGATCATCTCGGACAGGCCGTCGTAGCGGCCGCCGCCGCCCACCGCCGACTGCGAGCCCAGACCGTCGTGCACGAACTCGAACGTGGTCCGGGTGTAGTAGTCCAGCCCGCGCACCAGCTTCTCGTCGTCCTCGAAGGCGACCCCGGCCGCCGTCACCAGGGCCCGCACCTCCTCGTGGTACGCCTTGCACGCGTCGCACAGGTAATCCCGCAGCATCGGCGCGCCGGCCAGCTGCTTCTGCACCTCGGCCCGCTTGTCGTCGAGGACGCGCAGCGGGTTGATCTCGGCCCGGCGGACGGTCTCCTCGTCCAGGTCCAGCCCGCGCAGGAACGACTGCAGCGCCTCCCGGTACACCGGACGGCACTCCTTGTCGCCCAGCGAGTTCAGCAGGATCCGGAAGTTGCGCAGCCCGAGCGCGCGGTACGCCTGGTCGGCCAGGATGATCAGTTCGGCGTCGAGAGCCGGGTCCTCGGCACCGATAGCCTCGGCGCCGACCTGCGAGAAGTGCCTGTAGCGGCCCTTCTGCGGACGCTCGTAGCGGTAGTACGAGCCCGAGTACCAGAGCTTGACCGGCAGGCCGCCGGCCTTGTGCAGGTTGGCCTCCAGCGCCGCGCGCAGCACGGAAGCGGTGCCCTCGGGACGCAGTGCGAGGTTGGCCCCGCCCTTCGTCGTGAGGGTGTACATCTCCTTGGACACGATGTCGGTGGACTCGCCGACACCGCGGGAGAACAGGTCGACGTCCTCGAAGCCGGGCGTCTCGACGTACCCGTAGCCGGACAGCCGCAGGGGGCCGGAGATGGCGTCCCGGACGGCCAGGTACTTCGCCGAGTACGGCGGGATCAGGTCGTACGTGCCCTTGGGGGCCTTGAAGGTACTCACGGAAAGTCTCGTCACATTCCTCGTCGTGGAGCGGCGGTCCCGCCCGCTTCCAGGCCGGCGGCGACCTCCCGCAGATACGGGTTGGTCGCGCGCTCGCGGCCGATGGTGGTCTGTTCACCGTGGCCGGACAGCACCACGGTCGAGTCGTCCAGCGGCAGGCACACGCGGGCCAGCGACTGAAGCATGTCGGCGTGGGAGCCGCCCGGCAGGTCGGTGCGTCCGATGGAGCCGGCGAAGAGCAGGTCGCCCGAGAAGAAGACCGACGGGACGTCGGCCAGCTCGGGCATCTGGAAGGTCACCGACCCCTTGGTATGGCCGGGCGCGTGCGCGACCGTGAAGTCCAGACCGGCCAGCTTCAGCCGGGCGCCGTCCGTCAGCTCGCGGACGTCGTCCGGCTCGCCCACGGTCAGCTCGCCCATGAGCGGCATCCCGAAGGACCGGCCGAGGGCCTTCTCCGGGTCGCTCATCATGTAGCGGTCCTCGGGGTGGATCCAGGCCGGTACGTCGTGTGCTCCGCACACCGGGACCACGGAGGCCACATGATCGATGTGGCCATGGGTGAGGATGACCGCGACGGGCTTGAGCCGATGCTTCTTCAGCGTCTCCTCGACACCCCGGGTGGCCTGGTGGCCCGGGTCGATGATGACGCACTCCTCACCGGCGGCGGGGGCGACCATGTAGCAGTTGGTCCCCCAGGCCCCGGCGGGGAACCCGGCAATCAGCACGTTCGTCCTCAATCGTCGTCCGGCGGGAGCTTCAGCAGCGGCCCCGTATCGGAATGCCGCTGATCAGAGCCTACCGGCGCCGCTCATTACACAGCGAACCCATATACGGTACGGCCTAACCCAGCCCGGACAGCGGTACCAGACACGTACAAGGAGACGACCCGGTGGTCACAAGCGATCAGCGGCGGCGACAGCTCGCCAGGGAGAAGTACGAGCGCCAGCAGAAGCGCCGGGCCGAGGCCCGGCAGAAGGCGCGGCAGCGCACCGCGGTGATCGGCGCGGCGGTGGCCGTGGTGGTCGCGACACTGGTCGGCCTCGTCGTGGGCGGCGTGTTCGACACGGACAAGGACAAGGACAAGGACACCAAGGACAGCGCGGCGACCCCGTCGGCCACGCCCACGCCCAAGCAGTCCCCGCCGGCGATGGCGATCGACGAGAAGGCGAAGTACACCTTCGACCTGAAGACGAGCGCGGGCGAGATCAAGTTCGAGATGGACGCGGCGAAGACGCCGCAGACGGTCAACTCGTTCAAGTCCCTCGCCGACAAGGGCTTCTTCGACAAGACCAAGTGCCACCGCCTGACGACCAGCGGGATCTTCGTGCTCCAGTGCGGCGACCCCCAGGGCACCGGCTCGGGCGGCCCCGGCTACACCATCCCGGACGAGAACCTCGACGCCCTGGGCAAGGCCAACGAGCAGGGCCAGGTGATCTACCCGGCGGGCACGGTGGCGATGGCCAATACCGGCCAGCCCGGCTCCGGCGGCAGCCAGTTCTTCCTCGTCTACAAGGACAGCCCGCTGGCCCCCACGTACACCCCCTTCGGCAAGATCGACGCGGCGGGCCTGAAGGCCCTGGAGGAGATCGCGAAGACGGGCACGGCCGACGGGGCCCAGGACGGGGCCCCGAAGAAGGCCGTGATCATCGAGAAGGGCGTCGTCACCAAGAACTGACGGGTTTCGGCGGCCCTGGGCCCGGCCGGCCTCCGGCCCGTACGTCGATATTCCGTCGTGCGGGATGCGGACAGCCGGCCCGGCGGTCGCCTATGTTGGCGTTGTGCAGGGCGGGCGCTGCCCGCCCCAGGAAACTGTGGACGATGCCCGGGGGTGAACCCCTCACAGGCATCAGGTGGAGGAGGCGCTGTGAGCAGCGACCCGTGGGGCCGTGTCGACGAGACGGGCACCGTGTACGTGCGTACTGCCGAGGGCGAACAGGTCGTCGGCTCGTGGCAGGCGGGCACCCCTGAGGAGGCTCTGGCCTACTTCGAGCGCAAGTACGAGGGCCTGGTAGTCGAGATCGGCCTCCTTGAGCGGCGGGTGCGGACCACCGATCTGTCCGCCAAGGACGCCCAGACCGCGATCGACCACCTGCGGACGCAGGTGGACGAGCACCACGCCGTGGGCGACCTCGCGGCGCTGCGCGTCCGGCTGGACAAGCTGGTCGCGACGGTGGACTCGCGGCGCGAGGAGCGCAAGATCCAGAAGGCCAAGCAGACGGACGAGGCCCGCGCGGCCAAGGACGCGCTGGTCGTCGAGGCCGAGGGCCTGGCCCAGAGCGACCAGTGGCGCAGCGCCGGCGAGCGGCTGCGCGCCCTGGTGGACATCTGGAAGGGTCTGCCGCGTCTGGACCGCAAGTCGGACGACGAGCTGTGGCACCGCTTCTCGCATGCCCGTTCCGCTTTCTCCAAGCGCCGCAAGGCGCACTTCGCCTCGCTGGACGCCCAGCGCGAGGACGCCCGCAAGGCCAAGGAGAAGCTGGTCGCGGAGGCCGAGTCGCTGTCGAAGTCGACGGACTGGGGTCCGACGGCCGCCCGCTACCGCGAGCTGATGGCGGACTGGAAGGCGGCGGGCCGGGCGCAGCGCGAGTCCGAGGACGACCTGTGGAACCGTTTCCGCGGCGCCCAGGACGTGTTCTTCGCGGCGCGCAGCGAGGTCTTCGCGGAGCGCGACGCCGAGCAGGTGGAGAACCTGAAGCTGAAGGAGGAGCTGGCCGACGAGGCCGAGAAGCTCGTCCCGGTGACGGACCTGAAGGCGGCCCGTGCCGCGTTCCGGTCCCTCAACGAGCGCTGGGAGGCCATCGGCCACGTGCCGCGCGACGCCCGGCCCAAGGTCGAGGGCCGGATGCAGACCGTGGAGCGGGCCATCCAGGAGGCCGAGGAAGGCGAGTGGCGCCGTACGAACCCGGAGGCGCGGGCCCGTGCGGCCGGTCTGACCGGTCAGCTCCAGGCGGCGGTCGACAAGCTGCGCGGTCAGATCGACGCGGCCCGCGCATCGGGCAACAACGCGAAGGCCGACAAGCTGGCCCGGGAGCTGGAGGGCCGTCAGGCTCTGCTGGACCAGGCGCTCAAGGGGCTTGAGGAGTTCGGCGGCTGACGCCCCGTACACCGTAGGGCGGGCATCACCGGGGTCTCCGGTGGTGCCCGTCTTTTTTGTTACGTGGTTTGCACACATGGTGCACGTGGGGAGCAACTGGCGTCTGTGTACCGTGGTTCGGTGCCGCGGGTACGGCTGGCGGCCTTCTGCCGGGCGACGACCAGGATTGAATGTGACGCATACCCACATACGAGCCGATGCTCCAGACACCCTTCTCGCCGGCCGCCCGCCGGTCTCCACCACGAGGGGCTCCGGTCTTCGGGACGTAGGGCGTGGCGTTCTCGCCCATCTGAAGCGGGCCCGCAAGGCACTCCTGATCCACGTCGCCCTGCGCGCCGTCGGGCTCGCGGTGATGGCGGTCTGGGCCCATGCCAAGGGTGTACGGCCGCTCGAGATCCTCGGCGGGCGCTGGGACGCGGTGTATTACGTGCACATCGCGGAGAGCGGCCTCACCACGGCGATGGCATCGCCGTCGCCGTGCGCTCAGGCGGGCCCGGGCTGCCAGCTGGCGTTCTTCCCCGTCTTCCCGATGGCGGTCCGGTACCTCTCGTACCTCACCGGCTTACCCGTGGTCTGGGCGGCGGTGGGGCTCGGGCTCGTCGCCTCGGTCGTGGCGGCATGGGGGATCTTCGCGGTCACCGACAAGATCTACGGCCGCCGGGTCGCCTTCTTCACCTGCGCCCTGTTCGCGATCGTGCCCGCCGCGCTGGTGCAGTCGATGGCGTACACCGAGCCCTTGTTCCTCGCGCTGTCGGTCTGGGCGATGTACGCGGTGATGTCGAGGGCGTGGCTCACCGCCGGCGTACTGGCGCTGGTCGCCGGCGCCACCCGTCCGTCGGGCCTGTCCATCGTCGCCGCCGTGGCGCTGTCCGCGCTCTGGGAGTTCCTCCAGTGGCGCCGCGGGCGCCGCGCCAAACGCCCGCGCGTGGGCCGGATGGTGGCGGCCGCCGCCATCGCCCCGCTGGGCTGGCTGGGGTACGTGGGGTTCGTCGGATACCACTTCGGGCGCTGGGACGGCTACTTCGAGCTCCAGCGCCGGTGGGGTTCGGTCTTCGACGGCGGCTTCGACACCGTGGCCAACCTGTGGAGGACCTTCACCGAGGTGCACACCACCTTGAACCACGTGACGGTCTCGGTCACGGTCGTCACGGCGGCGGTCCTCTTCGTGATCATGACGCGCAGGCGGCGGCCCCCGGCCGTCGTGTGGATCTTCACCGCGGTGATCATGCTCATCGCGCTGGGCGGCGCGGGCTTCTACTTCTCCAAGATGCGCTTCATCCTCCCGGCGTTCCCGCTGCTCTTCCCGTTCGCCCTGGCCCTCGCCCGGGCCCGCCGGAGCACGGTGCTGTGGATCGTCGGCTCCGCCACCGCCCTGTCGTCCCTGTTCGGGGGCAACCTCAACTTCGTCTGGTGGGGCTGCCCCTGACCGGCCCCGGATGTGACGGTGGGCGCGACCCCCGAGGGGTCACGCCCGCCGTCACATCGAGCCGGCCCTACGGCCTGCGGGCCGAGGTCACGCGGTAGACGTCGTACACGCCCTCGACGCCCCGTACGGCCTTCAGGACGTGCCCCAGGTGCTTCGGGTCGCCCATCTCGAAGGTGAACCGGGAGGTGGCCACCCGGTCGCGGGAGGTCTGCACGGCCGCCGAGAGGATGTTCACGTGCTGGTCCGAGAGGACCCGGGTGACATCCGACAGCAGCCGGGACCGGTCCAGCGCCTCGACCTGGATGGCGACCAGGAAGACGGAGGACTGGGTGGGCGCCCACTCGACCTCCAGCATCCGCTCGGGCTGCTGGGAGAGCGAGTCCACGTTGACGCAGTCCGCGCGGTGAACCGATACGCCACTGCCGCGCGTGACGAACCCGATGATCGGGTCGCCCGGCACCGGGGTGCAGCAGCGGGCCAGCTTGACCCAGACGTCGTCGACGCCCTTGACGACCACACCCGGGTCGGCGTTGCTGCGCCGCTTGTTGCGGCCGCGCGACGGCGAGACGCTCTCCTCGATGTCCTCGTTGGCCGCTTCCTCGCCGCCGAGGGCCTGCACCAGCTTCTGTACGACGCCCTGCGCGGCCACGTGGCCCTCGCCGATCGCCGCGTACAGGGAGGAGATGTCGGGGTAGCGCATCTCGTGCGCGAGGGTGACGAGCGAGTCGCCGGTCAGGATGCGCTGGATCGGCAGGTTCTGCTTGCGCATGGCCCGCGCGATGGCGTCCTTGCCGTGCTCGATGGCCTCGTCGCGGCGCTCCTTCGAGAACCAGGCGCGGATCTTGTTGCGGGCCCGCGGGGACTTGACGAACCCGAGCCAGTCGCGGGACGGGCCGGCGCCCTCGGCCTTGGAGGTGAAGACCTCGACCAGGTCGCCGTTGTCGAGGGTCGATTCGAGCGGTACGAGCCGCCCGTTGACCCGCGCCCCTATGGTGCGGTGGCCGACCTCGGTGTGGACGGCGTACGCGAAGTCCACCGAGGTGGCGCCGGCGGGCAGCGCTATGACGTCGCCCTTCGGCGTGAAGACGAAGACCTCGTTGCGCGACAGGTCGAAGCGCAGCGAGTCGAGGAACTCGCCCGGGTCCTCGGTCTCCTTCTGCCAGTCCAGCAACTGCCGCAGCCAGGCCATGTCGTTGACCGTGTCCTGGCCCGCGCTGCCCTTGGCGGCCTGCGGGACGTCGGTACGGACCTTCGAGGTGCCCGCGACGGTCTGCTGCTTGTACTTCCAGTGCGCGGCGATGCCGTATTCCGCGCGACGGTGCATGTCGAAGGTGCGGATCTGGAGCTCGACCGGCTTGCCGCTGGGCCCGATGACCGTCGTGTGCAGCGACTGGTACATGTTGAACTTGGGCATCGCGATGTAGTCCTTGAACCGGCCGGGGACCGGATTCCACCGCGCGTGCACCGTACCGAGGGCCGCGTAGCAGTCCCGGACGGTGTCGACGAGGACCCGGATGCCCACCAGGTCGTAGATCTCCGCGAAGTCGCGCCCTCGCACGATCATCTTCTGGTACACGCTGTAGTAGTGCTTGGGCCGGCCGGTGACGGTGGCCTTGATCCGGGCCGCCCTGAGGTCGGCCTGCACCTCGTCCGTGACGACGGCGAGGTACTCGTCCCGCTTCGGCGCCCGCTCGGCGACGAGCCGGACGATCTCGTCGTACATCTTCGGGTAGAGGATCGCGAAGGAGAGATCCTCAAGCTCCCACTTGATCGTGTTCATGCCCAGCCGGTGCGCCAGCGGGGCGTAGATCTCAAGGGTCTCGCGGGCCTTCTTCTCCTGCTTCTCCCGCTTGAGGTAGCGCATGGTGCGCATGTTGTGCAGGCGGTCGGCGAGCTTGATGACGAGGACCCGGGGATCCTTGGCCATGGCGACGACCATCTTGCGGACGGTCTCGGCCTGCGCGGCCTCGCCGAACTTGACCCGGTCGAGCTTGGTGACGCCGTCGACGAGCAGCGCCACGGCGTCGCCGAAATCACGTCTCAGCTGCTCAAGCCCGTACTCGGTGTCCTCGACGGTGTCGTGCAGCAGGCCCGCCATCAGCGTCGCGGGGTCCATACCCAGCTCGGCGAGGATGGTCGTCACGGCGAGCGGGTGGGTGATGTACGGGTCGCCGCTCTTGCGCTTCTGGCCGCGGTGCCAGCGCTCCGCGACCTGGTACGCCTGCTCGATCTGGCGCAGCGTGGCCGTCTCGATCTTCGGGTCATTGCTGCGGACTATGCGGAGCAGGGGCTCCAGTACCGGGTTGTACGGGTTGGAACGCTGGACCCCGAGACGGGCGAGACGGGCGCGCACCCGATTGGAGGACCCGGCCGACTTCAGCGGCGCGGGCTTGACCGGCGGCACGGGCTTGACCGGCGGCGCCGGCGGGGGCGTGGCGGCGGCCGCCGTGGCCTGCTCGGCCTGCGGGTCGGGCTGCGCGGCGGAGAGTGGCTGGACCTCGTCTGGCAAGAGCGCTCCTCAAGCGGATCCGGTGCCCCGGTCAGGTCCGGATAAACCATGGTAGCGAGGGTTGCCCAACCCCGTTCCCCGTGGCCCCCGGGCAGGACCTCACCGCACCTGGAAGTTCCGGCCTCGCCGGCGTTCGAGGCGCGGGGTCCCGGGCCCCGGGCCCCGGCCACGGCGCCGCACCGGGCACCGGGGCCGGCACGGGCGCCCGGGGCCGGCACGGGGGC
>NZ_JAGGOY010000082.1 GCF_018614095.1 Streptomyces sp. ISL-87 | reverse complement strand
AACTATCGCGTCCCGGCTCACCGTAACTCAGGGTCACCGACCGGCTTGTCGCCAACTACCGCTCAAATCCGCCAACCATCGATCAACGCCACAGCCGGAAGAAGGACGAGTGCTCCCTCGTCGGCTCCGGACTCTGTCCACAGGGCCGCGATCCGAGCATCGGTTCCGAAGCTGCCGCGATCAGCGGGGCGGCCCGTACATGAGGAGTCCCTATGCCCGAGACCACCACCATGCCGCTCGCCCCGATGACTCCCCACGCGGTGATGAGCGCCTTCAACTACCTCCGGGCGGTGGAGGCTGGCGACACCGAAGCCGCCGCCGAGTTCGTCGCTGCCGAGCCGCGTATGCCCGCGCTGCTCCTGGAGGTCGCGGAGCGCATCGTCATCCCGGTCACCAATCTGCCCGGCCAGGACCAGGAAGAGGTGCCGTGTGACGCCTCGTTCGCCCTGTTCGAGCTGGGGATCTGCTTCCTGGGCACCCTGCGGTCCTGGCACGAGCAGGATGGTGCCGAGGCGGCTGCGGGCATCGCCCTCGCGGTCATCCGCTTCACCGCGCAGATCCTCACCCAGGGCCACGAGGACGTGGTCGACGTCTTGCACCAGTTGAACGCTGTCGCCCTGGGCCAGGCGATGGAGGCGCACCCCGCACCGGCCGGTGCGCGCACGGTGCGCATCACGACCGTGTAGTGAGCCTCCGCCAACCTGAAGCCGCAGGTCAAAGGGCTGGTGTGACCGGTGCTGTGGGTACTCGTGCTGGTCGTGGGCGGGAGTCCGCGGAGAAGATCGTCTGTCAGCGGTTGACCTAGAGGTTCGTCAGGACGAGCAGGGCGCGCAGGAGCTGGGTGGCGCGGGCGGGATCGGTGCGGAGCTTGGTCAACACGCGCCAGTTCTGGAGACGCTGCGGAACTGGATACGCAACTCAGGGGCCGGCCGTGGTCAGGGCCGGGCCGAGCAGTCCGTGCAGCCGCAGTCACCGCTGGAGGCCGAGCTCGCGGCCGCGCGGAAGAAGATCCGCGAGCTGGAGGAAGAGCGTGACATCCTGCGCAAGGCCGCCCGGTATTTCGCCGGGGAGACGCGCTGGTGAACCGCTTCCAGTTCGTCCCGGTCGGGGTACCGCTCCCTGATCGCGTGGACGTTGTCCGCCATCTGTGCGGCGGCGTCCTGGAGGTGGCGCAGCTGTTCGGCGGTGAGTTCCTATTGCGACGCCCAGCCGTCCAGCAGGCGCTGGTACGCCTGGCGGCGGGGCGGCCGCGGCTCACTGCGACCCGCCTCCCAGTTCTTCACGGACTGGGTTGTGGCATGCAGGGCCTGCGCGAGCCGGGCCTGGGTGATCCCGGCCGAGGCCAGCAGCATCATCGCCCGCCGGTAGCGCACCGAACTCGTACTGCCCCGACGCACAATCCTCTGTAACTCCTGGCCCTCATGCCCCGTCAGTCCCCGAACCCTGACCGGCTCCGCCACCACGCCTCCCCGAACCTCGGATGTCGACTCACATCCAAACGGTCCGGACCGTGCCACCGCCAACCCGGTGAACCTATGCGGTCAGAGCACTAACGAGCTCGTTAGGTTGCGTCTCTCCGATCATGATCAAACCTAGGTTCGCGTCATGCGTTGAGCCAGGCGGTCGCTGGCATCTCGGTCCGATCGTGACCTCGCTTCGGGTGCCCGCGAGAAAATGGTAGCCATGTGCCGAGGGCTTCGGCACGGCCGCCTGATCGCGGCGAACGACCTGCTGAACCGTGTCCGGCGGGGTCGACGCGCGGCGGCTCGGTGGCCTGGGCGTCATCGGGCCTGGTGGCAGGCCAGCAAGTCACGGGTGAGCTGGACGAGCATCCGGATGTGCTCCCATGCCTCGCAACGGGTTGACCGAGGTGGTGTCGAGACGCTGTGTTGCGTCCTCTTTCTGTCAGCCTCATCGGCAGTTTCGACACCCGTCCGGGCGTAGGCGGGCCGGGAGCCCCGGCCCGCCTACCGCAGCATCAGGCCGCCAGCGCTTCGTGGAGCGTTGAGGGCTTAAGCCCGAAGGTGTCGCGGATGTCGCTGTCGTCCACGAGGAACGGACGCTCGGACATGTAGCTCATCTCGGCGAACTCCCGCCACAGTGGATCAGTGAAGGACAGGAGCGTCATATCCCGTTCGGTGAGCGGCTCCAACCGCGGTTCGGGCGCTCCGTGCAATTCGGCGAGGTCGGTCGCGGCCTGGCGCAGGGTTGTGGTGATGACCGGGGCGTGCCAGGCCCTCCCCCAGGCCCGCTCGTCGGCGCCGACCGCCACCAGCGCTGCCGCGACGTCCTCGGTGTACGAAAAAGAATGCGCCGCATCGGGGTTGCCGTGGACGAGAGCCAGTTCGCCGTCGAGGACCCGGGGCGCGACCAGCAGCGTGAAAGCTGAGACCGCGCCTGGGCCCAGGTACTGGCCGGCTCGCACTTCGGTGACCCGCAGCCGCCCTTCGTCGTGGGCATTCTTGGCCTGCCGCCACAGCTCGGCCCGCACCCGGCCTTTTCGGGTGTGTGGGGCCATCGGGGTGCGCTCGGTCACCGCCCCGGTGGTCTGCTGGTAGCCGTAGTGGTTGCCTAGGATCACGTAATCGGCCCCGGCCCGCTCGGTCGCGGCAAGGATGGACGCGAACAACGGCGGCATGGTCTCCGGCCAGGTGTGGTAGGCGGTCATGGCGGCGTTGAAGACCGTGGTCGCTCTGGCCAGTGCCGCGGCCAGCTCGTCAGTGCGGCCCGCGTCCAGAGCGATCCGTTCAATGCCGGGGTGCTCCGGGCCGCTGCCGCTGCGGGTGATGAGGCGGACCCGCTTGCCGCTGTCGGCCAGTTGCCTTGCGGTGGCGATCCCCGTCGCGCCTGCTCCGATGACGACGTGTTCAGCCATGACGTTGTCTCCGTTTTCGCCAAGAGGTGGAACGTTTCCCTGAAGGGGGGAACGTGGTTCGCGGTGGGCCCGACCGCTCGCTCAACTCTGCCGTGCGGCCGCCGGATAGGGTCAGTGGCCTGAATGCCACGAAGTCCAAGGATCTAGCCATGCATCGTGTCGCCGTCCTGGCCGTCCCTGCGGTCAAGCCCTTCGACCTGTCCATGCCGTCCGCACTGCTCGGCGCCGCCGAGCTCGGCGGACGCCCCGGCTACGAGGTGACGGTGTGCACCGCCATGCCCGGCACGGTCGCCGCCTCCGGTGGCATCGAGGTGGTGATCCGACACGGCCTTGAGGCGGTCGCGGCGGCGGACACGGTGATCGTTCCCTCGACCGCTAGCCGCCACCACGCCGAGCCGGCCGCGCTGGACGCCTTGCGGGAGGCGGCCGCCGCGGGCAAGCGCATTGCCTCGATCTGCAGCGGCGCCTTCGTCCTCGCCCAGGCCGGACTCCTCGACGGCCGTGCTGCCACCACCCACTGGGCCCTGGCCGAGGAACTGCAGCGCGCCTTCCCTGCGGTGCGCGTGGAGGCCGACCGGCTGTTCGCCGAGGACGGACGGATCGTCACCGGTGCGGGCTCGGCCGCCGGGATCGACCTGTGTCTGCACCTGATCAGCTCCGACTACGGCGCGGCCGCAGCCAACGCGGCGGCCCGCGCCGCCGTCGTCACCCCGGTGCGCCACGGCGGGCAGGCGCAGTTCGTGCAGACCCCGCTACCGGCCACGACCGACTCCTCGCTGGACACGGCCCGCACCTGGGCGCTGCAACACCTGGACCAGCCGATCTCTCTGAACGACCTGGCCGGTCAGGCCAAGGTCAGTGTGCGGACCCTGACCCGCCGATTCACAGCCGAGACCGGCGTGACCCCGTTCCAGTGGCTGCTCCAGCAGCGGCTGCTGCGGGCCCGTGAGTTGCTGGAAGCCACCAACCTCACCGTCGACCACGTGGCCGCCCGCAGCGGCCTCGGCTCCGGGGAGTCGCTCCGCCAGCACCTGAGCCGCCAGATCGGCATGACCCCGGCCGCCTACAGAGCCGCCTTCACCCACCGCCCGAGCGTGAAGACTGGTCAGTGACCGAGCGGGCAGGACCCGTACGGAGCGAAAGGCAGGTAACGCGGTCAGAGCGTTTCGCTCAGCGAGTCCGCAAGCCTCCGCCGCGCCGTCCGTGTCGCCGGCACCATCGCCGCCGCCACCGCACCCAGCACCGCCCCGAAGACCACTGCCAACAGCACCGGCATCGGAGGCAGTTGGGCGATGCCCGCGCCGATCCCGCTCGACGCGCCCTGCATGTCGACCAGCCAACTGCCGGACAGCACGCCCAGCGTAGTCCCCACCACGGCGGATGCCAGCGCGGTCAGTCCGGCGGCCGTCACGATCATCGAACCGATCTGCCGGGGCGTCAGCCCGATCGCCTTCAGCGCGAGCAGGTCCCGGCCCCGGTCGCGTACGCCCGTGCTGATCAGCGTCAGCAGTTCGGTCAGCCCGATCAGCGCCAGCACCGCGATCAGGGCGGTGATCACTCCGCGCGCCGGTTCCAGCCGGTCGACCGGATTGGGCGTCTCCCGGACCTCCAGCGTTCCGCCCGCCGCCACGGCGAGCGCGGCGCTCACCGCCCGGGGGTCCGCGCCCTTGCGCAGCACCAGTGCGTGGAAGTCGGGCCGTAGCTCCGGATCGCGATCCCGCAGCACGTCGATCGTCGTGGTGATCACCCGGCCGCCGGATTCGGGTTCGATGGTGCGGCCGACGAGGTGCAGGATCTGCGGCCGTCCCTCGACGGTCATCCGCACCCACTCGCCAACGCGCACCCTGAGGAGATCGAGCAGTCCTTGCCCGGCCACTGCCTCGTCCGGACCGCCGACCGCGCGCCCTTCCACCACCTTCGACGGATACGGGTCCCGGGCCGTACCCAGCCCGCGGAGTGTGATGGTGCCGGTCTGCCCCGGGACGAGCGCCGCCATCTCCGCGCCCGGATGGACCGCGGCGATGTCCGGGATCGCCGCGAGGGTCTTCTCCAGCTCCGCGTCGGACGACGCCGCGGGCTGTTCGGCCCGTACGGTCAGCGCCGCGGGCAGTCCCATCCGCGCCGGCTCGCTCCGGAACTGGTCCAGCGTCGACCACGCGACGAGCGCGACCGTGATGAGCACCAGCGGCAGAGCGAGCCGGGCCACCGGTACGAGCGTCCGGCCGCGTCGCGGGAACGCCGCACGCCACCCCAGGACCAGGGCGGGAGGCACCCGTATCCCGAGAGCCCACCGGCCGAGTGCGGTCATCGGCGCGGCCGAGGGCAGCGCCGCGCGGGCCACCGGCACGGGTGGCACCCGTCCGGCCCGCCAGGCCGAGAGCCCGGTGGCAGCCGCGATCAGCAGCACCGCGCCGCAGGGTATGCCGATCATCAGCGCGGTGTGGCCCGGCAGGTCCTGCCACACCGCCGCCGCCTCCCCGATCCGCCCTGGTAGCCGGGCGCCCAGCAGGGCGATCGCCGCCGTGCCGAGAGCCACGCCGAGGAGCGCGAAGGCCAGATGCTGCACGAGGAAGCCGCGGGTCACCTGGCCGGGGGTGAAACCGACGGCCTTGAGGATCGCGATGTCCCTCAGCTGGGCGCGGACCCGGGCCCCGATCGCTCCGGACGCGGCGAGCGCCGCCGAGAGCAGCGCACCGAGCCCGAAGACGGCGAACATCTGCCCGAGGAGCCGGTCGTCGCCTCCCGCCTCGGCCCGTGCCTGCTGCCACTTGGTGACCTGGGCCACCCGGTCGGCACCGAGGGCGGTCACGGCGCGCTGGACGATGAAGTCGGTGTCGTCGGGATCCTCCAGGCGCAGGCCCACGCTCTGCCCGGTGTCTCCGTGGGCGATCTCGTCGAGGGTGCCGGAGAGCACCCAGCCGATGCCGGGCCCGCCGCCCGGGTGGTAGCGGGGCTCGGCCACCTCGGCGATCCCGCTCACCTGCAGTTCGTGCGGGGCGCCGTCCGGCCCGGTGACCCGTACCGCGTCGCCCGGCTCCGCCCAGAGCGCCCGCGCGACCGAGGCCTCCAGCACGACGGCGCCGGTGCCGGCACCTGCCCCGTCGCCGTCGCGGGCGCCGTCCTCCGGCCGGGCGAGCCAGCTGCCGGCGGTGACGAGCGGCCGCCCCGTTTCCGGGGGCGACACCGGGGCCGCGCGCAGGGTCACCTCGACCCGCGCGCCACGCGACTCGACCGTCGTCGCCGCCGTGCGGTAGGGCCCGGAGAGGGCTGCGACCCCGTCCACGCCGGACAGGGCGGACGTGTCCGCCCCGGCGCGGGTGTGCAGCCAGATGTGCGCGCCGTGGGACTGGTTGAAGACCCGCTGCCAGGGGTTCGCGGCGTAGCTGAACAGCGCGCCGGCCAGCAGAAGCGAGGCGATGATCCCGGCGCTGGCCAGCACGACGAAGAGGGCTTCGCCGCGATGTGCGCGGAAGTCGGCGTGCGCCCAGCGCAGAGTGGCCCGCACAGTCACTCCTTGGGTTCCAGTTCCAGGTCCAGTACGCCGGAGACGCCGCGCGCCAGCCCGCGGCGCGCGTCGGCGCCGAGCTGCGCGTCGTCGGCTATGCGCCCGTCGAAGAAGCTGATGACGCGGTCGGCGGCACTGGCCATCCGAGCGTCATGGGTGACCATGATGATCGTCTGGCCGCGCTGGTGGAACCGGGAGAGCAGTCGCAGCACCTCGCGGGTGCCCTTGCTGTCGAGGCTGCCGGCCGGTTCGTCGGCGAGCAGCAGTGTGGGGTGGTTGACCAGGGCGCGGGCGAGCGCGACCCGCTGCTGTTCACCGCCGGACAGCTCGCCGGGCATCGACCGCTCGCGGCCTTCGAGGCCGAGTTCGGCCAGCAGTTCGGCGCGGGATTCACGGGCGGCCTTCGGGGAGGCGCCGGCGAGCAGGGCGGGCAGTTCGACGTTGTCGGCGACGGTGAGGTTGGAGACCAGGTTGAAGAACTGGAAGACGACGCCGATGCTGCGGCGCCTGAGGACCGCCCAGCGGGCCTCGCGGTACTCGTCGACCCGCTTGCCGCCGAGCCACAGCTTCCCGCTGTCGGGCCGCTGGAGGCCGCCGATCAGATGCAGCAGCGTGGACTTGCCGGCTCCGGACGGCCCGGTGACCGCGACGAACTCGCCCGGCTGGACGGACAGGTCCACCCCGCGCACGGCATGCACCGGCATCCCTTCGCCGTAGTGCGTCTTGGTCAGGCCCTCAGCGCGCACGATGGGCACGATGGGCACGGCAGGAGCGGTGGTGGCGTCGTCGCTCATTCCAGCTCCTCCTGACAGCGTTCCAGCCAGTCGAGGTCGGCCTGCAGATGCAGCATGGCGCCCTCGATCAGCAGTTGGGAGATCTTGTTGTCGCGGTCTTCCGCTGCGGCCAGCTTGGACAGGTCCCGCATGGTGTTGAGGTACTGCCGCCGCTGCTTGTTGATCAGCGCGACCGGATCGGCCAGACCCGATTGCGGTGCGAGTGCGAGCTTCATGAAGAACTCGTCCCGTACCCGGGGCTCCTCAGCGGTGTCCTCGAACCAGGCCAGCACGGCCTCGCGCCCGGCGTCCGTCAGCCTGTACGTGCGCTTGTTGGGCCGGCCCGACTGCTCGACGTCCTCGCCTTCGATCAGGCCGCTCTTCTCCAGCCGGCCGAGGGTGACATAGATCTGGCCGACGTTGGGCTGAGGGTACGCGGCGCCCAGGAGCTTCTCAAGGTCCTGCTTCAGCTCGTAACCGTGCGCGGGGCTACGGGTGAGGAGTGCAAGGAGCGCCAGCCGCACTGGCTCCCCCTCCTTCCCGCTCCGTAGTCAACTGTTCACTCACCAGCGGACCGAGTGGCGCCGTCGCCCGACTTGTCTGCCTGGACGTCTAGTATCGCCCATGCCTAACGGGTATACATAGGCCACCATGGTCGGCGGCGCAGCCGAATCGCGCACTGGGAGGAATCTATGCGGTGGATGCGTGCCGCGGGTAGAGCTCTCCTGGTCGGGGCGGTTGTACTGGCGGGGTACGCCGGTTTCGGCGTCCGCGCCGACACGGGCGCGGCCTCCGAGGGCCGCGGCCCACTGACGCTCGTAACGGCGGGCGATCTGACCGACTACCTCTCCCCGCTCCTCGACGACTGGAACGCCGCCCATCCCGGCGAGCGCGCCACGCTCGTCGAACTGCCCGACTCGGCCGACGAGACCCGCGCCCAGATGATCAGCGAACTGCGATCGGGCCGCGCCCGGTTCGACGTACTGAACATCGACGTCGCCTGGACGTCCGAGTTCGCGGCGGCCGGATGGATCTCCCCGCTCGAGCGTGACCGCTTCCCCCTTGACACCTTCCTGCGGCCGGTCGTCGACACCGCGACCTTCGACGGCCGGCTGTACGCGGTCCCGTACGTCACCAACGCGGGACTGCTGTACTACCGCAAGGACATCCTGGACCGGGAAGGCGAGAAACCGCCGCGCACCTGGGCCGAGCTGGTCCGCCAGGCACGCACGATCGCTCCGGAGTACGGACTGGACGGCTATGCAGGCCAGTTCCTGCCGTACGAAGGGCTCACCGTCAACGTCACCGAGGCCGTGCACTCGGCGGGCGGTTCGATCCTGCGCGACGACGGCGACCGGGTGACGGTCGACTCCGACGCGGCGCGCGCCGGACTGCGGTTCCTCGCGGACGGTGTGCGGGACGGCTGGATCTCCCGCGACGCGCTCCGCTACAAGGAGGAGGAGTCGCGGCAGGCGTTCCAGGACGGCCGGCTGCTCTTCCTGCGGAACTGGCCGTACGTGTACGCGGACGCCGGCGCGAGCGGGTCGAAGGTCGCGGGCCGGTTCGGCGCCGTGCCGCTGCCCGGAGCGGACGGGCCCGGCACCAGCGTGCTGGGTGGCTCCAACCTGGCCGTGAGCAGCCATGCACGGCATCCGGCGTCGGCGGCCGATCTGATCTCCTATCTCACCAGTGAACGGGTCCAGCGGCAGGTGCTCACCGAGGGCTCGCTGCCACCGGTGCGCGCGGCGCTGTACGAGGACCCCGAGCTGATCCGCGCGTATCCGTACCTGCCCACGCTGCGCCAGAGCGTGCTGTCGGCGGTGCCGCGCCCCAAGAGTCCGCGCTACGACCAGGTGAGCCTCGCCGTGCAGGCCGTGGCGCAGGACGTGATGGCGCTGCGCCAGACGCCCGAGCAGGCGGCGGCGCGGCTTGCGCGCGAACTCGGGGCCATCTCCCGCAAGGGCTGATCGCACTCCTGCGCTCCTGCGCTCCTGCACTCCCCCAAGGGTCTCTACTTACATGTTAAGTAGAGACCCTTAGTCGTACATCTGGACACTTCGGCGCAAACCACCCCAGCTTTCCACTGTTTCTGGACACATCGTTGACATCTTCCAGTCGCTGCTACTTAACATGCATGCATAACAGCGCACCGATCCGGGGCGCTCTCGCATTCAGCAGAAACAGGTCGACGCGAGATGCTCAGCACCCTTCCGGCCGACACCGGCCATCCCTCCCGCAGCGCCAGCACCACATCTGCCCCCTGGTGGCGCGACGCGGTGATCTACCAGGTCTACGTCCGCAGCTTCCTCGACAGCACCGGGGACGGCATCGGCGACCTGGCCGGCGTACGGGCCGGGCTCCCGTACCTGAGGAAGCTCGGCGTCGACGGTATCTGGCTCAGCCCCTTCTATCCGTCGCCGCAGCACGACCACGGCTACGACGTCGCCGATTACTGCGGTGTCGACCCCGTCTACGGCGATCTCGCCGAGTTCGACCGGCTGGTGGCCGACGCCCGCCGCCTCGGGCTCAAGCTGCTGCTCGACATCGTCCCCAACCACTGCTCGCGCGAGCACCCGTGGTTCCGCGACGCGCTCGCCGCGGGGCCGGGCAGCGCGCCGCGCTCCCGTTTCCACTTCGCCCCCGGCCGCGGACCGGACGGGGCCGAGCCGCCCAACAACTGGCGCGCCATGTTCGGCGGTCCCGCCTGGAGCCGGATCACCGAGCCCGACGGCACCCCCGGCGAGTGGTACCTGCACCTCTTCACGCCCGAGCAGCCCGACCTGAACTGGCGCAACCCGACCGTGGGCGACGACTTCGAGCAGGTGCTGCGCTTCTGGCTGGACCGGGGCGTCGACGGCTTCCGCATCGACGTCGCCGCCGGACTCTTCAAGCACCCCGAGCTGCCCGACTCGGACGACCCCGGAGCCGACGAGCGCGCCCGCGACGCCGTCAACCAGCTGGCCTGGAACCAGCCCGAGGTCCACGACGTGTGGCGCCGCTGGCGCTCAGTGTGCGAGGAGTACGCCGCCCGGGACGGCAACGAGCGACTGCTGGTCGGCGAGGTGTCCGTACCGACCGCACGCGAACACGCCGCGTACGTCCGCCCCGACGAACTGCACCAGGCGTTCTTCTTCGACCTGCTGAGCGCGCCCTGGAACGCCGACGCCTTCCGCTCGACGATCACCGAGGCGATACGCGACATCGCCGGCACCGGCTCCACCGTCACCTGGGTGCTCAACAATCACGACCAGGTCCGCACGGTCACCCGCTACGCGGGCGAGCCCGGCGTGGAAGGCAGCGGACTGGGAGCCGCTCGCGCCCGCGCCGCCGCCCTCCTGATGCTCGCGCTGCCCGGCGCGGCCTACGTCTATCAGGGCGAGGAGCTCGGCCTTCCCGAGGTCCTCGACCTGCCGGACGAGGTCCTCACCGACCCGATCTTCCACCGCACCGGCAGCCGCAAGCACATCCGGGACGGCTGCCGCGTGCCGCTGCCCTGGTCCGGACACGCCTCCCCGTTCGGTTTCAGCCAGGGCGTCGCCGGCGCCAGACCGTGGCTGCCGCAGCCCGAGTGGTTCGCCGAGCACGCCACCGACCGTGCCCTGGCCGACACCCGTTCCTTCTGGCACCTCTACCGCGAAGGCCTCCACCTGCGGCGCAGCCTCCCGCAGCTCGGCGAGGGCACCCTGCGCTGGCTGGACGCGCCCCCGCAGGTGCTAACGATCACCCGCGGCGACGGCCTGCTCTGCGCGGTCAACTTCGGCACGGAGCCGGTGCCCGCCCCTGTCGCCGGGACCCCGCTGCTCGCCAGCGGCCCCTGCCCCGACGGTGTGCTCCCCGCGGCGACCGCCGCCTGGTGGACGGCAGAGTGCCCGACCCCGTGAACCCGCCGGAGGCCGACGCGTATCCGGCCTCCGGCCCCTGACCTCCTCGTCTCCCGCGCGAAACCCCTTCAAGTGCAGCCAGGCTCCACCGCGCAGTCCCGGACCTCCTCGAAAAGGACTTAATCATGCGACGACCCAGCAAGACGACCCTGCGGACCGCGGCCACCGCGTCGGCGGCCCTCGCTCTCACCCTCGGTGCCACCGCCTGCGGCGGCACCACCGGACCTGCGAGCAGCGGCGAACTGAGCGGCCAGACCGTGACCGTGGCCGGTGTCTGGACCGGTAGCGAGCAGAAGAACTTCAAGAAGGTCCTGGATGCCTTCACCGAGAAGACCGGTGCCAAGACGGTCTTCGTCCCCTCCGGCGATAACGTCTCCACCTTCGTCGGAAGCAAGATCGAGGGCGGCAACGCGCCCGACGTGGTGATGGTTCCCCAGGTGGGCGTGCTCCAGCAGTTCGCCAAGGAGGGCTGGCTCCTCCCCCTGTCCGACCAGGCCGCCAAGACGGCCGGCTCCTCCCTCGCCCCGGTGTGGAAGGACTACGGCACCGTCGACGGCAAGTACTACGGCCTGTACTTCAAAGCCGCCCACAAGTCGACCGTCTGGTACGCCCCCGAGGCCTTCGCCCAGGCCGGCGTCGCCGAGCCCAAGAGCTACGCCGACCTGCTGAAGGCCGGCCGCACCCTCGCCGACTCCGGCCGCCCGGCCTTCGCCATACCGGGCGAGGACGGCTGGACCCTCACCGACTGGTTCGAGAACATCTACCTCTCGCAGGCCGGGCCGGAGAAGTACGACCAGCTTGCCCAGCACAAGCTCAAGTGGACCGACGACAGTGTCGTCAAGGCGCTGACCACCCTCGGCGAACTGTTCAAGGACAAGCAGCTCGTCGCAGGCGGCGCCCAGACTGCGCTGAGCACCGACTTCCCCTCCTCGGTCGAGCAGGTCTTCGGCCCCGAGCCCAAGGCGGGCATGGTCTACGAGGGCGACTTCGTCGGCGGAGTCGCCAAGGACCAGTTCGGCAAGAAGCTCGGGGAGGACGCCAAGTTCTTCCCGTTCCCCGCGGTCGACGGCGGCTCGACCCCGGTCGTCAGCGGCGGTGACGCGGCCGTCGTCCTCAAGGACGGCAAGAACAGCAAGGCCGGCATGAAGCTGCTCGAATTCCTGGCCGGCTCCGAGGCGGCCGAGGTCTGGGCAGGCGCGGGCGGCTTCCTGTCCCCGAACACCGAGGTCGATCTCGCCTCGTACGGCGACGACACCACCCGCAGCACCGCCAAGTCGCTGGTCGCGGCGGGCAACTCGGTCCGCTTCGACATGTCGGACCAGGCCCCGGCCTCGTTCGGCGGCACCAAGGGTGCGGGCGAGTGGAAGCTCCTCCAGGACTTCCTGCGCGACCCGTCGAACCCGCAGGGCACGGCCGCGGAACTCGAGGCCGCTGCCGCCAAGGCGTACGGGAACTGAGGCGGCCCGCCATGGCTGAGACCCTGACCGCTGACACCCTGACCGCCCGCGCCGCGGCGAACCCGCGGCGCCGGGCCCAGCGAAGGAAACGCCGCCTCGCGATCGCCTTCGTACTGCCGGCCCTGCTGCTGCTCGGCGCGCTGGTCGTCTACCCGGTCGTCTTCTCCTTCGGCCGCAGTCTCTTCGACGCCAGCGGCGACCGCTTCGTCGGAGCAGGGAACTATGCGGCGATCATCCACGACCCGGCCACCCTCAAGGCGATCCGCAACAGCACCATCTGGGTCGTCGCCGCCCCTCTCCTGCTGACCGGACTCGGACTGATGCTGGCCGTGCTCACCGAGAAGGTACGCTGGGCGACCGCGTTCAAACTGGTGCTCTTCCTGCCGATGGCCGTGTCCTTCCTCGCCGCGGGCATCGTCTTCCGGCTCACCTACGAGCAGGACCCGAACCGGGGCGTGCTCAACGCGGTCGTCGTCGGCGTCCACGACACCTTCGACGACACTGCCGCCTATCCGACGGCCCGCGCCCGCGAGGGCCAAGGCCTGACGGGCAGGGCGGGCGGCCCGTACAGCACCGGGGAGACCGTACGCCCCGGCGGTTCGGTCAGCCTCGGCCTCGTCGGGGTGGCACCGGACGCAATGCCCGTCGGCGCGAAGGCCGCTGCCGCCGCGACGCCCGGCGCGGACGGAATCGGGGGCGTCGTCTACCTCGACTTCGCCCCCGGCGGCGCCGGCACGCCGGGCAACGTCGACCCGGGCGAGAAGGGCCTGCCCGGGATGACGGTCGAGGCCGTACGGGACGGCCGGGTGGCGGCGACCGCAACCGCCTCCGACGACGGTTCGTTCCGCTTCACCGGGCTGGCCGACGGCGAGTACACCGTACGGCTGCCCGCGGCCAACTTCGCGGCCCCCTACCAGGGCGTGAACTGGCTCGGCCCGGCGCTGGTGACCCCCGCCATCATCGGCGCCTACCTGTGGGTGTGGACCGGCTTCGCGATGGTCCTGATCGGCGCCGGGCTCGCGGCGATCCCGCGCGACGCGCTGGAGGCCGCGCGGATGGACGGTGCCAGCGAGGGCCAGATCTTCCGCAGGATCACCGTGCCGCTGCTCGCGCCGGTGCTCACGGTGGTCTTCGTGACCCTGGTGATCAACGTGATGAAGGTCTTCGACCTCGTCTACATCATCGCGCCGGGACCGGTCCAGGAAGAGGCCAACGTGCTGGCCACCCGGATGTGGCTGGTCTCCTTCGGCGGCGGCAACGACCAGGGGCTCGGCAGCGCGCTGAGCGTGGTGCTCCTCTTGCTGGTCGTCCCGGCGATGATCTTCAACATCCGGCGTTTCCGAAGGAGTGGAGCATGAGCGGCCACAGCACCATCGAGCGACAGCCGTCCCGGCGGCCGTCGCGGCGTGCGTCCCGGCGGCCGTCGCGGCGTGCGTCCCGGCGGGCACCCTGGCAGGCGACATCGGTCCGGCCCGTCCCGGCCCCGTCCGCCCCGGCCCCGCGTCGTCGGGGCCGACTGTCGCGCCGGCTGTCGCGCCTGCTGGGCAGCTCGGTCGTCCAGGTCCTGCTGATCCTGGTCGCCCTTGTATGGATTACCCCGCTGGCGGGCCTGTTCCTGTCCTCGATGCGCTCCGAGCGGGACAACGCCTCCGACGGCTGGTGGACCGCGCTCACCGACCCGTCCCAGCTCTCCCTGGACAACTACAGCGCCCTGCTGAAGGACTCCGGCATCGCGGCTGCCTTCGGGAACACCGTCCTGATCTCGGTTCCCACCACCGTCCTGGTCGTCGGCATCGCGGCACTCGCCGGGTACGCCTTCGCCTGGCTGGACTTCCCCGGCCGGGACGGCATCTTCCTGGTGGTCGTCGGACTGCTGGTCGTACCCGTGCAGATCGGGCTGCTGCCCGTGGCCAAGCTCTTCGGCGCGGTGGGACTGTTCGGCACGATCGCCGGCGTCGTCCTCTTCCACGTCGCCTACGGGCTGCCGTTCGCGGTCTTCCTGCTGCGCAACTACTTCGCCGAGATACCGCGCGAGATGCTCGAAGCCGCCCGGATGGACGGCGGCAGCGAGTGGCGGATCTTCTCCCGGCTCGTGCTGCCGCTCGGCCGGCCTGCCATCGCGAGCCTGGCCATCTTCCAGTTCCTCTGGGTCTGGAACGACATGCTCGTGGCGCTGCTCTTCGCGGACAGCGAGTCCCAGCCGCTCACGGTCGCGCTGCAGTCCCAGATGCGGCAGTTCGGAAGCAACATCGGCGTCCTCGCGCCGGGTGCGTTCCTGTCCCTGGTGGTCCCGCTCATCGTCTTCTTCGCCTTCCAACGGCACTTCGTCCAAGGCGTGATGGCGGGCTCGGTGAAGTAAGAGCCCCCGCCTCCGGGCAGACCGCACGCCCTGCTGCCGCCGCCCCCGCCGGGGGACGCGGCCGGCAGGCTTGCGCCGCCTGCCCGGAGGCGGGTCCGGTCGGCCGTGCCTGCCGGATGCGACAGCTGCTGAGCCGGGGCGCGGACGGCGGAGTCCTGGAGGTACACGGCAGCGAGGCCGACCGACGTCCGGCCTTCACGACGTCGACCGCCGCTGACGGAAGCCTGCGTGGGACGAAGCGGCCGCAGTCACGCTCCGCGTGGCTGTGCCGAGCGAACGCCGGGCCGCTTGGGCTAGGACCAGCCCTGAAGGTTCAACGGGGCCATGACCGACGCATTGTGGGACAGGTTCTCCGGTGAAACACAAGCCGAGGTGGACCGCCTCGTCACGCTCCACCGCAACGTGCAGGCGATCGTGTTGCTGCGCGAGCGGTCGGTGAGCCGGTCCCCGGCATTCGCGAGTGCGGTGACCTGCTGGCCCATCGCATGACCGTGCTGGGGACCACTGCGCGCTGAGACCGTCGAGGTGTAGGGCGCGCGGGCCAGGGCTGACACCGTCGTCGCATCCGATAACCCTTTGAGAGCGGGTCGGCCGTGCGGACGACCCCAACGAGGTCGAGCGAGTCGGGGTATGACCGAGTGGGCAAGCACCCAACAGCTGCCCCGCCGGGAGGTCCCACCCAAGGGCTGTCCCGTATAGGCCCGGGCATGGGGGGGACCCTCCGCCTCGTGGTACACCGCTCCGACGCCGTGCGCTGATCCACCGGAGATCACGGGACAGCGGGCACAGCCCTTAGAAGACATCTCATTCGGGCGCTTGAGTGGGCTGCGGGCGTGGTGATCGTGGAGCGTCGCGTGCCGGACGAGTTGTGGGAGCTTGCTCCAGTTGGTGGTGCCGGCGGCGCCGGTACGTCCACAGGGTGGTGGTCGGCGTCGGTAGGGGGACCGCGAGGTGCTGGCGGCGATCGTGTTCGTCGCGACATCGGGATGCACGTGGGCCCAGCTGCCGCCGTGCTTCGGCACGTCCGGGCCCACCGCTCACCGGCGCTTCACTCACCGCTCCTTGTCGTGATGACGCTGCCGAGCGCGTGGAGTTCGCTGACCATCTCCAAGCAGCGCTACATCTCCTTCCACACCTTCGTCCAGCACGCCCGTGCCGGGCACCTGCTCGGGCAGCTCCTCACTCAGCAGGAGGCGGGGGCCGAGGTCCGCGTGCACGCGGTGGGCCCCTTCCTGCTGGGGCACTTCCGGCAGATGGCGGAGACCAGCGAGCGGGAGCAAACCCGCCTGGCCCGGCGGGCCGCCCGCATCGGGCTGATCGCTGACGGCGCCGGCGGGCTCGCGTCCCTCCTCACCTACGGGGCTTTGGGTCTGCTCTTGTGGAGCGGGGCGATGGAGCTGGCCGTGGCCGGCACCGCGGTCCTGGCGATCCGCACGGGCGCGTCCAGCCTCGACGCGCTGGTCCTGCAGATCACCGATCTTCACCAAGAGTCCCTTTTCGTCGCCGACTTCAACAGGCTTTGCGAGGAAGCCGCCCAGCGGGCGATCCCGGCCACCGGCGAAGACCTACCGAAGGACGTCCGGGAGATCCGCTTCGAAAAGGTCACCTTCACCTACCCGGCCAGTGGTAAGGAGGCCATCGAGCCGACACTGCGGGAGGTCAGCCTGACCCTGCCGATGGGCAAGGTCATCGCGCTGGTGGGCGAGAACGGCTCAGGCAAGTCCACCCTGGTCAAACTCCTCGCGGGCCTGCACCAGCCCGACGAGGGCGGCGGCACCATCCGGTGGGACGACGTGGACGCCTCCCGCGCCGACCGGGCGCAGATCTTCTCCCGCGTCGCTCTGATGTCCCAGTCCTTCTTCCGGTGGCCGTTCACCTTCGATGTCAACGTCGCGATCGGCGACCCGGACGATGCCGTCGACGGCACGGCCGTCGAGGCCGCCGCCGAGTTCGCGGGAGCGGGCAAGGTCCTGGCCGGCCTCCCGCGCGGCCGCCGCACCCTGCTCGCACGCGGATACCGCGGCGGACACCAGATCTCCGGCGGGCAATGGCAGCTCGTGGGCATCGCACGAGCCCTGTACAGGCTGTTCAGGACGGCAGAGATCCTGGTGGTCGACGAGCCCACGAGTGCCCTCGACGCGGTCGCGGAGCAGCGGGTGTTCGATCAGATCCGGGCTTTGGCCGCGACCGGCAAGACGATTGTGCTGATCACCCACAGGCTGCATTCCGTGCGTCACGCCGACGTCATCCACGTCATGAAGGACGGGCAGGTCGCCGAGTCCGGGACCTTCTCCGAGCTGATGGACGAGGAGCGGTCTCCGAGCGGGGAATTTCGGACCGCCTACTTGGTTCAGGCCCGCGCCTTCGACCCGGTCATCCCGGTCCAGCCGGACGGCGCCCGCGATCAGCCCTCGAACCTGGACGGGCTCGCTCCCGCGGCCGACACGGTGCCCGGCCCGCGCAGTACCTCGCCGTCCGACCACGAGGAGGCGCGGTGACGCGCGCAACCAGCATGCAGAGCCCCGGCCCTGAGTACATCACCCCCAGCGAAGGCGAGGAGACGTCCGTGCCGCCCAGCCCCTCCGGTATCCGCAAGACCGTCGAGACCTATCTCGCCCGGCACCCGAACGAGCGCGACGCTTTGGCCGGACTGCTTGACGCTCTGGAACGCCCCGTCGACGCGACCGGCCGGAAAACGCTCCCCGGGCACGTCACCTGCAGCGCGGTCGTCATCGGCGGCGATCGCCGCGTACTGCACATCCGGCACCGGGCCACCGGCGGCCTGCTGCTCGCACCGGGCGGCCATGTGGAACCCGGGGACCGCACTCTGCTCGCCGCGGCGCTGCGCGAGGTGGCGGAGGAAGCCGGGATCCCTCCGGGTGCCCTGTGCCTGACGCCTCAGACCCGACTGGGGTGGTGACGTATGGGCGCGGGCCCGCGGAGGCTCAGCTCTCGAAGCTGCTGGGCACCGGACGCGTCGAGGCCCTGAATGCGGTCACTCCGGAGCAGAAGGTCCCGGCGCCTTGCCCTGGGTGTGCCCCCGGAGTGCCTGGAGGAAGTCGAGGGGGTGCCTCGTGACCGCCGCTCCTGACACCCCGACCGCCGCTGCGTCGTTGTGGCGGCACCGTGACTTCCGACCGGTCGCTGATCCAGCGGAGTAACAGCCGGGTGGGCGCGCTGTTCGCGATCGCCGCGACCGGCGGCAGCAACCTCGGTGCCGCGCTGACCGCGCTGCTCGGTCCGGCTCGCGCGTTGCTCGGTGACGTGGGCTCCTACCTAGTCAGCGCCTGGTGCACCGCCCGGATCCAATCCCGCGAGACCACCCCGGCACCCGCCGAGAAGCGCCCGCTGCGAACGGAGATCGCCGAGGGCCTGCGGTACGTGCACGCCGACCAACGGCTGAGCGTGCTCACCTGGGTCAACGCCACCACGTCGTTCGCCTTGGCGCTGCTCAACACGCTGTGGGCGCTCTACCTGCTGCGGGGTCTGGAGATGAGCGCGACCGCCTTCGGAGTGGTCCTGGGGCTCGGCGCCCTGGGTGCGGCCGCCGGCGCGCTGTCCGCGCCGGCCGTCGTGCGGCGGTATGGGCCCGGGCCGATGATGCTCGGCGCGCTCGCCCTCACGCCGCTCACCCAGGTCCCGTTGCTGCTTGCGTCCCCGGGGCTCAGCTGGGAGATCGTGATCGGCGGCGCGCTGTTTCTGCAGCTGGCGTGTGCCGGGGCGGCAGGCACCACCCAGCGCTCGGTCCGGCAGATCATCACCGAGTCCCGCATGCAGGCCCGGATGCAGGCCGTGAGCACCTGGCTGACCTCGGGGGCCAGGCCGCTGGGCGCGCTGCTGGCCGGCGGACACGGCACGTGGGCTGGAGTGTGGCCCGCCCTGACAGTCGGCACCTGTCTGCTCGTGGTGCCGCTCGTGGTCCTGGCCCGTTCGCCGCTGCGCGCCCTGCGGCAGATGCCCGATCCTCGGCCCCGGCCGGATGCCTCGGGCGACGCCGGGGCGCGACCGCCCGCCGGTTCCTGTCCGGTCGTGCCCGCCCCCGGCCCGGCGCTCGCCAGCGACATCGGCCGGAAGGATTCGATGGATGGAGGGACGCCGTGACGCAGCTGAACAGCGGCGGCCCCGACGCGGTACCCACCGTCTCGCCGGGACCTCGGCGCGAGCGGATCGGCGGGATGGCTTCTACTTGGGATCAGGGCGTGGCTGTCGTGGACGTTCGCGCCCGAGATCGCGAGGGACAGAGGCAGACCGGTACGTTCGGTGAGCAAGTGGATTTCCGACCCGTTCTTGCCCCGATCGACAGATTCGAGCCGGCCCCCTGGCCGCAGGTTGGCCCGCATGTTCACCGAGTCGACCGCGCACCGGGACCAGTCCAGCTCGCCCCTGGAACCGAGTTCGTCCAGGATGTGTGTCGTTGAATGATGCGCAGTGGGCGCGGATCGAGCCGTTGTTGCCTGATCGGATGCCTCGGCAGGGCGGGCGTTGGCGTGATCACCGGCAGGTGATCGACGCGATCGCGTTCAAGTACCGCACCGGGACGCGTGCATGGACCTGCCTGAGCGGTTCGGGTCGCGGAAGGGCGCCCACAACCGGCTGCGGGTCTGGGCTGCCGATGGCACCTGGGAACGGAGTTTCACAGCCCTGCTTACTCAGGCCGACGCCGAAGGTGACCTGGACTGGGTCGTCGCGGTCGACTCAACCGTCGTCCGTGCCCACCAGCACGCTGCCGGGGCCCGTCAAAAGGGGCCCCGGCAGGCGAGTCGGCCGACCATGCCCTCGGACGGTCCGGCGGCGGACTGACCACCAAGATCTACCTCGCCGCCGACAGTCACTGCCGACCTCTGGCCTTCGTCATCACGCCCGGACAGGCCGGTGACGCACCCGCATTCACCCAGGTCATGGCCCGCTTACGGGTGTCCAGGCCCTTCAGGAGGTCAGCGGGCGATCGTCCACTGCTGGGCCTTGGAGCCGTCGCAGGTCCACACGCCGAGCTTCTTGTAGTCCTCGTCGTAGGTCAGGCAGTCCTGGTCGCTGATCCGGATCCGGTAGGTGTCGCCGTTGACGTGGACGGCCTCCCACTTCTGTGTCGAACCGCCCTTCCAGGAGGCGACGTTGGCGAAGTAGATGCCCGTGTTCTCGGTGAGGTCCGGTCCGAGGCCGTTGGTGATCCGGTAGCGGCCGCCGCCCGCGTCCGTGAAGGTCCACCGGGAGTTCGCGTCGCCCGGCTTCCCGGCGACCACGGTCGAGCCGGCAGCGGCGCTCGTCGCGACGGCCGCCAGGTTGTTGGCGGTCTTCAGGAACACGGGGGTCCCGATCGGCGGACGGCCGGAGCTCGCGGGCTCGGTCGCCGCGGTGTCGGCGCGGAAGCCGGGGCGGGGGCCGGGGTGGGCGGGGACGCCCGGTGTGACGGGCGTGTCGCCGGGGAAAGGGGTGCTCGGGTTGGGGACCCCGGGAACCACTCGGTCCTCCATCGTGGGGCGGAAGTTCACGGTGGATCCGCTGCGGTCCCACAGGCCGTAGAAGGCCCAGTTGCCCCAGCCGCCGTCGCCCTCGTTGGTGAAGCTGCCGCCGCCGGAGAAGATCCAGATCCGGTAGGTCTGGTCCTCGCGCGAGGTCTCGTCGTTGTACTCCACGTCCGTCTGGAACGCGACGTTCTGCAGGTTCTCCCGGTAGTGGTGGACGAACCACGGGTCGCCGAAGGCGTTCTTGCCCTTGGTGTCGAAGATCATGATGTTGTACTGGCCGCCGGTGTGGTTCGTCAGCATGTCGAGCAGACCCTTGACGAAGTTCTCCCGCGCCAGCTTCTTGACCTGCCCGCTCTGCTGCGCCGCGATGATGCACCACGTCAGGCTTCCGGTGCCGTAGGAGCCCGGCGCCACGGCGCTCGCCGCGTTGCAGTTCTCCTGGGCCGGGTCGACCGAGCCGTCGGCCAGCGCGGGCTGGGCCAGGGCCCCGACCGTGAGGGCACTCACGCACACGGCGGTCAGGGTGGACAGCTTGCTTCTCGAACGCACCGATTCTCCTTCGATGGCGACCGGCACCGGACCGAGACCGGACCGGGCTACGTCCGCCAAGAGCCGTAAAAAACCAGGCGTGATACGTCGACTTCCGGTCAATCTCTTTCAGCCGCGGGCGGTCGGGCGCACGCCTCCCGTCGCGTAGTGCACGTACTCGCGGTGCAGACGGAAGCCGGCCCGCCAGGCGAGCAGGCGGCTCGGGCGGTCGGCGCGTGAGCAGGACCAGCTCGGGACGCGGCCGCGGGCGGGGATGTCCTCACAGAGCGCGGTCACGCAGGCCAGGGCCGGGTGCCGGAGCCGGTGGCCGGAGTCCGCGAGGGCCGCGACGTCTTTGTACCGGCTCCCGAGGACGTACGTGCACGCCAGCGCGAGCAGCCGGCCCCGGCGGAAGGCATCCCAGGCGGCGCCGGAGGCGGCGAGACCACACGGGCCGCCCCAGGTGGCGTGGATCCAGGACGTCGGGGTCCGAGCCCGGCCAGCGCCGGCGCGTCCTCGATAGTCAGCCGCCGTACGGATGTGCCGCGCGGGTGCGACCACACGGGCTGGGCCCCGGGATCTCGTTGCTCGGCTGCCGACTCCATGCCGCCAGCACAGCAGACCCGGGATGGCCCGCACAGGGATTTCCCGAAATCACTACAGGCGGAGGCGGACATCGTCGCTCTGCGGGCCAACTAGAACGCTCAGAGGGGCCAACTACAGGGTTCTGACCGCGCTTCCGTGACGACTACGGCTGAAGGGGGACGCAGGCCGTCGAGCCCCCTACGGACATCCCAAAGCCGATGTCACCCAGCTTTCGGAGGGCGGTGCGCCACGAACCGTTCCACTCGACGTTCCCCATATGTCCATGGGACCGCCCCCCCGACCAGCACGAACCGATCGCCTCGGCACGCCAACTGGGCATCTGGGAAAGGGAGTCGATGCGAGGCGACCCCATGCGTTGTCAGTGGCACGGCGTACGCCGCACGGACGCAAGGGGGAACCGTTCACGCATGGATGCGTGTCTTTCGAGCACACAGCAAGACGTGTCCGGGCATGCCCCGGCTCGATCCTCAGGGGGGATCTTGACTTCATCGCACCGCGGACGACTGCGCGCACTGGCCGCCGGGGGCGTACTCGCCCTGGCCGCCGGCGCTTTCTCGGCCGCCCCGAGCACCGCCGCCCCGCAGCCCCTAGCACCCGCCTCCGCCCTCGCGCGGCCCGCGGCCGCCCCGGCACCGGAGTCGGCCTCCGATGCCGCGCCGCGCCGCGACGGCGGGCACCCGACCGTCGTCATGCCCGGCCGCGCCACGCCCCTCGCGCGGGTGGCTGCCGCGGCCCCGCCGCGGCATGACGTCGACGGCGACGGCCTCAGCGACATGATCACCATGGAGTACGACCAGAGCACGGGCGTCTACCTGTCGTCGATCTCGGCCTGGAGCGACTACGCGATCTACAAGACCGACCCCGAGGCCTCGTTCAAGGACCTGCTGCCGGTGGGCGATGTGGGCGGCACGACCAAGCCCGAGCTGCTCTCCCTCTCCTTCGACGGCGTCCTCACGCTCTACGAGGCCGGCCTGACGTCCACTTCGGCACCCCTGTGGTCCGGCGGCGGCTGGCAGAAGTACAACCGCCTCATCGCCACCGGGGACATCACCGGAGACCGCCACCCCGACCTGCTGGCCCGCGACCACGCCGGCGACCTGTGGCTCTACACGGGGACCGGAACGGTCAGCAAGCCCTTCAACACGCGGGCCAAGGTCGGCTCCGGCTGGGGGATCTACGATCAGCTCGTCGGCGCCAGCGACGTCGACGGCGACGGCATCGGCGACGTCCTCACCCGCACCCTGACCGGCGAGCTGTGGTTCCACAAGGGATCCGGCAGCGCCACCGCCCCGCTCAAGGCCCGCGTCAAGGTCGGCACCGGCTGGAACACGTACAACGTGATCAGCGGGCCGGACGATGTCGACGGCGACGGCATGAGCGACCTGCTCGCCCGCAACCGCGACGGCTTGCAGTACTACTACAAGTCGATCGGCGGAGGCCGGTTCGCCGCACCCGCGTACTTCGGCAGTGGCTATGAACGCAACAAGTTCATCGTCGGCGCGGGCACCACGCAGCTCTACGGCAAGGGTCAGAACCTCATGACCCAGACCAACAACACCCTGGCCAAGTACTACGCCCTGGCTAACGGCGCCTACCTGTCGCCGCCGACCAACGCCGGCACCGAGACGCCCGGGTCCCGCAACACGTACGCCACCGCGCTCAACAGCCACAACCACGCCAGCTACGTGCAGAACATCGGCAGCGACCTGTACATCCGCGGCCAGAAGGTCAGCACGACGTGGAACTACAACCTGATGGTCGGCCCCGGTGACCTCACCGGCGACGGCAAGGGCGACCTGCTCAGCCGCGACTCCGCCGGCGTCCTGTGGCTGCACCCCGGCGACGGCGCGGTGTACACCAAGCTCGGCGCGCGGATCAAGGTCGGCACCGGCTGGAACGCCTACAACGCGCTCGTCGGCGCCGGCGACTACTCCGGCGACGGGCGGCCCGACGTGCTCGCCCGGGACACCTCCGGCCGGCTGTTCCTCTACAAGGGCACGGGAACGTCCACCGCGCCATTCGCCGCCCGGGAGCAGGTCGCCACCGGCTGGAACGTGTACGACATGCTGGTCGTGCCGGGTGACATCGACGGCGACAGCAAGGGCGATGTGCTCGCCCGCCTCCCGAACGGCGACATGTACCTGTACACCTCAACGGGCAACGCCGGCACCGCGACCTTCACCGCCCGGGTGAAGTTCGGCACCGGCTGGAACATCTACAAGAACATGATCTGAGTCCCGCGGCCGCCCGGCGGCCAGTCCGCGATGAGAGACGGCGCGGGCCCGTTCACCGGCACCAGCCGACGGGCAGGCCCGCGTCCGCTGCGCTGCCGTGGCCCGCACGGCCGGCCGTCAGCGCGTCTCCGGCCCCAGCAGGTGGCGGCCGATGACCATGCGTCGTATCCGGCACGGTGCCGTTAGGTGCAGGTGCATTGATTGGGCGGCCGGAAATGGGGCGCGTGTCCAGAAGCAGCCCTCAGCCCGCCCGCATGGAGCAGCCGAAAGGGTGCCTAGCGCAACAGCAGGGCCGGGAAACGCCCCCTTTGGGGCGCTTATGGTGCCCTGAGCGCATAGTTGGCCGGAGGGGCCATCTGGTTCTGACCGCACTTCCGTGAAGGCCGGCCCGGCGCCAGCCCTCAGCGCCCTCGGCGACAGATTCCCGCGCTGCTCAGTCGGTTGCCCAGCGGCTCTCTTGAAAATGACCTG
>NZ_JAGGOY010000081.1 GCF_018614095.1 Streptomyces sp. ISL-87 | reverse complement strand
TCTACGTCATCACCGACCTGACCAGCCGACAAGCGTCCCCCGAACGGATCGCAAAGATCTTGAGGGCACACTGGGTGATCGAAAACAGGCTCCACTTCGTCCGGGACACCGCCTTCCGCGAGGACGCCTCCAAGATCCGCACCGGGCACAGTCCGGAGTGGCTGCGCCATCTTGAAGTGGCTGGTCAGCAGGGGTGGCGTGACCCCGTTTCGGGGTGCTCGTGCTGGTCGTGGGCGGCAGTCTGAGGTGTAGATCGTCCGGCGGGGTGGTTTTGCCGATGAGTTCACCGTCCTCGAACGGTCTAGCCAGCGACACGACCGTTCTCGACAGGAGTGCCATGTCCACCATCCAGCCAGTGATCATCACTGCCGACCAAGACGTCCTGGTCGGCTTCTATACGAAATTGTTCGGCGCCGAGGAGATCTTCCGGGTACCGGCGGAAGGCCCGGCCTTCTACCTCGGCTTGCGCATCGGCGACACCGACCTCGGGCTGGTGGCCAAGACGAACCCGGGGACCGGGGCGGCACCGCGGATCCTGCTCAGCATCGGTGTCGACGACGTCGACGAGACGCTCGGCCGGGTGACGGCGCTGGGCGGCTCGGTCCACGGCGGCCCCAACGACATGCCGTGGGGACAGCGCGTCGCCCACATCCAGGACCCCGACGGCAACCCGGTGAACCTCACCCAGCCGATCCCGGCTCAGTGACGCTGCTCCGGGGTGCTTGTGCTGGTCGCGGGCTGCCTGCGGTAGAGATCAATTTCCTGTAGTGGCCTCGATGTTCGTCAGTACGAGCAGCGCGCGAAGCAGGTGGGTGGCGCGGGCGGGGTCAGTGCGGAGCTTGGTGAGGATCCGCCAGTTCTTCAGGTGGGCGAACCCGCGCTCGACGGGCGCGCGTCCGGCGGCCAGAGCCCGGTTCGCCGTCTTCTGCCCGGGGGTGAGCTTGCGGTAGCGGGTGGCCTTGAAACCGGTCACGATGACCAGGTCATCGGGGTCGTCGGGCTTGTCCACGCCGAGGAAGCCCAGGTCGGCGAGCGCGCCGAGGCCGGCCGCCTTGAGATGTTCGACGAGATGGTCGTGGCGGGCGGCGGTGGCGTCGTGGGTGCGGCCGGGCCGCGCGGCGGAGATCCAGATCAGGCGGCCCCTCTCGTCGGTCAGGGCGAGGAAGTGCAGGCCGTGACGGTGGTGCTTGCCGGAAAAGTGTTTTCGGTTGTCGCGGCCGGTGCGGCGCTGGGTGGCGATGAGGGTGCCGTCGACCAGGACGACTTCCCCGCCCCGCTTCGCGATTTTCTTCAGGGCCCGGTCCAGGCGCGGAGCGCGGGCGGCGAGCAGGTGGATCATCTCGTCGCGCCAGCGGCGGACGGTGGACTCGGCGATGTTGTTGCCGCCGGCCATGTCGGTCAGGCGCTGATCGTGGCGGAGCACGGCCAGGACGATCACCGCGATCTTCCCCGGCGGCAGCGACCGCCAGCGCGAACCTATCGATTTCAGGTGACGCCGCAGCAGGCCGGCGAGGTGGTTGACGGTGCTCGTGGACAGCGGCAGACGGCACTGGTAGACAAGGGACACGGTGTCCCCGATGTGCTCTTCGGTTTTGCTCACACATTCCCAACGAGCCCCGGGGGCACCGGAGTTACGTCCGCCCCAGGGAACTGCGGGTCACGGGCGGACGGTGAACCGCCCGTCGGGACGCTTGTGCAGCCAGCCGCGATCGGCCAGTTTCGTCAGCTTCCCGCGCAGCGGCTCCAGCTTGCCCCGCACCCCGGTGTCCAGCCCGAGCGCCTCGCCCACCTGCCGGACCATGACCGGCCCGCCAGCAGCGCGGACGGAAGCGAGAATGCGCTGGTACTCCGGCGGGAGCGCGGTCTCGGCCATCTCCGGGGCGCGGTGCGGGATCAGCAGCACTCCCTTCCCGCCCACCTGCGCGACAGCCGGCGCCGTCGCGGCCCGTTCGGCGGCGACCTGCTCGCCCATCCGGGCCAGGACCCGCTCCGCCGCCACCAGGTCCTCGCGTTCGGCCCGTACCTCGGCCAACTGCTTGACCAGCTGTTCTTCCAGATCGTCCAACTCCGCGCGGCGTACCGCGATCCGCTCCTGCACCTCGGGATCCACCATGCGCCGGATCGTAGGGAGGAGAACGAGGCGGCGGACCGGAACAGGCGAACCGCCCTGCCCGACGATCTACATGCTAGACACTGCCCCACCACCAGCCCGAGCAGCCTCACCCGCCATCACACCAGAGGCCCTGACCAGCCAGAATCAAGATGGCGGAGCTTCGGAGAACATGGCCACCCTCCGCAGCTTCGCCATCAACCAACTCCGCGACGCCGGCCACACCAACATCGCCGCCGGACTCCGCACCACAGCCCTCCGCCCCTACGAGCGGCCACTGGCCCTCCTCGGCCTCAACTGACCTGCGCCGACGCACGATCAACGAACTTTGCAATCCCCCTGTGCAAGGCCATGAGCCGGAAGGTCAAGAACCAGCGACTGGCTGCGCTATTGCTTGCGTCGTTGCAGGATCCACCGTTGTACGGGCGGTGTCAGGCCGGCGCCTACGATGAACCCGAGCGTGACACTCCGGCTCGCGAACGCGACAATTCCGATAACTGCGCACAGAACCATGCCGGTCACAACTAGGCCCGTGACCTTAACACGCGGGGCTAGCTGGTTCAGCCAGCCCACAGTCGAGAAAGTCACGAGATACACGGTGGAGCCGAAAGCGGCCGACGCCAGAGCGGTTAGAGCATTCACTCCGCAACCCTTTCAAAATCAGAAGCCGATATGTCTCTCTCCGGCCGCCACGGTCGGCCGTAGTCCCTTTTCGGGATTACTTGGCTGCCGGTCCGTTTACCTGCAATATCCGTCGCCGCCACTGCCGCTGTAATAGCCGCTTCCGGCCAGGGTTGCTGCTGGCGAAAGGACCCCGAGCCCCGGGCTGACCTTTATCTTGACGCACCGATCGGTCGCGACCGCGACCCCCGCGAACCCCGCGAGGCTTCGGCCCCCGACGACCGCGGCCGGGTGCGGTATCCAGGACACAACAGTTCCGCCGAGGGCGAGGACCTTAGTCTCAGCTTTGTTGAAGCACACGGTGCCACTGATCACGCCTCAGGTGTAGTGGGGGTCGGCCACCACGGGGTAGGCGGTGTCGGGGCCGGTCTGGATGGTTTGGACGAGGGCGTTGCCGTCGAGACTGTAGCTCGTGGGGACGGGGTTGCCGTTCGCGTCTTTTGCCTTATTGAGGTTCCCTTACCCAACCACCTGCCAGGCGAGCGTGAAAAGATGGGTGATTTCAAGCCGCTGTGGCGTAATGAATACCGCTGCACCCGCCACGATCCGGCGGGCCATCGGCCTGGTCTGCCCCAGCGGCCTGGCCGACCTGCCCCTGGGTCTGCGTTTCAAGTCATTTCTAGAATCGTTTCAGCCACGGTGAACGACGCGCCTATATCGCCGACTCGACTGCTTCCAGAAAGAGAACCGTGCACCCTTCTCACGGTTTGGCAGGAATAACCGGAACGCTCGGGCGTACTGCATCTACCACTCGTTTCCGGAGCGCGCGGCGCCTACGCTTCACAATCACAGGGGAGGATGGGCACGCCGCCTCCGCTTCAGGGCATGTACCCCCACTGCAAGCGCGGCAGCACAGATACCTGCCGCCAGCCAGGAGGCCGTGCGCTTGACCATGTCGGCCAGCGTAGGGGCAGGGTCGTGGCAGTCAGGGGCTGCGGGTTCCACCCGCAGTCGGGCCCAGACCTTTGACGGCGTCCCCTTCTCTCGCCAGACCACGGTGTAGAGACCCGGCTTCGCGTCGCACCTGATACGGACGACCGCGGAGACCCTCTTCGCTCCGTACATGACCACTGGTCGCGTGAACACCGACGAGGTCAACGTGACGCCTCCGTCGCCGCCCATCTCCAGGCCATCGGTGGCCGTCATCTCCCCGCCAGCCCGCACCGACCGCACGTCCCATGGGCTCGCGGGCCACTCCACATCCGCAGGCCAGCGCTCCTCCTGGGGCTCAGGCGGCAGCTCGGAGACCCGCCTCGCGCACGCCGCACGCTCCGTCTCTTCAGCCGGAGCCACCCGGACACTCCCCCAGAGCCGCGTGACCTCGGAGGGGTTCCGGTCCCCACCTGATCCGATGCGCACCTCGTAGGACCCGGGCGCAGCGGTGCAGGAGATCGTCATGACCGCGGTGACGTGCGGATCGTTCATCCTCATCCGGCCATCGGCGGTGAACGCTTCGGAGAAGACCCTGTCGCCATTGCCGACGGCGTCCTGCAGGCCCACTGAGACGCTGACCTGCTCTCCAGGCCGAACCAGCTGGTCGGCGCCACTTTGAAGCGGCAATGGCACATCCGTAAGCGGAGCGGCCTGCACGCCCTCCGCTCCGAGTGACATGAACAGCGGAATCGTCAGGACTGCCACGCCGATCCCTGCCCGTAATCGCTTCATTTGTCGCCTATCTGGATTCGTTGACGATCTTTCACACCACTGCCTACTCTGCCCCCTTCGTCGAACTGACGCACTAACACACTGCGATGCCAGGCGTCATCACTGCACTCAGGAAGCAAGTCATTGAGATCAAAATGGTTGACCGCACTCGCGCTCGGCACCAGCACCGTGCTACTCACCGCGAAACCACCATGTACCAGGACACCCGCATGAACAGCCTCGGCACCGAGCGGATGATCTCCCCGCCGGCCTGACCGGCCCTGATTGCCCACTGCGAGCACACCAGACACCACCGTGGGGTCCAGAACCAGCGCACCCCTTTGCATGCTGGTGGCTTCGCAGCACAGGAATGCAGCAGCGCTGCGATTACCCCGTGAGTGCCACATGCGACGGGGCCGACCCGCCCACGCCGGGTCGGCCCCGTCGTCGATCCGGTCACCGCCCGCGAGCCGCTCCCATTCTGCAAACTGAGCTTCAAGCTGACGTTGTGCACTGCTCGAGGATGTCGGGCATCCGTGCGGAGAGTGCACGACATCGTCGACGTGCACCGAGTGCACCGCACCGGCTGGGCTCAGCGGCGGGCTTCCGGAGTGCGGTGTGGGTCGGGATGGGGGCGGTGTGCGCGTTGGTCGTCCTCGCGCACCGGACGCGGCGCGGTGGCGTCCTCCCGGTCGGCGTACCGATCCATCGTCCTGCGGGCCTGAGCGGCCGCGTTCCTGAGCCTTCCTCAGCGGCGTCCGGGCCGGGCGGCGGCCGTCACCGACCACCATCTCGCGCGTGTAGTACCGGTGCATCTGACCGGCCTTAATGATCTTCGTGTCCACCATGCAGACCACGTCACACGGCTCTGACCTGCAAGGAAAGGGCTGTCGGGGATATGGCCCGCCAGGCGGGACCGACCGGAAAGACAACGGCTTCTGATCACAACGTCACAACGTCACAACGTCAGCTGACGCTCCCGAGGCGGGCCGAGGACATCGGCCCGCCTTCGGACCGTTCGGTCTTGCGCCCCTTGCTGCCCGGCGCCAGGGTCCGCGCGTCCACGGCCTCCGCGGGCGCCCCGGTGGCGTACAGCCCGTCGGGCTCGCTGTCCCGGTCGTGCGGGAGCAGCCAGAACACCCGCCTGCGGAACGTGCCGGAGGAGCGCGACGGCTTGGCCCCCGGGCCGAGCAGGGCGTAGCCGACCATCCGCCCGCCGCGGTGGTACGCGGGCCTGCCGCGCCGCGTCGGCAGCCGGTCCAGGCTCTGGCGGACGTAGTCGAGCCGGCTGATGTCCTCGAGCCAGACGAGGTCAGCCTCGTGGATGATCTCGTCCTCTGCGATGAGGGCGCTCATGCTGTCGTCTCCTCGTGCGCGAGCAGGCCGATGCCCGGGTAGTACTTGCGCTGGTTGGACAGGATCATTTCCTTGGGCGACGCCAGTCCCACCACCTCGCGGACGCGTGCCGCGAAGGCCCGGGAGGAAATCGCCGGGGCCCCCTCATTCTGGCACCAGCTCCTGTAGGCCGCGTAGAGCTGCGCCTGCTCCGCCCGCAGATCGGGCTCGAACCGGCAGGTTTCGCCGATGAAGCGCCCTGTGTGGTCCTCGGTCTCGGCGTACGCCGTGGTCGCAATGCGGACGCGCTCGGGCCCCGAGAGGTCCTTGTCACCTCCCAGGTAGCGGCGGGCGCCCTCGATGAGCCAGTTGAGGATGCCCGGGCCCTCCTGGGTGACCAGGATGTCCGCCAGGTTGTCGATCTTGCGGTCGTCGGAGACGACCCGCTCGAACGGGATCATCCGGATGCGCCGCCAGAACGCGAAGCCGCCGGTGCCCACTTCGGGCCGGTGGTTGCCCAGCAGCCACAGCTTGTGCGTCGGCTCGAAGCTGAAGAAGTCCTGCCGCATCCGGCGGGCCTTGATGCGGTCGCCGCCGGTGAGCAGTTTGACGCGGGCCTCGTCGAAGCGGTCGCCCGGCTTGACCTCGCTGCACACGATCACCCGTCGGCCGTGCAGTTCGGCGAGGTCGGTCGGGTGGCCTTCGTAGGGCCGCGCCATCAGGAACCCGGGCGGCGCCGCGTCCGCGTAGTCGCCGAGCAGCTTCATCAGGACGTCCAGCAGTACGGACTTGCCGTTCTTGCCGGAGCCGAACAGGAACGGCATGACCTGCGCGCCGACGTCCCCGGTGACGGAGTATCCGAGCAGCAGCTGGAGGAAGTCGATCATCTGCGCTCCCTCCGGCCCCTCGCCGAAGGTGTCGGTCAGGAAGCGGTTCCAGCGCGGCGTGGGCATGGGCTGCGGAGCGGCCGTGGTGGAACGGGAGTGGAAGTCCTTCGCGGGCTGGGCAGCGCGGATGTGCCCGGTACGCAGGTCGACGACGCCCGCGGGCGTGCACAGGGCGTACGGGTCGGCGTCCAGCCGCGAGGCGTTGAGCACCATGCCCGGGGCGGACTTCGCCTGTGCGAGCATCGCGTTCATGCCGCTGGTGCTCAGCGCGCGGCGGCGGTGCTGCTGCAACGCGGCAGGGGTGTACACGCCGCGGGGGTCGGTGGTGGCGATGCTCTCCGCGAGGTCGCCCGCGGCCCAGATCACGGTGTCGTCCTCGTCGATCTGCCAGCGGGTACTGTCCCACCGGAACCAGCCGATCCCGGGGACGTGCCGGTAGTCGTCGGCATAGAGCTTGACGAACAGTTTGGCGTTGCCGCGGTCGGTGAGCGTGTCGGGCAGCAGCCCGTCCGCCGTGGCCTCGCCGTCCGAGCCCGGGACGGGGGCGGGGGCGTCCTGAGCCGGGCCCACGCCGCCCTGCCGGGGGGCGGGGACGGGCTGGGCGGGGACGGGCTGGGCGAGGATCTGCGCGGCGACGGCCTGGACGTCGAACTCGAACAGCCGGCTGTCGTTGTCCACGCTCACGTGCGGCCTCCCAGGGCCAGCGGTCGCATGGAACCCGCCCTCAGCCCGCCGCGGATGATGGCGCGGCAGCGGCTCTCCTGCCCGGGGCGGGCCTGTTCGGCCGCTGCCTGGAGCGTACGGGTCGCCTCGGCCTCGGTGACGTGCCCGGCGGCGACCAGGCCGCCGGCCGTGTACGCGGCGCGGTTCAGCTTCTCGGAGAACGCGGCCCCTTCGGGCACGGCGGCGCAGGCGGCGACCTCGGCGAGGACTCCGGCCAGCAGCCGGCCCGAGGCGCCGCGACCGCCGCCCGCCGCGATGACGGCCTGCCGGGCGCGGGGCGGTACGGGCCGGGGCGCGGGCACCCGCGCCGTGGGCAGGTGCCCGGTGCGCTCCAGCTCGCGGGCGAGCCAGGCGGGCAGCGGCGCGGGCTCGCGTACGGGTCCCACGGGCCGGTAGACGCCCGCGCGGGTCACGGTCCCGGGGGCGACGATGTACCCGCCGTGAGCGCGTACGTCGACCTGCCAGGCGAGGGCGCGGCCGCCGCCGGATCCGGTGGAGCACTGCCAGCGGTGTCCGCCGTGGCTCCGGTACCAGACGTGCAGGCCCCCCGACGGCGTGCGCACGCGCAGGGTCGAGGTGTCGTCCGCCGGGCTTACGGCGCCGCGCAGCGCGGCCAGCACACCCATGGTGTGAAAGCCGTTGGCCAGTCCCGTCAGGTCGACTTCGTCGGAGATCCCGACGCCGGGCAGCAGCCGGTCCCGCTCGGGCAGCGGTCGCTCGTGTGCGTCGATGTCGATGACCACCAGGTCCGCGGGGCCGCAGGCGACACCGATGCCGAGATCCGGGTGGGCACCCCACCACTGCTCGATCCGGGCGGGGTCGAGCGTGGCCGCGTGGAATCCGTGGCACCAGCGGCCCGCCCGCAGGCAGTCGCACGCCCCTCTGTGGTGACCGGGTGAACGGCACACCTCGCAGTTGCCCACGGGCGTCTTGAGGCCCGGCGCCAGCGGGTGAACGGGCCACCCCTGCCCCGCACACCACCTGGCAGTCTGCTCAGCTGCCATCCACTTCCCCCATCAGCGACTGAAGCGACTCAACGCCCAAACCAGACTAGCGAAACCGGTGGGAGACGAGAGGCCGGTGTGTCAGCACAGGCCTACGCATCGTCAGGCGGCGCCAGCGACTGAGCGTTCAACCGTACAGCTACCGTCGCTGCTTCAGTCGCTCGTAGAGCTGCTCACAAAACACCAGGTCACAGAGGTACGCAACACAAAACAGCGACTGAAGCGACTCAAGGTCCCTATATATGACGCCCACACGCGCACACGCACGCGCGCACGTTGGACGTCATATACCCGGTACTTGAGTCGCTTCAGTCGCTGATTGGCTCAGACAGGGCCTATGAGCTGGCCTTTTACGGATCTCGCCGGAGCGACTGAAGGATCGCTCAGTCGCTGTCCTTCAGTCGCTCCCCCGGTGAGTCAGGCCCCCCGAACGGCTCAACCCCGCGTGGACCCGGTCTTGACCAGGGAGCGAGCGCCCGGGCGCATCGACGCACCGCGCGGCGGCCAGGGCAGGACCGTGACCGGGGGAAGTTCGCGGGAGACGAAGGCCGTCATCGCCCAGGGGACGTCCTGCACCACGGGCTGGAGGGCGGTGTGCCCGTGCCAGGGCGGGGCGCCGTGGCCGGTGATGCCGCGCAGGCGGACCCCGCCGTCCGGGCCGAAGACCAGGTCGACCTCCTTCGCCCCCTCGGCCAGCCCCCGGCCGGTGGCCTTGACGGCCGCCTCCAGCAGGGTCCAGGCGTGGAAGAAGGTCTCCGGCGTTGCCGTGGCCGGCATGTCCGGGTAGACGAAGGCGAGTACGTCCATGCTGGTGGTGGCCGGGCGGACCAGCTCCACGTCCACCCCGACGGGTCCCGTCTCGGTGGCCCCGAGCAGCAGCAGCCCGTCCGAGCGGGACCAGCTGACGTGGGTGCCGGGATGGTCCGGCAGGTAGGGCTTGCCCGCCGGGTCGTAGTGGATGCGCAGCTCGTGCGGGGCCAGGCCCAGGCGGTCGGCGAGCAGCCTGCGCACCGTGAGCCGGGCGCGGTAGAAGCGGTGCGCCGCCCGGGCGTGCACGAATTCGGCGCCGCGCCGCAGTTCGTCCTCGGTGAGGCCCTCTGGGTAGTGCTCGGTGATGTCGGAGGGGGCGACCTGGTCGAGGTCGACCAGCCATGCGTCCATCGTGGTCCTTCCTTGCTACAGGCTGAACACCTGCGTGCCGGAGCGCGAGGGGTCGCCCGGGCGTATGTGCAGGGCGCCGGCGGCGGGCAGCAGTACCGCGGCGGCGACGGTGCGTTCGGCGCGGATGTCCCCGCGGTCGGGGACGCAGATCGGCGGCCGGGACAGGAGGGCGAAGTGCTCCTCCGCACCGGCGTCCGCGGGGAGCGCCGCCAGCCCGTCGGTGGCCGCGCGCAGGCGGCGCAGCGAGGAGTTGCGGGCGAAGACGTTCAGCTCGTCCGCCGGGGCGAAGTCCGGGTGGAGGAAGTGGTTCGCGTGCGCGGCCTCCCCGGTCTCCGGCTCCGTCACCCGCAGTTCGCCGCCGAGGACCTCCACGTACAGGGCCCGCTCCCGGTCGCACAGCATGAGCGAGCGCGAGCTGGCCAGCGGGAGCCCGGCGAGGATCTTCAGGGCCTGGTCCACGTTCCGGGCGGTGTCCAGGAGGTGGCGGATCGCGAGGTACGGGGGCACGCCCGGGCGCCAGTCGCCGCCCAGGACCAGGTTCAGGCCGATGGCGAGGCCGTCGCTGTTGAGCCCCAGGTAGCCGAGGAGCCCGGCGAAGCTGAGCACCAGCGAGCGGCGCGGGGAGCCCGCGCGGGCGATCTCCAGGACGCTGATGTGGTCGTCCAGGTTGCCGTTGAGGTCGACCGTCTGGGCGAGTACGGGGGTCCGGGCGCAGGGGGCCGCCGTGCGGGCGTATGTGGTGCAGTCCCCCGCGGTGGGGATCTTGGAGTAGCCCATGATCTCCCGGCGCAGCTGGAGCAGCCAGGCCTCGTCCTCGGTGATACGGGCGCCCTCGGCGAGGCCGGTCACCTCCTCGGCGAGGTCCGGCAGGGCCGCCGTGACCGCCGCACGGTAGGCGGCGATCGACGGCAGCAGGGTGTCGTGTGAAAGGGGTTTCGGCGTCAGGTGGTTCAGGCGGGCCAGCCCGTCGTCGAGGAAGGCCCGCAGCGGCGCGGCGAGGGCCTCGCCGTGAACGCGGCCGATCTCGCGGGGGGTGCCGGACGCCGGGATACGGGTGATGCTCATGCGGGGACGGCCGCCTTGGTGGCCGCCTTCCGGCCGGCCGCGAGGGCGGCCCGCACCTGGGGCCATTCGGCGCGCAGGATGCTGTAGAACACGGCGTCGCGGCGGCGCCCGCCGGGCATGAAGTTGAAGCTGCGCAGGGTGCCTTCCTCGGTGGCGCCGATGTTGGACAGGCCCCGGCGCGCCTGGACGTTGAGGATGTCGGTCTTGAACTCGACGCGCTCGGCGTCCAGCACCTCGAAGGCGTGCTCCAGCAGCAGGGCCTTCGCCCAGTGGTTGACGCCCTGGCCGCGGAAGTCCCGGCCGAGCCAGGACCAGCCGATCTCCAGGCGCCGGTCGGCCTCGGCCATGTTGCCGAAGCTCATGCTCCCGGCGATGCGGCCGCTCTTCTTGTCGGTGATCACGTAGACGGCGCGGCGGCCGGCGGCGTGGTCGGCGAGGTTGGCGTCGAAGAAGGCCTCGAAGTCGGTGTCGGTCTCGACGGCGGAGACGAAGTAGCGCCAGATGTCGGGGTCCATGGCGACGGCGCGCACGCCCTCGCGGTCGGCCTCGGCGACGGGGCGCAGCAGGACCCGGTCGTTCTCCAGGGTGGCGGCGGCGTTCTGGGTCCAGTTGATCGTCTTCATCGTCAGACTCCGGTGGTGGCGTGGTGGCGGGTGAGGGCGTCGGTGACATCGCGCAGCGTGCGCATGGCCGCCAGGTCGTGCTCGGTGAAGTGCGCGAGGTCGACGTCGGTCTCCTCGCACACCTCGGTGAGGAAGAGCACCTTGTTGAGGGAGGTCAGCCCGTAGGCGGCGACCATGTCGGCGTCGAGGTCGATGGCCTCGGCGGCGACCTCGGATATCAGGACCAGCGAGAGCTGTTCACGGGCCGCGGACTCGATCAGGTGCGAGGTGTCAGGCATGGATTCCGGCCTCCTGGTTGTGCAGCGAAGTGGCGTACGTCGTCTGGATGGCGGGGCGTTTGGGCTTGTACTGGGAGGTCAGCAGGCCGTTCTCGATGCTGAACGGGGCATCGGCGACGAGCACCCGGCTGATCAGCTCGTCGGGGGTGGTCGCCGCGTTGGTGGCGGCGAGCCGGGCGGCGATGGCGTCGAGGTCGGCGGGCAGGGCGGCCGGGGAGACCACGGCGACCAGGTCGGTCTGGGTGGGGCTGAACAGCACGCACTCGGCGATCGCCGGGTCGGTCTTCATCAGTTCCTCGACGGGCCGGACGATGACCTTCTTGCCGTTGTCGAGGACGATGACGTCGTCGGCGCGGCCGTGCACGAAGAGGAACCCGTCCTCGTCGAGGTGGCCGAGATCGCCGGTGCGGACGGTGCCGTCGGGGCCGAAGACCCGTTCGGAGTCCCCTGGGCGGGCGTACGTGTACCGCGTGTTGACGGGATGTTCGCTGCGGACGCTGATCACGCCGTCCTCGCCGATCAGCACCTCCTTGCCGCGCAGCACCCGGCCGACGCTGCCCTCGCGGTGTGCGCCGGGGTGGTTCTTGGTGACGATGCAGGTCTCGTTGAGGCCGTAGCCCTCGAAGAGGGGCAGGCCGGCCTCGGTGAAGAAGCGGAGCATCGCCGGGGAGGCGGGGGCCGATCCGGTCCACATGTAGCGGATCCGGTCGCCGAACAGGCCCTGGGCCACCTCCTGAGGGGTGCGGCCGGCGGAGCGGCGCAGGCGGGCCTCGATCTGGCGGCGGGCGGTCTCGTAGAAGGCCGGGACGCCCATGACCACGGTGGGGCGGACACGGCGCAGTGTGGCGAAGGCCGCCTCGTAGGTGGTGACGGTGACGTCGTGGCCGTGCAGGAGCGCGGAGTAGACCCAGTAGCGCTGCTGGAGGAGGGAGAGCGGCAGGAAGACGAAGAGGTGGTCGTCGGGCTTGTGCTCGAAGATCTCCTGGACGGCCGTCAGGGAGCTGTCGATGCTGCCGGCGGTGGCGCCGAGCCCCTTGGGGGTGCCGGTGCTGCCGGAGGTGAACTTGATGGTGGTGACGTCCTTCGGGCCCCAGGTGACCGGGGGCAGGGGCTGGTCGGGCCCGTCGCCCGGCTCGGTCAGGGCCCATACGTCGGCCATCCGGACGGTGTCCGGGGCAGCGGTGGCCTCAGGGTGGTCGGTGAAGAGGAGGCCGATGCCGTAGCGGTCCATGAGGTCCCGGGACGGCGTGAACTTGCCGGGTTCCAGGCCGGCGGTCTCCGCCTTCAGGCGCAGCGCGGCCAGGTCGAGCAGCACCCACTCCAGGCTGTTGGCGGCGAGGATCCCGATCCGGTCGCCCGGCCCGATGCCCCGTGCGCGCAGGTGGTGGGCGAGGCGGCCGGATCGCTCGTACAGCTCGCTCAGCGGGAGGCTGCGGGTGCCGTCGAGGCGGGCCACGTGGAGGTGGCCGGCCAGGGGTTCGGTCCGGACGATCCGGTTGACGGGACCGAGGTCCGCCGGGGTGGTCATCGGGTCTCCTGTGGGGCGAGAACGGCGGCCATCGCGCGGACGGTGTCGATCTCGGCGAACTGGTCGAGGGTGATGGTGATCCCGAACCGCTTGCGGGCCGCGGTGAGGATGCGGGCCGCGGCGATGGAGTCGCCGCCGAGGGAGCCCAGGGTGTCCTGGGCGCCGATGTCGGTGCGGCGCAGGACGGTGGCCCAGATGTCGGCGAGGATCTTCTCCGCCTCCGTGGCGGGGGCGCTGGCGCCCGCGGCCCTGGCGGGAGCGGCGTCCGGCTCCTCGGCGGCGAGGGCGGCCAGCTTCGTACGGTCCACCTTGGCGTTCTTCGTCAGCGGCAGGGCCTCGTGCCAGACGACCACCGACGGGATCATGTAGTCCGGCAGGTCGCCGCGCAGCGCCTGGCGCAGTTCGGCGAGCTCCGGCCGGGCGGCGCCCTGCGGGACCAGGTGCGCCACGAGTTGGCCGCCGCGGGCGGCGACCACGGCCTTGGCGACGCCGTCGAGGACCGCGAGCCGCGTCTCGACCTCGCCGGCCTCGATCCGGTAGCCGTTGACCTTGATCTGGAAGTCGCTGCGGCCCAGGATCGAGATGCTGCCGTCGGGCAGATAGCGGCCCAGGTCACCGGTGCGGTAGAGGCGTTCGCCGCGCGCGGGGTCCTCGTAGAACCGCTCCGCGGTGCGCTGCTCGTCGCGCCAGTAGCCGCGCGCCAGTCCCGTCCCGGCGGCGACGATCTCGCCGGTGACCCAGTCGGGGGCGTCCAGGCCGTCGCGGTCCAGGACGTAGGCGCGGTTGTTGGCGTTGGGGCGGCCGTACGGGATGGACTCGCTGCCGTCCTCGTCCTCGCGGACGGGGTGCAGGATGTTCCAGATCGTCGTCTCGGTGGGGCCGCCGAGGGAGACGACCTCCAGGCCGGGCTTCAGGGTGCGCAGGGCCGCGGGCAGCGCCGGCGGGAGCCGGTCCCCGCTCATCATCACCAGGCGCAGGGCGGGCGGTACGTCGCCGTCCGCCTGGGCCTGGTCGTGGAGCAGGCTGACGATCGCGGGGACGGAGTTCCACACGCTGACCCCGTGCGCGCGGCACAGGTCCAGCCAGTGGGCGGGGTCGACCGCCTTGTCCCGGTCGGGCATGACGAGGGCCGCGCCGGCGGACAGGGCGCCGAAGACGTCCCAGACCGACAGGTCGAAGTTGAAGGCGCTGATGGCGAAGAAGCGGTCCTCGGGCCTGATGCGGAAGCGGGTGTGGCAGTCGGCGACGACGTTGGCCACATTGCGGTGGGTGACCATGACGCCCTTGGGGGCGCCGGTGGTGCCGGAGGTGTAGAGGACGTACGCGAGGTCCTCCGGGTCGGATCCGGTGAGCCGCGCCGGGACTTCGGCCGGGACCTCGGCCGGGCCGTCGAAGGGCGCGGCGGTCAGGTCGTAGGAGGCGATCGAACCGGTCGCGGCCCAACCGGTGTTCGTCAGCACGCACCGCACCCGGCCGTCGCTCAGCATGTAGTCCCGCCGGGCGGCGGGCAGCGAGGCGTCCACGGGCAGGTACGCGGCGCCGGCCAGCACGGTGGCGAGGATGCCGATGATCTGCTCGGGTCCGCGGTGCATGACCAGGCCGACCAGCTCGTTCCGGCCCACACCGTGTTCGCGCAGCCAGGTCGCGGCGCGGGCGGCGCGGTGCAGGAGCTCGCCGTAGCTGACCGTGCGGTCGGCGGTGAGGATCGCGGCGGCGTCCGGGGTGGCGGCGGCGCGGGCGGCGATGGCGTCGCCGAGCATCTCGGCCGGCAGCGGCACGGCGGTGTCGTTGGCGGCCCGGCGGCGCTCGCGCTGGGCGGGCGGCAGCAGGTCGAAGCTGTGGCGCTGCCAGGCGTCGGCGCCGACGAGGTCGCCGAGCAGGGTGCGGTAGCCGTGGGCCAGGTCGTCCAGCAGCCCCTCGGGGAACAGCTCGTCGATCCCGTCGAGCTGGACGACGAGTGCCCCGTGCTGCTCCATCGCGAAGGCGTTCAGCCATACCTGCGGGGTCTGGCTGACGGAGTACACCTCCGGCCCGAACAGCTCCAGGGCGGAGCCGTCCACCTCGCTGCTGACGTGCCCGATGGCGCTGTTGAAGGTGAACGGCATCCGCGCGCCGGCCACCCCGCCGCGGCGCCGGGCCAGTTCCTGCATGACTTCGATCCCGGAGAAGTGGCGGTGGTCGATGTCGGCGTGCAGCCGGTTCTGCAGGGCGCGGGCCCGCTCGGCGAACGGCAGCGTCCGGTCGACCTCGGCCTCGACGAGGAGGGTGTCCGAGAACTGGCCGATCGCCTCGAAGATCCGCGGGTGCACGGGGGGCCGGTTGGCGATGGTGGCGGTGAGGGTGAACTTCTCCCCCGCACCCCAGGTGGCCAGCGCCTCCGCGTAGGCGGCGAGCAGCAGCGCCGAGGGGGTCAGCCCGCTCGCCGAGGCCTGCTCCTTTAGCTGCGTCCAGGCCGCGCGGTCCAGCCGTACCTGGCGCTGGGTGAACCGGGAGCGGACCAGGGCGGCCGGGCTGGTCCGCAGCGGCAGGTCGGGGTGCGGGGCGAGGTCCTCGACGCGGTCCATCCAGTAGTCGCGCGAGCGCCGGGCCGGGGCGCGGGTCCGGCCTGTCTCCAGGGCCGCGAGGTACTCCTCGTAGGGCAGTTCCTCGTGTGTGTCGGCGGGGCCGCTCTGGTACGCGTGCCACCAGGCGCGGAAGAACAGGAACATGCTGATCCCGTCCATCACGAGCCCGTCATGGCCGACGTGCAGCACCATCTTGTCCTCGGCGAGGACCGTCACGTCCACGGCGAGCAGCGGCGCCTCGTCGGCGGGCAGCACCCGGTGCGAGCGGTGCTCGCGGAGCTCGGCGCGGATGCGCCGCTGCTCCTCGGCGCTGCGGCCGCGCAGGTCGAGCCGGCCGATGCGGGGCAGGAAGTGCCCGTACTCGGTGATCTGGCGGTCGTCGGAGAGGAAGCGGGAGCGCAGGGCGCTGTGCGCGCCGACGACGGTGTCGAGGGCGGTCTGCAGGCGGTCGAGATCCCAGGCGCCCTCGATCTCGTGGTAGACGTGGCTGGCGACGTCGCCGATCTCGAAGATGCCGCTGCGGCCGAGGTAGTAGCTGCGCTGGAGCGGGGTGAGCGGGAAGCCGGGGCCGTGTTCGGCTTCCTGGGCGAGGTGGGCGACCAGATCGGCCTTGGCGGCCTTGACGCGGGCGATGAACGCCGCGTCCATGCGGTCGCGGCTGCCCTGGAGGCGCAGGTCGCCGTCGACGAGGGAGACGCACAGGCCGCGTTCGGCCATCTCCCGCAGCACGTCGCGGTGGTTCATCGGGGCTCCCCTTCGGTGAGGTCGGCGGTCAGGTCGGCGGTCAGCGCGGCGACGGCGGCCGGCTCGGCGCGCTCGGCGACGACGGCGGCGAGTTCGGCGAGGGTTCCGCCGTGCAGCAGCTCGTCCATGGACAGGTCCACGTCGAGGGCGTCGAGGATCTGGTACTGGACGGTGACGGCCTGGAGGGAGCCGGCGGCCAGCTGCGGCAGGGTGCGCCCGGCGATCGGCTCGTCCGCGTCGAGGCGCAGGGCGGTGCGGACGATGCCGGTCAGCCAGGGCGTCAGTGCGGGCTCCGCGTCGGCGGCCGGCGCGGCCGGCGCGGCGGGGGCGGCGAGGTCGGCGAGGTCGGACGGCCGGAAGAACACCGCGTCGGCCAGGGCGATCTCGCTGCCGGCGGCGACGAGCTCGACCGTACGGGGCCACGTGCCTGGCGCGTCCATCCCCAGGGCCGCGGCCAGCCGGGCGGCGAACCGCGGCATCACGGGGAAGGCGGCGTGCGCGAGGAGGCGGGCCGCGGCCAGCTCCAGGGCGATGGCGGTGCGGTTCTCGTTCTCCCAGCCCGCGGTGTCGGCGAGGAGGCCTTCGGCGCGGGTGAAGCGGACGGTGTCGCAGACGATGCCGTCGAGTTCGGCGGCGGCCTGGTTGAGGGAGAAGGCGTCGTTGCCGAGCGCCCCGGTGACGGCGGTGAGGCGGGCGCCGAGCCGGGCCAGGAAGGCGGAGTGCTCGGGGGTCCAGTTGCCGGCGTCGGGCGCGGTGCCCCCGTACTGCTTGTCGATGCGGGCGCCGAGGCTGTTCAGCCAGGCCTGCCAGGTGCCGATGAGGGTTTCGTCGAGGGTGTTCTCGTAGGCGGCGCGCTGGAAGTTGGTGCGCAGGCCCTCGGGCCGGGTGGAGGCGAGGAAGTAGCGGACGGCGTCCACCGTGTCCGGGTTCAGGATCTCCTTGCCCCAGATGGCGTGGCGGCGGCTGGTGGAGAACTTCTGGCCCTCCAGCAGGTAGAACTCGTTGACGTGGTAGTCGATGTCGGGGGTCCAGCCGGGGAACGCCAGCTTGTAGAGCACCGGGTAGAGCACCGAGTGGTAGAAGCTGTTGTCGTAGCCGAAGAAGTGGACGATCTTCCAGTCCTGGGCGGGGTTCGCGGCCTGCCAGGGGCGGCCGAGGCGGGAGCCGAGGGACTGGATGCCGTGCAGGAAGCCGTAGCTCATCTCCGGCCACACCCAGATGACCTGGCCCTCGGTGGAGTTCTCGCGGGGCTCGACGCCCCAGGCGGACGGGTGGGTGATCGGGATGTCCATGCTCGGGCGGCGGAAGAGCCGGTCGGCGAGCTCGCGCAGCCGGGCGGGGACCCGGCCGAGCTTGTGGTGGGCGCGGACATCGGCGGCGAAGGCGTGCAGCGGCAGGGACCAGCGGGCGGCGGGGGCCGTGCGCGGGGCCGCCTCGGAGGAGGCCGAGCGCGGGTCGGTGAGGTCGGCGACGGTGTTGGGCTCACCGCACTCCTCGCAGATGTTGCCGGAGGTGCCGCCGCCGCAGCCGGGGCAGCCGCCCTTGACGTCGACCTCGTAGAGGTACTGGCCGCTCTCGGCGTCGAAGAGGGCCTCCTGCTCGGTGACGGCGACCTGGCCCGAGTCCACGACCCGGCTGAAGAAGTCCTGGAGGCCCTCGCGGTAGGCGGGGTCCTGGTCGGTCACCGTGTACTGGTCGAGCGGGATGTCCATCAGCCGCAGCGTTTCGGCGATCTCGGCGCTGTAGTGCGCGGCCGTCTCGGCGGGGGTGCGGCCCTCCTTGCGGGCGGCGCCGACCACGTAGCTCTGGTAGTCGTCGCTGCCGGTGAGGTGGTAGGCCTCGGCGCCGGTCATGCGCTGGAAGCGGGTGAAGGCGTCGGCGCCCAGGTAGGGGCCGGAGAGGTGGCCCAGGTGCAGGTCCCCGTTGGGGGTGGGCGGGGTGGAGAAGACGAAGACCGGGCGGTCGCCGAAGCCCTTGCGCACGGGGTTCCCGGCGGAGGTCATCGCGCGCTCCGCGTCGCGCCAGTACTGGGTGAAGAAGACGAGGTCCCCCTCGCCGGTGTTCTCCAGGACGTGCGGCTCGAACGGCTCGAAGAGGACCACGGTGCCGGGCTCGGCGGTGTGGCGCTCGCCGTCGACGAGGAACTCGCCGCGGCCGGTGACGATGACGAACAGCTCGGTCTCGTCGTGCTGGTGGCGCTCGGAGGCGCGACCCGGCGCGACCCGGCCCCAGCCGGCGCCCGTGCCCAGGCCCTCGACGCCGCTCATGTCGATGCCGAACGCCTGCTCCAGGACGTCGGCGTCATAGCTGGCGATGATCATGTCGTGGCCTTTCGCGGGGACGGGAGGGAGCGGATCAGGTCGGCGGTGCGGGCGGCCAGCGCCGGGGCGAGGCGGTAGCCGGAGCCGGAGGCGGCGCCCGCGAAGACGACGCGGCCGTCCTCGGTGAGCGGGGCGGCCAGCGGGGCGCCGGCGGGCCCGTAGGCGTCGCAGAACACCCGGCCCGAGACGCAGCGTTCGGCCAGGTCCGGGGTGTAGCGGGAGAGCAGCGCGCGGGCCTCGCGCAGATGGCCGGCGGTGACGGAGGACCCGACGGTGGCGGGGTCGACGTCCCACTCCTGGCAGGTGTAGCTGAACAGCCAGTGGCCGCGGTGGTGGAAGGGCAGCAGGAACGTGTCCTCCTCGTGGAAGACGACGGCCCGGTCCCCGGGGAGCGGCGGCACCTCGATGTGCAGGGCGACGATCTTCTTGACCCGGGCGCCGAGCGGAGCGACGAGCTCGCGCCAGGCGGGGTCGGCGAGCCACGGGCCGGGGGCCAGGACCACGTGCCCGGCGGTCAGGGTGGCGCCGCCGGTCAGGGTGAGCCGTACGCCCTCGGCGGTGGCGGCCAGTCCCGTGACCGCGACCCCTTCACGGAAGTCGGCGGCGGGGCGCAGTTCGGCGGCCAGGAGCTGGGTGAGGGAGTGGACGTCGGCGTACTGGCAGCCGTCGCCGTCCCAGGCCGCGTACCCCTCGGGCAGCGCGGGGACGACCGGCGGCAGTTCGTCGCCGCGGCGGAGCTTCGCCTCGGGCAGGTAGACCTCGCCGAGGCGCTCCCCGGCGGACTCGGGGGCGACGACGGTCATCCCGAGCGGGTGGATGGGCAGGCCGGGGCGGGCCGTGTGGAGGTCGGCGTAGAACTGCTGGCTCTCGGCGGCCAGCTCCCGTACCTCGGCGGAGGCTCCGCGCGGGAAGTGCAGCCCGGCGGAGCGGCGGGTGGCGCCGGAGCCGATGAGGTCCCGGTCCAGGACGGTGACCGAGGTGCCGGGGGCGCGGGCGAGGATCTCGCGGGCGGTCAGGACGCCGAGGATGCCGGCCCCGACTATGGCGACGTCCGTGTCTGTGGTGGTGGCCATCAGGCGCTCCACCGCTGGTCCTGGGGGGCGGGCTTGGAGGACCACTCGATGAAGGAGGCCAGCTGTTCGTCTCCGCGTACGCCGCACAGGCGGTCGGCGATCCGGCGGCTGCGCCAGGCGTTGAGGCTGAGGTTGGGGTCGGCGAGGCCGCGCTGGCCGCGTACCCCGTTCTGGACGAAGATCCGGCGGTCGTCGGGGCCGTCCCAGCGGACGGCGTAGTCCTCGTCCACGCGCAGTTCCTCGCCCTCGCGCTCCAGGCGGCCGGCGAGCGGGGCGAGGAAGTCCATGCCGGCCGGCCGGTAGCCGGTGGCCCAGATGACGACGTCGGCCTCGAACTTCTCGGCCGAGCCGGGCTCCCCGTTGTGGCGGGCGCCGACCTCCCAGCCGCCGTACTGGCCGGGGCTGACGTCGAAGACCTCGCGGCCCGGGTGCAGGGCGACCAGGTCGGCGTTGCCCTCGACGAAGCGGTGGACGTAGATGCCCTGGTAGATGTCGCGCAGGGTGGACTCGGATATGCCGTCGCTGGTCAGGATGTGGCGGGAGTTCAGCTCCTGGCGGCGCTCGCGCGGCAGTCCGTAGAAGTAGTCGGCGTGGCTGGGCATGTAGAAGTCGTTGGTGAACGGCGAGTCGTCGATGGGGAAGTAGTTGTGCCGGCGGGAGATCCAGGAGACCCGGCGGGGCAGTTCGCCGCCGCTGCGGGAGATCAGGTCGAGGAAGGCCTCGGCGCCGGACTGGCCGCCGCCGATGACGACGACCCGCTTGCCGCCGAGGTCCTTGGCGGCGTCCAGGTAGTCGGCGACGTGGAACTGGGTGGGGCCGAGCTGTCCCTCGCCCTGCGGCGGGACCCATGGGCGGCTGCCGACGCCGGCCACGACGTTGTCGGCGGTGACGGTGCGGCGGTCGGTGCGGACGGTGAACACCTCGGCCGCGTCGTCGAAGGAGACCTCCTGGACGGACTCACCGAAGGAGATGTTCTCGTTGCGGCGGCTGGCCCAGGCCAGGTAGTTGCGGAACTCCAGCCGCGGGACGTCGTCGAACTGGGCGTTGAGGAAGTGGTAGACCCGGCCCTTCTCGTGCAGGTAGGACAGGAAGGAGAAGGGGCTGCCGGGGTCGGCGAGGCTCACCAGGTCCTTGAACTGGGAGACCTGGAGGGTCGTCCCGGGTATCTGCTGGCCGTCGTGCCAGCTGAAGGATTCCTTGCGGTCGAGGAAGAGACTGGGTGCGTCGGGCCGCCCGTGCAGCAGGGATGCCAGGCTCAGGTTGGCCGGGCCCACGCCTACTCCTACACAGCGGTAGTGCGCCGCGCCGGGCCGGATGCTCTCGTGCCCCATGGTCGGAACCTTTCTTTTGGAACGGGTGAGGATGGGATGGGGTGGGGGTGGTCAGGCCGCGGTGACGGGTTCGGGTGCGGCCGGGCGGGGGCGTACGGCGATCAGGCCGAACAGGGTGGCGAGCAGCGAGCAGGCCCCGACCAGCGGCCAGACCAGGGACCCGAACTGGAGGAAGAGCCAGGTCCCGGCCATCGGTCCGAGGGCCGAGCCCAGGCCGAACATGAACTGGAAGCTGCCGATGTAGCGGGAGCGCAGGTGCTCCGGGCCGGCGCTCGCCGGGTACGCGAACACCGCGGGACCGCCGAGGATCTCGCCCAGGGACCAGACGAGCGTGCCGATGACGACGGCGGCCGGGCCGATGGGGAGCCCGTAGCAGGCGACTCCGGCGCCGACGAGGGCGAAGCCCAGGCCGACCGTGATCTTCAGGGGCCACTGCTGGGAGAGCTTGGTGACCAGCAGCTCGAAGGCGATGACGATGAAGCCGTTGAGCGCGACCGCGAAGGTGTACCAGAAGAGCGCCATCTGGGCGTCCTTCATGTACAGCGGGAGGGTGGACAGGTACTGCATGTAGACCGCGGAGTGGAAGAAGGCGGCGGCCAGGTAGAGGAGGTAGCGGCGGTCGCGCAGGACCGCGCCGTAGCCGCCCGGCGTGGCGGGGGCCGTGGCGTCGGCGACCGCAGCGGCGACCGCAGCGGCGGGTTGCCGCCGCGCCTTGGCCGGCAGGGTGGCCCGCGCCACCAGCGCGTACAGCAGGGCGATCGCGGCCTCGCCCCAGAACAGCAGGGTGTACTCGTGTCCGCCGGCGTTGTAGAGCGCGTAGCCGAGCAGTGGGGCGGCCGTCGCCCCGACGTTGAGGCCGAAGCGGTACATCGCGAAGATCATGATCTGCCGGTCGCCGTCGGTCTGGTCGGCGAGCAGGGTCGCCGACGCCGGCCGGAACAGCTGGGCGCCGAGGCTGACCAGGGCGATCGCACCGAGCAGCAGGGTGAAGTCCGGCAGGTAGAGCAGGGCGGCGGTCAGCACCGCCGTGCTGCTCATGGAGAGCACGGTGGCGTGGCGGATGCCGAGCCGGTCGGCGAGGGTGCCGCCGACCAGCGATCCGGCGACGGCGCCGGCGCCGTACACGCCGAGCGCGATGACGGTGTGGCCTTTGGAGTGGCCCGCGTCGGTCAGGAAGAGGACGAGGAAGACGTGCAGGAAGCCGCTGAGCCGGTTGACGAGTACGCCGGCCAGTACGGTCTTCACCGCCAGCGGGGCCTCCTTGAACGTGGCCCAGACGGCGGCCCGTTCCCGCGGTGCGGCATCGGTGGCGGCGGTGGCGTTGTCGGCGGTGGCGGCGTTGTCGGCCTCGGTCTCGGCCGCGGCCGGCCTGGTGTCAGTGCTCATCGCCGGCCGCCGGATCGGTGGTGAGGGTAACGGCCGCCCGGACCCGCTGCTCCAGCGCGTTCAGCTCGGCCGGAGTCGGGGCGTCGATGAGGAAGGTCACCGCCCGGTCGTCCGAGCTGGTGAGCGGCTGGAGCGGGGCCCCGGCCTCCTTGAGTACGAGCAGTGCGCGCAGGGCGCCCGGGTCCTCGGCAGCGCCGGGGAGGGTCTGCGGCCACATCCCGCCGTCACCGACCCACACCGGGGCCACGCCCGGCCAGTCGAGGGTGACGTCCCCGAGGGGGCCCGCCTCGTGCTCCAGGTAGACCTGGCGGGTGTAGCGGCGCGGGGCCGGGTAGGAGGCGGTCTCGCCCAGCGCGATGCGGACGATCTCCGGCTCCATGGGCGCTCCGGTGGCCAGGTGGTAGAGGGCGAGCAGGCCGTCGCCGGGGGTGCGGGCCGCGACCTCCATCAGGTACGGGCGGCCGTCGGCGCCGATGCGCCACTCGGCGTGCGCGATGCCGTCGCGGAAGCCGAGCGCGTCGAGCATCCGGCGGTTGGCGGCCAGCAGGGCCCCGTTGGCCTCGGTGGAGGCGTTGGGCACCGAGTGGGCGAGCTCCACGAAGGTCTGGGCGCCGGACTCGGTGGTCTCCTTGCGGGTCACCGAGGTGAAGACCGGCTCGCCGTGCTGCACCAGGGATTCGACCGAGTACTCCTGGCCGGTGACCTTCTGCTCGATCAGCAGCGTCTCGTGGTCGGGGTAGCCGAGCAGCAGCTCGCGCAGGGCGGCCTCGTCCTCGACGGCGACCACGCCGGAACTGGAATGCCGGGTGGCCGGCTTGGCGACGACCGGGTAGGCCAGGACCGCCAGGTCGGCGTCCTCGCGGCCGCCGGGCGGCACCACCAGGGTGGCCGGGCTGAACTCCTCGAGGTACCAGCGCTGGAGGTACTTGCTGCGGCAGACCCGGGTCGCGCGCAGGCCGGGTCCGCGCAGGCCCAGCGCGTCGCACAGCAGGCCCGTCTGCTCCACGAGGGTCTCGCCGACCGCGTAGGCGCCGCGCACGGTGTATTTGCCGCGCCAGCCGCGGGCCTGGGCGACGAACCCGGGGGTGAAGGAGCCCTCCTGGTCGAGGGAGCCGTCCACGTAGGCGATCTCGTCGATCAGGGACGCCGGGTGGTCGGGGTCCTTGCGGGCGCTCTGGGCGGCCTCGCGGTAGCTCTCGGGGGTGATCAGGAGGATCTTCAGGCCACGGGCGGAGAGTTCCTCCAGGTAGCGGGGGTTGCGGCAGACGACCCAGAAGGCGCCGGTGAGGATGAAGGCTTCGGGCGGGGATTCGAGCGTCATGCCGGTTCTCCTGAAGAGGTGGGGGAGGACGTGTCGTCGCGGTTGCTGTCGGCGTAGGTTCCGCGCAGGCCGTGGGCGCCGAGGAAGGTGAGCCAGCGGCCGGTCTCTTCGGGGGATTCGGCGGCCCGGCCGAGGCCTGCGGGCAGGGCGCCGTCGAGGATGCGGGTCACGCCGTAGGCGAGCGGGAGGGAGACGCAGCGGGCCATCGCGGACTCCGCCGGATCGCCGGTCAGGTCGAGGAGGTGGGAGCCGCGCCAGTACGCGCCGTCGTCGGTGCGCAGTTCCAGGGCGACGGAGAGGACGACGCGGTCGCGGTCGTCGGCGGTGGTGGGGTGGCGGGCGGCGAGTTCGGCGGCCAGCGCGCGGACGGCTTCGGTGTCCCCGGCGGAGACGGTCTCGAAGACCTGCTTCCAGGCGGTGCGCCAGCCGGCGTTGCGCAGTGTGCCGCGGACGAAGGTGTCCAGGCGCCAGTGGTCCGGTATGCCGTACTGGGCGGTGAAGGGCAGGCTGTCGCGGTTGGGGTAGACCTCGAAGTCCTCCCCGGCGAGGGTCTGCGTACGGGTGGCCTCCCAGGGGCGGGCGGCGGTGAGTTCGGCGCCGCCTTCGATGTAGCGGGCCGGGGAGCCGAGGGCGGCGAGGACCCCGTACGGGGCCCAGCTGAAGCGGTAGCGGAACTCGTTCGGGACCGCGGGGACGCCGCCGCAGTAGGAGGTGAACACGGCGGTGGCCGGTGTCTCGCCCAGGGCCTGGCGGCCCCGCGCGACCACGTCGTGGGCCATCAGGTGGTCGATGCCCGGGTCGAGTCCGGCCTCGGTGAGGACGACGGTACGGGCCTTCGCGCCCGCTTCGTCGGCCAGCGCGGCGAGCTCCGGCGAGACGTAGCTGGTGCAGGCGAAGTGGGCCCGGCGGTCGATGGCGAGGCGCAGCAGCGGGGCGTGCTCGGCGGCCGGGAGCATGGAGACGAGCACGTCGCCCGCGCCGACCTCGGCGGCCAGGGCCTGCGGGGTCAGGGCGCGGACCTCGGCGCGGCCGGCCAGGCCGAGGGCGGCGAGGCGGTCGGCGGCGCGCTCGGCGGTGCGGTCCCACAGGACGACGCGGCGGGCGCGCTCGCAGACGAGGCCCAGGCCGGAGCGGCCGGTGGAGAGGCCGGTGCCTATCCAGTGGACGGTGCCGGACGCGGCGGCGGGCGGGATGGCGGGCGCGGTGGCGGCAGCTATGGCGGGCGCGGTGGCGGCAGCTATGGCGGACGGGTCAGCGGACAAGGGAGGCCTCCTGGGCGGTGTCGGCGGCCGCTGCCTCGAACAGGCGCAGGGCACGGGCCCAGACCGGGTCGGTGTCCGTCAGGCGGGCGAGGTGCGGGGTGAGTTCGGCGGAGAACGCTGTGCTGGCCTCGGCCGGGAGGAGGGAGGGCAGGTTGTCGATGGCGATCAGGTCCGCGGGGTTCTGACCGGGCCCGCCCTCGCGGAGCCGGCTCACCGGGCTCTCCCAGGTGGTGGTCTCCTCGTAGACCGGCAGGACGTTGCACTCGGAGGTGACGTCGCAGGTGACGTCCGAGACGACGGAGAGCCGGCGGCCGGGTTCGTCGAGGTCGGCGTGGGTGAGGAACGGCGGGACCGGGCGGACGGTGAGGACGGTGTTGACGAGGAGGTCGTGTCCGAGGAGGGCGGCCCGGTCGATCTCGCGGGTCTCGGCCACGTCCCAGCGGGTCGGGGTGAGCCCGGCCCGTGTGAGGGCGTCGCAAGCACCGCGGCCGCTGCGGCCGAGGGCGCCGATGACGAGGGCGGCGGTGGTGTCGCCGGCCGCGCCGGAGCCGAGCAGGGCGTCCAGGGCCGGGCGGTCCATGGGGGCCAGCGGGGTGGTCAGGCGGCCTCGGCGGTGCAGGACGGCGAGGGCCGCGCCGATGTAGCCGGCCCAGTAGCCGAAGGCGGCGACGCGCCGGCCGGCGTCGTCGGTGAGGTACTCCATGTCGAGCAGGGCCCCGCCCCCGGCGGTGAACCGGGCGAGCAGCTCGGTGGCGCCGGCCTGGCCCTTGTAGGCGTGCCCGAAGTAGATGTGGCGGTGGCGCAGGGCGGGGGCGTCCGGGCCGTCCGGGAGTTCCTTGAGGCCGAGGACGTAGGCGTCGGTGGGCGCCTGTCCGGCCCAGCTCGCGGTGGGCGCGGTCGCACAGCCGGCGGCGGCGTAGTCGGCCAGCGGGAAGACGCGCTGGTCCGACTCCTCGACGGTGATGCGTACGCCCTGGCTGACGAGGTGTCCGGCGTCCCCGGGGGTGAGTGGGGCGCGGCGTTCGGTGGGGCGGGACTCGTGTCGCATCCAGAGGTGCGGGGTGTCCGGCATGAGATGTTTTGTCCTGTCTGGCGACATGCGGGTGGGTGGCACCCGGCCCTTACGCGTTGGCGGGGTGTTCGGTGGTACGGCGAAGGCCTGCGGGCGGGAGGGGTGGCTAGTGCGGTGACCGGCAAGGTTCACCGGGGCGCGGCGCTCCCCCAGCTATCGCTGGGAGGTGCCCCCAGGCNNTGCACCGCACCGGACGCCGCGGCCCCGGCAAACCCTTCCGGCCACGGCACTAGATCAGCGGGATCCGGGCGTTGGCCAGCGGTCGGTAGGCGGGGTCAGCGGGCAGCTCGGCGGGGGTCAAGCCTGCCGCGAGGAGTTCGGTGACGACCGCGGTGGCGAGGGTGACGGCGAGGTTCCCGCCCGGGCACTGGTGGGCCCCGCCGCCGAAGGTGAACACGACGGGATTCACCCGGCCGGGGCGCAGGAAGTGCGGCTCCTGGTTGACGGCCGGGTCGCGGTTGGCGGCGGCGAGCACGACCAGCACCTGCTGGCCGGGTTCCACCTTGGAGCCGGCGTGGGCGAACGGCTCGGCGGCGAAGCGCCGGGTGTTCTGGATCGGGGCGTCGTGCCGGACCACCTCGCGGACCAGCGCCTCGGCCGCCTGCGCGGTCCCCGGCACGGCGGCCCCCCGGGCCAGGGCGACCAGGGTGTTGCCGATCAGGCCCGCGGTGGCGTCGTAGGTCTGGGAGAGGAACCCGACCGCGTTGGAGAGCAGCGGCGCCATGTGCGGCCACGACGCCCGGTCGGCCGCCTGGACCAGCTCGCCCAACAGGCCGGTACCGCCCGCCCGGAAGCCGGGCCGCAGCAGCTCCCGCAGCCGGCCGGCCGCCACGGCGGCGGCGCGCTGCTGCTCGGCCGTCGCCGAGGCCGGGATGCACTGGACGAAGTCCCCGATGGCCCGGGCCGCCTCCACGTCCGCGCCGTCCGTCAGGCCGGACAGCGCCGCGACCACCCGCGCCGGAACCCCGAACATCAGCTCCTCGTACGGGATCCGGCCGCCCGCCGCGAGGACTTCGCGGGTGAATCCGGCGGCCAGCCCGGCGGCCCGGACCATGTCCGCGCGGCCCAGGGCGTCGACCACCACCACCTTGAGCCGGCGCTGCAGATCGCCGTCGGTCATCCGGACCAGCTCCCCGAAGACCTCCCCGGCCGCCGTCCCGGTGATGCCGGCCGGCACCGGCTCGGCCGGCGGACGCACCCGCAGCGCGCCGCTGCCCAGTACCTTGCGCACCGCGGCCGCGTCGGCGGCCACCCAGGCCCGCAGCGCCTCGTCGTAGGCGAAGGGATCCTCGGCCACCAGGCGCGCGTAGACGGGGTAGGGGTCCGGCAGCCGTACTGCCTCGATCGGGTTCGCGGTGGTGGTCACTGCTGGCTCCTTGCTGGTCGTACGGTCCTACGGGTCACGGGATCGCGGGCTGAGGGCTCATGAGGTCAGGGCTCATGAGGTCAGGTCTCATGAAGTCAGGGCTCATGAAGTCAGGTCTCATGAGGTCAGGCCGCCGCGCGGGCGGCCCGGCGCATGTCGAGCGAGCCCGCTATGGCCATCCTCAACACCTCGGAGGTGCCCTCGTAGATGCGCAGCGAGCGGATCTGGCGGTAGAGACGCTCGGTGACGCCGCCCTGGACGATGCCGGCCGCGCCGAGCAACTGCACGGCCGCGTCGACGACTCCCTGGGCGGCCTCGGTCGCGTGGACCTTGGCGATGTTGGAGTGCCGGGCGAACCGGCGGCTGCCCCGGTCGGTCTCCCAGGCGGCGCGCGCCACCAGCAGCGCGGCGGCGTTCAGCTGGACCTCCATGTCCGCCAGGGAGGCCTTGACCAGCTGGAGGTCGAAGAGGGTGGCCCCGTACGCCTCCCGGGTCCGGGCGTGGGCCAGGGCGGTGTCGAAGGCCCGCCGGGCGAAGCCGAGGGCCGCCGCGCCGACGGTCATCCGGAACCGCTCCAGCAGGTCCACGGCGATCACGAACCCCTTGCCCGGCCGCCCGAGCACCGCGTCGGCGGGCAGCCGGCAGTCCTCGAAGTCCAGGTGGGCGAAGGAGCGCGGGGCGATCGCGTCGATCCGCTCCACCCGCAGCCCGGGGGTGTCGGCGGGGACCAGGAAGGCCGAGAGCCCCAGCGGCCCGGGGCCCTCCCCGGTGCGGGCGATGACCACGAACACGTCGGCGATGGTCCCGTTGGCGATCCACGCCTTGCGGCCGTTGAGGACGTAGGCGCCCTCCTCGGTCCGGGCCGCGGCCAGCCCGACCGAGGCCACGTCCGACCCGGCCTCCTTCTCGGAGACGGCGAACGCCCCGATCAGGGTGCCCGCCGCCATCCCCGGCAGGTAGCGCCGCTGCTGCGCCTCGCTGCCGAAACGCAGCAGCGGTGTGGCGGCCAGGGCCTGGATGGAGAAGGCGAAGTCCGCCAGGTCCTCGGCGTACGCGAGGGCCTCGCGCCGCAGGCACAGCCCCCGGTAGTCGCCGGGGAGATCGCGCGGGCCCGCGGCCGGGTCCAGCGATGCCAGCCAGCCCGCCTCCCCCAGCGTCCGTACGATCCGCCGGCCGGCGGTGTCGGGGTCCAGGGCGCGGACCTCCTCCCACAGCACGCTCTGGCTGTCGCACCAGGCGCCGGCCGAGGTGGCGAGGCGGCGGTGGGCGTCCTCGTAGAAGGGGAGATCGAGGATCTCGGGGTCGAAACTCGTCGTCAGTTCCACTGCGGGCCTCCTCAGATGACCAGGTCGGCGTCGGTGAGGGATTCGGCGAGGGATTCGGCGGTCTCGGCCTCGGCCCGCACCCGCTTGACCAGGCCGTGCTCGACGAAGTAGGCGAAGGAGGCGTAGCCGCGCCAGATCCTGCGCCACTCGCGCTGTACGGCCTCCTCGCCGGAGGCCCGGCGTACGTCGTCCAGGTAGGACACGATGATCTCGGCCGACTGGCGGGCGTGGCCCGCCGAGAAGTTGTCTATCGACAGGTGGGCCTCCTCGTAGGAGATGTCGAGGCCGTGCCGGCGCAGCTTCTGGATCTCGTGCAGCCGCATCGCACCGAGGCCGAACATCTCGATGCCCAGGTTGTAGCCGAGGATCTCGTTGTAGAGGGTGTCGGGGAACAGCGACAGGCAGACCTGGTGGATGGAGAACCCGTACAGCCCGTCCGGCAGGTCGCCCTGGTCGAGGAAGGCCTCCTGCCGGATGTGCGGCAGGTCCATGTCCATGCTGGCCAGCACCTTGTGGATGATCGTGATGTGGTTCTTCGCGATGTCGCCGCGGCCCATCTCGTCGGCGTAGATGGAGAACAGCATGTCGTCGCTCTGCCGGTGGCGGCGGCCGAGGTTGCCGATGCGGTGGGCCCAGGTGCCGTCGATGAGGCTGCCCAGCGCGTACGTCGACTGCTCGAAGATCACCTCGTCGCGGTCGGGGATCTCGGTGAGCGGCTGGTACGGGTCCACGAGCTTGTCCCAGTAGATCCGCTCGACCCGCTCCATCAGGGCCTCGGGCGTGTAGTCGAAGTACTCCGCGTCGGTGAGCAGGCCCCCGGCGCCGTGCGTGAACAGCAGCTCGGCGTCGGCGAGGCCGGCCTCGGCCCGGGCGCGGGCGGTGGGCAGGATGTTGGGGTAGTGCTCGAAGTTGACGACGCGGTGGAACAGGTGCCGGTCGTCCAGGTCCGGGTCGCTCTCGCGCAGCAGCAGGTCGCCGGGCTCGACGTTGGCGAGCCGTCCGGCCCAGGCGCGGGCCGGCTCGTCGCCCGCGGTGGCGGGGCTGAAATCGGCTCCGGCGGGCTCGCCCGCGGCGATGGACCGCGCCCAGGCGGCGAAGACGGCGGCCTCCCGCTCGTCGAAGATGCCGAACATCGGGCCGCCGAACTTGATGGACTTCAGGAAGCGGCAGGGGCCGCCGTCGCGGGCCGGCTGCATCTGGCGCGAGGTGCGGAACTCCCGGACGAAGGCGGCCGCGTCGAGGTTCTCGTCGTCCAGCCAGTCCGTGAGCTTCTGCTTGCCGAGGCGGACCGAGCGGTGCTGGCGTCCGGCGTGCGGGGCGTGCCGGGCCACGATCGCGGCGACCTTGGCGTCCAGCGACTGCCCGCCCTGCCAGGCCGCGAGTTCGGCCAGCGCCCCGGTGTGCTCGCGCTCCAGGCGCACCAGGAGCCGTATCGCCGCCAGCAGCCGGCGGCGGTCCTCGGCACCGGTGGGCGACTGCCCGGTGAGGACGAGGTACTCGGCCAGCAGGGGCCGTACGTCCGCCTCCGCCAGCATGGGCTCGATGCCGAGCAGCAGTTCGTCGAGGCCCAGGGCGTGGGCGGCGTAGTGGACGCCGACGACCTCGGGGAGGAACGCGGCGGGCAGCCGCGACAGGGCCAGCCGGAAGGCGCCGTGCAGGGCGGTGAGCGGGCGGGCTCCGGCCGCGTCGAGGAAGCCGGCGGCCTCGACCTCGGGGAGGAACACGCCCTGTTCGGCCAGGGCCCGGCGGCGGCGGGCGAGCGTCCCGCGCCCGGCGGTGCCCTCGCCCTGGAGCAGCCAGTGCTGGCCGAAGAGGCGGCCCACGATCTCGGCGGGCTGCGTCGCGGCCTGCGAGACGGTGTCCAGCCAGCAGCCGCCGATCAGGGCGAGGGGGGCGCGCTGGCGCAGTACGGCGTCCCGGATCTCGGGGTCCTCGGCCTCGCGCAGCGGGGTGAGGGCGGCGGCAAGTTCGGCGCGGGCGGCCAGGACGTACCCGGCGATCGCGTCCGCGCCGGTGAACTCGGGTTCGGTGTCATCGGCGTCGGGTGCCAGGAAGGCGGCGAGCACCCGGCGGGCGGCGAGCAGGGCGCTCTCGCTCTCCTGGTCGGCGAGCAGCCGGCGGAACAGCGTGCCGGGTTCGGCGGCGGCCGTGTCCGCGGCCTCGGCGGCGGCGGCCGGGGAGGCCTCGAAGGGGGCGCGGGGCAGCGAGGTGGTCAGGTCGGGCAGCGGGAAGGCGGCCGACGGGGCGGTACGCGCGCTGTCCATGGTCGGTGCGGTCATCTCAGTACTCCCCCTCGGTGGTGGTCTGGTCGGCGGTCGGCAGTTTCCGGAGCAGTACGCCGACCCGGACGCCCGGGACGCTCGACGCGAGGAGGTAGTGCCCGTTCGGCTTGACGGCGCCCGCCGCGGCCCGGTCCACGAGGTTGATCAGCGGGTCGGCGGCGAAGCAGTGCCCGAAGCGTTGGATGTTGTCCAGGAAGAGCTGCTCCCTGGTGAAGCCGGCCTGGCGTTCCTTGAGGACGACGACGGGCTTGTAGAGGTTGGGGTGCAGGACGCCGTGGATGTCGCCGAGCTTCATCCCGGCGGCCTCGAGGATCCGCTCGTTGACGGCGCGTCCGAGGTCGGAGCTGATCTCGTTGGACCAGTCGAGGGCCCCGGGGTTCTGCGCGCTGGCGCCGGCGACGAGCTCGTAGGCCTGCGTGCCGAGCGGTTCGGCGCTGACCAGGCAGGAGGCGGCGCCGTCGCTGAAGAGGGCGAAGCTCTCCATGCGCACGGACTCGTCGCTGACCCGGTCGGTGGTGACGACGAGCACCCGGCGGTGCATTCCGGCGGCGACGAGCGCCTGGGCCGTGCGGATGGCCCCCAGGAGGTTGGTGCAGCGGCCCAGGGTGAGGCCGGTGAAGGCGGTGCCCTCGCCGAGGCCGATCCCGGACATGACGCGCTCCACGAAGTTCCCGTGGGTGCGGGGGCCGCCGGGGAAGCGGGTGGAGCACAGGATCAGGCAGTCGACGCCGGCGGGGTCGGCGCCCGCCGCGTCCAGGGTGGCCCGGCCGCTCTCCACGGCCAGGGTCTCCAGGCTCTTCGCGGTGCGCCGGACGGTCCCCCAGCCCCACAGCGCGGCCTTGGGCGGCATCCCGAACTGGCGGGCCCGCTCAAGGAGGTTGTCGACGGTGGTGTGGTCGGCCTCCTGTTCGCCGAGTACGTAGCGCGGCGCGGACAGGTGCACGGGTACGGAGGAAGGCTGAAGGCTCACGGTGCCGGATCGCTCTCTCGGTCGGCGGAAGGGGCGGGGGCCAGGAGCCCGTTGGCCTCGGCGTACGGGAGGGCGTCCGCCCCGAAGCCGAAGGTGCCGAGTTCGCTGATCTCGCGGGCGGCCCGGGTCAGGGCGCCGAGCGCCGCACGGGACAGGGCCGAGCCGGTGCTGACGCGGCGTACGCCGAGCGCCCCGAGCTCGGTGACGGAGAGCTTCAGGGCCCCGCCCATCAGGACGTTGACGGGCCGGTCGACAGCGGAGCAGACGGCGCGGATCGCCTCGGCGTCGGGCAGGGCCGGGGCGTAGAGCACGTCGGCGCCGGCCTCCTCGTAGGCCTTGAGGCGGCGGATGGTGTCGTCGAGGTCGGGCCTGCCCTGGAAGAAGTTCTCGGCGCGGGCGGTGAGGGTGAAGGGGAAGTCGAGGCGCCGGGCCGCTTCGACGGCGGCGGCCACCCGCTCGACGGCCTCGTCCAGCGGCCGGATCGGGTCGTCGGCGCGTCCGCTGGAGTCCTCGATCGAGCCGCCGACCAGTCCCGCCGCGGCGGCGAGCCGGATGGTTTCGGCGATGTCCGCGGGCTTGTCCGCGAAGCCGCTCTCCAGGTCGGCCGTGACCGGCAGGCCGGTGGCTTCCACGATCGAGCGGGCGTTGTCGAGGATCTCGGCGCGGCTGACGGTGCCGTCGGGGCGGCCGAGGCTGTAGGCGAGGCCGGCGCCGGTGGTGGCGAGGGCGGCGAAGCCGAAGCCGGCCAGCAGCGTGGCGGTTCCCGCGTCCCAGGGGTTGGGGACGACGAAGGGGCGGGGACCTGTGTGCAGGTCCCGGAAGGCGACGGCCCTGCGGTGCTGGGCCTCGTCTGCGGTGTGGTTCATGGGGTTTCCTCGATGGGTGAGCTGCGGTGCGCCGCGGTGCGCCGCGGCGGGCCGCGGTGCGCCGCGGCGGGCCGCGGTGGCTGGCCGGTGGTCAGATCAGCTCAACGTACTCATCCGCGGTACGGGTTACTCCGCTTGCCGCGCGGGCCAGCGGGCGCAGCAGGCCGGTGACGGTGTGCGGCCTGCCCTCGAAGTAGAAGTGGCCGCCGTCGACCCAGTGGCGGGCCGGCTCGCCGGGGCACTCGCGGGCCCAGGGGGCGAGCGAGGCGCTGGTGACGTGCGGGTCGTCGATGCCGTTGATCAGGGTGACGGGCACGCTCAGCGGGCCGGCCGGGCGGTACTCGTAGCCGGCGACCATGCGGAAGTCGGCCTTGAGGTTGGGCAGGAGGAGCTCCTGCATCACCTCGTCCTCCATGACCTCGGGGGGCAGTCCGCCGAAGAACCCGACGGCCTCGGTGAACTGGCGGCCCTCCAGCCGGGCGGCCTCGACCACGCGCGGCGTCGGCAGCAGGGAGGGGGCCGAACAGCCCGAGACGACCAGGTCGGTGAAGCCGGTCAGGCCGTCGAGGCGGCGGGCGACCTCGAAGGCGAGGGCCGCGCCGAAGCTGTGGCCGAAGAGGAGGAACGGGCGGTCGTCGGCGGTGGCGGCGATGGCGGCCGCGGCGCCGTCGGCGAGCTGGGCGACGGAGGTGGCGGCGGGTTCACGGAAGCGGTGCCCGCGGCCCGGGGGGCAGACGGCGAGGATCCGGGCGTCCTGGCCCATGTCGTTCTGCCAGTTCAGGAAGGTACGGGGGTTCCCGCCGGCGTGCGGGAAGCAGTAGACGCGGGCGGCGGGGTCAGGGCCGGCGGCGCTGTCGCTGTTGCTGTCGCTGTTGCTGTCGCTGGACAGGAACCAGGGGGAGGAGACCACGGGAGATCAGCCATTTCTGTTGCCGGTCGGGAGCGGCGGGGAAGTGCGGGATCGGGGGGTGGAGCCGAGGGGAGTGGGTAGAGCGGGCTGGCGGACCGGTCAGTTCCAGCCGACGTCGCCGGCCGGGCCGGGCTGCGTGCTGTTCCAGCCGACGTCGCCGGCGACCACGTGGGGCTGCTCGCTGTTCCAGCCGACGTCGCCGAGCCGCAGGTGGCTGCCGGAGCCGTCGGAGAGGGCGCCGATGGCCAGTCCGGAGACCGCGGCGCCCAGGGCGAGGGCGACGCCCGCCGCCGCGAGTCCCACGCGGCCGCGGATTCCCGAATTCCGGCCGGTCTCCCGAGTCACCATGCTGTTCTCCCCCATTTTGATCATTCCCCTCGCGTCGTTTCGCCTTTGGTCGTCCAAGGATCGGAGGCTGATATTCCGGTTCCTGGCGAGAGTGGTCCGCCGGGCGCCTTCGCGGCCTTCGTTCCTTCGGTGAGACCAAATCTCCCCTGCCGGGTCACGGCGAGGTAGACCTACGATGGCTCCGGTTTCCGCATTGCGGGAATCCACGGGGTCTCAATCGGCACGTATATCTACATACCGGACAGACAGGGGTGGGGATGTGGACGTAGTCAAATACGTCAAAACCGCACAGAGCGGTGCACCTGAAGCGCTGTCGGCGGCCGCGGCGGGGGAACCGCAGGCGTTCTTGCGGGAACTCGCAACGCACCTCGGCAAGCTGGCCGAGGAAGCCGCACAGCAGGCCGCGCACCCCGCCCCCGCCGCGGTGGCCGCGGCCGGTCCGGATGAGGAGGTGGTCGGCCCCGGAGTCCGCTATCTGCACGGCCTGGGCACGATCGCGACCGCCATCAACGAGGCCCTGGGATCGGTCCGGCGGGACATCCTCACCGCGCAGCCCGACGGGGCGCGGCCGAGCGCGGTGCTCAAGGACGCGCTGGAATCCGTACGCCGCCACATCGCGGCGGGCATCGCCATGCGGACGCTCTATCAGCACACCACGCGCTTCGACGAGGCGACCAAGGAATACGTCCGCGCGGTTACCGAATACGGCGCCCAAGTACGCACGCTGGAGGAATTCTTCGACCGTTTGATCATCGTGGACGATATCGCGTTCATTTCCGCGAACGAGGACCGGACCACCGCGATATCCATTACCGAGCCCACCATCGTGCGCTTTCTCCGCGACACCTTCGACAAGGCCTGGGACCGGGCGAAGGAATTTCCCTTCGTGCCCCTGCACGCCGCGAAGGCGGCCGACGAGGTGGTCCCGGCGATCCGGGAGTCCATCAGCCGGCTGCTGGTGGAGGGCTACTCGGACAAGGCCATCGCACGCAGGATCGGCATCAGCGAGCGCTCCCTCCAGGCCCATATCGCGGCCATCAAGCAGGAGCTCGGAGCGCTCAACCGATTACAGCTCGGCTATCTCCTGGGCCGCAACGAGGCCACGTTCCTGCTCTGAGGACGCCCGCTCACCACATGCCGGAGGGCGGCGGGGAAGGCACCCCGCCGCCCTCCGGCACAACCGCCCCGGCGGCCCCGGCAGCCCGCGTCAGTCCGCGGCGCGCACCGGCTGCTCGCCACTCGGCTGCTCGGCCGGCGCCGCGGGGCGGCCGCCGCGCCGGCGGGAGACGGCGACACCGGCCAGGCAGATCGCGCCGCCCAGCAGGGTCAGCCAGCCGGGGACCTCGTCGAGGGCGATCCATGCGATCAGCACCACGGCGGCGGGCACCGCGTAGGTGGTCGCCCCCATCTTCCCGGCGGTGGTCCGCGACAGCGCGTACGTCCAGGTGGTGAAGGCGAGGGCGGTCGGGAAGAGCCCCAGGTAGAGCATGTTGAGGATGGCGGTGAGCGGCGCCTCGGGCAGCTGGTCGGCGAGCTGCCAGGCGAAGGGCAGCGTGACCGCCGTGCCGACGAAACAGCCGTACGTCGTCACCTGGATCGGGCTCGCGTACTTGAGCGCGGGCTTCTGCGAGACCACCCCCGCCCCGTAGGCGAGCGCGGCGACCAGGCACAGCAGCACGCCGGTGACCGAGGAGGAGCCGCCGTTCGAGGTGGACAGTCCCACCACGGCGGCCCCCGCGAAGGAGACGCCCATCCCCGCCAGCAGCATGGGCGGGAACCCCTCCTTCAGCAGCCAGCCGCTGAGCAGGGCGATCACGATCGGGCCGATGTTGACGACCATGGCCGCGGTACCGGCGTCCACGCCCTGCTCGCCCCAGTTCAGCGCCACCATGTAGAGCCCGAACCACAGCACCCCGGAGCCCAGGATGCCGGGCCAGGCCTGGCGTGGCGGCGGCGGCACCCGCTTGACCAGGAGCACGACACCGAGGGCGACAGAAGCCGTCAGCAGCCTGCCCAGGGCCAGGGCCCCGGGGCCGAAATAGGCAGCTGAGGCGCGAATGGAGACAAATGCGGAGGCCCACAGCGCAACGGTGAGGGAAGCGGCTATCAGGGCACGATGATCGGTTCTGGGATCGCCAGCCGTTTGGTCCATTCGAGCAAGGTACTCACGCCCGCCGACACCGGCTAGATCATCTTCGGCACGATCCGGACGCGTCCATTTCGCGCCCATTCCGGGCCCGCGTTCACTTCCCGAGGGACTGGGTGAAGCGCAGCATGTTGCCGGAGGGGTCACGGAACGCGCAGTCGCGGACGCCGTAGGGCTGGTCCACCGGCTCCTGCAGCACCTCACCGCCCGCGGCGCTGATGCGCTCGAAGGTGGCGTCGCAGTCGTCCGTCGCGAAGATGACACCACGCAGCAGACCCTTGGCCATCAGCTCCGCCATCGTCTGCTTGTCGGATTGTGAGGCGTTCGGGTCGGCGAGGGGCGGTTCCAGGACGATGTTCACGTCCGGCTGCGAGGGCGCCCCGACGGTCACCCAGCGCATCCCCTCGAACCCGACGTCGTTGCGCACCTCAAGGCCGAGCACATCGCGGTAGAAGGCGATCGCCTTGTCGTGGTCGTCGACGGCGATGAAGGTCTGGGAAAGGGTGATGTCCATGCCGTTCACGCTACGACTGAGCGGTCTGGCGCGCTTCTCCGTTCCTGACCGGCCGCGTGTGAATCTTGGCGATGCATGCCGGGATGGCGGCGCCCTGGTCATGGCTCCGGGCCCGGTAGGCGCTCGGGCTCTCGCCGACCAGCTCGGTGAAGCGCGAGCTGAACGACCCCAGCGACGTACAGCCGACCGCGAAGCAGACGTCGGTCACCGTGAGGTCGCCGCGCCGCAGCAGCGCTTTGGCCCGCTCGATGCGGCGGGTCATCAGGTAGCTGTACGGCGTCTCGCCGTAAGCGGCGCGGAAGCTGCGGGAGAAGTGGCCCGCCGACATCAGGGCGTCACGCGCCAGCGCCGGGACGTCGAGCGGCTCGGCGTAGTCGCGGTCCATCCGGTCGCGCACGCGCCGCAGCCGGACGAGGTCGTCGAGGTCGGGCCGTTTCACCTGATGAGTTTCCCACAGCACCCGAGGCCGGTGCCGATGAGCGGAAGGACACGTCCAGGCATACTGCTCGCAGCTGATCGGATCCAGTCAGGCGACGCCGACGGAGACCGCGAAGGCGGCCCCGCCCAACAGGCCCAACAGATGGAGACACGATAAGCATGGCCCCGAGGACGGACTCGCAGTCGCCTGCGCCGCACGATGCCGACAGCCACGATCTGATCCGCGTGCACGGCGCGCGCGAGAACAACCTCAAGGACGTCAGCATCGAGATCCCGAAGCGCCGCCTGACGGTGTTCACCGGCGTCTCCGGTTCGGGCAAGAGCTCGCTGGTGTTCGACACGATCGCCGCGGAGTCGCAGCGGATGATCAACGAGACGTACAGCACCTTCGTTCAGGGTTTCATGCCGACGCTGGCGCGGCCCGAGGTCGACGTACTCGAAGGGCTGACGACGGCGATCATCGTCGACCAGCAGCGGATGGGCGCCGACCCCCGCTCCACGGTCGGCACCGCCACCGACGCCAACGCGATGCTGCGCATCCTCTTCAGCCGGCTCGGGAAGCCGCACATCGGCCCGCCCAGCGCGTACGCCTTCAACGTCGCCTCGGTCAGCGGGAGCGGTGCCATCACGGTCGACCGCGGCGCCGACAAGACCAAGGCCGAGAAGCGGACCTACCACCGCACCGGCGGCATGTGTCCGCGCTGCGAGGGCCGGGGCTCGGTCACCGACTTCGACCTGTCCGCGCTGTACGACGACAGCAAGTCGCTCAACGAGGGTGCGCTCACGATCCCCGGCTACAGCGTCGACGGCTGGTACGGCCGCATCTTCAGGGGCTGCGGCTTCTTCGACCCGGACAAGCCGATCCGCAAGTACACCAAGCGCGAGCTCCAGGATCTGCTCTACAAGGAGCCGACCAAGATCAAGGTCGACAACATCAACCTGACCTACGAAGGTCTGATCCCGAAGATCCAGAAGTCGATGCTGTCCAAGGACGTCGACGCGCTGCAGCCGCACGTCCGCGCCTTCGTGGAGCGGGCGATCGCGTTCGCCGTTTGTCCCGAGTGCGAGGGCACCCGGCTCAGCGAGGCGGCCCGCTCGTCGAAGATCAAGAAGATCAGCATCGCCGACGCCTGCGCGATGCAGATCAGCGACCTCGCCGCGTGGGTGCGGGAGTTGGACGAACCGTCCGTCGGGCCCCTCCTCACGTCGCTCCGCCAGACCCTCGACTCGTTCGTCGAGATCGGCCTCGGCTACCTGAGCCTCGACCGCCCGTCGGGCACGCTCTCGGGCGGCGAGGCGCAGCGCACCAAGATGATCCGCCACCTCGGGTCCTCGCTCACCGACGTCACCTACGTCTTCGACGAGCCGACGATCGGGCTGCACCCCCACGACATCCAGCGGATGAACGGCCTGCTGCTGCAGCTGCGCGACAAGGGCAACACCGTGCTGGTCGTGGAGCACAAGCCGGAGGCGATCGCCATCGCCGACCACGTCGTCGACCTCGGCCCCGGCGCGGGTACGGCGGGCGGCACCGTCTGCTTCGAGGGCACCGTCGAGGGGCTACGGGCCGGCGGCACCATCACCGGCCGCCATTTCGACGACCGGGCCTCCCTCAAGGAGAAGGTGCGGACACCCACCGGCACGCTGGCGATCCGCGGCGCGACGGCGCACAACCTGCGGGGCGTCGACGTCGACATCCCGCTCGGGGTGCTTGCCGTCGTCACCGGCGTCGCCGGCTCCGGCAAGAGCTCACTCGTGCACGGTTCGATCCCCGCCGGCGATGGTGTGGTGTCGGTCGACCAGGCCCCGATCCGCGGCTCGCGACGCAGCAACCCGGCGACGTACACCGGACTGCTCGACCCGATCCGCAAGGCGTTCGCGAAGGCCAACGGCGTGAAGCCGGCGCTGTTCAGCGCCAACTCCGAGGGCGCCTGCCCCACCTGCAACGGCGCCGGCGTCGTCTACACCGACCTGGCGATGATGGCCGGCGTCTCCACCGTCTGCGAGGAGTGCGAGGGGAAGCGGTTCCAGGCATCGGTGCTGGACTACCACCTCGGCGGCCGCGACATCAGCGAGGTGCTCGCGATGCCGGTGACCGAGGCCGAGGAGTTCTTCGGCGCCGGCGAGGCGCACACGCCCGCCGCGCACCGCATCCTCGGCCGGCTCGCCGACGTCGGGCTCGGCTACCTCAGCATCGGCCAGCCGCTCACGACACTGTCCGGCGGCGAACGGCAACGGCTCAAGCTGGCCACGCACATGGCCGGGAAGGGCGGCGACCGGCTCGTCTACGTACTCGACGAGCCGACCGCCGGCCTCCACCTCGCCGACGTCGAGCACCTCCTCGGCCTGCTCGACCGGCTCGTCGACTCCGGCAAGTCGGTCATCGTCGTCGAGCACCACCAGGCGGTCATGGCACACGCCGACTGGATCATCGACCTCGGCCCCGGCGCCGGCCACGACGGCGGCCGGATCGTCTTCGAGGGCACACCCGCCGACCTGGTCGCCGCCCGCTCCACCCTCACCGGCGAGCACCTCGCGGCCTACGTCGGCACCTGACCAAGGCACCCGATCCGGCCCTGTGGTGCCAGCTCGGACACCAGGGAACAAGTAGCGCGCTCAGCCTGGGATGAGTGCATCCCACTGATCTCGGGTCGGGCCGTCGTGCTGGGGCGAGAAGTCCGGGCGGGCAGCCAGCCAGGCGGTGACGTGTCGGTCCACTTCGTCGGTGCCGTAGGCGTCGTGGGCCGGTCGCAGGAGATGGCGTACCTGGGCCCGGGCTCTCATGACGACGGGATCGTCAAAGGCGCAGGCAGCCAGGGCGGCAGCCCGCCGATCTGAGGGTGGTGAGCTCTCGGCGAGGCGTTGCTCGTTGGCGCGGTCGGCCGTCACCTGCGCGTCGAACCACGGGCGGAGGGCCTGTGTTGTCCAGGTGTGGTAGCCGATGGGGTCCGCGGCGATCTCGTCGACATGGGTGGCGAGGTGCTGGGCGGCGCGCAGGCCGAGGGCCGCGCCATGGCCCAAGGTGGGGTTGGTGTGGATGAGGCTGTCCCCGGCGTTGACCAGGCCGGTGACGATGGGTCCGTCATCGTCGGCGAGGGCGGTCCAGCGGTTGTCCAGGCCGGCCATCGCCAGGACGGCTGACTGTGGTTCGGGGGCCAGGTCGAGCCAGGCGGCGGTGGCGGGGAAGTGGCGTGCGGCGGCCTCGAACACGGCGGGGTCGGTGAGCGCGCCGCGGGTCGGATCACCCGTGGAGAGCACCAGGTTCACCGCGAAGGTGTCGTTGTCGGAAGGGAAGACGCCGGCGAGCGCGAACGGCGCGGCCGAGCCGGTCTTCACCCGCCCGGGGTCACGCGGGCCGTCGGCACGCAGGCGGTACCAGCGGCACAGATAAGCGATCCCGGTGCGGTGGCTGTCGACCACGGGCGGGCGGCAGCCGGCCGCGATCAGCCAGGCGGGAACCGGCGAGCGACGACCGGACGCATCGACGACGAGGTCCGCCTGGTGTGTTTCCGCGCCCACCTGCACGCCGGTGACCCGGGGAGGGCGGCCCCCCTCGATGGTGAGGGCGCGCACCCGGCAGTCTCGCCGCACATCAACGGTGCGTTCCCGCCGTACGGCCGCGGTCAAGGCGGCCTCCAGCACGATGCGGCGGGTGCGCAGGGTCACCAAGTCCTCATCGCCGGCCCGATGCGGCGGATGCTCACCGAACCAGTCGAAGTCGTGGTACTCCCGGGCTCCGCGTGCCAGCAGGTCCGCGTAGACATCAGGGGTCTCGGTAAGCAACACGGTGCGCACGGGCGCGAGGAGCGAGTGGGGCTGGGTGGCCTGCGGGATTCGGGGCCTGTCCCAGTGGAAGAAGTCCCGGTTCAGGTCCTCTCCGGCCTGCCGCGCGTCCTGCTCGAACAACGTGACCGTGTGGCCCCGCCGGCCAAGCATGAGCGCCGTCCCCAGCCCGCTGATACCCCCACCGATCACCGCAACCCGCGCCACTGATTCCCCTTCGCGTCGTGTTGCGGAATGAGCCTACTGCTTGGTGATCTTCGGTCGAGAACCGGGGTCGTCCGTCGCGGTGCGGGGGCGGGGCACGGCAGCGGCCGGCGCCAGGTCGAGCCGCTTGTCCATGTGCTGTCCGGCGCTATCCGCGATCTGAACCTGGCGTGGCAGTGCCGCCTGAGGCCGCTTCGGCTTTCGTGTAGAGGACCTCGCGGGCCTGCTCGGCGGCGCGAGTCATGCTCTCGCCGACGAAGTCGACGAAGCGGGCGATGTTCTCCAGGCGGGTGGCGGCCGGGCTGTCGGGGCCGAGGATGCCGACGCCCTGCCGTGCGGTCTCGGCGAGCTGGGCGTGGGATCGGGCGGCGGCGATCATTCCCTGGTACCAGACGTCGTCGTCGACGAGGTAGCGCTCGCGGCGACGGTCGTCGCGTTCCCGGCGGATGAGGCCCTGGCTTTCGAGGGACGTGATCGCTTTGGAGATGGACGCCGGGCTGACCTGGAGGCGCTGGACGAGTTCGGACGCGGTGAGGCTGCCCGTGTCGGTGGTGTAGAGGCAGGTCAGCACCCGGGACATCATCTTGGGCAGGCCCTGTTGCATGAGGAGGGTGGTGAACGTCTCCTCGTACTCGCGCACGGCCTCGGCGTCGGGTCCGGCCTGCGGGGGCGCCTCCGGTCCCCGGGGCGCGGCCTGCCTGCGCCGGTGGGCGCGGCGTTCGGTGGCGCGGTGGGCCAGGTCGGCGCGGTAGGCGGTGGGGCCGCCGTTGCGCATCACCTCACGTGTGATCGTCGAGGTGGGACGGTCGAGACGTCTGGCGATCTCCGCGTAGGCGAGGCCGTCGGCCACCCCCAGCGCGATCTGCTGGCGTTCCTGCTGGGTGAGCCTGCCTCCCGGCATCGTGATCTCCCTTCGTGCGTCCTTGATGCCCCCAGCATAGCGTTCACTTCCAATCCAATGCAACGACCAGGGCGACTGTCGTTGCGTTAAAACCAAGACTGTTGCAACGATATCTGCACCTCTACCTGCACTAATGCAGATTCTGCGCAACGATGATGTTGCACGATTCATGAACGCAACGTAGCTTTTCCCTCATCGGAAACAACGAGCAAGCAGGAGAACACAATGCAGAAGTTCGACACCCCCGCCCCGGTCTCCGCCGTCCTCGACATCCCCGCGGGGCGCGTCCGGTTCATCGCCGCCGACCGGGCTGACACCACGGTCGAGGTCCTGCCCGCGGACGCCTCGAAGGGCCGCGATGTGAAGGCGGCGGAGCAGATCACGGTCGAATACGGCGACGGCGTCCTGCGGATCGAGGCCTCACCGGCGAAGAACCGGATCCTCGGCAACTCCGGATCCATCGAGGTGACCATCCAGCTGCCCGCCGGCTCGCACATCGAGGCGAAGGCGGCCAGCGCCGAGTTCCGCGGCGTCGGACGGCTCGGCGACGTCGCCTTCGAGGGCGCGCACGGTTCGGTCAAGCTCGACGAGACCGCGAGCGCCCGCCTCACCCTCCTCGCCGGCGACGTCTCGGTCGGCCGCCTGGGCGGCCCCGCGGAGATCAGCACCCAAAAGGGCGACATCCACATCGCCGAGGCCCTGCGCGGGACGGTCGAACTGCGCACCCAGGCCGGCGACGTGTCGGTCGGCGCCGCCCGCGGAGTCTCCGCCTCCCTGGACGCCGGCACCACCTACGGCCGGATCCACAACGCGCTCAAGAACACCGAAGGCACCGCCGGCCTGAACATCCACGCGACCACCTCCTACGGCGACATCACCGCCCGCAGCCTCTGACCCGCAGCCTCTGAGGAGCACCCATCATGACCAACCTGGCGATCGCGGCGAACGGGCTGCGCAAGTCCTACGGCGACAAGCTCGTGCTCGACGGCGTCGACCTGGCCGTCCCCGAAGGAACGGTCTTCTCCCTGCTCGGCCCGAACGGCGCCGGCAAGACCACCGCCGTGAAGATCCTCTCCACCCTCATCTCCGCCGACCCGGGCACAGGCGACATCCACATCGGCGGCCACAACCTGACCACCGACCCTCAGGCGGTGCGCGCCGCGATCGGCGTCACCGGCCAGTTCTCCGCCGTCGACGGCCTGATCACCGGCGAGGAGAACATGCTCCTCATGGCGGACCTGCACCACCTGTCCCGTAGCGAGGGCCGCCGCACCGCCGCTGAGCTGCTGGAGCGCTTCGACCTGGTCGAGGCCGCGAAGAAGCCCGCCTCCACCTACTCCGGCGGCATGAAGCGCCGCCTCGACATCGCGATGACCCTGGTCGGCAACCCGCGGATCATCTTCCTCGACGAGCCGACCACCGGCCTCGACCCGCGCGCCCGCCACAACATGTGGCAGATCATCCGCGAGCTCGTCTCCGACGGCGTCACCGTCTTCCTCACCACGCAGTACCTGGAGGAGGCCGACGAGCTCGCCGACCGCATCGCCGTGCTCAACGACGGCAAGATCGCCGCCGAGGGCACCGCCGAGGAGCTGAAGCGGCTCATCCCCGGCGGACACGTCCGGCTCCGCTTCACCGACCCGGCCACGTATCAGGCCGCGGCCTTCGCCCTGCGCGACGCCACCCGGGACGACGAATCCCTCGCACTGCAGATTCCCAGCGGCGGCAGCCAGCGCGAGCTGCGCTCCATCCTCGACGGGCTGGACGCGGCCGGCATCGAGTCCGACGAGCTGACCGTGCACACCCCCGACCTCGACGACGTGTTCTTCGCTCTGACCGGCGGCGCCGACATCCCCAACCAGCCCAAGGAGGCTGTCCGATGAGCTCCCTGTCCCTGGCCGTGCGCGACTCGTCCACGATGCTGCGCCGCAACCTCCTGCACGCCCGGCGCTATCCGTCCCTCACCCTGAACCTGCTGCTCACCCCGATCATGCTGCTGTTGCTCTTCGTCTACATCTTCGGAGACACGATGAGCGCGGGCATCGGCGGCGGCGACCGCTCCGACTACATCGCGTATCTCGTCCCGGGCCTCCTGCTGATGACCATCGGCAGCACCACGATCGGGACCGCGGTGTCCGTCTCCAACGACATGACCGAGGGCATCATCGCCCGCTTCCGCACGATGGCGATCCACCGCGGTTCGGTGCTCGTCGGACACGTCGTCGGCAGCGTGCTGCAGTCGATCATGAGCGTGGTCCTCGTCGGCGCCGTCGCCGTGGCCATCGGCTTCCGCTCCACGGACGCCACGGTCCTGGAGTGGCTGGGGGCGTTCGGGCTGCTCGTGCTCTTCTCCATGGCGCTCACCTGGATCGCGGTCGGCATGGGCCTGATCAGCCCGAACGCCGAGGCCGCCAGCAACAACGCGATGCCGATGATCCTGCTGCCGCTCCTCTCCAGCGCCTTCGTCCCGGTCGACGCGATGCCCGGCTGGTTCCGGCCGATCACCGAGTACCAGCCGTTCACGCCCGCCATCGAGACCCTCCGCGGCCTGCTCCTCGGCACCGAGATCGGCAACAACGGGTGGCTCGCGATCGCCTGGTGCCTGGGTCTCGCGGTGCTCGGCTACTTCTGGTCGACCGCGAAGTTCAACCACGACCCGAAGTAACCGCCCATGACAGCGCGGGCCACCTCCCGCAACTCGTCCCGCCCCAGGGCGGCGTACTCCGACACCGCGTCGGCATACGCCGCCCCGTCGGCGTTCTCGGCCGCCAGTTTCCCACCCCCACCACGGGGACCCCAGCCCGGGGAAGACCTCCGAGCCAAGTCCCGGCACAAGCGCCTGGCGACTCTGGGTCACTACCTCAAGCTCGGTGAGGAGACCTCCGCCCGCGTCACCGCCAAGAACGACGAGCACAACCGCCGCCGCCCACGCCGGCCTCACCCAGCGGGCGTGCAGGCGGCTACGGAATCCAACACATGGCCCGATGGAGATCCGTGGTCTCTCGGAGGGCTCGACAGAACGGGCTGCGGTCAATGGGCGTGGCCGTGGGCGCCTGCCGTCGGCTTCCTCCAGTCGATGCCGTGTCGACGGGCCGCCGCGAGAGCTGTGGGCACGCCTTCCGAGTAGGGCTCGCCGTGGCCGGGCAGCAGCGTCGTGGCTGTGATTCCGGCCAGAGAGGTCAGGCTGTCCAATGCCTGTTCGGGGTCGTCGTTGAGGGTGCCGGGCATGATCCCGACGCCACGACGGCCGGTGACGACGTCGAGGGTCACCAGGGCGTCTCCCGTGATCAGGACATCGCGGTCGGCGAGCAGCAGGCAGCTGCTGCCCGGACTGTGGCCGGGCGTGTGGATCGCCCGAGGCGATCCCGGTATGTCCAGGCGCCGGCCGTCGGCGTAGGACTCGGCATGCAGGATCGGTGGGACGGTGAACAGGCCCGCGCGTCCCCAGTTCACGGTGAGGGCAAAGACGTGAGGTTTCCACACGTTTCGTCGAATGCGGCGGGGTGGGATGTGGAGTCCGGCGCCTTTGGCCTGAGCCTCGTCGTCCGGGTGTACGTGCACCGGCCGGCCGGTGGCGTCGGAAAGCCGGCGGATGATGCCCAGGTGATCGGCGTGTCCATGGGTGAGCACGATGGCCCGAACCGCGTCCAGACCTTGCCCCCGCTTCTTCAGCCAGTCCATCAGTGCGGGCCAGTGATCGGGCATACCGCCGTCCACGACGGTCAGCGCGCCCTCCTGCTCGATGACGTACCAGTTGACATGGCCGTCTCCGAAACGGAACACCCCACGGGCGACCTCGATACCGGCCTGACGAAGTCTCTGCATCTGGAGCACCCCTCCTTGACGACTTCCACTATGGAAGCCACTGGGGGATGCTACCAATTCACTTCCATCATGGAAGCCGCTAGGCTGAGGACATGCGTTCGCCCCTCGCCCTCGACAACTGTCCCGCCGCCCGAGCACTGGACGTGATCGGCGAACGATGGGCGCTCCTGGTGGTGCGTGAAGCCCTCGGTGGAGCCCGCCGGTTCGACGAATTCCGCGATCGGTTGCGGATGAGCGAGAACACGCTCGCCCGACGGCTGGCGGAGTTGACCGCCGCGGGCGTCCTCATGCGCACGCAGTACAGCCTCAAACCCGCCCGCTTCGAGTACCTCCTCACCGAAAGGGGGCGCGCCTTGGTACCGGTGCTCGCCGCCTTGGTCGCCTGGGGAAACGAGTGGACTGATCCCGATCCCGATCTGCCGGGGCCGCCCGCGCGACCGAGCTGGCTCGATGAAAGCGCCCCAGGCGTCGCCGAGCGGAGGAAGTGATCGCACCGTCAGCCATATATCCGCAGCCTGGGCGGACCGGTCATGACCGGCAGCGAGCCAGCACCGGCCCGCTCTGGCCGAGTTCAAGGGCAAGCTCTACGCGGCCATCACCGCCATGAACGGCTCCCTGGTCGTCAGCAGCGCGCACACCGGACGGTGTGCTCAGGGTCGGCCACCGTGTGGGGAACACCTATTCGGCCTCCACGCTCGCCGCGACCAAGCCTCCCGCGGACAGCCCAGCGAACACGGCCCACGACGCACCGTGTGGGTCGCCCACCGCGACGCAGACAAGAAGATCTGGCTCCACCGCAAGCAGCAGGCGAGCTGGAACCGCGAGGTGGTCGTCGAGGGCGCGATGACGGGTGAGCCGACCCTCGCCTCCCACGACGGCGACCTCTACGTGGCGTACCGCCGCTGACCTACCGGCCCACCCCTGCGAGCACCTGGCCGCGCGGGCCGCGCTGCTGGACGGCACGTACCGGGAGGTCGCCGGGCGCCTGCCGGACAACGCGCAGATCGTCTTCGACGACGACGGGCGGCTGCACTTCGCCGCGCTGGAGCCGGAGCCCGAACCGGCCTCGCTGCTGGACCTGCGGGCCGCGGTGAACGCGATGCTGCCCCGCGTGGACCTGCCCGAGGTGCTGCTGGAGGTGTTCTCCTGGACCGGCGCCGACCAGGCGTTCACATCGGTCACCGGCGAGGCCAGGCTGAAGGACCTGCACGTCACGATCGCCGCGCTCCTGGTCGCGCGGCTGCAATGTCGGCTGACCGTCCCGACCGGCGCCCTGACCGATCAGGGGCGCGCGACGATTCAGCGAGATCTCGCCGCCGTAATGCTGCGGTGGGAGGGCGCGTCCGACACCGCCTTCTTCCGGGCCCAGGCGTAGAGCTACCTCACCGAGCTGCCCGAGGGCGCACAGGCGACGGCCGAGGACGACGCGCCCCGCTTCCTGGTGGAGGTGACGGTTCCCCGGGGGGCGCTGTCGGAGCGGCGCAAGGCGGGCCTGGTCAAGGAGGCCACCGCCACCGTGCTCGCGGCCGCCGGCCTGTCCCCGGCCGAGGCGCTGCGGGTGTGGGTGCTGGTGCACGAGCAGCCCGACGGCACCTGGGGCGCGGGCGGCTCCGTCGTCCGGTACGCCGACCTCGTCGCCCTGGCGAAGGGGCAGCAGGCCGATGCGTGAACTGACCTACATCGCACGGCGCACGGTCGAATGGCGCGAGGCACCCGACCCCGAGATCCAGTCCGCCCATGAGGCGATCGTCGCCCCCGTCGCCGCCACCTCCTGCGACGTGGACTCCTCCATCCTCGCCGGGCACGGCTTCATCGACCCGCCGTTCGCCCTCGGCCACGAATGCGTGGCCCGCGTCACCGACATCGGCGACCACGTGACCAGCGTGGCCCCCGGCGACCTGGTCGTGGTGCCCTGGTCCATCAACTGCGGTACCTGCGCCCCTTGCCGCGGCGGGCTCACCGCCCACTGCACCTCGGTCCCGCACATGGCCATGTTCGGCGCGCCGATCGGCGGCAGCTGGGGCGGGCTCTTCTCCGACCTGGTCCGCGTCCCGTACGCGGACGCCATGCTGGTTCCGCTGCCCACCGGCCTCGACCCGGTCGCCATGGCCTCCGCCAGCGACAACTGGTCCCTTGCCTGGCGCCTGGTCGCCCCGCACCTGAAGGCCCGCCCGGGCGCCCGGGTCCTGGTCGTCGCCCGCGGCAGCATCGGCCTGTACGTGTGCAACATCGCCCGCGCGCTCGGCGCCTCCGATGTCCTCTACGTCGACCCCGACGCCGAACACCGCCGTCTCGCCGAAAGCTACGGCGCCCGCACCGCCGAGACGATCGAGCCAATCCGCCACGGCTTCGACCTGGCCGTCGAGGCCACCGGCCGCGTCGACCAGCTCGCCCTTGCCGTACGGTCCCTCGCCCCCGAAGGCATTTGCGAGTCCGCGGGCAACCACTTCCGCCCCGGCGAACTCCCCCTGCTCGACATGTACCTCACCGGCGTCACCCTGCGCATCGCCCGGGACAACGTACGCGCCCACATCCCCGACGCCCTCGACCTCGCCTCCTCCGGCAAGGTCTCACCCGAACGCGTCGTCTCCCACGTCCTCGACTGGGAGCAACTGCCCGACGCGCTGCCGCAGAAGCACCTCAAGCCCGTCTTCGTACGCGACCTCACCCCGTCCCCGGCCCCGAGCTGACCCACTCCACCCCGGCCGCGGCCCGCCGCCTTGCAGCGAGATGCCCGATGAAAACGCCTCTGCCCCACCACTCCGCCGCCAGTACCGCTCCCGAGCAATCAGACGAGGAGGACCCGCATCTGCAGCGGACGGCGATCGCCGCGCTCGGCCACGAGCTGCGCGTCCTGGTCGATGCGGCCGTCCGCACCGCAGCCGCACCAGACACCCTGCACCGCGTGGCGGACGGCGTCCGCAGCCTCGCCGCACAGTTGACCGGGCACCTCCGCGCACGCGCGGAAATCCCTGCGGTGGACGAGTTTCCGGGAGGAGTGCGGATGTACAGCCCCGTCACCGGTACCGGCAGCCCGCTCGCGCCGCCCCTGCGCGTGACACGGCTCGACCGCGGCGCGGCCGGCACCTGCGTCCTCGGCATCGCACACGAAGGGCCGCCCGGCTACGGGCACGGCGGCATCAGCGCCATGCTGCTGGACGAGCTGATGGGATGGGCGTGCGCGGCCGCGGGAATGCCGGGGATGACCGTCTCCCTCCAGATGCGCTACCACCGCCCCGTTCCGCTGGAATCCCCGCTGCGGGTGCTCGCCCATGTCACAGGCACCGAGGGCCGCAAGGTGTATGTGACTGGTTCGATCACCATCGAAGACGACCTCTCCACGGTCCTGGTGGCGGCGGAAGGAGTCTTCGTCTCACCGGACCCCGAGCACGCCCAAGCTCTGTTTCCCGGCATGGGAGGCGCCTCGCGATAGGCCCCTCTCCGCCTCGGCAGGAGCCGTCCAGCGGCGGCTGCCACCCGGGGCGAGCAGGCTGGTGAGCTCGGCGATCGCCTCCGGGGACGGTTTGAAATAGCGGCGGACGTTCTCCGGCTTCTTGTGCCGGGACTTCGCCATCAACATCAACAGCGACGCCCCCTGCTCGCCGAGGTGAGTCAGTGAGGAATGGCGGTACTCGTGCAGGTCCCAGCCCGTTCCGGGCCCGCGGACGGCGGTGTGCTCGTCGAGCAGGGCGCGTGCCTGACCGTACGACAGCCTGGCGAACCCGGTATCCGGGCACACGTCGCGCGGGCTGACGACCTTGCCCGGCCCCGGGCGGCGGTGGGTGACGAACACCGGCCCGCGGGTACGGCCCTTCAACAGCCGCGGCAGGAGCCGGGCGGTGCCGGCGTCCCAGTACACGGTCTCCAGCACGTAGTCCTCGCGGACCTGGCCGCGACGGCGGACCTTGGTCCGGGCGCCCTTCGCCTTCACCGGCCAGCGGCGCCCGGCGAAGTCCAGGTCCTCGATGTTCACGCCTAGGATCTCCTCCGCCCGCCCCGAGGTTTCGTACAGCATCCGCCACAGCGTCTTCTCCCGCAGATGGACCTCGCGCCGGGCGACCAGCCGGTCGATGGCCATCTTCGAGCGGGCCGGGGTCTCGGAGTCCGGCACCGCCAGCCGCTTCGCCCAGGCCGGGACCGCCGGACCCTCGTAGCCGCGCTCGCGGCACCAGCCGAGCCAGGACAGCACCCCGGCTCGGCGGGAGTTCCAGGTGTTGACCGCCGACCGGCCCCAGAGCAGTTCGAGGGCCTCGCCGATCTCGTCGTCCGCGACCGACGCCAGCGGCCGGCCCTCGCCGATCCGCTCGGCGGTCTTGCCGACCCCAATTCCGTAGTTCCGGACCGTGTTCGGATTGCCGAGCGAGTCGAGGAACACGTCGTGTCCCGTCTCAGATGATCTGGTCCCTGGTGATGCCTGTGACCTGCAGCGACCAGAAGAACTGAGACACTGTGATTGGAAATCTCAGTGGACCTGGTCCCGGACGCACGGTTGTCCGGTGCCGTCTCAGTTGATCTGGGAGGACACGTTCGCGGCCCCTCAGTCGATACAGAACTCGTTGCCCTCGATGTCCTGCATCGGGATGCACGACTCGTTGTCGTCATCGGCATACAGCGTTCGCACATGTACCGCGCCGAGCGGGACCAGTCGTGCGCACTCGGCCTCAAGCGCGGCGAGGCGCTCTTCACCCACAAGTCCGGTGCCAACCCGCACGTCAAGATGCAGCCGGTTCTTGGCGGCCTTCCCTTCGGGGACGCGCTGGAAGTACAGTCGCGGGCCCACGCCTGAGGGATCACTGCAGGCAAACCATGCGTCCTGCTGCTCAGGTGGCAGCGAGCGCTTGAAATCGTCCCAAGTGGCAAACCCCTCCGGTGGCGGCGGTACGACGTACCCCAACACCTCGCACCAGAAACGAGCGAGGCGCTCAGGTTCTGCGCAGTCGAAGGTGACTTGGAACTTCTTGATCGACATCATCGGGCCACCCTATTGGCGCGTGCTGCTCAGCGCCCCCCAGGGTGTCATCGCCGCGCAGGTCGAGGTCTCGCGTGACATGAGTACCGCCAACGGACCAGATCGCCTGAGACGACGAGCGAATCGGACCAGACCACCTGAGACAGGGCCAATTCGCATGAGACGGGACACGTCGACCGCCGTCCGGACGGTCAACGCCTTCGGGTGCGGCTCTTCTGAAGGG
>NZ_JAGGOY010000080.1 GCF_018614095.1 Streptomyces sp. ISL-87 | reverse complement strand
ATACCGACCCACGCTCCTAGCTTGACAGGGAAATCGAACATCCATTCTGATGAGTTATCCACAGCCAAACCGGACGTGGAAGCGCATTGTCAGTGGCAGGCGTTAGCGTCAATGGCGTGAAGCGATCGACTCAAGCAAATCGGGTGGAACCCATGGCAGGCACCGACCGCGAGAAGGCCCTCGACGCCGCGCTCGCACAGATTGAACGGCAATTTGGCAAGGGTGCGGTCATGCGCCTCGGCGACAAGCCGAACGAACCCATCGACGTCATCCCCACCGGGTCGACCGCGCTGGACATCGCCCTCGGTGTGGGCGGGCTGCCCCGCGGCCGCGTGGTCGAGGTGTACGGACCGGAGTCCTCCGGTAAGACCACCCTGACCCTGCACGCCGTGGCCAACGCGCAGAAGGCCGGCGGCACCGTCGCCTTCGTGGACGCCGAGCACGCGCTCGACCCCGAGTACGCGAAGGCCCTCGGCGTCGACACCGACAACCTCATCCTGTCCCAGCCGGACACCGGCGAGCAGGCGCTGGAGATCGTGGACATGCTGGTCCGCTCCGGCGCGCTCGACCTGATCGTCATCGACTCCGTGGCGGCCCTCGTGCCGCGCGCGGAAATCGAGGGTGAGATGGGCGACTCGCACGTGGGTCTGCAGGCCCGGCTGATGAGCCAGGCGCTCCGCAAGATCACCGGTGCGCTCAGCCAGTCCAAGACCACCGCGATCTTCATCAACCAGCTCCGCGAGAAGATCGGTGTGATGTTCGGCTCGCCGGAGACCACCACCGGTGGCCGCGCGCTGAAGTTCTACGCCTCGGTGCGCCTCGACATCCGCCGCATCGAGACCCTCAAGGACGGCACGGACGCGGTCGGCAACCGCACCCGCGTCAAGGTCGTCAAGAACAAGGTCGCGCCGCCGTTCAAGCAGGCCGAGTTCGACATCCTCTACGGCCAGGGCATCAGCCGCGAGGGCGGCCTGATCGACATGGGCGTGGAGCACGGCTTCGTGCGCAAGGCCGGCGCCTGGTACACGTACGAGGGCGACCAGCTCGGCCAGGGCAAGGAGAACGCCCGCAACTTCCTGAAGGACAACCCCGACCTCGCCAACGAGATCGAGCGGAAGATCAAGGAGAAGCTGGGCGTCGGCGTACGCAAGGACGCCGCCGCCGCCGAAGAGGCCGGGGCCGGTGCGACTGCCGAGGCCGCGCCCGTGCCCGCTCCGGCGTCGAAGGCCAAGACGGCCACCAAGGCCGCCGCGGCCAAGAGCTGACCCGTGCGGGAGCAGGAAAGGAGCGGCGGGCCCGGCGGCCGTGAAGGCCGTCGCGAAGGCCGCCGCGAAGGTGGCCGCGAAGGTGGCCGGGAAGGCCGCCAGGAGCTGCCGCCCCAGAGCCCCGAGGAGCAGGCGCGGGCGATCTGCCTGCGCCTGCTCACCGGGATGCCGCGTACCCGGCGGCAGCTCGCGGATGCCCTGGACAAGCGGGGCATCCCCGAGGAGGTGTCGCAGGAGGTCCTCTCCCGGTTCGAGGAGGTGGGCCTGATCGACGACGCCGCTTTCGCCGGGGCCTGGGTCGAGTCCCGGCACCGCGGCCGGGGCCTCGCCCGCCGGGCCCTCGCGCGGGAGCTGCGCACCAAGGGGGTGCACGCCACCCTCGTGGACGAGGCCCTTGAGCAGCTGGACTCCGAGCAGGAGGAGCAGACCGCCCGCGAGCTCGTGGAGCGCAAGCTCCGCTCGACCCGGGGCCTGGAGCGGGACAAGCGGCTCCGGCGCCTCGCCGGGATGCTCGCCCGCAAGGGGTACGCGGAGGGCATGGCCCTGCGGGTGGTCCGGCGTGCCCTGGAGGAGGAGGGCGAGGACACCGATGATCTGGGCCTGGGGTACGCGGGGGACTGACGCCGAGCCTGACCCCGTCCGGCCGGGCGGCGGGAGCGGCGGCGGCCCCGCGGTGCGGGGGTGGGGTTAGCCCCCGGCGGCAGACGCCGGAGCGCTCCAATGCCAGGAGCCGGGCCCCGCAGCAGAGTTGACCGCATGATGCTGCGTTACGCCCTCCAGACCGTCAGGCACCGCAAAGCCGGTTTCCTCGGCGCCTTCATCGCGCTCCTGTGCGCCGCGGCCCTCGTCACCGCCTGCGGCACGCTCCTGGAAACGGGGCTCCGCGGAAGGATCGGCACCGAGCGCTACTCGGCCACCCCGGTCATCGTCTCCGCCGACCAGAACGTCCACCAGGACACGGTCAAGGAGAAGAAGGGCAAGACCAAGACGAAGCACAAGGCCAAGCCCGTCGCGGAACGGGCCTGGCTCTCCGCCGCCACCGTGGACACGGTGCGTTCCGTGCCCGGGGTCGAGCGGGCCGTGCCCGAACTCACCTTCCAGGCCGTCCCGTTGGTCAGGGCCCCGGGAGGCGGGAAGCCCTCGTACGGGCACGCCTGGACCTCCGCCGTACTGACCCCCTTCACGCTCGCCGAGGGCCGCGCCCCCCAGGGCGGCGGCGAGGTCGTCGTCGACCGTGAACTGGCCGCCCGTGCGGGCCTCACGGCGGGCGCCCGGCTGACCGTACAGGCCACCGGCGAGCCGAAGACGTACACGGTGAGCGGGGTCGCGCAGACCGCCCGCGGGGACCTGGCCCGGCAGAGCTCGCTGTTCTTCAGCGACGCCGAGGCCCAGCGGCTGGCCGCGCGGGACGGGCAGGTCAGTGCCATCGGCGTGCTGCCCGGGCCCGGGGTGAACGCCGGGGAGCTGGCCGGGCGGGTCGAGCAGGCGCTGAAGGGCACCACCGCGCAGGTCAGCAGCGGAGAGGAGCGGGGGCCCGTCGAATTCCTCGATGCGGCCGGGGCGCGGATCAAGCTGGTGTCCATGGGCGGCGCGATGGGCGGGACCTCGCTGCTCGTGGCGGTCCTCGTCGTGGTCGGCACCTTCGCCTTGTCCGTGCAGCAGCGCCACCGCGAGCTGGCGTTGTTGCGGGCCGTCGCGGCCACGCCGAGGCAGCTGCGGCGCATGATCGGCCGGGAGGCGCTGGTCGTCGGCCTCGCCGCCGGGGTGGCCGGAGCGTTCGCCGGGCTGCCGCTGGCCGCCTGGCTGCACGGCCGCTTCATCGACAGCGGGGTGATCCCGGCCAACCTGGAGCGCACCGCCGGGATCTTCCCGATGTTCGGCGCCGTGGGGGCGAGCCTGCTCGGAGCCTGGGCGGCCGCGCGGATCACCGGGCGGCGGATCGCCCGGATCCGCCCGGCGCAGGCCCTCGCCGAAGCCGCCGTCGAGCGGACGCGGCCGGCCCGGACCAGGATCGCCGCCGGGGTTCTGCTGCTGGCCGGCGGGGTGGTGCTGGTCGCCGTACTGAGCGCGCTGCGCACCGAGCCGGCATCGACCCCGGTCACCTTCCTGGCCGTGGTGGTCCTGGCCGGGGCCGTCTCGCTGCTCGGCCCGCTGCTGGTGCGCGGTGCCACCGCGCTGCTGGCCGGCCCGCTGCGGCTGGCCGGCGCCAACGGTGAGCTGGCCACCGCGAATCTGCGCGGCAATGCCACCCGGATGGCCTCCGCCGTCACCCCGCTCGCGCTGCTGATCGGGATGACCTGCACCGTGCTGTTCATCACGCCGACGCTCGGCGACGCGGCCCGGACGCAGGCGCGCGAGGGGATCCGGGCGGAGTGGGTGCTGGCCACGCGGGGGCCGGGGGCGGGTGTCACCGGTGAGGCCGCCGAGGCGGTCCGGCGTGCACCTGGGGTCGAGGCGGCCACCGAGATCGTGCACACGTCCGTACGGGTGGGGCTGGCGAAGTACGCCGCGCAGGGGGTGACGCCGGCCGGGCTGGACCGGACCTGGGACCCCGATGTGACGAGCGGGAGCCTGGCCGGGTTCGGGGAGCGGGGCGCGGCGGTGAGCGAACTGGCCGCCGATCAGCTGGGGCTGAGGCCGGGGAGCCCGCTGAAGCTGACGCTGGGGGACGGGACACCAGTCACGCTGACGGTCGCCGCCGTGTACGCGCGGGGGCTGGGATTCGGGGACCTGACGCTGCCGCACGCCCTGGTGGCCGCGCACGTGGACAACCCGCTGGCGAGCAGTGTGCTGGTGGCTGCCGGGCCGGGGACGGGGCGGGAGCGGCTGGCCGCGGCGGTGAAGGGGTACCCGGGGGTGGCGGTGCTGTCGGCGCGCGCCGCCGAGGAGGCGCGGGCGGAGCGGCAGGACGCCGGGGCGGAGATCAACCTGCTGGCGATGGGGCTGGTGCTCGCCTTCACCGCGATCTCGGTGGTCAACACGCTGGCGATGTCCACGGCGGAGCGGTTCCGGGAGTTCGCGATGCTGAGGCTGGCGGGCGCGAAGCGGCGGCAGGTGCTGCGGATGCTGCGGGTGGAGGCGGTGTCCGTGGTGCTGATCGGGACGGTCCTGGGGTCGGGGATCTCGCTGGCCGTGCTGACCGCTTTCAGCGTGGGCATGACGGGGGTGGCTGCGCCGGTGGTGCTGCCGGTGGTGTACGTGGGGGTGCTCGGGGTGGCGGGGCTGTTGGCCGTGGCGGCCACCGCTGTGCCGGGGCGGGTCGCGTTGCGGGTACCTCCGGTGGAGGTGGCCACGTCGAGGTAGGGGTCGGTGGGGGTACCACCCCCGCGCCGGGGCGGGTGCCCTGCGGGGCTGGTCCCCTACCCGCCCTTCCACCGTTCCCCGGGGCTTTGCCCCGGACCCTCGCGGGTGCGGCGCCGTTGCGGGGGCGCTGCCCCCGAGCCCCCGCGCCTCAAACGCCGGCGGGGCTGGATTAGGTGCTGCCCCCGAGCCCCTGCGCCTCAAACGCCGGCGGTGCTGGATTAGGTGCGGCGCCCGAGCCCCTGCGCCTCGAACGCCGGCGGGCTGGATTTTGCGGGGGTCAGGTGACGGGGAGGCCGGCTGATTTCCAGGCCTGGAAGCCGCCGGTCAGGTCGGCGGCCCGGTGGAGGCCCAGGGTGTGGAGGGAGGCCGCCGCGAGGGACGAGGCGTAGCCCTCGTTGCAGATCACCACCACCCGCACGTCGTGCGAGGCGGCCTCCGCGGCGCGGTGCGAGCCCTGGGGGTCCAGCCGCCACTCCAGTTCGTTGCGCTCGATGACCAGCGCGCCCGGAATCAGGCCGTCGCGGTCCCGGAGGGCCTGGTAGCGGATGTCCACCAGGAGGGCGTCGCCCGCCAGGGACGCGGCGTGGGCCTCTTGCGGGGTGATCCGGGTGTACGTCGTACGGACCCGGTCCAGGAGGGCGTCGATGCCGATCGGATCGGTGCTCACTGCCAGTCCTCCGGGCGTTCGACTTGCTCCAGCCTCAGCACCCGGCCGGTGCGGCTGTAGCGCCGGATCAGGGGCAGCGGGGGGTAGTACGCGTGCACCGAGATGGCGTGCTCCCGCGTCGACTCGTTCAGCACCTCGTGCACATGGTGCTCCCCGAACGCCCGCCCCGTACCCGCGTCCAGGCGCCGGCCGCGGTCCACCTCCGGGGCCAGTTCCAGGCTCCGCCAGCCCTCCGAGGGGAGCCGGACCACCAGCGAGTGCTCCGTCAGCCGGCCTCGCGCGGTGGCGAACGCGCCCCGCGATTCGGCGTGGTCGTGCCAGCCGGTGCCGGTGCCCGGCGGCCAGCCGATCAGCCAGGCCTCGCTGCCGCCGGGGCCGTCCAGCCGGATCCACGTACGGCCCTGGGGGTCCAGGGGCAGCGATTCCACGATCTCGGGGTCGGACGCCGTCCGGAGGGCGAAGGAGAGGAGTTCGGCGGCTGTAGGCCCTGCCGGGGCCGGGGCTGGGGCCGGGGCCGGCGCGGGTGCCGGCCCGGGGTAGGCGTATGGGGTGGAGGGAGCCATGGGAGTGACCGTCCTGGGGTTCGCGAAGGTGCGCGCAGGCCGCCGAGGGCAGGGGCGCGCGAGGGGAAGGGCGAATCAGCAGGAAGGGCGACACACGCAGCCCGCGTAGCGGAGCAGGTCCATGTGAACCCTCCGCCACAGGCGTACGTCGTTGCCGGTCATGTCCGGGAGTGAAGCATGAGGATGGGAAGCGGGTCAATCGATCACGGCTGTCGGCGCGGTGGAGGGCGTCTTGGCGGGGGGCGCCTTGGCGGAGGCCGGCTCAGGCGCCCCCATCCGGACCGTGTCCGCCGCCTCGTACAGCTCGGCCGGCCGCACCCCCGCGAAGGTCGCCGCCAGATGTCCGTCCGGCCGTACGAGGAGCACGGTGTGCGCCGGAGCCCCCGGGTAGCCGTCCGCCACCAGTAGCTCGGACCGGACCGGGAGTGCGCTCACCGCCGCCGCGAGCCGGGGCATCAGCCCGGCACCCATCCAGTGCCGCCGGTCCCACACCCCGGTGCCCGGCGCGACCAGGAGCACCAGCAGCCGGCCCCGCCCCAGCAGGTCGCGCAGCGGCACCGTGGACCCGTCGGGCGCGGTCACCGGGACGTTGGCCACCGGGCCGCCCGGCTCCGTCGCGGTCGGCACCTCGCGTACCGCGACCGGCGGGGCGTACGCCGGAGCGACACCGAGCGGGCCGCGCCCCAAGTGGCCGTCCGTGAGCAGGGCTTCCGCGGAACGCGAGGCTCCGGGGAGGTAGGTACGCAGCCCGCTGCCGCTGCGCAGGGCCGGCACCGCCTGGTCGGCCGCGCGCAGCCGGGCCGCGACCGCCCTGCGCCGCTCGCCCTCGTAACTGTCCAGCAGGGCCTCGGAGGCTCCCTGGTGCCAGGCCAGCGCCAGCTTCCAGGCCAGGTTCTCGGCATCCCGGAGCCCCTCCTCGACCCCCTGCGTGCCGAGGGCGCCCAGCAGGTGGGCGGCGTCCCCGGCGAGGAAGGCGCGGCGGTCGCGCCAGCGCCGGGCGAGCCGGTGGTGCAGGGTGTACACCCCGGTGTCGAGCAGGTCGTACGGGGGAGTCGTGCCCCCGTACCACCCCGCGAGGGTGTCCCGGACGAGGGTCAGGAGCGCGTCGGGGGTGACGAGTTCCCCGCGCGGCGGCAGCAGCCAGTCCAGCCGCCACACCCCGTCGGGCAGCGGCCGGGCGGTGACTTCCTCCGGCGGGCTGCGGTGCAGCAACGCCTCGCCGGGCCAGGGGAGGTCGGTGCGCAGCGCGGCCACGGCATGGCGTTCCACGGCGGTCCGGCCCGGGAAGCGGATGCCGAGCAGCTTGCGCACGGTGGAGCGGGCGCCGTCGCAGCCCACCAGGAAGCTACCGCGCCACCAGGTGGTCTCGGCGCCCCGGGTGTGCGCGGTGACCCCCCGGCCGTCCTGCTCCAGGGAATCCAGTTTGCTGTCGGTGATCAGCTGGACCAGCGGGTGCGCGGCGGCGGCGTCGCGCAGCCCGCGCGCGAGGGCGTGCTGCGGAAGGTGGAGCGGGGCCGGCTGGTCCTCGAAGGTGATCCGGTGCGTGTCGCGGCCGCGCCGCATGGTGCGCCAGGCGGCGAAATACGCGCCCTCGTCGCGCAGTGTCGTACAGCCCAGGCGGTGCACCATGGCCGCCGTGTCGGCGTGCAGGGCGACGGTACGGGCGGGCCGGGGCTCGTCCTTGCCGGGGCCCTCGTCGAGCACGACGCAGGGCACGCCCGAGCCGGCCAGGGCCAGGGACAGGGACAGTCCGACGGGCCCCGCGCCGACGACGATCACCGGGTCCATGATGCGGCTCCCGATGTCCGGTATGTGATCACAGAACGTATGCAACCCACTGGAGGTGCCTGCGTCAAGTGACGCCATCGGCGAGGCGGTAAAGGGAATCGGTGGTTCCGAATGTGGTGTCACTTCCGTCGGAATGCTGAATCGTTCGCTCGCGGTCTGCCCGGACAGCACAGTATTAGACATCTGGCGCGTATGAATACGTGACGAATTTCGGCCATCGCGTTGCCGGAATTAATTGCCTTTCATTTCTGATGCTCAAGTAAACCTCAAAATCTTTATATCCGCTTGCCTGGTCTTGATGAGTGTGGAATTGTCGTGGGCATGCAGAGGGTGGAAGTCGCCCTCCGTGCGCAAGGAGGGATGTGTGGCATTAAAAACGATGCCGTAATCCCTGTGGTGATTGGTTGACGCTTGAAGCGTTTTCCAGCTGAGAAAGATAGGTGAAGAAAGTTGCTGAAGAGCACTCGCCTTCGCACTGCCGCCGTCCCTGCGGCTGGGCTGCTGCTGGCCGGTATCTTCTCGCTCGGTGTCGGGACGACCGCATCGGCTGCCGCTCTGGCACATCCCGAAGGCTGCAAGTACGAGGTTCCCGGGAGCTGGGGAGCGATCGCCAGCTGTAGTAGTCACAACGGCGGCTCCTACCGGGCTACCGCCGTATGTACGGAGGCGGAGTCCGGGAGGGTGGAGAATTTCTACGGACCGTGGAAGCAGTGGGGAATCTCTATCGCGTACTGCCAGGGATCCTATCGAGCCACTTCCGCGGGAATTTTTACGTCCCCTCGCAATAACACCTGAGCGCAACCGAATCGACTGAGAAAGGATCAGCGACATGAAGAAGATGTTCGTGACACTGCTCGCCGCCACGGCGATGGCGGGCCTCGGGCTCCAGGGGACGGCCACTGCGGCTCCCACGGGCTGGCCGGAGGGGTGCAAAAGCTGGAAGGTCCCCGAGAGTAACGGCATTGCGGCCGCCTGTAGCGACGGCAATGGCGGAAGGTGGAAAGCGTCCGCCAAGTGCGCGCCGTGGAACGGCGACCCTGTCATCCAGCATGATGCGGTGGCTTGGAGCAGCAGCAACACCTCCTTCGCCTTCTGCCCGCCGTTCACTTCTGTCGTGAGCGGCTCGTTCTGGACCAGGTCCTACTAGAGGCCATCCGCTTGCCGGAATCCGGTCGCAAGGTTCTCGCTGACTTCCCGTGAGTAGGCAGCGAAATGCGGTGTCCCATTGGGCTTCCCAATGGGACGCCGCCGCATGTTGTATGGCCTGATTGTGCTTTGCTGGTATCCCTCCTATTTTCTGGCAAGGCTATATGGCCGCCAGGGAGGTTGTTTCTAGCTCGATGCTCTTGGCTGTGCGGGGCCCGCGCCTCTCGTTTTCAGGTTGCGAGCCCGACAGCGCGAGACAAGGCAGGACGTAGATGGTGCCGATTATGGCGAGGTCGAGACGTACGGTTACTGCCTGTCCATCCATGTGCTGCCAGCGATGAGTCGGGCGGTCTGGACAAGCGCCGGTTAGCGGATGACGAAGCAGAATGGCCGACAGCATCGCTCGGGCTGCCTGAGGCAGTAGCACGCACATCGTGATCTGGTTGTTTCCCTTACTGAGGGCATAGCCCGCCTCGTGTTGGCCGCGGGGCACGGACTCGACACCAGCACGGAGGATTGCGGCCGTCTTGCTCCAGGGAGTCCAACTTGCTGTTGGTAACCAGGTGGACCAGCAGGTGGGCCGCGCGGGCCGCGCGCAGCCCGCGGGTGAGGGTGCGCTGCGGTATGCGCAACGGGGCCGGGTCCGGGGCGTTTTCGAAGGTGATACGGCCGGTGTCGCGACTGGGCTACATGGTGTGCCAGGCCGAGTGGTACGCGCCTTCGTCGCGCAGTGTCGTACAGCCCAGGCGGTGCACCATGGCCGCCGTGTCGGCGTGCAGGGCGACGGTACGGGCAGGCCTGGGCTGGTCCTTGCCCGGTCCCTCGTCGAGTACGACGCAGGGCACGCCCGAGCCGGCCAGGGCCAGGGACAGGGACAGTCCGACGGGCCCCGCGCCGACGACGATCACCGGGTCCATGATGCGGCTCCCGATGTCCGGTATGTGATCACAGAACGTATGCAACCCACTGGAGGTGCCTGCGTCAAGTGACACTCATCCCGGGCATGCGTGTGGTGCGGTGGATGAGATCCGCCGCACCACACGTGCTACGCCAGTGTACTGACCGGGTGTCAGCGAACTTTCCCGGCGGCCCGGGTCAGGGGGCCTTGCCGACGCCGGCCGCGCCGCCCGCATCGACCTCGGCCACGTCTGCCTCTACCACGGCGCCGGTGCCCTTCTTCGACGTCCGCAGCCGCTTCTCCAGCCAGGAGGCCAGGGTGGTCAGGATGAAGTTCACCGCGATGTACAGCAGGGCGATCACGACCATGGTCGCGATGGTGTTGCTGTAGTTGGCGGAGATCTGCCGGTTCATCGACATCAGGTCGGCGAAGCCCAGGACGGCGCCGCCGAGCGCAGTGTCCTTGAGGATCACCACGAGCTGGCTGACCAGCGCGGGCAGCATCGCCGTTACGGCCTGCGGGACCAGGACGTACGCCATGATCTGGCCCTTGCGCATGCCGATCGCCTTGGCCGCGTCGGTCTGGCCGCGCGGCAGCGTCAGGATGCCGGCCCGCACGATCTCGGCGATGACCGAGGCGTTGTACAGGACCAGGCCGGTGACCACCGCGTACAGCGGTCGCAGGTCCGAGCTGACGGTGCCGAGCATGACGTACAGCGCGGAGCTGAAGATCATCAGCATCAGGACCGGGATGGCGCGGAAGAACTCCACGACCGCGCCGACCGGGACGCGCACCCACGCGTGGTCCGAGAGCCGGGCGATGCCGAGGAGCGCGCCGAGCGGCAGCGCGATCACCATGGCGATCAGGCCGGCCTTGAGGGTCTCGCCGAGGCCGGGCAGCAGGAACGTCGTCCAGATCTGGCTGTCCGTGACGAACGGGGCCCACTTGTCGGCGTCGAGCTGGTTCTTCTCGGCCATGAGGGACAGCGCCCACCACAGGACCAGCGCGACGAGCACCAGGAAGACGCCGGTGTAGATCCAGTTGCGGACCTTGGCCTTGGGGCCGGGGGTGTCGTACAGAACGGAGCTCATCGCTTCACCGCCACTCGCTTGGCCACCCAGCCCAGCAGCAGGCCGGTGGGCAGGGTCAGCAGGACGAAGCCGAGAGCGAAGATCGCGAAGACCGCGAAGAGCGCCTGCGCCTCGTTCTCCAGCATTTCCTTCATCAGCAGGGCCGCCTCGGCCACGCCGATGGTCGCCGCCACCGTGGTGTTCTTGGTGAGGGCGATCAGTACGTTGGTGAGCGGCGCGATGACCGCACGGAAGGCCTGGGGGAGCACGATCAGGGTGAGCACCTGGAAGAAGCTCAGCCCCAGTGCGCGGGCGGCCTCGGCCTGTCCCACGGGCACGGTATTGACGCCCGAGCGCAGCGCCTCGCAGACGAACGTGCCGGTGTAGGCGATCAGGCCAAGGACCGCGAGGCGGAAGCCGATCTCCTTGGAGTTCCCGCCTGCGAGCGTGATACCCAAGGTCTGGTCCAAGCCCAGCGAGCAGCCGAGGATCAGCAGCGTCAGCGGCGTGTTGCGCACGACATTGATGTACGCCGTGCCGAAGCTCCGCATCAGCGGGACCGGGCTGACCCGCATCCCGGCCAGGATCGTGCCCCAGATCAGGGATCCGACCGCTGAGTAGAGGGTGAGCTGAACCGTCACCCAGAAGGCTCCGAGCACGTCGTACTGCCCGGAATTAAGAAAGTCGAACACGTTGCCCTGCGCTCTCCCCAGGATGGCCGGCGAGTCGCGCCGCCGCCCGTGACAGGCGGGCGGCGACGCGACTCACCAATGAATCAGCTGCCTTCGGTGATCTGCGGGGCCGGCTCGGCCCTGTAGTTGGCGGGGCCGAGGTTCGTGTCCACCGCCTTCTGCCAGGAGCCGTCCTCGACCATCTTCTTCAGCGCGGCGTTGACCTTGGTCTGGAGGTCCTTGTCGCCCTTCTTCAGGCCGATGCCGTAGGGCTCGTCGCTCAGCTTCAGGCCGGCCAGCTTGAACTTGCCCTTGTTCTTCTCCTGCGCCGCGTAGCCGGCCAGGATCGAGCCGTCCGTGGTCAGCGCGTCCACGGCCCCGTTCTCCAGGCCGGTGAGGCACTCGGAGTAGCCCGGGTACTCGCGCAGGTCGGCCTCGGGGGCGAGCTTGGTCTTGACGTTCTGCGCCGACGTGGATCCGGCGACCGAGCAGAGCTTCTTCTTGTTGAGGTCCTCGGCCTTGGTGATCGAGTTGTCATCGGCGCGGACCAGCAGGTCCTGGTGGGCCAGGAAGTACGGGCCGGCGAAGTCGACCTTCGCCTTGCGCTTGTCGTTGATCGTGTAGGTCGCCACGACCAGCTTCACGTCGCCGTTCGAGATCAGGTTCTCGCGCTCGGCGCTGACGGCCTGCTTGAACTCGATCTGGTCGGGCTGGTAGCCGAGCTCCTTGGCCACGTACGTCGCCACGTCGACGTCGAAGCCCGAGAACTTGCCGTCGGGGGTCTTCAGGCCCAGACCCGGCTGGTCGAACTTGATGCCGATGACGATCTTGTCCTTGCCGGTGCCGCCGGACGCGGCGGTGTCACCGGCCTTGCCGCCGCCGCAGGCGGTCGCGGTCAGGGCGAGGACTGCGGCCACGGCTGCGGCCGCGCCGGCCTTGAAAACCTTCATGGTGAACTTCCCTCGGATGAGACGTAGTTGGACGGCGAGCGGCGGCACCTGTTCCGGGCCGCCACGGGATCACTACCAGACGTAGCCGTCAGTGGTGCAGGATCTTCGAAAGGAAGTCCTTGGCGCGGTCACTGCGCGGGTTGCTGAAGAACTGTTCGGGCGTGGCCTCTTCGACGATCTTCCCGTCGGCCATGAAGACCACCCGGTTGGCCGCGGAGCGGGCGAAGCCCATCTCGTGCGTGACGACCACCATCGTCATGCCCTCCCGGGCGAGCTGCTGCATGACCTCCAGCACCTCGTTGATCATCTCGGGGTCGAGCGCCGAGGTCGGCTCGTCGAACAGCATCACCTTCGGGTCCATGGCGAGCGCGCGGGCGATCGCCACGCGCTGCTGCTGGCCGCCGGAGAGCTGCGCCGGGTACTTGTCGGCCTGCGAGCCGACACCCACGCGGTCCAGCAGCGTCTGCGCCTTCGCGAGGGCGGTCGGCTGGTCGGTCTTGCGGACCTTGAGCTGGCCCAGCATGACGTTCTGAATCACCGTCTTGTGCGCGAACAGATTGAACGACTGGAAGACCATCCCGACGTCGGCACGCAGCCGGGCAAGCTCCTTGCCCTCCGGGGGCAGTTCCTTGCCGTCGACCGTGATGGTGCCGGAGTCGATGGTCTCCAGGCGGTTGATGGTCCGGCACAGCGTGGACTTGCCCGATCCCGAAGGACCGATCACCACGACGACCTCACCGCGGGCAATGCTCAGATCGATGTCCTGAAGCACGTGCAGCGCGCCGAAGTGCTTGTTGACGTTGCTCAGTACGACCAGGTCGTCCGCGGCACCGGCCGCGTCCTGCACATCCTTGGTCACTGATACTCCGCTCATCGGCTTCTTGCTCCGTCCTCCTCGGTTGGGAGGACAGTAGTGAGACCGTGCGCACACCGTCATCACATCTGAGGGAGAATTGAGCATAACGATACGGCCTCGCACGGATACGCTCCGTGGGCGCCGCCGCGTCGGAGCCTTTCTACGCGTACCGGGTGCATAACGGAAGACGCGCCGGACCGGAACCCCCTTGACGTGGGACTCCGCATCGGCATGGATGCAGGGTGGCCCGTGAACCGACCATGAACGGGCATGGAGCTGGCATGGACCAGGCTTGGACCAGGTTTGGGCCAGGTTTGGGCCAGGCATGGGCCCAGGCTTGAACGACGCACACGAAGACGACGCCGGAAGGGGGACGCTGTGAGACTGCTGCTCGTCGAGGACGACGACCACGTCGCCGCCGCGCTGTCCGCGATCCTCGCCCGCCACGGCTTCCAGGTCACCCACGCCCGCAACGGCGAGGAGGCCCTCCAAGCGCTGCTGCCCGCCGGGGCCCCGCCCTACGTTTCTCCCTACGGGGTGATTTTGCTCGACCTCGGACTGCCCGACCAGGACGGCTACGAGGTGTGCGGCAAGATCCGCAAGCGCACCACGACGCCCGTCATCATGGTGACCGCGCGGGCCGATGTGCGCTCGCGCATCCACGGCCTGAACATGGGCGCCGACGACTACGTGGTCAAGCCCTACGACACCGGCGAACTCCTCGCCCGGATCCACGCCGTCGCCCGGCGCACCGGCGCCGCCGAGGAGGCCGCGGGTGGCGGTACCGGCGAGCCCGGCATCGTCCGGCTCGGACCCGTCACCATCGAACTGCCCACCCGCCGGGTCAGCGTGGACGGGGCCGACGTACCGCTCACCCGCAAGGAATTCGACCTGCTGGCCCTGCTCGCGCAGCGCCCCGGCGTCGTCTTCCGCCGCGAACAGATCATCAGCGAGGTGTGGCGCACCAGCTGGGAGGGCACCGGCCGGACCCTCGAGGTCCACGTCGCCTCGCTGCGCTCCAAGCTGCGCATGCCGGCGCTCATCGAGACCGTCCGAGGGGTGGGCTACCGGCTCGTCACCCCGGCCGCCCCCTAGCGGGCCACCCCCGTGCGCGCCCGGCTGCTCCCGCTGCTCGTCGTCCTGATGGCCGGCGTGCTCCTCGCGCTCGGCTTCCCGCTCGCCGTCGCCCTGGCCGCAGGACAGCAGCAGCGGGTGGTGGTCGACCGGATCGACGACAGCGCCCGCTTCGCGGCCCTCGCCCAGTTCGTCATCGACGCCGAAGGCGCGGGCGACACCGGCGCCGCCGAGCGCCGCGAGACGCTCCAGCTCGAACTCGCCCGCTACCAGGAGCTGTACGGCATCCGCGTCGGCATCTTCTACCGCGATGACAACGCCATGGTCCGGGCCCCCGGCTGGTGGCAGCTCCCCGCCTCGGGCGAGGGCCGACGGGCCTTCGAGGAGGCCCTCGCCGGGCGGCGCAGCCACGACCCCGCCCAGGTGTGGCCCTGGCAGACCCACGGCAAACTGCTCGTCGCCTCCCCGGTCGTCCTCGACGGGGACGTCGTCGCCGTCGTCGCCACCGAATCGCCGACCGACCAGATGCGGGCCCGGATCCTCCAGGGCTGGCTGATCATCGCCGGCGGTCTCGCCGCCGCCATGCTGCTCGCCTTCGGCGCCGCCCTGCGGCTCACCACCTGGGTGCTCAAACCCGTCCAGACCCTGGACGCGGCCGCCCACGGCATCGCCACCGGGCGGATGAACTCCCGCGTCGCGGCCGCCGGCGGGCCGCCGGAACTCCGACGCCTGGCCCGCTCGTTCAACGAGATGGCCGACAACGTCGAAGAGGTACTGGAGCAGCAGCGGGCGTTCGTCGCGGACGCCTCCCACCAGCTGCGCAACCCGCTCGCCGCGCTGCTCCTGCGCATCGAGCTGCTCGCCCTCGAACTCCCCGAGGGGAACGAGGAGATCGCCTCCGTGCGCACCGAGGGCAAGCGCCTCGCCCAGGTCCTCGACGACCTGCTGGACCTGGCGCTGGCCGAGCACGCCTCCGCCGAGATCAGCCTCACCGACATCGGGGCCCTCACCGCCGAGCGGGTGGCCGCCTGGCGGCCGTACGCCGAGGAGAAGGGCGTACGGATCACCGAGACGGGCCGGACCGCCGTCACCGGCTGGGCCGACCCCATCGCCCTGTCCAGCGCGCTCGACGCCGTCATCGACAACGCCCTGAAGTTCACCCCTGAGGGTGAAGAGGTCGAGGTCTCGGTCTCCGCCGCCGGTCCGTCCGCGCTCATCGTCGTCGCCGACCGGGGGCCCGGGCTGACCGGGGAGGAGCTGCTGCGCGTCGGCGACCGGTTCTGGCGCAGCGGCCGCCACCAGAACATCAAGGGCTCCGGGCTCGGCCTCTCCATCTCCCGCGCACTGCTCGCCGCGGGCGGCGGGTCCCTCTCGTACGAGACGAACCCGCCGCACGGGCTGCGGGTGACGGTGGCCGTCCCGCGCGACGACCCGCACGCCTCCTGACCGGCCGCTACGGGCGGGCCGGCGTCCAGGGGTAGGCAAGGCGCGCGGGGGCGGAGGCGGCGTACAGCTCGTCCACCGCCCGGACCTCGAAGGCGGCTGCCCGCTCCCGGCCGGCGCGCTCCACGGCGGGCAGGTGGAGGGCCGTGCCGCAGGTGCCGCCGAGGAAGCGGCGGGTGCCGTCGGGGAGGACGCGGGACACCTCGTAGTGGCGGACCTGGCCGGGGGCGCGGTGCCAGGACAGCCGGAGCGAGGCCTTGCCGTCCTGCTGGGCCGAGGCGTCCACGGCCGGCGTACTCGGCGGGGCCGTTCGCCGCCGCGGGGTCTCCTCGCGTACCGACAGGGCGCCGAGCCGCCAGGACACCGCCGTGTTCCCGCGCGAGGTGATCCGTACAGCCAGTGCGTACGCGGTCTCACCGGGCGGCGACGAGAGCCGGACCCGCGAGGTCCGCCAGCCGTTCGCGGTGTCGCGGGTCCGCGCCTTCAGCCAGGTGTACGGGACCGGGCGGCCCGGAGCGGCCGGCTCGCGCGTGGCGACGCCGATCTCCACGGCCACCTCGCCCGACTCGGTGGTGTGCACCAGCTCCAGGATCGTGGCGCGGGCGAGGGGGAGGCGGGTGGCGTGGAGGCCGATGGCGGCGGGGGCGGTGAGGTCGCCGGTGACGAGCAGGGCGGAGCCGCCGCGCCACGCCCTCGCGAAGTCGAGGGTGACGGAGGGGCGTTCGCCGGCGGTGTCCACCACCCAGCGGCGGCCGGGGAGCCGGTCCTGGAGGCCGAGGTGGTTCCAGGGGGTGTCGGAGACGGTCTCGCCGTCCTCGTACCAGCGTTCCCCGTGACCGGTGTTGAAGGCGCACGCGAAGGGGAGGGCGGTGACGGTCGAGCGGTCGGCGACGGCGGTGGCGGGCGCGCGCCAGCCGGACTCGGGGGCCGGGCGGGAGGGGTCCAGGGACTCGCCCGTCCAGAACCGGTCGTCGGCGCGGTGGAAGGCGCCGGGGGAGCGGTCGGTGAGGTGGTTGCGCGTCCACTCGGGGCGGTAGAAGCCGTAGCTGACGACGTGGTCGCGGTCGCGGGGGATGATGGCGTCCCAACTGATCCTGGAGTCCCATCCGTTGGACTCCGTGTCCACGGCCGCCCACAGCTCGTGGCGGCCGCGGCCGAGCCGGTCCGCGCGGGCGCCGGAGGCTTCCAGGGTCTGCGGGGTCCAGCGGAAGTCCACGAACACGGTGTCCGCGACCTTGCCGGCCCGGTCCTCGAAGAACTCCTGATTGAGGTCGTTGAGCGCGCCCTGCCAGCCGACCCGGCCGGTGGTGTTCATCGCGTCGTACCAGGTGATCCGCAGGCCGTGCGGCTCGCCGGCGGCGCGCAGCGCCCGCAGGAAGCCGCGCATCCGGGTGGCGAGCGCGCTGTCCCCGCCGTCCGTCTCCGCGTTGACGAACCACCCGTCGAAGCCGTACGTAGCCGCCACCTGTACGAGTTTCCCGGCGATCGGGAAGCGGCCGAGGGAGTCCTGCTGGACCAGGTCCCGGGTCCACTGGAGGTCGCCGCCGTAGGGGACGGGCGGCAGGAAGACGTTGCCCAGCACCCGGACCCCGTTGCGGTGCGCGGCGTCGACCACGGGCGCGTTCGGGGCGAGCACGATGCCCTCGCCGGAGGAGCCGCCCCAGAAGACCAGTTCGTCGAGGTACGCCCAGTGCGTGAGGGCGTAGTAGTCGGCGGTCGGGGAGCCCTGGGAGGGGTTCTGGGCAGTCGGCCCGAAGGAGACGAGCGAGGCGATCCGGGCCTGGCCGGTACGGGCGCCCGGGTGCGGCGGCACCGGGGTGAAGCGCGGCGCGAGGGGGAAGCTCGCGGTGTTGTACGCGAGGTCGGGGTCGGACTCCGGGGTCCACTGCTTGAGGGAGCGCCAGGTGATGCCGGGGCCGGGGGCGCCCTCGGGGAGGGAGTCCGGGTACCAGTAGGAGGCGTACGGGGCGAGGTCGGGCGGGGTGGCGGGGCGGGCGGGTGCCGTGGGGCGCGCGGTCGCCGCGTCGGCCGCGTCGGCCGTGGACGCCGCGTCGGCCGCCGAGGCCGCCGGCGCCAGGCCCGGCGCGGCCAGCAGCGCGGCGGCCCCCGCCCCGGCGGCCAGCAGCCCGCGCCTGGTCGGCCGTATGGAGGCGGAGGTACGAGGGACGACGCCGTTGTCGGTCTCGGACATGCAGGGCTCCTCGGGAGAGTTGCGGCAGGGTCAGGTGACGTCGCGGACGCGCAGCACCTCGGTGATGCCGCGCGCGGAAAGGTGGGCTGGGTCCTCGGCCAGCTCGGTCAGGACCACCGCCGGGCGGACCCCCTGGGCCGTCAGCGCCGCCCAGGCCTCGAAGAACGCGCCGCCCGGGGCGCACACCGAGCGCCGCGGCGCCGCCTCCGCCCCGCCGACGTCGACGGCGAGCGCGGTGGTCCGTACGGCGGGGCGGTGCTCCCGGCCCCGCCACTCCTCGGCGATCCGGGCGATGGCCGCCCCGGCCGGCTTGGTCCTGCGGTCGTTGGCGAGCAGGCCGAGGCCGTACTCCAGTTCCGGGAAGTCCGCGAGCTCCCGGGACACGTCGTGCGAGCACCACCAGGTCACGCCCCACAGGTCCGGGCAGTCCAGGGCGCCCGCGACGGTGGCCTCGGTGAACCGCGCCGCGTGCTCCGGCCGGATCAGCGGCGCGGGCGCCCCGACCTCCTGGAGCCACACCGGGCGGTGCGGATCGCGCGCCCAGGCCTTCGACAGCTCGATCAGGTAGGCGGCGTGGTGCTCGGTCGCCGTCCCGGCCCCGCCGTGGCGCTGCGCGGTGCCGTTGAACACCCAGGAGTGCACGGCGGTGGCCGCCCCGAGCCGGGCCGCCTGCGCGACGGTGAACGGGTGCCCGTCCTGGTACCAGGCGGCGTCGTACTCGGCGTGCAGGTGGAACCGCCCCGGCGCGCCCGTCTCGCAGGCGGCGAGCATCCGCTCCAGCCAGCGGGCGGCCTGGTCCCGGGTGATCCGGTCGGGGGAGGGGTGCGGGGCGTCGGAGAACTGGTTGATCTCGTTGCCGACGGTCATGCCCAGGAAGTTCGGCCGGTCGGCGAGGGCGGCGGCGAGCGTGTGCAGGTACACCTCCTGCGCGGCGACCACGTCCGGGTCGCTGAAGATGTTCCGCCGGTGCCAGGTCGCGGTCCACGCGGGCAGGAAGTCGAAGCTCGACAAGTGGCCCTGGAGGCCGTCCACGTTGACGTCGAGTCCACGCTCGGCGGCGGCGTCGGCCAGCGCGACGAGCTGTTCGACGGCGCGCGGCCGGATCAGCGTGCGGTTCGGCTGGAACACCGGCCACAGGGGGAAGACGCGGATGTGGTCCAGGCTGAGCGCCGCGATCGAGTCGAGGTCGGCCCGGACCTCGTCGAGGTCGAAGTCCAGCCAGTGGTGGAACCAGCCGCGGGTCGGCGTGTAGTTGGCCCCGAAGCGAAGGGTGCGGGGGGCGGCTTCGCGGTGCATAAGTGGTCCTGGAGTTCCGAGGAATTCACCGGGCGGGTCACAACCTGACGCGTTTCCCACGGGAAAGTCAACAGGGCCTACTTATGCGCTTCAGTGCCGTTGACAGAAGGGTTCGGGCCCGTTGAAGCTGAGTGAGCTAATGCGCTTTAGTTTCCGTCGGCAGGTCGTCTGGATGGTGTCTGGGTGGTGTCGTCACAGAAGGAAGTGTGCGGAAATGGGCAGCGGTATTTCGGTCACATCCGTCACGGGATCGCGTACGGTCCGGCCATCGCAGTCCGCGTCACCGAGGGATGAGGCAGGCATGGCCCGCAGACCCACCATCAAGGACATCGCCCGCCGGGCAGGGGTGTCGGAGAGCGCCGTCTCCTTCGCGCTCAACGACCGGCCGGGCGTGTCCCAGGACACCCGCGCCCGCATCCGCCGGGTCGCCGAGGAACTCGGCTGGCAGCCCAACAGCGCCGCCCGCGCGCTGTCCGGCGAACGCTCCGGTGCGGTCGGCCTCGTCCTTGCCCGGCCCGCACACACGCTCGGTGTCGAGTCCTTCTTCCTACAGCTGGTCTCGGGCATACAAGAGGTCCTGTCGGCCGGCCGGATCGCGCTGCTCTTCCAGGTGGTGGAGGACCTCGAGGCGGAATGCGCCGTGTACCGCCGGTGGTGGGCCGAGCGCCGGGTCGACGGCGTCCTCGTCGTCGACCCGCGCACGCAGGACCCGCGCCCGGCGTTGCTGGAGCAGCTGGCCCTGCCGGCGGTGCTGATCGGCGGCACGGGCGTGCCCGGTGTTACGGGGGCCACGGGTGGTACTGGCGGTACGGCTGCGACCGGCGAGACGGGCCTACCGGGCGGGACGGACGGGGCTGGCGGGGTCGCCGGGCCCGGTGGGGCCGCCGCACCCGGTGGGGCCGCCAGCCCCGGGATCTCCGCCGTATGGGCGGACGACGCCCTGGCCATGGCACAGGTGCTGGCGCACCTCCACTCGCTCGGCCACCGTCGCATCACCCACATCGCCGGGCTGCCCGGCCTCGCCCACACCGCTCGCCGGATGGCCTCGCTGCGCTCCGAGGCGGCCCGGCTCGGGCTCGGTCCCGGCCAGGTGCGCTCCGTGGTCACCGACTACTCCGACGCCGAGGGCGCGGCGGCCACCCGCCGGGTCCTGGCCGAGGCCGAGCCGCCCACCGCCCTCGTCTACGACAACGACGTGATGGCGGTGGCCGGCATCGCCGTCGCCACCGAGCTGGCCATCCCGGTGCCGGACCGGCTCTCGATCGTGGCCTGGGACGACTCCGCGCTCTGCCGGGTCACCCACCCCCGGCTCACCGCCCTGGTCCGGGACACCGCCGGATTCGGCCGGCTCGCCGCCGAGGAGCTGCTCGCCGTACTCGCCGGGGGCCCGCCGCAGGTCCGGAAGGGGGAACAGCCCAGGCTGGAGCCCCGGGAGAGTACGGCCCCGCCGACGGCCGCATACTGAATTCCGACCCCTTTCTGGAGCGCCACCGTGACCACTTCCACCTCCGCCCTTCCCGCGCCCCGCGCCTCGGCCCCGGCCGACGGCCTGACGGTGGCGATCGACATCGGCGGTACGAAGATCGCCGGGGCGCTGGTGCACCCCGACGGCACCATGACGGCCACCACCCGCCGCCCGACCCCGAGGGGCGTGGACGGCGACGGGGTCTTCGCCGCCGTCGCCGAGGTCATCGCGGATCTGGCGAGCTCCCCCCTGTGGCCCTCGGCGGTCCGGTGCGGGGTCGGCAGCGCGGGCCCGGTGGACACCTCGCGCGGCACGGTGAGCCCGGTGAACATCGGGGCCTGGCGGGAGTTCCCCGTCCAGGCCCGCGTCTCGGCGGAACTGGCCCGCCACGGCGCGGACATCCCGACCATCCTGGCCGGCGACGGCGTGGCGATGACCGCGGCCGAACACTGGCTGGGCGCGGCGAAGGGCTACGCGAACGCCCTGTGCATGGTGGTCTCCACCGGCGTCGGCGGCGGCCTGATCCTCAATGACCAGCTCCACCCCGGCCCCACCGGCAACGCGGGCCACATCGGCCACATCAGCGTCGCCTTCGACGGTGAGCCGTGCGTCTGCGGCGGCCGCGGCTGCGTCGAGTCCATCGCCTCGGGCACCGCCATCGCCCGCCGGGCCCTCGCGGACGGCTGGACCCCGGCCGGGGACGCCACAGCAGCGGGCGTGGCCGCGGCCGCTCAGGCCGGCGACCCGGTGGCCCTGGCGGCCTTCGACCGCGCGGGCCGCGCCCTGGCCGCCGCCATCGCGGCCACCGCGACCCTGGTCGAGACGGACATCGCGGTCATCGGCGGCGGGGTCGCGGCCGCCGGGGACACCCTCTTCGAGCCGATCCGGACGCACCTGGCCTCGTACGCCACGCTCTCGTTCGTGAAGGACATCCAGGTGGTGCCGGCCTCGCTCGGCACCCATGCGGGCCTGATCGGCGCGGCGGCGGCGGCCCTGAAGCTGCTCTCCGCCTGATCCGCGGGAACCCCTACGGCTTGACCGAGCGGTAGTACCGCCGCGCGCCCTCGTGCAGTTCCAGCGGATCGGTGTAGATCGCCGTCCGCAGGTCCACCAGCTGCGCCGCGTGCACCTCGTGCCCGATGCGGTCGCGGCTCAGGATCACCGTGCGGGTGAACTGCTCGGTGAGCTCGGCCCCGGTCGCCTCCGTCGTGACCAGGAGGTTCGGCACGGCCAGCGTGGCCACGGCCGAGGTGTTCCGCGCCCGCGCGTACGCGTCCTGCGGCATCACCGCCGCCCGGTAGTAGCGCGCCGGGGTCCCGCTCGCCTGCAACGGCGCCACCAGGTCGCCCAACTGCACCAGCCGGATGTCGAACCGCTCCGACAGCTCGCGCACGGCGTTCGTCGGGAGCCCGCCGGACCAGAAGAACGCGTCGATCCGGCCCGCCTCCAGCTCCGCGGGCATGGTGTCGATGCCGATGGACACCGGGGTGATGTCCCGCGCCGGGTCCAGCTTGGCCGCCGTGAGCAGCCGGTCCGCGATGAGCCGTACCCCCGAACCGTTCTGGCCGACGGCGACGCGCTTGCCCTTGAGGTCCCGCGCCGACTGCACCGGCGACCCGGCGGGCACCACCAGCTGCACGTAGTCGTCGTACAGCCGCGCGCACCCGCGCAGCAGATTGGCGCCCGGCTTGCCGTCGAGCCGGTACTTGGCGACCGCGTCCGCCGTCGCCACTGTGAAGTCCGCCTCCCCGGCGGCCACCCGCTGCAGGTTCTGCTGCGAGCCCTCGCTGGTCTCCAGCCGTACGTCCACCCCGGGCATGTCCCGCGCGAGCGCCTGCTCCAGGAGCTGGCCGTAGCGGTGGTAGACGCCGGTACGGACGCCCGTGCTGAGGGTGAGCTCGCCCGTCAGCTCCGGCTCCCCGAAGGGCTTCAGCCACCACAGCAGCACTCCGAGCACGGCAAGCCCGGCGACCAGGCCCTGGAGGGCGCGGCGCCTGCTGATCCGGGGGAGTGAGAGGGGCATGGCCGCGATCCTGCCAGCCGCCCCGCCGTCCTGTCACGGCCGGACCCGCCGCCACCGCCCCCGTGGCCCGGCCGCACGGGGACCGGAGGGCTCCCGCGCACCACCTACCCTTGTTGCATGACCAGCAGCAGCGACCGGAGCCCGGCAGTGGACGGTAAGGGAACATACGAGGTGCGCACCTACGGGTGCCAGATGAACGTGCACGACTCCGAGCGACTGTCCGGTCTGCTGGAGGGTGCGGGCTACGTGCGCGCGCCCGAGGGCTCCGACGGTGACGCCGACGTCGTCGTGTTCAACACCTGCGCCGTGCGCGAGAACGCCGACAACAAGCTGTACGGCAACCTCGGCCGGCTCGCCCCGATGAAGACGAAGCGCCCCGGCATGCAGATCGCCGTCGGCGGCTGCCTCGCGCAGAAGGACCGCGACACGATCGTCAAGCGGGCCCCCTGGGTCGACGTCGTCTTCGGTACGCACAACATCGGCAAGCTGCCCGTCCTGCTGGAGCGCGCCCGCATCCAGGAAGAGGCGCAGGTCGAGATCGCCGAGTCGCTGGAGGCGTTCCCCTCCACGCTCCCGACCCGCCGCGAGTCCGCCTACGCCGCCTGGGTCTCGATCTCCGTCGGCTGCAACAACACCTGCACCTTCTGCATCGTCCCCGCGCTGCGCGGCAAGGAGGAGGACCGCCGTCCCGGCGACATCCTCGCCGAGGTGGAGGCCCTGGTCGCCGAGGGCGTCTCGGAGATCACCCTGCTCGGCCAGAACGTGAACGCGTACGGGTCCGACCTGGGCGACCGCGAGGCGTTCTCCAAGCTGCTGCGCGCCTGCGGCCAGATCGAGGGCCTGGAGCGGGTCCGCTTCACCTCCCCGCACCCGCGGGACTTCACGGACGACGTGATCGCGGCGATGGCCGAGACCCCGAACGTGATGCCGCAGCTGCACATGCCGCTCCAGTCGGGCTCGGACTCGATCCTCAAGGCGATGCGCCGGTCGTACCGGCAGGAGCGGTTCCTCGGGATCATCGAGAAGGTCCGCGCCTCCATCCCGCACGCGGCGATCTCCACCGACATCATCGTGGGCTTCCCCGGCGAGACCGAGGAGGACTTCCAGCAGACGATGCACACGGTCCGCGAGGCGCGCTTCGCGAACGCGTTCACCTTCCAGTACTCCAAGCGCCCCGGCACGCCGGCGGCGGACATGGAGGGGCAGATCCCGAAGGAGGTCGTCCAGGACCGCTACATGCGCCTGGTGGCCCTCCAGGAGGAGATCTCCTGCGAGGAGAACAAGAAGCAGGTCGGCCGCACGCTGGAGGTCATGGTCGCGGAGGGCGAGGGCCGCAAGGACGGCGCGACCCACCGCCTGTCGGGGCGCGCCCCCGACAACCGTCTGGTGCACTTCACCAAGCCGGACGAAGAGGTCCGTCCGGGTGACGTGGTGACGGTGGAGATCACCTACGCCGCCCCGCACCACCTGCTGGCCGAGGGCCCGACCCAGGCGGTACGCCGGACCCGCGCGGGCGACGCGTGGGAGAAGCGGAACGCCGCCCCGGCTCAGCCGGCCGGCGTCATGCTGGGCATCCCGACCCTCGGCGTCCCGGCCCCTCTGCCGGCGGCCACCTCGGGCTGCGCGATCGACTGACCGGTTCTGGCCGGCGTTTGAGGCGTGAGGGTTCCCCGGACGGAGTCTGAGGAAGGGTCCGGGGCGGAGCCCCGGGAACCCCGGGCGTAGCCCGGTGCCGCTCGCGCGAGCGGCACCGCACCGGACTCCCCCGTCCCGGCCGGCGACGGCTACGCTGCGGATCATGCTCGTAGCCGCCGCCGTCTGCCCCGCCCCGCCGCTCCTCGTGCCGGAGGTGGCCGCAGGGGCCGCCGCCGAACTCGCGGATGCCCGTACCGCCTGCTCCGACGCCCTGGCGGTGCTCGCCGCCTCGCGCCCCGACCGGCTGATCGTCGTAGGGGCCGCGGACGAGGACCACCGCGGCCGATACCCCCAGGGCGCCCGCGGCAGCTTCCGCGGATTCGGCGTCGAGGCCGACGTACGGCTCGGGGAGGGCGAGGAGGGCCCGCGCCCGCTGCCCACCTCGCTGGCCGTCGGCGCCTGGCTGCTGCGGCACGCCCGGTGGGGCGCCGCTCCCGTCGAGGGACTGGGCGTCGGCGAGCCCCTGGAACCCGAACGCTGCCTCCAGGCGGGCCGGGACCTCGCGGCCGGCGAGGAGCGGCTCGCCCTGCTCGTCATGGGCGACGGCAGCGCCTGCCGGACCGTGAAGGCGCCCGGCTATCTCGACGAGCGGTCCGCCGCCTTCGACGCCGCCGCCGCGCGCGCCCTCGGTACCGCCGACACCGCCGCGCTCGCCGCTCTCGACGCCGGGCTCGCCCAGGAGCTCAAGGCCGCCGGGCGCGCCCCCTGGCAGGTGCTCGCGGGCGCCGCGGAGGGCGCGGGGCTCGACGGCCGGCTGCTGTACGAGGACGCCCCGTACGGGGTCGGCTACTTTGTCGCCGCCTGGTCCTGAAACCCCGTCGGGAACGGCGCCAGGCGTTCCGGCCATGAGGAAGGGGCGCGGGATCCGTTGATCCCACGCCCCTTCGGGGACCGCGTCAGGAAGCTGCCGGCGGCGTCGGCCCGCCGGGCGGCGTGTCCTTGTGCGCGATCTTGCCCAGGGCGTCCTTCGCCTTGCTCGTCCCGGACGAGATCTGGCCGTGGTACTTGCCCTTTGTCTTGGAGTCCACGACCTGGGCCATCTTGTCCAGGTTCTGGCCGATCTTGCCCTCGTGCTGCTGCGCGAGATCGCCGACCTTCTCCTTCGCCGGAGCGAGCTTGGCCTTCAAGTTGTCCAGCAGGCCCATGGGTCACCTTCCTGGGGTCCCCCGGACGGAGTCTGGGGCGACGGATAGCTACGTACGGGCGCCCTCGCCGGTCTCGCTGTCCGCGGCGACCTCCGCCGACTGCTGCTTCGGGATCTCCACGGCTTCCGCCGCGGGAGCCTCAGCCTCAGCCGTCTCGGCCTCTGTCTCCTCGGACGCGGCCGTCAGGTTCTCGGCCGCGACCTCCTCGGTCGAAGCCTCATCCTTACGGCCAAAAAACCGGCCAAAAACGCCCATGTCTACTCCCGTAACGTTACTCGTGTGAGTGAAGTTCCGCCTTGTACGGACCGGCCTCCACCGAACGGGCGGCGGCCCGGAACCCCGCCAAGGCAACGACCCCGCCCCCGCCCCGTCACGTAACTCGATCGGGGACATGCCGTGAGGTTTGCGAGACTGGGGCGGTGAGGAAAGCAGCCCCCGCCCCGCGGGTCATCGCCGTCGTCGGACCCACCGCGGCCGGAAAGTCCGATCTGGGCGTAGCCCTGGCCCGTCATTTCGACGGCGAGGTCGTCAACGCCGACTCCATGCAGCTGTACCGGGGGATGGACATCGGCACCGCCAAACTGACGACCGAGGAACGCGGCGGTGTCCCGCACCACCTCCTCGACGTGTGGGACGTGACCGAGACCGCCAACGTCGCCGAGTACCAGCGCTTGGCCCGCATCGAGATCGACAGACTCCTGGCGGAGGGCCGCACCCCGGTGCTCGTCGGCGGATCCGGCCTGTACGTCCGCGGAGCCCTGGACGCCATGGAATTCCCCGGCACCGACCCCGAGGTCCGGGCCCGGCTGGAGGAAGAGGTCACCCTGCGCGGCCCCGGCGCCCTGCATGCGCGGCTCGCCGCCGCCGATCCCGCCGCCGCGGCGGCCATCCTGCCCAGCAACGGCCGCCGGATCGTCCGGGCTCTGGAGGTCATCGAGATCACCGGCCGGCCGTTCACCGCCAACCTGCCCGGCCACGAGTCGGTCTACGACACCGTGCAGATCGGCGTCGACGTGGCCCGGCCCGAGCTCGACGAGCGGATCGCGACGCGCGTGGACCGGATGTGGGAGGCCGGGCTGGTCGACGAGGTCCGCGCGCTGGAGGCCCAGGGGCTGCGCGACGGAATCACCGCTTCCCGCGCGCTCGGATACCAGCAGGTGCTGTCCGCCCTCGCGGGTGAATGTACGGAGGAGGAGGCCAGGGCCGAGACGGTCCGGGCCACCAAGCGGTTCGCCCGGCGCCAGGACTCCTGGTTCCGGCGCGACCCGCGCGTGCACTGGCTCAGCGGGGCCGCCGCGGACCGGGTGGAACTCCCCGGGCTCGCGCAGTCGTTGGTCGAACGAGCGGTTACAGCCTGATCACGTGATGGCATCGGGACGCCCCGGGCGCCCGTACGGGGCCCGGGGGCGTGCCATCATCAAACTTCTGAACAGCGGCGTACGAAGTCCGAGTGGGGAGGGCGCGTGGCTATGGAGGCCGGCCCTCGCGATACCGGGCGGGACGACACCAGGCGGGAAGCGGAGCCGATGCTCCTCGGCGGGTCCGGTGAGCCCGGCGGGTCTGACAGGTCGGATGGGCCTGACAGGTCGGACGGGCCTGACAGGTCGGACGGGCCTGACAGGTCGGACGGGCCTGACAGGCCGGATGGCCCCGACGGTCTCGGGCTGCCCGCCGAGCCCGCGCGGCTGACCCCCGACGGTCCCGACGCGCCGGACTCCGCCGAGGCGGAGGCCGCCTCGGGCCCCGAGTTCGAGGTGGAGCTGCGCCCGCAGCGCCGTCTGCGCATCTGGCAGATCGCCCCCATCGTGATGCTGGCCCTGGCCGGCTCGCTGATGTTCGCCTTCCCGCTCGCCTTCGAATTCGGCGACGGCGGCGCCGTGGTCGCCATGCTCGGCTTCCTCATCAGCTCCTGCGCCGCCGGCTGGGGCATGATGGCCGCCCGCCGCGTCGGCTACACCTGGCCCGGGCTCCCGCCCCGCGGAAGCGGCCGCCGGCCCGACTGGCGGATGGCCGCGCTGTACGCCTTGGCCGCGCTGGCCGTCGTAGCACTCGCGGTGTACCGGGTGGCCCGGCTGCGCTGACGGCCGAGTGACCGCCTGCTGGACCGCACACAGCCTTTGAGCTGGGCCTCGGTACGATGGGCGGGTGACGCAGACCAGCCTCTCCTTCCTCAAGGGCCACGGGACCGAGAACGATTTCGTGATCGTCCCGGACCCGGACAACGCCATCGAGCTGCCCGCAACCGCCGTCGCGAAGCTGTGCGACCGGCGGGCCGGCATCGGGGCGGACGGTGTGCTGCATGTGGTGCGGTCCGCCGCGCACCCCGAAGCGGCGCACATGGCCGGCGAGGCCGAGTGGTTCATGGACTACCGCAACAGTGACGGCTCCATCGCCGAGATGTGCGGCAACGGCGTCCGCGTCTTCGCCCGCTACCTCCAGCACGCCGGCCACGTCGAGCCCGGTGACCTCGCCGTCGCCACCCGAGGCGGCGTCAAGCAGGTGCACCTCGACAAGGCCGGCAACGTCACCGTCTCCATGGGCCGCGCCGAGTTCCCCGAGGGCGAGGTCACCGTCTCCGTCGGCGACCGCTCCTGGCCCGCCCGGAACGTCAACATGGGGAACCCGCACGCCGTGGCCTTCGTTGAAAGCCTCGACGACGCCGGGAACCTGTACTCCGCCCCGCCCTTCAGCCCGGCGTCCGCCTATCCGACGGGTGTCAACGTCGAGTTCGTCGTCGACCGCGGCCCCCGGCACGTCGCCATGCGCGTCCACGAGCGCGGCTCCGGCGAGACCCGATCCTGCGGCACGGGCGCCTGCGCCGTCGCCGTGGCCACCATCCGCCGCGACGGCGTGGACCCGGCCGCCACCAGCGAACCGGTCACGTACACCGTCGACCTGCCCGGCGGCACGCTCGTCATCACCGAGTACCCGGACGGCCGGATCGACATGACCGGACCGGCCGTCATCGTCGCGGCGGGCGAGTTCGATCCGGCCTGGCTCACCGAAACGGCTTTCGCCTGAAGCTTCCCTCTAATGGGTGATCCGTTTCACGCTGAGCGAGAGGTGGACTGCGCCACGTGGTGGGGTCGGTAGCATCAGGCACCGGCCCTGAGGGCTCACCCCATGCCCGCCACCGCCGGTCGAAGCCGCCGGAGGTGCCCATGAGTGCAGAGGCCACGAACCCCGAAGCACGTTCCGAAGCGCGCCCCGAGCTCCGCAGACGTGGCCGGACCAGGCTCGATCTGCGCCGGCTCGGGCGCGCGGCCCTCCTCGGGCCGACGTCCCGCGACCGTCTCCCGGACGCCATCGGGCACGTGGCCGAGGCGCACCGCGCCCACCATCCGGACGCCGATCTGTCCATCCTGCGGCGCGCGTACGTGCTCGCGGAGACCTCGCACCGCGGCCAGATGCGAAAAAGTGGTGAGCCGTACATCACACATCCGCTCGCCGTGACCCTGATCCTGGCCGAACTCGGCGCTGAGACCACGACCTTGACGGCCTCTCTCCTCCACGACACCGTCGAGGACACCGAGGTGACCCTCGATCAGGTACGCGAGGAGTTCGGCGACGAGGTCTGCTTCATCGTCGACGGCGTCACCAAGGTCGAGAAGATCGACTACGGGGCCGCCGCCGAACCCGAGACCTTCCGCAAGATGCTCGTCGCCACCGGCAACGACGTCCGCGTGATGTCCATCAAACTCGCCGACCGCCTCCACAACATGCGCACCCTCGGCGTGATGCGCCCCGACAAACAGGCCCGCATCGCCAAGGTCACCCGGGACGTGCTCATCCCGCTCGCCGAACGGCTCGGTGTACAGGCCCTCAAGACCGAGCTGGAAGACCTCGTCTTCGCGATCCTGCACCCCGAGGAGTACGAGGACACCCGCGCGCTCATCGCGGCCCACGCGGGGGATCGCGACCCGCTGCCCGCCATCGCCGACGCCGTACGCACCGTCCTGCGGGACGCGGGCATCGCCGCCGAGGTGGTCGTCCGCCCCCGGCACTTCGTCTCCGTGCACCGGATCGCCCTCAAGCGCGGGGAGTTGCGCGGCTCCGACTTCGGCCGGGTGCTCATCCTGGTCGGCGAGAACGCCGACTGCTACGGGGTGCTGGGGGAGCTGCACACCTGCTTCACGCCGGTGGTCTCGGAGTTCAAGGACTTCATCGCCGTCCCGAAGTTCAACCTCTACCAGTCGCTGCACACCGCCGTCGCCACGCCCGAGGGATACGTCGCCGAGGTCATCGTCCGGACCCGGCAGATGCACCGTGTGGCGGAGGCCGGGGTGGTCGCCCTCGGCAATCCCTACGCCACCGTCGCGGAGGCCTGCGCCGATCCGGACGAGGAGCGGGTGGACCCGACGCGGCCCGGCTGGCTCTCCCGGCTCCTCGACTGGCAGCAGTCCGCGCCCGACCCCGATACCTTCTGGAGCGTGCTGCGCGCCGAACTGGCCCAGGACCGCGAGATCACGGTGTTCCGGGCCGACGGGGGCACGCTGGGCCTGCCGGGCGGGGCCAGCTGTATCGACGCCGCCTACGCCCAGCACGGCGAGGCGGCCCACGGCTGCATCGGCGCCCGGGTCAACGGGCGCCTCACCTCGCTGGCGTCCCGGCTGTCCGACGGGGACACCGTGCAGCTGCTGCTCGCGCACGACGCCTCCTCCGGGCCGTCCCCCGACTGGCTGGAGCACGCGCGGACCCCGGCCGCCCGGATCGCCATCAGCCGCTGGCTCCAGTCCCATCCCGACAGGGCGGCGGCGACCACCACGGCCGCGCGGGCGCCGCTGTCGGTGGTCGGGGCCCGGGGCGGCGGGGGCAACGCGGTCGCCGACCTGCCCGACGCCACGGTGCGGCTGGCCGGCTGCTGCACCCCGGTGCCACCGGATGCGGTCGCGGGGTTCGTCGTACGGGGCGGGGCCGTCACCGTGCACCGCATCCACTGTCAGGCGGTGGCCCAGATGCGCTCGGTGGGGCGCACCTCCGTCGCCGTGCACTGGCGGGCCACCGCGGACTGCCGGGTCACACTGGTCGCTGAATCGTTCGGGCGCCCGCATCTGCTGGCCGATCTGACCGAGGCGATCGCCCGCCAGGGGGTCGAGGTCGTCTCCGCGACCGTCGAACCGCCGGTCGAACAGCGGGTCCGGCACACGTACACCCTGCAGCTCCCGGACGCGACCGGCCTGCCGACGCTGATGCGGGCGATGCGGGACGTGCCGGGCGTCTACGACGTGGGCCGGGCGTAGCCCGCGGCCCTGTCGGGGGATCCCGTTCGGGTGGACCCGTCGCGCGTCGTGCGCGGCCGCGCGGCGGGCGCTGGTAAGCGGTGGTGGATGCAGATCACCTCCCCGCGCCTGCGCGCCGCCCTGCTCGCCGCGGCCTCCCTCACCCTGGTCGCCGCCGTGCTGCCCCCGCCGAAGGCGCTGGGCATCGGAGATCCGCTGTTCCCGGAGCTCGGGAACCCCGGGTACGACGTGCTCTCGTACGACCTGTCCCTCACGTACAAGGACAACCGAAGCCCGCTCGACGCGGTCACCGTCATTCATGCCCGCGCCCGGCAGCCGCTGGAGCGGATCAACCTGGACTTCACGAACGGAACAGTGGCGTCCGCCGAGGTGAACGGGGAGCCGGCCCGGTTCGAGAGCGCGGGGGAGGATCTCGTGCTGACCCCCGCGCGGCCGGTGGCGGACAACATGCCGCTGCACATCACGGTCCGGCACACCAGCAATCCGCGGGGCCGCGGCGACGGCGGCTGGGTGCTCACCGACGACGGGCTGGCCATGGCCAACCAGGCGGACGCCGCCCACCGGGTCTTCCCGTGCAACGACCACCCCGCCGACAAGGCGTACTTCACCTTCCGGATCACCACCCCGGCCGGGCTCACGGCCGTGGCCAACGGGGTGCCGGGCGCGCTGGCGGCCCCCCGGGCGGCCGCCACGACCTGGACGTACCGGACCCTGCACCCGATGGCCACCGAGCTCGCCCAGGTCTCGGTCGGCGACTCCGCCGTCATCCACGGCACCGGACCGCACGGGCTGCCGCTGCGCAATGTGGTGCCCACCGCCGACCGGGGGCAGCTGGAGCCCTGGCTGAAGAAGACCGCCGGGCACATCGAGTGGATGGAGAAGCGGGTCGGCCCGTACCCCTTCGAGAACTACGGGGTGCTGATCGCCCGGGCGAAGACCGGCTTCGAGCTGGAGACGCAGACCCTGACGCTCTTCGAGCACGGCCTGTTCACCGGCGAGGGCTACCCCGAGTGGTACGTGGAGTCCGTGATGGTCCACGAACTCGCCCACCAGTGGTTCGGCGACAGCGTCACCCCGCGGACCTGGTCCGACCTGTGGCTCAACGAGGGCCACGCCACCTGGTACGAGGCCCTCTACGCGGACGGGCTCGGCAAGTACTCCCTGGAGCGGCGCATGCGCGAGGCGTACCAGCGCTCCGACCAGTGGCGCGCGGCCGGCGGCCCTCCGGCCGCGCCCAAGCCGGCGCCGCCGGGCAAGAAGATCGGGCTGTTCCGGCCGGCGGTCTACGACGGGGCCGCGCTGATCCTGTACGCGCTTCGGCAGGAGATCGGCCCCGAGGCCTTCGACCGGGTCGAGCGGCGCTGGGTGAGCGAGCACCGGGACGCGGTGGCGGGCACGCGGGACTTCGTACGCCTGGCCTCGGAGGAGGCAGGGCGGGATCTGGCGCCCTTCCTGGAGCCATGGCTGTACGGGAAGACGACCCCGGCGATGCCCGGGCACCCGGAGTGGGGCGGCCCGAAAAGGGTGTGACTCACGCCGAACGGGCATGTCACCATCGACAGGGCCGCACGACGGGGGCCGCTGGGGAATCTCCGGTCGGTGTGACACGTTGGACGTGACAGTGTGATGTCACGACAGTGTTATGTCACGCGCGGCAGCCCGGCTCCGGTCGGCGCGGACGCAATCGATATCTTCTGCATCTTCTGCATCTTCTGCATCTTCGACATCGACGTAAGGATCCAATGACCTCCTCTTCTTCCCCTTCCCAGGACGCGCGGGACGCACGGGACGTGCCGGACTCGCAGAGCTTCACCGAGAGCCTTCGGGCCGACGCCCTGATGGAAGAGGACGTCGCCTGGAGCCACGAGATCGACGGAGACCGGGACGGCGACCAGTTCGAGCGCTCCGAGCGTGCGGCCCTGCGCCGCGTCGCCGGCCTCTCCACCGAGCTCGAAGACGTCACCGAGGTCGAGTACCGACAGCTGCGCCTGGAGCGTGTGGTGCTCGTCGGTGTCTGGACCTCCGGCACGGTGCAGGACGCCGACAACTCCCTCGCGGAGCTCGCCGCCCTCGCCGAGACGGCTGGCGCCCTCGTACTCGACGGTGTGATCCAGCGCCGCGACAAGCCGGACCCGGCCACCTTCATCGGCTCCGGCAAGGCGCGGGAGCTGCGCGACATCGTGCTGGAGAGCGGCGCCGACACCGTCGTCTGCGACGGTGAGCTCAGCCCCGGCCAGCTCATCGCCCTCGAAGACGTCGTCAAGGTCAAGGTCGTCGACCGGACCGCCCTGATCCTCGATATCTTCGCCCAGCACGCCAAGTCCCGAGAGGGCAAGGCGCAGGTCGCGCTCGCGCAGATGCAGTACATGCTGCCGCGACTGCGCGGCTGGGGTCAGTCGCTGTCCCGGCAGATGGGTGGCGGCGGCGGTGGCGGCATGGCCACCCGAGGCCCCGGTGAGACCAAGATCGAGACCGACCGGCGACGGATCCGCGAGAAGATGGCGAAGATGCGCCGGGAGATCGCGGAGATGAAGACCGGCCGCGAGATCAAGCGGCAGGAACGGCGCCGTAACAAGGTGCCCTCGGTCGCCATCGCCGGCTACACCAACGCCGGAAAGTCCTCGCTGCTCAACCGCCTCACCGGCGCGGGCGTGCTGGTGGAGAACGCGCTGTTCGCCACCCTCGACCCGACCGTGCGCCGGGCCGAGACCCCGAGCGGCCGGATCTACACCCTGGCCGACACCGTCGGCTTCGTCCGGCACCTGCCCCACCACCTGGTCGAGGCGTTCCGCTCCACGATGGAGGAGGTCGGCGACTCCGACCTCATCCTGCACATCGTGGACGGCTCGCACCCCGCGCCGGAGGAGCAGCTGGCGGCGGTCCGCGAGGTCATCCGCGAGGTCGGCGCGGTCAACGTGCCCGAGATCGTGGTGATCAACAAGGCGGACGCGGCGGACCCCCTGGTCCTTCAGCGGCTGCTGCGCATCGAGCGGCACTCCATCGCCGTCTCGGCCCGGACCGGCATGGGCATCGAGGAACTGCTCGGGCTCATCGACACCGAGCTGCCGCGGCCCGAGGTCGAGGTGGAGGCGCTGGTGCCGTACACCCGCGGCTCCCTGATCGCCCGGGCGCACGCCGAGGGCGAGGTGATCTCCGAGGAGCACACCCCGGAGGGCACCCTGCTCAAGGCGCGGGTCCACCAGGAACTGGCGGCGGACCTGTCTCCGTACCTGCCCGCGAAGCGGTAACACGCGGCGCTGGCGTCACATGGCGTCACATGACTGAGGGCCCCCTGCGGTGCAGGGGGCCCTCAGTCATGT
>NZ_JAGGOY010000079.1 GCF_018614095.1 Streptomyces sp. ISL-87 | reverse complement strand
GCCCGCACCGGACAACCTGATCCCGCTCACCTGCAACGAGATCGCGCGCTTGTTCATCACCCTCGTCATCCAGCCCGTACGCGATACGGCACACCGTCTCCGCTGGTCACACTGGCGACGCCGCCACCAGGCCCGATCCCAAGCAAGCCACTACCACCGCCAAGCCGCAGCACCAGCATGATCACGATCTACAGCTGGAGTACTAGAAGTGGAATTCCCAGGCCTGGTTGACGATCCAGGGATCCTTGGGCTTCTTGACGCAGTCCCAGATCTGCAGGACCGCCATCGGCGGGGGAGGCGTGGGGAAGGACGGGTTCCTCGCGTCGAGGCACTTTCCGCTCAGCTTGTTCACCAAGAGGACGGACCCCAAGTCGGCACCGGGGCCGTAGAACCCTTGGATCTCCCAGAGCTGGTTCGTGGTGCCCGTGCAGTCCCACAGGATCACCGGGGTGCCGTTCGTCGTCCCGAAGCCCGCGGCGTCCAGGCATTTGTCATGGGACCACCTGATCTCGCTGCCGCCCGGGACGTCGACGAGAGCGAAGATGCTGCCTGCGCCGGATTCCAGACGCAGACCCCTGCCGTTGAGGCAGGCCATGTCACGGCATCCGGCGCTGATGACGGATACCTCCAGGCCGGAGCGCCGGTTCGTCAGGCGGGTCGACTGGTGCCAGGTATCGGCGTTGGCCGGGACAGGGGCCGCGAGACCCCACGACGTGCAGAACGCGGTGAGCGCGGCCAGAAGAACCATGGATTTTCTTCTCATCATGCTCTTCCCCCTCGGGGGATGTTGCGTTGTATTGTCACGATGGCACGGAAGGACTGACGCCGCGCGGTCACGCAGGGTTAGGGTATCCGCCGTGGCAGAAGTGAGCGGGGCACTTATCGGCGGCAGGTACCAACTCCTGGAACTCATAGGCCGGGGCGGTATGGGCCGTGTGTGGAGAGGGCGCGACGAGACGCTCGGCCGGGAGGTCGCCGTCAAGGAGGTCACGCTCCCGCAGGGCGTCAGCGATGAGCAGCGAGCCGTCCTGCTCGAGCGTGTGATGCGCGAAGCGCGGGCCGCCGCGCGGCTCAACCATCCGGGGATCATCACCGTGCACGACGTGGTCGAGCACGAGGGCGCGCCCGTCATCGTCATGGAGTACGTGACGGGTCCGTCCCTCGCCGCCGCCGTGGCGCAGGAGGGCCACCTGCCGGTGCGGCGGGTCGCCGAGATCGGCGTGCTGATGCTGAAGGCGCTCTCACGGGCGCACGCTTCGGGCATCGTCCACCGTGATCTGAAGCCCGACAACGTCCTGCTGATGGACGACCGGGTGATCATCACCGACTTCGGCATCGCTCACATGTCGGACGCCACGATGACGCTCACCCACACCGGAACCATCATCGGTACGCCCGCCTATATGGCCCCCGAGCAACTTGAAGGCAAGCCTCCGACGCCCGCCACCGACCTCTGGTCGCTGGGCGCCACCCTGTACAGCGCGCTGGAGGGCCGTCCGCCGTTCTCCGCCGAAACGTTCTCCGCGCTGTGCGTCGCCATCGTCATGCAGGAGCCGCCGGTACCGGAGCGGGCCGGCCGACTGGCGCCCTTACTGGCGGCCCTCTTGACGAAGGACCCGGCCCGGCGGGCCTCCGCCGAACAGGCGCTGGCCGCGCTGGAGGCCGTATCCCGGGGCGCCGAGCCCGCCGAGCCCGCCGAGCGCGCCGAGCCCGCCGAGCGCGCCGAGCCCGCCGAGCCCGCCGAGCGCGCCGAGCCCGCCGAGCCCGCCGAGATCCAGGCACAGGCCGCTCCGGCCCCGGCCCCGGGCCCCGCTCCGGACCCCGCCCCGGCACTCGCGCCGACGGACGTCCCGCCCTCCGGCCCGCAGCCGGTCCCCGTGGCCGGGACCACGCCCCGGCCGCAGTCGGTTCCGGCACTGGCTCTGCTGCTGCGCGGCGTGGGCTGCTTCGCCCTGATCTGGGCCGGCACCATGCTCCCGTACAACTACATCCGGGAATGGCACGGCAACTTGAGGGAACTGCTCATCTCCGCCACGGCTTTGGTGGTGGCCCTGGTGAACACGTCGCTGCGGCCCCGGTGGCCGGTCGCCCCGGCGTGGCTGCTGTTCGTCGTGGTGAACCTCGCCCTCTTCATGGCGGTGGCCCTGATCTGGCCCATCTGGGGGCTCCTGGGGGTCCTTTGCAACGCACTGCTGCTGGGCACCGCCTGCTGGGCCCTGTGGTGGTCGGTGCCCGGCAGCCGCAGCCGCTGACCGACATCGCCGTCGCGCTGGGCCGCCTGGCTTCCCGCGTTGTGCCCCCGCACCGGTTCCCCGGCTGGGACGGGCCCGGACCCTATGGCGTCTCGTCCGGGCCGAGCAGCAGCTGGAGCTTCCTGCGCAGCGTCGTGCTGGAGACGTCCGTGGTGTACGGCAGGTACACCACCTCGACCCCGACGCCGCCGACTTCCCGCTGCCACTGGGCCCCGTCCGAGGTGCCCTGCGAGTCCTCGCCCGTGAACAGGCGGTGGAAACCGATCTGCCGCCAGGCCTCCATCATCCCGGGTGTGGCGTCCGCGACGGCTTCGTCGACGTACTTCACGGAACGCACGATCTCCAGCCGCTCGTGGAGCGGTACGACGGGCGGGTTCCCCTTGCGTGCGGCGACCTCGTCGACGAACACCCCTGCGACGAGATGATCGCAGTGCGACCGGGCCTGCCGGAGCAGGTTGAGGTGACCCACATGAAAGAGGTCGAAGACACCGGGTGCGTAGCCGATGATGCGAGACGCGGGGTCCCCTGCCATGTGCGGGATGGTCAAGGTCGTGCTCCTGCTCTGTGCGGGGGAGGGCCCCGTCGGAGTGCGCCCGGTCCTGGCGGGTGCGTCAGGTGATCCGTCTCCCTGGGCACCGGCAGTTGAGCGGCGATCAAGATACACAAAATGTTGAAGCGCGCGCCCTTTCGGTACACGGGTTGAGACGACACGGGGCGGCGGGCGTCAGGCTCGCCGCCAGCGTGGCCTCGCCGCGCTTCGGGTGGGTGGCGGGTCGGCGCTGTCGAGGTGGAGGCTGCGGAGCGTGTCCTGTGTCTCGCGCTGGAAATGCTTGTAGGAGATGAGCTCGTCCCAGACCGGGTCGGGCAGGCCCGGGACGGTGGCACCGCGAGCCTGCCATTCGCGGGCGAGTTGATCGAAGAGTGGCGCCCGGCCGGCTTCCAGACCGCTTCCGGTCTGCTGGCGGGGGATGCCCGGCAGGGAAGAAGGACCGTCTGGCGCCCGGTGTCGTGCCGTTGAGGCAGGGGCGGCGTACTGCGTCGTGGCCATACACGGCCAAACGATTCTGTGCGGCGACGGAAACTGCCAGGACGCCGCCGCTGATGAGTGCACCGCCCCGTACCGCCGTGGGTTGGCCGGCCGTCCCCCCACGACATGGGCCGGGAGAGGCCTACGGTGGATGAGGAAATCTCGCAGAACCGGACAGGTACCGGCGGGTAGTGGTCCGGCGGCCCCCTGGATTTGATAGACGTGGAACAACGCGGGGCGTGCTTGCCTCTGGCGGAAAGGGGTGGCCATGTTCGATGCGCTTCGGCCGAAGACCGTCGTCTGCTCCTACTGTCAGGCGCGCCCGGCTGACGGGGACGCGCGGACCCTGTACTGCCACGAGGGCCGGCTGACCGTCACCTGGCACACCGACGGGTGCCCCCACTACACCGCCGACCGGGTCCTCGCCGGCATGGACACCTAAACCCCCTGCCCCCGAGGCGAAGTAATCATGGATCAGTCGCTCGTGGCTCGTATGTGGGAGTACCTGAACGCCGGACTCGCCATGGACGTCGAGGGCTGGACGCCCTCTACGACCCGCAGTCCGAGAACATCCGCTGCGACGAGGCGGGCAGGGTGGTGACCTTGACGAAGGACCAGTTCATGGGGCGCTTCCGCGCCCTGCGAGACCAGGGGCAGGCGGTGGGCGAGTCGATCGACGACCTCACTTTTGATCCAGGCCGCCCAGACCTCACCCGCCTGACCGCGCCAGCGGCGGCGGCCCACGTCCGGGCCGCCGCCGTGCACATCCGACCGGGTTCACGGCGTGCGCAACGCGTCGCGATGCGCAGCCAGCCAGGTCGCGAAGTCCTGTAGTTCGGGATTGAGTTCGCGGATCGCGGCGAGGTCCCGGGCACGGGTGAAACGCTCCTCGCAGTCGGCGTAGAACTGGAACATGTTGCCCGCCTCCTCCGCCGCGGGGAAGTCGAGGGCGCGGTAGGCGTCCGGGGTCAGGGGGAGGTACTCCACCGGTTCGCCGAGCGTCTCGGTGAGGGCTCTGGCCATGTCGGCGACGCGCAGGTGCTCACCGGCGATGCTGACGGTCGCGCCGATGAGGTCGGTGCCCCGCTTCAGGATCGCCAGCGCGGTCTTGCCGATGTCGTCGACGGCGATACCGGAGAGCCGGCTGGTGCCCATGGGGAAGTTGAGCCGGAGGATGCCGTCCTCGCCGCGCTGCGGGGCGGACGTCGTGAGCAGGTTCTCCCAGAAGAAGGTGGTGCGCAGAAAGGTGGTGGGCGCGCCCGCGTCGGTGAAGTAGTGGTCGGCCTCCGCCTTGCCGTCGAAGTCCGGCACCTTGTACGAGCCCTGGAGCGTGGGCATCCGGTCGTCGTCGAGGGGGATGCACTCGCGGGTGTCCTCCAGGGTGGACCAGATCACGTGCTGGACGCCGGCGTGCCCGGCGGCCCCGGCGATGGCGGCCGCCTGCGCCTTCTCCCTCTCCGCCGACATGTGCTCCCAGAAGTTGGTCATGAGGAACGCCCCGTACACGCCCTCGAACGCCGGCACCAGGGTCTCCGCGTCGTCCATGTCGGCCTGGACCACCTCCGCGCCCAGCCGAGCCAGCTCCCGTGCCCCGTCCGAGTCGGGCTGGCGCGTGACGGCCCGCACCCTGAATTCTCCGGCGGGGTCCGAGAGGATCGCCCGCGCCAGCGCTCCGCCTTGCGCCCCCCTCGCACCGAACACTGTGATGGTCCGCTTTTCCGCCGTGTCCGCCATCGTCCAGCCTCCGTGCCGTAGCGCTACGCGTACGAATCAATACGGTGAGGTGCCCACCTTATGTGGATGTTCCGGGCAATTCGATGATCCGGCTGAAGGCGTCCATGCACGGGGTGCAGTAGTGCTCGGCACCGGGCTCTGTCGCCGAAGGTGCGGCACGCTCAGGACGGAGCAGGAATCCGCACAAGGCGCTGGAAGGGGTTTCCTTGGCGAGGACGTGCCAGACCAGCCGGAGCCGGTCGGCGGTGGACTCGGCGCGCATCTCATACATCGGCGTACCGCCCTCCTGTATTCGCTGGGGCGAGTGGAACCCCGCCCGCTGTCCATGAGAGGGCCCTGTGACGAATAGGGCCAATGGGGGTAGACCATCGGAAGGAAAACACAGTGCCGGAGGTTTGAGCGGATCGACGGGTATCTACGCGACCGCTGGGCCGAAGGGACCGGGCAGGAAGGGAGGCGGATGCCGAATGGCCTGGGCATCGTGGACGACGACAGGGGTCTATGCGGGGGCCGGTGGCGTGAGTACGGAGGAGGCGGGGCGCATCTCGGGCAACCTGACCGTGCATACGACGTGGACGGGGGCCCAAGCGCAGGTCGCGGTCCAGTACACCGGCTCGTCGGACTGGTTCACCCTGTCCGGCAGCCCTGTGGGCTGCTCGTCGGAGCCGGAGAGCCGGGATCTGCACCAAGCCGTGGTGGAACGGGTCCGTGAGGGAGCCGGCACCGGCGTTCCGCTCCACTGGGGCACGAGTGCGGCCTGACACCGCAGGGATGTCCCACCGGCCCGAACCGAAGGCCGCACGGCCAGAAGGCCGTGCGGCCATGACCGTGCGGCCTGACGGGCGCCAGTGCCGGCGCCGGCGCCCGTCGGGCGGGGCTGCCTGCCTGCCGGGGCTGCCTGCCTGCCTGCCGGGCTGATGCCGTTACCGCCGCCCGGCTGGGTCGTCGTCGCGGATGGGTCGTCCTTCCCGGACCGCCGCACGGTCGAGGTGCCGCCCGGCACCGCCACCCGCGCAGCCCGCCGGGGCCGGCCCGGTGTGCCCTGGCCGCGCCCCTGGGGGCGGGGTGGCAGAGTGGGGTCATGTGCGGCCGCTATGCCTCCACCCGCGCTCCCGCCGACCTGGCCGGCCTCTTCGAGGCGCGCTGGGATCCGCGCGAGACGCTGGCTGCGAGCTGGAACGTCGCCCCCACTGACCCGGTGTGGGCCGTCCTGGAACGCCCGGACCGTGGCAGCGGTGAGCTGGAGCGCCGGCTGCGCACCCTGCGGTGGGGCCTGGTGCCCTCGTGGGCGAAGGACCCGGGTGTCGGTTCCCGGATGATCAACGCTCGGGTGGAGACGGTCCACGAGAAGCCGGCCTACCGTCGGGCGTTCGCCAAACGAAGGTGTCTGCTGCCCGCGGACGGCTTCTACGAATGGCAGCCCGTCCCCGCCACCGCCACGGCGAAGGCCTACAAGCAGCCGTACTTCATCGCGCCCGAGGACACCGCTGTGATGGCCCTGGCCGGTCTCTACGAATTCTGGCGCGACCCGGCCGTCGCCGATCAGGATGATCCGGACGCCTGGCTGGTCACGGCCGCGATCATCACCACTGAAGCCACCGACTCGGCCGGCCGGATCCACCCGAGGATGCCCCTCGCCCTGGACCCCGCGGACTACGAGGCCTGGCTCGATCCCACCCGCCAGGACATCCACGAGCTCCGCGCCTTGCTCCACACCCCGGCCGGCGGCCGGCTGGAGGTGCGGCCGGTGTCGACCGCGGTCAACAGCGTCCGCAACAACGGCCCCCATCTCCTCGACGCCCCTGCCTGACCGCCTGGCCGCCGGCGCACCGGGTCAGAGGGGGCCTTGCCGTGCCGACTCGGGCCAGGCCGCCATCGCCGCGTCGGCCACGCGCTCCAGCACCTCGCGTGCCACCCCGTCGCACGCCTGCTGGTTCATCCCCTGGATCACGGCCGCGTAGAAGGCCGCGAGCCCGTCGGCGTCCACATCCGCAGGGAGGAGGCCCGCGTCGACGTCGGCGCGGATGCGGGCGGCGAAGGAAGCCTTCGTCTCCTCCCGCATCGCCCGCAGGCCGGCCTTCACGTCCTGTGAGCCGGGGCCGCAGTTGGTCGCCGCGGTGATGAGGAGGCAGCCCGGCGGGTGGCTCGGGTCGGTGTAGTCGGCGGCGAGGTACCGCAGCATCCCCGCGATGGCGGAGCGGGCGGTCCTCGACGTCTCCGTCTGGCATCAGCTGTTCGAGTCGGGTCAGCACTCCCTGCTCGCCGAATACCTGAACCTGATGGCCCTGAGCGCACCTGTGCTGAACTCGCTCACACCCGCCCGGGTTCAGGCCGCTGCCGAGCAGATCGCGCCGCTCATCCCGTCCGGCACGGGGGACCAGGTCGGTCTGGTCCGGCGCATCGACGTCCGCGCGGATCTCGCCGGCATGGCGGTGCCGACCCTGGTCGTCGTCACCACCGGCGACCCGCTCGTCTCTCCCGCCCTCCAGCGCGAGCTCGCCGTCGGCATCCCGGCGGCGGAGGTCGCCGAACTTCCTACGGGACACCTGCCGTTCGCCGAGCGCCCGGAGGAGTGGCTGAAGCTCATCACCGACTTCCTCGTACAGGACTGACGCGTGTGCAGACTGACGTGTTCACGCCAATTTTCTGCGGGGCCCGGGTGCCCCTGTACTCCGACGCATGCCGTATATAGCCTGCGTTGCGCAACGCAGTTAACAGCATGGCCCGGCACGCCTGCATGGGTTCGTCTGAACGCCGACGCAGGGCCCCTTCCGTGGGATCTCGTCGAGCGACTAAGGAATTGCGTATGAATCGCGTGACCGACGTGGCCGACGAGGTGCCGCGGCCGCAGGTGTTACTGGTGGTGATCGGCTCGGTCATCGGCGCGGTGCTGCTGGGAGTGTCTCTCGTGGTCAGTCTGGCCGGGCTCAACGAGCCTGAGATGCCCAACATGCCAACTCTTCCGGGTGGGACGCCGCTTCCGCGGCTCCCGTCCGATTTCCCGTCCGCCCCCTCGTTACCGGGCGGCTTACCGACGCGGTTCCCCTCTGACTTTCCCACGGACTTTCCGACGGACTTTCCCACCAGCCTGCCCTCGGACCTGCTCCGTCAGTTTCCGACCGGCCTGCCCGGTGCACCCGCCGCCCCGGGTGGTGCCCGGTGACCGACAGCCTGCCGTCCCCCAAGACCTCGGCCGTGCCCAGGCGCATACGCGACGACGCACTGGCGAGGGGGTGGGCACTGCTGATCGCCCGGCTGGTGATCGCGCTGTACCTCGTGGAGCTGTTGCTCAACATCACCCGGCCGCACCTGCTGCCGGACGAGCCAGCCGTGTCGATCTTCTATGAGCTGCCGAAGTCGATCTCCCAGCAAATGAACAGAGGGCCGTTCGGCTCGCTCGATCGGCTGCTGTCCATGCCACGGATGGTCTTCTGGGCCGTGATGGCGGGCATCGTGGTGGGTGCGCTGCTCCAGGTATTCGCGATGATCACTCGCCCGGCGGGCCGCCGGGCCGTGGTTCTCACCTGGGCGACCCTGGTGGCCCTGCTGGGTCCGTTCGCTTTGATGGGGCTGGCGGTCCTTGCCACGTATCCGCTGACTGCGCTCGCCTGCGTGCCCAGTACGGCGTTCGTCCTGTGGCTGTTGCACCACGGCCAGAGATTCGCCCGGCTGCCGCTGTCGGTACTGCTGACCGCGTTCGGCTGGGGCGCGTTCATCGTGTTCGGGTTGGGCCGTGCCTACAGCGGCCTCGCGTTCGCGACCGTCTACGGCTACCTGCTCAAGGATCCAGGCTCGCCCGCCGACCTCACCGCACCCCTCCAGGGCCTCTACCGCGTGATTGACTTCCTGATCCTGCATCTGAGCGTTGTGAACGTGCTGCTCGTCGCGGCAGGCGTTGTGATGATCCTGCTCCTGTTCCGGCACCGGGTCACCGATACCGTGACCGGTCTTGTCCTTGGAGCCGCGGTCGGGCTCGGGTACACCTTCGTGGAAAGCGTCCTGTTCATCCGGCTGTACGGCGCGATGAGCTCGTTCACCGGGGCGACAGGCGGCTTCGAGTACTGGATCCGGCAGTCGATCGGCCTACTCGGTGGGCAGGTGGCGTGCGGTGCGCTGCTCGGGGCCGGGCTCGGCCTCGCAGCCCAGACGCGGCAGCGCAGACGGCGCGCGCTCATCGCCGGGGCGGCCCTCGTGGCAGCGGTCGGCGGCGCCGTGGCCACCGAAATACTGTCGGCGTGGCTCTCACACCTGGTCGGTGATCACATCGAGGTCGGCTCGGCCTTCGACACCCTGGTCGTCTCCCCGCTCCTCTGGCTGCTCCCGCAGGCGCCCTTCATCGTGCTCGCCGTCCTTCTGCTGATGACCGGGAGGCGCGCACGGGCCTTGGCGGCGCAGGTCGCGCTGTCGGCCGAGGCGGCGGAGGGCGGGGCCATTACCCCCGGAGAAGCGCCCTTCCTGACCAATCCGGCGCTGCGGTTCTGGGCACTGGCGGGCACCTGGCGGTGGTACGGGCGCAATGCCGCGCTGGCGCTGCTCCGGCTGCAGTCCGCTCAGCTGGACCTGGCCGGCTGGCGACTGCAACAACAGGCAGCCCCCGTGGACAACGCAGCCGGCGTAGCGGACGCGGGTGACGTAGCCGACGCAGATGACATGGTCGATGCAGCCGACGTGGCGAGTCGCGAGAAGGGTGAGCAATTGCGCGCGAAAGTGATGCGCCTGAAGGCGAACGCCCGCTCGGCGGTGACATCATGACCGGCCGTGGATTTACCGCGCTGACCTTACGCGCAGCCTGTCTCATCGCGGGAGCGGTCCCCATAGCCTGCCTCATACTGCTCCTCGTCCCGCAACAGGCGTCGGCCTGCACGGTCAGCCTTGGCTACAGACCATCGCTGAAAGTCAATTTCAACGACCCTCACTTCATCAGCAGCCGGGCGTGCGCCAATGGCACCTCGCTCGCCGGTTCCACCATCGTGGCTCTCCTGGCGGTCACCGCCCTGGCCGCCGCGGGCACCAGGGCATTCAAACGGGGCGCGGCGCTCACCGTGTCGTCCTCCTCCCCTGGCCAGGACACGGGGCCCGGGCAGGCGCTGACCGACTACCTTCAGGCCGCGGGCACGGCCCCGCCGGCGCCCGGCCCCGGTCAAAGCCAAGCGGGAGACCACGGTGCGCATCCCTAGTCATAGCCGGTGGCAACGCCTTGCCGCACTGTTCGGCGCGGCGCTGATCGCCTTCGTGCCGGGGGTGCCGGGAGCGCTCGCAGAGTCCACGCCTCCGCCCTTCACGGACGCGAACGGTGTGCGCCTCATAGTGCCGCCGGGCACGAGTCTGGACACCGACCAGCAGTTGGAGGCGGCGTCCGGGCAGCTGCTCCAAAGCCCGATGGGACGAAGGCTCGTCGCGGCTCGCATGAGGTTCGGAACCGACCCCGGGAACGTGTCGGTCGAGTGGTTCGACTTCTCCTGGCTGCGGGACGAAAAGACGCTTCCCTGGTTTCGGGCGGACACGTTCCACAGCGACATGCTGAATGCACTCAATGCGGCAAATTCCGGATTCGACATCCCAGGTGATTACAACATCGCCGCGAAGCCCGTCGATTACGCGGACAACCGGGAGATCTACGCGGAGCTCGGAGCGAAGCAGGCCGGCAAGCTGCTGGAAGTTTCGACGAGCAACGTGTATCACGGTACCCATTCCGAGCAGATCCCCCTCGCGCGCATCCGGGCCGCCGGTCCGCTGAGCATCCAGAGAATGTCCAAGGACATCAGTGACGCGGCAGCCAAATCACTGACAGATTCGATCTTGGTGCGGTCTTCGCTGGGGCTCGCGAGCGAGAACAGTCCCTGCCTCAACAAATGCAATAAACAGACCCAGGACTTCCAGCGCAAGCTCGCCATCGCCTATTACGGCCGGGGCGGAAGCCCTGACTCCAAGGCCTCCGTGGCGGTCTCACAGAACGTCATGGGCAAGGCCACATCCCAGCTGCGCCGGGAGAAGACCCGCAAGGAGGAGCAGAAGCGCAAGGAGACCTTGGGACTCCGGCCGGACTGCGACACCGGGGTGGCGGGCCCGCCCGGGGAAGGCACACGCGGGGGCAGCGGCCGTGTCGTGGTGATGGCGGCGGCGCTGCCCATGGCAGCAGCCCCCTGCTCCTCACCGGGCGGATCCTCGTCGGGCGGGCTCGCCGAGGCGCTCGCGTCGAAGGACACCGGCGGTGTCGACTTCTCCACTCTTGAAATGCGCTACCTGTCCGACAACCCCGGTTCCGGAGGAGTGCAGTACTCCTTCTCGGCGAAACCGGCCGCTCCAGGGCTCCAGCAGGACATCGACTCCGGCCTCGACCTGCTCACGACCAGCGCCGCGGACCTGAGGGCCTGGCTCGTGCTGGACCCGAACAAGTTCTGGGTCAATCTCAACCCGAATGAGCCGGACAGGATCGTGGACACCGAACTCGGCCAGACGAACGCCGGCCGGGCGCTCCTCGAGGCAGACCTGCAGATGAAGCGCACAGAGGGAAAGCTCCTCGATCCCAAGACCGACTTCGGCGCGCGTTACTGGAAGGCACTGACCGGCCCCTCCGGGAAGGCGTGCTATTCATCAAGGCTGTGGATCGTGCCCGGCGACGTCCAGGTACGCGAGGACGGCGGGTCGCTCTACATCCTCAAAGCAACCCTCGCGGTGAACGCGAAGGCCCAGCACATCGCCGGATTGCCCCAGTCGTGCGACGCCGATCCGGAGAGCGACGCGCGCAACGAGCGGCTGGAACAGACGACGGTGGTGCCCAAAGTCGCCGAGGCGGTCAATACGGCGCCGGAGTACGCGCCGCTGCGCCGCGCCTTCCTTGCCCGCATAGTGGCCCAGTGGATCCGCAAGCGGCACCAGGAAGGCCACCCGACCTCCTTCGGCAAACTGATCGACTCGGGAGATCTCGGCCCGGCCAGACTCAAGGGCGACTGGCGGCCTCGGCAGGTGTTCGACACCTACGTTCATTCCATCGAAAGCGGAGAGTTCACCTACGAGCAGACCACCGAAGAGGGCGACACCGTCGTCACGTCCACGATGGTGTTCGGCGGGGTCGACTTCAGCAAGCTGAACACCACCCCGGTCAGCGCCGAGCGGATGAACAGCCTGTATCCACAACTGCCGCAGACCGTGAAGGCGTCGAGGGACCACCCGGCGGCCGCCCCGGACGGATCGATCTGGCTGGGCGAGACGGCCGCCTCACCGGACAGCAGCCTGTGGTCCAGGACCTCCGACGCGGTCCGTGAGTTCGCGACCAGCCGCACCGGCGTCATGGTCCTGCTGCTCGGCGCGCTGGTCGTGGTCACCTTCGGAATCCGCAGCGGCTCCGGCCGCCGACGGCAGCCGTCGTGAGCCGTGAGCCGGAACCGCCGTAGAGAACGGGGTGAGGTGTCATCCGCGCGCCAGGACCCGGCGTTCCGCCTCCTCCACCGTCAGGCGGGCGTCCGGGTCACCGTCCGCCGCGCGGACCGCCGCGCGGACCGCCGCGCGGACCAGGGACAGGTAGAACAGCGCCGGGGCGCACGGGGCCCACAGCGGGGTGTCGCGCAGGAACGTGAGGACCGACTCCGGGTCGGCCGGGGTGAACGTGTAGCGGTCGTGCTCCCACTTGTCCTCGACGCCACGGCTCCAGCGCGCCCGCAGTTCCTCCTCGCCCAGGTCCTCCAGGACCGCCCGGAAGAACACCGCCCACTGGTTGTTCCGCAGGTCCAGGCCGAAGCCGAGCAGTTCCAGGTCGACCCGGTCGGACGCCTGCACCGCCAGCTCCTCGCGCAGTGCCCGGCGCGCCACCTGGTGCAGGCTGATCTCACCGGACGCGGGCAGGTCGTGGTTCGCGGCGAGGCCCTCGTTGGCCGAGGAGTTCCAGCGGGAGGCGTTCGGGCCGGCCACCCTGGCGCTGCGCCGGGAGAAGAGCATTTTGCCGTCCTTGCCCGTCTCGACTGCCACGTTCACGCCGAGGCTGCAGAACATCCAGGGCGGGGCGTCGAGCGGGTCGGCGTCCTCCAGGTACTGCTGGCGCAGCGTCGAGCCGTTGCGCAGGGTCCGCCCCAGCCGCTTCGACCCCGACCACTCCTTCGCCCTCACCGAGCTGGTGGACCGGATCCTCTCGGCCCCGCGGCCGTCGCACACCCTCCTCGTCCTCGACGCCTGCTCCTCACACGGGCACCTGAACGTGGCCCTGCGGCGGGCGGTCAGCAAGGACCGCGCCGCGGTGGCCCGCGCGTACCAGGACACCGCCGCCGGATTCGCCGTGATCGGCACGTCGGGGGTGGGCGCCACCATCCGGGAAGGTCTTTGGGTGGGTTGGCTGTCGTCCGTCCTCGGCAAGCCCGACACCGAGGTCTCCGACCGCTCCCTGCCGATGCACCGGTCGACCTCTACCTCTCCGTCCCCTACCTCGTCGATGCCGTCGACCAGGAAGCGGCCGCGGAAGGCCTGGAGACCAGGGACGAGCGGCCGGGGTTCGAGACGGTCCGGCCCCTGCCCAACAACTTCCTGCACAACCCGTACTTCCAGGACGACGGCGATGCCGCCCTCCGTGGACAGTGGGCAAATCCGGCCGTACTCGCCGACGACGCGGAGCCCCCGTGGGCGCAGGAATCCCCCTTTCAGCTACAGGAAGGTGGCGCGCTGGAACGGGAGTTCACCGGCCGGCACGCCGCGCTGGCCCGCCTCGTCCGCTGGCTCGACACGGCGGCGCACGGCATGCAGGTGGTCACCGGGCCCGGCGGATCCGGCAAGACCGCCCTGCTCGCGATGCTCGGACTGCTGTCCGTGGCCCGGCGCAAACGACGGCTCGACCACCAGCCGCCGCCGCAGATCTGCCCGCGGCCCGGCACCGTCCACGCCCTGATCACCTGCCGCGACCGCTCCCTCCCCGCCGTCGTCGAGGCCGTATGGGACGCGCTGAGCACCTTCGACGCCATGCAGCACAAACCCCCGACGGGCCTGGACGCCAGCCGCTGCGCCGAAGCCGTCGCCGCCCTCGCCCGGCAGGCGGGCGCACTGAACCTACTCTTCGACGGGCTCGACGAGGCGATGCCGGGTCAGGCGCACGAGATCGCACGCCAGTTCCTGAACCGGCTCGCGGAGACCTCGGGCGTGAAGGTGATCGTGGCGACGCGCCCACGGCCCCGGCGGCAGCTGGCCGACCCGGTCGTCGCCGAGAGCCTCCTCGACGTACTCGACCAGACCACCGCCCCCCTCGCCCTCGACCAGGACGACGACGCCGAACGGGACATCACGGCCCTCGTGGAGTCGCTCCTCGCCGCCCCCGGCTCCCCGTACGCGGACGCACGCCGCGCCCTGCTGCGGCGCGAGGCCGCACAGGCGATCGCCGCCGAGAGCGACGGGCTCTTCCTCGTTGCCCGGCTCATCGCCGGCCAGCTCGTCCGCCGGGCGCACCCGCCGTCCGGCCCCGAACTGGAGGCCGAACTCCGGCAGGCGGGAACCGGACTGGAGGAATGGGTCCGCCGGGAGATCAGCCACCTCGAACAAGACGGGACCGTACCGGCGGCCAGGATCCTCGCCCCGCTCGCCCTGGCGCACGGAGGCGGGCTGCGCGACCTCTCCCTCCTGGTGACGATGGCCGACGCCCTGCACGGCCGGGCAGGGGCCTTCACCCGCGCCCAGACCCGCGACGTCCTGGCCCTGGCCCAGGGCGGCCTCGTCGCCGTCGAGTCGGGTACGTACCGGCTCGCGCACGCCGGGGACGGCGCCCACATCCTCGAACGGCTCGGCCTCACACCGCAGAACGGACACCTCAAGGTCCACGACGCGCTCCGCGCCCGCGCAGCCCCCGAGTGGGGGCGGGCGGACGCCTACACCCGCTCCTATCTGGCCGTCCACGCCGCCCAGGCGCCGAGACCCAGCTCCACCAGATCCATCCGGCCGGAGTGGGACGGCAGCTGCTCGGACCGGCCGCACCGCTGACGCATACCGGGCGCGGACCGGTCCGGGCGATCGCGGCCCTGCCGGACCCCGCACCGAGGGCGGGTGAGCCGGCGGCCGCCGGCGCGTGGCTGGCCCGCGCCGACGGCCACACCACCGACGTGTGGCGGCTGGCCGTCACCGCCGGCGGCGACGGCCGCCCCGACCCCGGCTGGTCGGTGGAGCACGCGCTGTCGGTGGAATCGCCCGACGCCCGTGGCGTGGCGCTCGGCCGCCTCGGTACGCAGCCCCTGCTGGTCCTCCACCAAGGCGACCGGGTGGCCGTGCACGGGCTCGCGGAGGAGGGCCGCCCGCTGTGCGCGTTCCCCGTCCACGGGCACCGCATGCGCAGGCGCTGGCCTGTGACCCCCGCGGCAGCGGGCGCGTCGCGGTCGCCGACGGCCCGCACGTACGGATCCTCGACGTCGCCGCGGCGACCGCCGCCCGGCCCCGCGAGCCGCAACGCAGCTACACCGAACGCCTCATGGTGGAACCGGCGGCAGGCCCGCCCGGCCGTCCCGCGCTGCTGTGCCGGGTCATGGGGCGCGCCGTCGTCGCCGGATACCCCGGCGCGGGCGGGGAGCCGGTGCTGCTGCGGCAGGACGAGGCGGTCACCGCGGTGCGCGCGGTGTGGCACGACGACACCTGGCTCGTCGCCGCCGCCGCAGGCCGGACCGTACGCGTCTGGTCGCTCACCGCCGCCCTGGAGAGCGCCGCCCCGTACGAGGACATCACCCTGCCCGGCGACGCCGGCGAGGAGATACGCGGTCTGGGACTCGTTGTCGAGGAGGACGGCGCGCCGAGCGTGTTCGTCCCCGACCGCAGGCGGGTTCAGCGGCGGCGGCTGCGCAACGGCCGCTGGCTGGTCCAGGACGAGGTCGATGTGGTCGCCCACGCCCTGGACGCCCGCGCCATGTCCGACGGCAGCACCTGGGTCGGCGTCGACACCGGTCGCGGCTTCCGGCTGTGGCAGGCGGGCGCGGAGCACGACGGGGCGCTGCCCCTGCTCGACGACTCCTGGCGGCGTACGGCGGCCATGGTGCTGGGCGAGCACCAGGTGCTGGGCAGGTCCGTCCCCCTGGTGGCGTGGGGGGCCGACGACATGATCTACCTCGCCCGGTACAAGGGCGGGCGCTGGGTCGCGGACCGGTTCCCGTACCCGGGCGGACGCGCCTCGGCGCTCGTCTTCACGGGCAGCCCGGACCGCCCGCTGCTGGTGGCCTGCGGCGGGGAGCTGACCGGCTCGGTGTTCGACGCGACGACCCGCCGGGAGCTGAAGGCGGCGACGGTGCCCTGGCGGGGGCTGGACGTCGAGGCGGCCGGGGCCGTGTACGAGGAGGGCCGCGGTATCACCCTGACCCTCCAGGGGCGCCGCCGCTGCGACCAGATCCTGCTCGGCGCGCAGGCGCTGAACCCGGCGCCCGACGCCCGCCCCGGACCGGAAAGACGCGCGGGCACAAGCGGCCCGGGCGTCGGCCCGGGCGCCAACGGCTGGCGGCCCCGCACAGGCTGGTAGCGGCGCCGGCCCCTGACCTGCCGGCGCCACCCGAGGGGGCGGCGGCCGGACGACACAAGGAGGAGTCAGTTGAAGCACGACCTGGTGGTCTTCGTACCGGGGATCACGGGAACCCGCCTGACGCGGGACGGCAAGGATCTCTGGAACCTGTCGGTACGCGCGCTGCTCGGCGCGGTGCCGCCACAGAAACTGATCAGGCGGCTCCGCCTGCCCGACGGAATCGGCGACGAGCGGCCCGAGGAGCCGTACGCGGTCGAGACCCCGGGGCTGATCCACCGGCCGAGCGGAATGCCCGGGATGGTCACACAGCAGGGCTACCCGGACGTCGCCGGCCTACTCAGCGGGGTCCGCCCGGAGCAGTTCGTGGTGTTCCCGTACGACTGGCGACTGTCCAACAGGCTCACCGCGGCCGACCTCAAAATCCGCATCGAGCGCGAACTCGGCCGCTGGAGCGAGGAGTTCAGGACGCACTACCCCAAGGCCGAGGACGACCCGAAGGTCACCCTGATCTGCCACTCCATGGGCGGCCTGGTCGCCCGGTACTACCTGGAGGTCCTCGGCGGCCGGGAAACCGCCCGGACGCTCGTGACGGTCGGCACCCCGCACCGGGGCGCCGCCCAGGCCGTCCGCTTCCTGACAGGGCACGGCGTGGGCACGGGCCTGGTGGGACGCACCGCGGCGGCGATGGCGGGCCGCCTCAACGACCGGCTCACGGAACTGTGCCGCAGCTTCCCTTCGATGGGGCAACTGCTCCCCGTCTACGAGGCCGTGCGCAGGCCCGGCTATCCCGAGGGCTACTACGACCACCTGACGGACATCGACGCGGGCCTGCCGACGGACATCGTCCAGGACGTGTTCGCCTTCCACGAGGAGTTCGAGACCGCCTTACGGGACAACCTGCGGGGGAGCCCGGACCGCAGCCTCCCGTACGAGGTGCAGTGCCTCGCCGGCCGGGCACACCCCACCATTCACGCGGTGACGGCGGACGCGGGCGGGAAGCTCGACTTCCACTACGTCATGAACGACTCGGATCCGTGGACCGGCGACGGGACGGTTCCCGCGGAGTCGGCCTTCGCGCGCTGGGCACTGCGCCGGACGGACGAGGCCCGGTGGAACGGCCACCGCCACGGCCACCTCATCAGCGGCGAGGCGTTCGGCCACCAGCTCGACGCCATCCACAACAGCAAGTCGGCGAAGGACACCCTCGCCGACGACGAATTCGGCATCGTGGTGCCCGAGTTCGCGGTGGCGGGCGAGCCGTTCGACATCGTGGCGACCGGCGTCGAGCGCGGCCGCACCGTACGGGCCGCCTTGCACGCCCACGACTCGGCCGAGCCACAGGACTGGGTGGTCCTGCCGGCGTCGGAACCGGGCGAGCGCCGGGGCAGTCTCACGGCCGGCCCCGGCCTGTGGGTCCTGTCGGTCGTGGCCGACCGCCCGCAAGTGGTCCAGCGCGACGTGATGACGATCCTCGAACCCTAGGACCGCCCCGGAACCTTCTCGCCCCCACATCCCTCTAACTGAGGACCGGCCTGGACGGCCGGTCCTGCTTCAGCCCTCTACGACAGGAGGCACGCGTGCCGTCCTCACGTCGCCGCACCCTCGCGCCGGCTCTGATCTTCACCCTGGCCGCCGCTCTGCTGGCCGTCGCCGCCCTTGCCTTCTGGCAGGGCAGGGCGCCGGGTCTCCTCCCGGAAGGCAGTTGGGGAGCCTGGCGGAACCAGGAGGTCTCCAACTGGTCGACGCACGTGCGGGTCAACACCTGGGTACATGCCGCCGAAGCCAGAGTCCACATGGGCAAGGCCGAGGAGATCACGCTCGAGGCGTACGGCAGGACGGCCCGCGGCACCACCACGATGGACGGCACCACCTTCACCCTGACTCCGGAAGGAAAGATCACCGGGACCCGGCAGTAGCAGGCCGGCCGCACATCGCGCCCGGCGGCTCCATGCAACTAGGCGGTCTTGCGCGACGGCCGCCGAGACGCTTTGGTGACCCAGGTCACGCAGCGGTGAACGGGAGGCGGTCAAGGATGACGGACACGACCCAGATCGACACCGGAGAGAGCGATGAACCCCTTTCTCGAAAGGCGAGTTGGCGATCCATCGGACCCGGAATCGTCGTTGCCGCGACCGGCGTCGGCGCGGGCGACCTCGTCGCCACGCTGATCGCGGGCAGCAAGTTCGGCTACACCCTGCTGTGGGCGGCGGTGATCGGCTGCCTGGTCAAGATCTCGCTCGCCGAGGCCGTGGGCCGCTGGCACCTCGCCACCGGCCGTACCCTCTTCGACGGCTGGCGCAGCCTCGGCTCCTGGACCACGGTCTACTTCGTGGGATACGTCGCCGTCTGGGGCTTTGTCTACGGCGCCGCCGCGATGTCCTCCAGCGCCCTCCCGCTGGCCGCGCTCTTCCCGGACACCATGGACCTGAAGGCCTGGGCCGTGCTGTGCGGCCTGGTGGGTCTGGTCTTCGTCTGGTTCAACCGGTACGCCGTCTTCGAGAAGGTGATGACGGTCCTGGTCGGCGTGATGTTCCTGGTCACCGTCTACCTCGCGATCCGGGTCACGCCCCACCTCGGCGAAGCCGTCGCCGGACTCGCGCCCGTCCTGCCGGACGGGTCAATGATCTACACGCTCGGCCTGATCGGCGGGGTCGGCGGCACCATCACGCTGGCCGCGTACGGCTACTGGATCAATGCCAAGGGCTGGACGGACACGGGCTGGATGAAGGTGATGCGGCTCGACAACCGCGTCGCCTACGTCACCACCGGCATCTTCGTCGTGGCGATGCTCTTCGTCGGCGCCGAGCTCCTGCACTCCTCCGGTGCCGCGCTCGCGAAGGGCGACAAGGGCCTGCTCGATCTGAGCGGCATCCTGGAGGACCGCTACGGTACGGCGACCGCCAAGCTCTTCCTGGTGGGTTTCTTCGCGACCTCCTTCACCTCGCTGATCGGCGTGTGGCACGGGGTGAGCCTGATGTTCGCCGACTTCATGACGAAATACCGGCCGTCCCTGGCCCCGGCCGGCACCAGCCGCGAGAAGTCCCTGCCCTTCCGCGCGTACCTGCTCTGGCTCACCTTCCCGCCCATCAGCCTGCTCTTCCTGGACCAGCCGTTCGGACTCGTCATCGTGTACGGGGTGATCGGCGCCTTCTTCATGCCGTTCCTGGCCCTGACCCTGCTGTGGCTGCTCAACTCCTCACGCACCCCGTCCGACTGGCGCAACGGCCTGCTGAGCAATGTGATGCTGGCGGCAGCCGGACTGCTCTTCGTCGTACTGTGCGTTCAGCAGGTGCGGGAGCTGCCCTGGTGATCGCGGACGGGCGCGGCTCCGATGGCTCAGGCCCGCGGGGTCTCACCCTGAGCCGTGGCCTCCGCCGTCCACCCGTAGGGCAGCTCCCGGCCGTCGACCGTGACCGCTTCCACGGCGTGGGTGCCGGGGTCGATGTCCACCTGGAGGCCGTCGCCCTCGTAGCGGGGGAAGCCGCTCGCCCCCGTGTCGCCGGTGGCCTCGACCGAGGCTGAGCGCATGCTCGCCCCGTGGTTCGTGTGCCCTTCACGATCGGCGATCTGTGGCTTCAGTACGACGGTGTAGCGCCGCGGAGGATTTGTCATACCGACGACGCTAGTACGCCCGGCGGCGCCCCGCCTTCGAGCGCCCGCCGGTCGTGGTAGCCGGGCCGCGGCTGCGGCAAACGCGTGAACCGTTCCGCGAGGTGCTCCGTATGGCCCCGTGCGCGGCGGTGGGAGACCCCGCCGCACCCGACCCGAGCGACCCGAGCCGACATCGCCCACTGGCCGCTGCCACCGGACCGAGCAAGCGACGGGGCACCCCTCCGGGAATGCCGCCCAGGCAGGATGGAGGCATGGATATGACGGAGCTGGAGGGACGGGCCCGCGGCCTCGCCGCGTCGGGCGCTCGGCGGATCCTGGGGATCGCGGGGGCGCCCGGTGCGGGGAAGTCCACTCTGGCCGCGCGCCTGGCCCGGGAGCTGGGGCCGGGGCTGGCCGTGGTGGTACCGATGGACGGATTCCACCTGGCCCAGGCCGAGTTGGTGCGTCAGGGCCGGGCCGACCGCAAGGGCGCGCCGGACACCTTCGACGCGGCGGGGTACACGGCACTGCTGCGACGGCTGCGTGAGCCCGCCGCCGGTGTGGTCTACGCCCCGGCCTTCGACCGCTCACTGGAGGAGCCGGTCGCGGGAAGCATCCGGGTCGCGCCCGCCGTACGGCTGGTGATCACCGAGGGCAACTATCTGCTGTACGAGGAGGAAAGCTGGGCGGAGGTCAGGCCCCTGCTCGACGAGGTCTGGTTCCTGGCGCCGGACGACGGGGTACGCGTCCGGCGGCTGGTTGACCGCCATGTGCGCCACGGCAAGGAGGCGACGTACGCCAGGGAGTGGGTGGCCCGCTCGGACGAGGCGAACGCCCGCCTGATCGCACCGGGGCGCGCCCGTGCGGACCTGGTGGTGGAGTGAATGATTCCGCGCTCCCCTCGTACAAGTGGACGATCTCGTTCTGGCAGGATGATCGGCGTACGACGAGGACGTCAACGGGGAGTGTGGAAAGAGATGCGTACGTGGACGCGTACCGTTCCGGCTGCGGTGGGTGCCCTGGCGCTCGTTGTGGCGCTGACCGGCTGTAACGGCTTGGGTTCGGGAAAGAAGAACCGGGGCAGCTCCGGCTCCGCCGCCAAGGACGAGAAGAAGACCTTCCGCCTGGGTGAGGCCAGCCCGGAACAGGAAAGCGACAAGCAGAAGTCCACGGGGGCCAAGTACACGGTCACGCCGACCAAGGTGGAGACGGGCACCACGGCCGACATGGACGCGTCCGGTCTGGAGAAGGACGAGAAGAAGGGCCCGGAGGTTCCCGTCTTCGTCTGGTCGACGGTCACCCACAAGAGCGGTGCGCCCATGGAGGTCGGCGACATGGACGGCGACCTGGTCATCAGGACGGAAAGGGGCAACCGCACCCGTGCCCTCCTCGTCCTGATGGGCTCCGCGAAGTGGCCCAACTGCCCGGAGACGGACAGCGGAAAGCAGCTGAGCCCCGGCCAGTCGGAGAACATCTGCACCGCCTTCGTCATCCAGGACGGCGACAAGGCCGCCGCGGTGGAACTCACTCAGGGCTTCTACAAGGACCCGCTGGAGTGGCCGGTCACGAACTGACCCGCCGAAGGCGCGGTGGGCACCCAGGGGTTGTGAGGGGAAGGGCGCGCCCCCGATAGTGGAGAGCGGCCTAGATCCTCGGAGCAACGGTCCACCAATCGGGGGCGGGAATGAAGCGCGTTCTCTCTTTGATCAGTTCCATGGCTGTGGGCGCCGCCTTGACGGTCGTCGGCGCGAGCCCGGCCTCCGCGGACGCGTACGACTGCCGCACCTGGTACAAGTCGAGCACCACGGCGGCCGGCACGTGCACCAACGGGACGGGTGAGTTCCGCGTCTACACCAGGTGCGACAGGACCTGGGCGCAGGACTACACCGTGTACGACCCCACGTGGCGCCGCGTCGGCACCACGAGCACCGCCACCTGTTACAGCGGCGGCACGGCTTACGGCGCGGGCATCCAGGTGCACTAGTCCCGGGCCTGCCGAAGGGCAGTGACCGCAGAGACCACTCTGAAGGTACGTGCGGAAGCCCGCGGAAATGTCCGTCAGCCGGGGACCCGGTGCAAGAGGAAGTCGCACAGCACGCCAGGGCGACGGCGTGACCGTACCGACTTTCGGGTGCCCTCGCGCATAACCGCCCCCCTGTTCCATCCCCGCATCAGCGAGAGGATGTTCGCACAGGCCTACGGATCACCTCAGCGCGGGACCGAGCCGGTCGTGCGGATTGGCGGCATGGCCACTCCGGCGTTCCGCGAGGTGGCCGCCGCCGGGGAGGCCGGGGACGTGTTCCTCTGCCACCCGTTCCTGGTCCACGCCGCCCAGCGGCACGGCGGGAGCACACCGCGGTTCCTCGCCCAGCCGCCGCTGGAGCCGACTGGCCTGCTCGATCTGGACGGCCCGGCGCCGTCGCCCGTCGAACGGGCCGTGCTGCCGTGTCTGAGGGTGCGAACGTTCTGCAGGGAAGCGCTAAAAACAGCCGCAGATACGACTTTGTGATCCTGCTGCAGTGCGCACAGAACGGAAGACAGGCCCTAGTCGAGGATCGCGTCGAGCTCTATTTCGACGAGCCAGTCCGGATCGATGAAACGCGAGACCTCGATGAAGGTGCATGCCGGACGGACCGACGCGAGCCGCTCTCCGTGGGCTTGCGCGGCTTCCTTCCATCGAGTCACGTCAGTGAGCATGATGCGGGTCCGCACGACATCCTCCAGTGATGCCCCCGCTTCCTTCAGTGCGCCCTCTGCAATGTCCAGACACCTGACGGTCTGGGCATAGACGTCACCCATCCCCACGGTCGATCCGTCGTCTCCGATGGGAGCAGTGCCGGCAACCGCCACATGCGCCCCTTTGCGGACTGCCCGCGAAAATCCAATCTTCGGTTCGAGGGGTGACCCAGAACTGACCGTCTGTCGAATACGTCCCATTGCGTCATCCTGCCACGGGGCACTGGAACCCGAGACGTCTCCCGACAACTCAAGCCAGGGGTGGGGTGGTCAGGGTGGTCGTGCCGGTTGCCTGGAAGAGCCTCTGCACCTGGCGCGAGGTAACTCCTGCCACGTGGAAGGCGCGTCCCTGGCTGTCGGCTTGGTGCCGGATGCCGAGAAGGACGCTGAGTCCGGAGCAGTCGCAGAAGGACACCGCGCTGAAGTCGGCTTCGACCCGTGGTGTGTTGCCCGCGAGTGCGGCATGGAGGGCATTGGCCAGCAGGGGCGCGGTCGCGATGTCGATCTCTCCGGTCACCGCCACGGTGATGCGGTCGTCAAGGTGGGTCGTGGTGACGGTGGCATGGTCCGTCGTAGCCGGGGCGGAAGGCGTGGGTGAGGCCGTGACGGCACGGCTGGATGGCGAGATTCCTCTTGTGTCCATGGCCCGTCCCTCTCCTTCCCGGGTGCCACGGTGGGTGCGCGTTCGGCCGCGCTCCGTGGCCGGTTTCAGGCTTCGCAATACGTCGCTGGTGGTGGCGTGGCCCTCTCGCATCGCAGTCTCCGCCGTGTTCCGAGTCGTCCGGCAGACGACATTGCCCTTGTCATCGTCTGGACGACATGTTACAACGGATACACGTTGAAGCGCATTGGCAGTTCCTGCCTGGACCGATCTGGAGGTGTTTCGCGATGTTGATGCGCACCGACCCGTTCCGCGAGCTCGACCGCCTCACCCAGCAGCTGGTGGGCACGCCGGGGACCTGGACGAAGCCGTCCGTGATGCCGATGGATGCCTACCGGGAGGGGGACGCATACGTGATCGCCTTTGACCTCCCAGGCGTCTCCACCGACGCGATCGACATCGACGTCGAGCGGAACATGCTCACCGTCAAGGCCGAACGCCGCCCCACGGCCGCGGCCGACGCCGTGCAGATGGAGCTCTCCGAGCGTCCGCTGGGCGTCTTCTCCCGGCAGATCATGCTGGCCGACACCCTCGACACCGAGAACATTCAGGCCGACTACGACGCCGGAGTCCTGACGCTGCGCATTCCGATCGCCGAACGCGCCAAGCCCCGCAAGATCAGGATCAGCGCCAACGACGGGCGCAAGCAGATCAGCGGCTGAGCCGCACCAGCCGCACCCTTCTCGCCACCCCGAACGGCGGAGGACGGGACGAGCCCCTCCCTCCCCCCGGCAGCCCCGTCCTCCGCACCTCCGTACACCGCACCGCCGTACACCGCTGAGGGAGGCTTGCACCGATGCCCCTGCGATGGGAAGCGTTCCTCGACCACGTCCAGGAACGCGGCGCGTACAACACCCGGGATGAGGCCGACAGTGCGGCCCGCGTCGTGCTGGCCCTGCTCGGCGCCCACATCGTCGGCGCCGAGCGGGCCGAACTCGCGGCCCGCCTGCCCGAGACCTACGCCTTGATCCTCCTCAACCCCCTCCAGGCGGCCGAACCCCTCTCCGCGGAGCGTTTCGTCCGAGCGACCGCGGCGTGGATCGAGGGCGCCAACGAGGCCACCGCGATGTGGGACGTCAGCGCCGTCCTCAGCGTGGCCGCCGAAGCCGCCGGCCAGGAACTCACCGGCAGGCTCCTGCTCCAGCTCCCACCCGGCTACGACCACCTCTTCGGCCAGGCCCAGCTCCACCGCCCCCACCACGCCGCCTGAGCGCGTAGTCGCGCGGTGAAGAAACCGGTTGCCCTGGACCGGTGACAGCACGGACGATCGTCTGCTGTGAGCACCAGCCGGATTTCCTCGATACTGCCCGACCTGTCCCCGTGGCGTTCCGTCAGGGACTTCCGGCTTTTGTTCTTCCAGGGCACCGTCACCTATTTCGGCAGCTTCATGGCGATGATCGCCCTGCCGCTGCAGATCAAGCACCTGACGGACTCGCCGCTGGCCGTCGGCGCCATGGGCGCGGTGGAACTGGTCCCCCTCGTGGTCTTCGGGCTCTACGGAGGCGCGCTGGCCGACGCCGTCGACCGGCGGCGGATGATCCTGCTGACCGAGGCCGGGCTGGGAGTTCTGGCCCTGATGCTGCTGGTCAACGCCCTGCTTCCGCGGCCGCTGCTGTGGCCGCTGTACGTGGTCGCGGCCGGGGTGTCGGCACTGACCGGGCTTCAGAGACCCGCGCTGGACTCGCTGATGGCCAGGATCGTGCCGCACGACCAGCTGACCGCCGCCGCAGCGCTCAACGGCCTGCGCTACCAGATCGGCGCCATCGCGGGCCCCTCCCTGGCAGGCCTGGTCGTCGCGTACGCCGGATTCGCACCGGCCTACGCCGCGACCGTCCTGGGCTTCGTGGTCTCGGTCGCCTTGTGCACGCGGCTCAGCCCCGCGCCGCCCTCGCACGACGCGGAGCGGCCTTCCCTCCGGGGAATCGCCGAAGGGGCCCGCTACGCGTGGAGCCGTCCCGTGCTGCTGGGGACCTACGCCATCGACCTGGCCGCGATGCTCTTCGCCTTCCCGAACACGATCTTCCCCTTCCTGGCGGAGGAACTGCACGCCGAGTGGTCGCTGGGCCTGATGTACGCGGTCGGCTCGGTCGGCTCGCTGCTCCTGGGCCTGACCAGCGGCTGGACGTCACGGGTGCGCCGGCACGGGCTGTTCGTCGTATTCGGCGCGGCCGCGTGGGGTGTGGCGATCGCGGCGGCGGGCTGGTTCACGAACATCTGGCTGGTGCTGCTGTGCCTGGCGGCGGCCGGCGCCGGGGACATGCTGAGCGGTCTGGGCCGCGGCACGATCTGGAACCAGACGATCCCGGAGGACCTGCGCGGGCGGCTCGCGGGCATCGAGGTGCTCTCGTACAGCGTGGGCCCGCAGCTGGGCCAGATGCGGGCGGGCGCCATGGCCGGCTGGACGGGCACCCGCTCCGCGTTCTGGAGCGGCGGCCTGGCCTGCGTGGCCTCGGTGGCCGCGCTGGCGGTGCTGCTGCCCAAGCTGATCTCCTACGACGCGGAGACGGACGAGGACGCGCGCCGCCGCAGGGAGGCGAAGGAGGCATCCTCCGCCGCTATCGCGTGATACCTGAAGTCACCGGTCGGTAGCGCTGGTACGAGGTCGCAGCCCGCGGAGCTGCGACCTCGTACCGCCAAGCGTGAATCGCCGTACTAGCCGCGGGCGCCGAAGGCCTTCGCGAAGGCCAGCGGCTCCTGGGCGATGGACGAGCACGTCGGGTCGGCGGTGTTCTTCGGGCCGCCCGGGCACTGCCGGTCGCGGGCGCCGGACCACATCGCGAGCCAGCCGAGTCCCTTGGACCGGGCGAAGTTCACGAGCTGGGTGGCGTCGTCCACCTTGAAGACCTCACTGGAGACGTCGTTGACGCCGATCATCGGAGTGACGGCCACGGCCTTCCACGCGGCCGCGTCGGTGAGGCCCAGTACACCCTTGATCTGCGCCTGAGTAGCGGTGGCCGCCGAGATCGCGTAGTCGCCCATGTCACCGCTGTACGCGGGGCCGTAGTCCATCGCCATGATGTTGACGGCGGAGATCGCCACCCCGTTCTGCCGGGCATTGGCGATCAGGTCGACACCGGGCTGGGTGAGCCCCTCGGGCATCACGGGGAGAGTGAACGAGACGTCGAGCCCGGGATGCGTCTTCTGCAGCTGCGCGATGGCCTGCGCGCGCCGGGTGTTCGAAGCGGTGTCGGGCAGGGCCGCGCCCTCGATGTCGAAGTCCACCTTGGTCAGCCCGTACGCGTCCACGACCTTGCCGTACGCGGCGGCGAGGCTGGTGGGGGAGGTGCACACCAGGCCCAGTTCGGAGCCGGCGGCACCGCCGAACGACACACGGACGTCTCCGCCCTTGGCCCGGAGGGCGGCGATCTGCGAGGCGACCCGGTCGGCATCGAGGGCCGTGGTGCCGCCCCAGAGCGGGGAGCAGCTGCCGCCGGAGGTGATGAAGGCGAGGTTGAACTCCGTCACCCCGGTCTTGGCCGCGGTGTCCAGAAGGTCATAGGCCGGGTAGAGCGAGGTGTCCACGTACGGCGCGACGCCGGCGGGCGTGGCGGTGCCGCCGCCCGGGGGGCGGGTGGGGGTCGGCTTCGGCGTGGCGGTGGCGGTGGCGGTGGCGGTGGGCGCGGCCGTTGGCCTGGAGGGGGTGGGCGTGCCGGGAGGCGTCGGCGCGGTGGTGGGGCGCGTGGTGGGCCGGCCGCTGGGGCTGGGTGTCGATCCGGTGCCCGCGGAGCACTTCGCCTTGTTGATGAGGCACCCCGTCGGGTCTCCCGCGGTCCCGCTCGCGGTGGTGACGAACCCGACTGTGAGCGAGCTGCCGGCCGCGAGCCCGGCGGTGTCCCACCGGGGCGGCTTGACCGTCACATGCTGCCCGTTGACGGCTTGTTCGCCGTTCCAAAGGGAAGAGAGGGTCGTGCCGGCGGGCAGGTCGAACTCGAGCGTCCAGTCCCCCAGCACCTCGCCGCTGTGGTTGGTGATGACGTACTGCCCGGTGTAACCGGCGGTCCAGCCGCTCGCCTTGGTGAAGGCCGCGCCGACCGATGCCGCTTGTGCGGTACCCGTCAGCGCCAGGGCGGTGCCCCCGACGGCCGCCGCGACGGCAAGGGCCGCAGCCGCCTTCGCCTTGCCGCTCGTCGTACGGCGATGGGAATTGCCAGCCATGCGGACCTGCCTCTGTGTTGGGATGAGGGTCGAGCAGCACGCTAGCGACCGGAAAACGGACAAACGTGCCGTTCGGGTCTCACTCCCGAGATCTTGAGGCAGGCTTAAGGAACGGATCGGGGACGGTTAATGGCGGCGGCCACACCCCCGCCCCCGGAGCGTGTGGAACGCGTCGGCGCCGTCCCTGCCTTCAGGGACGGCGCCGAGGGTGGGGGTGGCGATGGTGCTCAGTTGTTCCCTGTGACCGGCACCGCCGGCAGCTTGAAGGTGTGCTGCGGCGTGACGATCTTGGTGATCGCCTCACCGAACAGGGAGCTGGGCTCGGAGCCCTCGTAGTTGATGTCCGTGTTGAGCTGCACCACCAGGGTGGCCTGGGACTCCGGCAGGTAGACGCTCAGCGCCTCGTAGCCCGGCAGCGAGCCGTTGTGCCCGATCCAGCCCTGGACGTTGAAAATACCCAGGCCATAGCCGGCGCCAGGGAGGGCCGGGAGGACTTCAGCCGCTCCGCCTGAGTGGCGGGCTTGAGCAGCGTCCCGGTGGCCAGCACCTTGGCCCAGATCTTCAGGTCGTTGGGGTCGGAGACTCCATCGTGGCCCAGCAGTTCACTTTGCGGCGCGCCAGCGACCCGGGCCAGGTCGCCAACGTGCGAGGGGCGGCGACCGGCGATGGGGTTCCGGTCATCCAGTACCCGTGGTCCGGAACGGCCAACGAGCGTTGGGAAGCGGACTCGGCCCTGGCGGCTGGTACCGGTTCAAGTCAGTGGGCGTGGCAAGTGCCTCAACGTCCAGGGAGCCGGCAACGTCAACGGCACCCAGGTCATCCAGTACACCTGCGGCAACGCCGACAACGAACTGTGGAAGTTCGTGCCCAAGGGCATCGGCTATCAGATCGTCGTCAAGTCCAGCAACAAGTGCCTCAACGTCGCGGGCGGGGTGGGCGTCGGCTACAACATCATCCAGTACGACTGCACCTCACAGGGCGTGGCCAACGACGTCTGGCTGCCCGTCTGGGAACCCAACAGCCTCTGACCATGCCGTAACCACGGCGGCGCCCCACCGGGCTCCGGCACCCGCTTCTCCTTACCTACGTCGGGCCGGTCAGGAGAAGCGGGGCCTCTGGTGGGGTTCCCGTCGGTCGGGAGGGTGAGTCAGTTGGCCGGGACCGTGGTCGCCCGTGTGTTCCATCCGGAGACTCTGATCCGGGGTGCGTCTGCGTGCAGATCGGCGGTTCGGTAGGTCGCCGTCAGAGTCGCCGACTCGCCGGGCCAGAGGCTGACCTGGTTGTCGGACCACTGGATGGGCAGGACGGGGGTGCCCTTGCTGTCGACCAGGTGGATGTCGGTGAGGAGAGCCGGGGTGTTCCCGGTGCTGGTGTTCCGTACGGTGACGGTGGTCTTGGAGAGCGAAGTCGGCGTCGTCGCATCACCGTTCGCGGTCGTCGTCGTCGTGGCGGACACGGAAGCCTGCGCCATGGACCGCAGGCCGCTGAGGTCCGCGTACGCGGTGGTGGGGGTGAAGTACCAGTCGGTGGCCTCGTAGTCGAGGACATCGGGCAGGGTGGAAAGCCAGTAGACGTTCCGGCTCACCTCGCGGCCGGCGTCGTCGGTGAGGATCAGCCGCGCGAGGTACGTGGTGGACAGCCCGCTCACCGAGGCCGGGAGGGCCAGCGCGGTGGCCTTCGCGCCGCTCCCGCCGACGCCGATACCGGTCACGGTCCGGTCGTACTTCTGGGTTCCGTCGGTGTTGAAGAGCGACACACGCGCGGTCAGCCCGGACACCGTCGTGGGACGGCGGTTGACGATGGCCACCGTGCGGTCGTCGTAGGAGTACTGGATGTGCAGCTGCTCGTTCGCCTTCTTCGCGCCGAAGTAGGCGCCGCCCTGGTCGAGGTAGCGGTCCAGGAGCTGCCAGTGCAGGGAGGTCCAGCCGCTGTTGAACATCCAGTAGATGACCCCCGTCGACGGCTCCGAGGCGTCGGTGGCATTGCGCGCGTACGCCTCGTACTGGGCCCGGACGTTCTCGTACTGGGCGAGCTGGGCCTTGGCGACGTAGTCCTCGAGGCTGGTCGTGGTCCCGTAACGGGCGGTCAACGCGTGGTCGTACAGCTCGAGCGTGGCGAACGTACGGGAAGGGGAGCGGTGGTACTGCGGCGCGGACGGGTCCTTCCAGAGGGTGGTCAGCTCGGCCGGGGACATCATGCGGCGCAGGGTGTCGAGGGTGGGGATGTCGGGGCCGGCGCTGGTCTCGGAGTTGAAGCCGGTGGCGCCGCCCTCTCGTTTGTCGTACCAGTAGCCGGGCGGCACCCAGTCGTAGGGCCCGGTCATACGCATCCCCGAAGGGCCGGTGATCGGTGCCGAGGCGGAGGCGGCGGCGGAAACCACGGGGGTGGGCCAGTCGGCGGCCTTCAGGGCGTCGACGTAGCCCTCCTCGATCTCCTCGTCCGGTGCGAAATCGCTGCCGATCAGGAAGGAGACGACGCTGGGGTGATCGCGCAGGCGTGCGGCCTCGGCGGCCATGGAGGCCTTGGCGACGGGGTAGTCGGCCTCGGTCCAGCTCTCTCCCGCCTCGCTGCCGTTCACCTGGCCCTCCCATTTGCCGCAGCACTGCCAGCCCGGCAGCGTGAGGATTCCGTACCGGTCGGCGAGGCCGAAGAACTCGTCCGGCTCGAGGTGCCCTTCCAGGCGCAGGGTGTTGAGGCCGAGGTCGAGTGCGTACTTCAGCCGGTCCTCGGTGTAGGTGTGGTCCCAGCGCAGCAACTCGTCGGGGGACCAGCCGGCGCCCCGGATCAGCAACGGGCGGCCGTTGATGAAGTACTGGCGGGCGCCGTCGCCGTTGAGCGGAGCCTGCACGGTGCGGATGCCGAAGCTGTGGCGCGATCGGTCGGAGACGGAGCCGGACGCCGTCACCGCCAGGTCGAGGTCGTACAGCTCCTGCGGGCCCATGCCGGCGGGCCACCACACGCGCGGTGAGCTGAGGTGCAGTTGCGGGGTGTCGGCCGGGGTGAAGGCCACCGTCCGCGTCTCGTGGGCGCGCAGGGGCAGGTCCCGGCGGAAGACGGCGGTGCCGATGGTGCCGGACACGGTGGCGGTGACGGCTTCGGCCGAGTCGTTGCGGACCTGCGCCTTGACGGTCAGCTCGGCCTCGGCCAGGGACGGCAGCGCCAGGCTCGTCAGTACGTGCGCGTCGCGCAGGGCGACCGGGCCGCCGCGGCGCACGAGGACGTCGCGGACGATGCCCATGTTCTCGTCGGGCGGCGGCTGGAGCCAGTCGAGCCATCCCATGGTGAGGTTCTCGCGGGGGTTGTTGGGCTGGATCCGGAAGGCCACCGCATTGACGCCGGCCCGCACCGAGGCGGTGACGTCGAGCTCGTGGTGGGTGTACGCGCCGGCCACCTCGGATGAGGTGGCGACCTGCTGGCCGTTGACGAACACGTCCGCTGCGGAGACCACGCCGCTGAAATCGAGGAAGGTGCGTGAGGAGGTGTCGTCGACGGTGAACTCGGAGCGGTACCACCACGGCACGGTGAAGGCGGCAGCCGGGATGCGCTGCTGGTTGCCGGCGTAGAAGGGGTCGGGATACGCGCCGCTCGCGACCAGGGCCGCGAGCACGGTGGAGCGGGGCCCCGCCCGGTACCAGCCGGTCGTGCGGTAGCCCGGGGCGGAGACGACAGCCCCCGAGTCGGAGACCTCAGCCGTCGACCGGAGGGCGTACCCGGACAGGGCGGTGGTACTCCCGGGCGCCGCCGGGACGACGGCCACCGGCGGGCGGTGTACTTCTCGAGGGGAGGGAGCGGCGGCCGGAGCACCCGCGAGCAGCGCACACGACACGGCAAGCACTGCCAGGGCTGCTGTTACCCACGGCACACGGACGGGGGAGGGGAACACGGTGGTCTCCGGGGTGGCTGGCCGGGCATCCGCGTAGCACGGGCTTGAGGAGCGGCCCTCAACCTAACGGATCCGACCAGCCGGAGAGGTGAGCGCGCCGCACGAGTCGCCGTCGAGCCCGGCCATCCACTCGACAGTGCCCGAATGCCACGCGCCATGCGTCGGTGGTGACGAGTCGGTGGTGACGAGCAACCACCCCGGGGTCATCCACAGGGCCCAGCACGCGGGTCGGGGTTCACTGACCGGTGATGTGCATATCCCCGCCCGACATGTAGAGCCGGGCGTTGTCGGAGGCCGTGCCGCGCATCTCCACCCGGCGGATCTCGCCCCCTTCGGCCTCCGCCGGGCGCAGCTCCGCGAGGAGTTCGCGCAGGTCGCGTTCGAGCGCCGGGTCTGCCGCCAGCAGGCGGCGGAGCCGGGCCCGCCACTCGGCCGTGAGGTCCTGCTCGGCCTGGTCCTCACCGGCCTCGCGGGCCCTCAGCAGCTCTGCGCGGGCCTCGACCAGCTCCGCCTCGACGATATCGGCCTGCTCGGGCCGGACGCGCCGCCACAGGGCGGCGACCCCTCGCCTGACCTGCTCCCAGCCGTCGGTCGCCAACAGCCCGACCACCGTGTTCGCGGCCGACGACGCCAGTGCCACCAGTTCCGGATCCATCCGGGCCCCCTTTGCCGCTCCGTCCTCCATTGTGCTGGACGAGGCGGCCGGGGCGAGGCGCTCTGACAGGAACTCGCCCAACGATGCTGGCCGCTATGGAAGTTGGGGTGGCCCCGCCGGGCGAGCCGGGTGTGAGGGGAGCAGGGCCGCCGGCAGTAGGGCGAGGGCGGTGAGTGCGGTCAGGACCGGCAGGGTGGGTCCCATTGCTGCGCTCACGCCGGTGGGCCGGCTGCTCGCGCTGGCGGCGATGGCGATGCCCAGGGTCGGGCCGATGTTCATGGCGGTCTGCTTGAGCCCGCCGATGACCCCGGCGTACCGGGGTGGCGCGTCGCCGACGACGGTTCCGGTGGCGGTGACCATGACCGTGGCGAATCCGGCGCCGAGTACGGCGAAGGCCGTGCCCGTGGCCGTCCCGGCGCTGCTCGGACCGAGTCGGGACAGCCCCGCGATGCCGAGGACGATGAGGACCGTACCGGTGATCGCGCTGCGGCGCGGCCCGTGACGGCGCAGCGCGGTGCCGGCGACGGGGGCGCCGAGGACCATGAACACGGTCAGGGGAAGGACGCGCACGCCGCTGACCAGCGGGTCGAGGCGGAGTACGTCCTGAAGGTAGAACGTGGCCGTGAACAGCGCGCCGAACAGTCCTGCGGAGGTGACCAGCAGGAGCGCCATCGATGCCGTCACCGGTCGGGACCGGGCCACCGCGTGCGGCAGGATCGGGTGCACGGTACGGCGTTCATGCCAGGCCAGGATTCCTGCGAGAGCCGCGGCGCCGCCGAGCCCGAGCAGCGTCGGCGCGCCGGCCCACCCGTGCGTGGGGACGCCGGCCAGGGCGTGGACCAGGCTGGCGAGCGCGGTCGCGAGCAGGGCCGCGCCGGCCAGGTCGAGCCGCTGGGGGCCGGTGCGTTCAGGGCGGGGCAGCCGGATGGCGAGCGTGAGCACTGCGATCAGAAGTGCGATCGGGGCGTTGAGCCAGAACACGGCGCGCCAGCCCAGATGCGCGACGAGCAGACCACCGAGGAGCGGACCGGCCCCTGCGGCCACACCGATCGCGCTGGTACGGATCGCTACTGCCGCGCCGAGCCGCTGTGCCGGGTACGCCAGCCTCAGCAGTGCGAGCGTCGACGGCTGGAGAAGCGCACCGAACACGCCCTGGGCGGCGCGTAGGCCGATCACCCAGCCCGTGCCGGGCGCCAGCGCGATGGCGCCCGAGACGGCCCCGAAGCCGAGCACGCCGACGAGCAGCAGCCGAGCGTGCCCGTACCGGTCTCCCAGCCGCCCGGCGATCACGAGAAGCGATGCCACCGCGAGCAGGTATCCGGTGCTCGTCCACTGGACTTGCGCCACGCTCGCGCCGAGGTCCCGCTGCAGGCTGGGCTGCGCCACCAGCAGCACCGTGCCGTCCAGCGCGACGAGCATCGCGCCGGCCACGCTGACCAGAAGGGCGAGGCGCCGCCGTATCGGTGCGCTCACGAATGCGCCTGGCCGAGATGAGCGTTGAGCACCGCGGCGACGAGGTCGTCGAGGCGATCGCCGCGTGGCGCGCCGCCGGGCGGCGAGGTGTCGAGGGCCAGCTGGAGGCTGCCCCACGCCCAGAGTTGGGCCATGCCGTGCAGGTTCGACCACAGGGCCGCGGCCGTCACGGCCGGCGGTGGCGCGGTCTCGCCCGGGCCTCCGGTGCGGCGCGCGGTGTCCTGCTCCGACCGGCACCGGGCGACGAGGGCGACGATGCGCTCGAACAGCGGGACAGTCGACTCCCGCAGCCGCCGCTCGCCCGAAGCATGCTGGTCGCTGTCCAGCAGCTCGTGACGGAACATCAGCTCGAACATGCCGCGGCGTTCCAGCGCGTATGAGATGTACACCCGTGCGACAGCCTCCAGTTGGGCCCGTGCCGATCCCGTTCCGGTGACCGCGCCGGCGAACCGGGCCCCGAGGTCCTCGAAGCCGCGCCGGGCGATCTCCGAGAGCAGGGAGTGGTGCGTGGGGAAGTACCTGCGCGGCGCCCCGTGCGACACCCCCGCCCGACGGGCGATCTCGCGCAGCCCCAGCGATGCCGAGCCCTCCGCCAGTACGAGATCCACCCCGGCGTCGATCAGCCGCTCCCGAAGAGAGCTCTCAGTTTCCATGGACAGTGTCTACCAGCGTCGCGTAGACACTGTCTACTCACTTCCACGCCTCCTGCCGACACGACGGCTGACGGACCGTCCATTGGGGGCGCGCGGCACACCGTCCCCCCGGTCCGCGGCCGTCTCGGTACGCGGGGCCTCGTGACCCGTGAGGACTGCACACCCCATCAGTGACAGCCGTGACTGTCGCCGCGTCCGCCGGGCGTGACACGGTCGGGTCTGCCGCCGACCGAGGGAGCAGGTGTGAACAAGGGGTACGCCGCCTTCTGCGACGCCGACCGCTGGTTCTACGACGCGCCGTACCGGCGGGCCGAGGAGAGCTACCCGGCCGCCCTCGCCCCCATCCCGTCAGGGTGGCGATCGCACCGCAGCGGCGACTGGCTCGCGCTGCGTCCCGTCGCCGCCGTGCTGCCCGCGCAGGGCTGGAAGATCCACATCTCGGCCACGCTCGACAACGCCGAATCGCTTCTCACGACGGTGTACGAGTACTGCACAACCCGGAGCATCGCCTTCAAGTTCATACCGAGCCGGTACCTGCTGCACCTGCGCAACGCCAAGTACGCCGACCGTGCGGCGAGCGGGAAGTTCATCACCGTGTACCCGGCCGACGAGGAGCAGTGCCGCCGGATCGCCGAGGACCTCGACGCCTCGCTGGCGGGAGCGGCCGGCCCGTACATCCTCAGCGACCTGCGCTGGGGCGGCGGACCGGTCCACCTTCGCTACGGCAGCTTCACCCTGCGGCACTGCTACGACGAGCGCGGCGAACTCGTCCCGGCGATCGAGGCTCCCGACGGGCGGCTCGTACCGGATCCGCGCGGGCCGGTGTTCCAGCCGCCAGAGTGGGTCGAGCCGCCCGCCTTCCTGAAGCCGCACCTCGACGCGCGCTCCGCCGTCACCCTGACCGGCATCCCCTTCACGGTGGAGCGGGCCCTGCACTTCTCCAACGGCGGCGGCGTCTACCTCGGCAAGGACAGCCGCACCGGCGAGCCCGTGGTACTCAAGGAGGCCCGGCCGTACGCCGGCCTCGCCGCCGACGGCGCCGACGCCGTGACCCGGCTGCACCGCGAACAGGCCGCACTGGAACGGCTGGCGGGCCTGGACTGCGTCCCCGCGGTCCGCGGCACGTTCACGGTCGGCGACCACCACTTCCTGGTCCTGGAACACCTGGCCGGCAAGCCGCTCAACACCTACTTCGCCCGCCGCCATCCGCTGATCGAGGCGGACCCCGACCCCGCCGAGCTCGCCTCGTACACCGCGTGGGCGCTCGCGATCCACCAGCGGGTGACGGAAGCCGTCGACGCCGTCCACGCCCGCGGGGTGGTCTTCAACGACCTCCACCTCTTCAACATCATGGTGGCGGAGGACGAGACCGGTGAACCCGCCGTCGCACTGCTGGACTTCGAGGCCGCCGCGCACGTCGACGAGGGGCTGCGGCAGACGGTGGCCAACCCCGCCTTCGTCGCCCCGGCCGAGCGGCGCGGGTTCTCCGTCGACCGCTACGCCCTCGCCTGCCTGCGGCTCGCCCTGTTCCTCCCGCTGACCAGCCTGCTCGTCCTGGACCGGGCCAAGGCAACGCACCTGGCCGCCATCGCCGCCGAGCAGTTCCCCGTAGCGCGGCGGTTCCTGGACGAAGCCGTCGAGGAGATCCTGTCCGGCGCGCCGCAGCCGGAGCAGGGCTCCCCGGGCGGGCGCCTGCCGGCACCCCGCGGGCCCTACCTGCCCGTCGAGCCACGGGACTGGCCGGCCGCCCGTACGTCGATGACCGCGGCGCTACGCGCGGCCGCCACCCCGGACCGCGAGGACCGTCTGGTCCCCGGCGACATCGCCCAATTCGCGACCGCCGGGGGAGGCGTCGGCTTCGGCTACGGGATCGCCGGAGTCCTCCACGCCCTCGCCGAGACCGACGCCGGGCCCTGGCACGAAGCCGAGGAATGGCTGCTCGACCGGACCGGGGAACCGGCCTCCGGCACCCCCCTCGGCTTCTACGACGGCCTGGCCGGCACGGCCTGGACGCTGAACCGGCTCGGACACCCCGGCCGTGCGCTCGCCCTCGCCGAACAGCTGCTGCGCCAGCCCTGGGAGAGCGCCGGCCCCGACCTGCACAGCGGACTCGCCGGCATCGGACTGGCCCTCGACGCGCTCGGGACGGCGAGCGGCGAGAGCGCACTGCACACCGCGGCCCTGCGCTGCGCCGAGCTGATCGCCCGGCCGGCGCAGCGGCCGACCCGTGCGGGACTGCTGTACGGCAACTCCGGCCCTGCCCTGCTCTTCCTGCGGCTGTACGAGCGCACCGGCGACAAGGAACTGCTGATCCAGGCCGGCCACGCGCTCCACCGCGACCTCGACCGCTGCGTCACCAGCGCGTACGGCACCCTCCAGGTCAATGAGGGCTGGCGCACGATGCCGTACCTCGGCGAGGGCAGCGTCGGCATCGGCATGGTGCTCGACGACTGGCTGGAACACGGCCCTGACGAGCGCTTCGAACAGGCCCGGCGCGAGATCGTACGGGCGGCGCAGGCGACCTTCTACGCCCAGCCCGGGCTGCTGCGCGGCGCCGCCGGAATGATCCTCTACCTGGCCCGGACCACCACGCCCGGCCCGGGCACCGGGCCCGGCGCCATCGCCCGCCAGATCGACGCACTGGCCCGGCACGCCGTGCCGTACCAGGGGCATCTGGCCTTCCCCGGCGAGCAGATGATGCGGCTGTCCATGGACCTGGCCACGGGCACGGCCGGCGCTCTCCTCGCCCTCGGCAGCGCGGCGCCCGGCGGGCGCGCACACCTGCCGTTCCTCCCGCCGCTGCGCGGTGGCGCGGCGGCCCCCAAGCCGGTCCCACCCGGGGCCGTGACCCATCGCACCACTCAAGAGAAGAAGAGGAATCTGACATGACGCTTCTTGACCTGCAGTCGATGGAGACCCCGAAGGAAGAGACCACCGAGGCCGCGATGACGGGCGGCGGCAGCCGGGCCAGCCTGCTGCTCTGCGGTGACAGCAGCCTGAGCATCACGACCTGTAACTGACCGGGTCACCTCGGGCCCGGGCGGTTCGCCGCCCGGGCCCGCACCACATTCCTGGAGGCATCCGCCGATGAGCCCCCCTGACCAGCCGGCCCCGGCCCCGGCCGGCGCCGCGGACCCGGCGGCGGGCCCGGGCTCCGCGGCGGCCGAGGCAGTGGACGCGGCCGAGGTGGTGGACGTTGTGGACGCGGCCGAGGCGGTGGACGCGGTGGACGCGGAGGACGCGGTGGAGGCGCGGGCGCGCACTGCCGACCGGGCGCTCGCGGCCGCCACCCGGCACAGCGCCGGTCGCACCGCCGCCGTCCTCGGATGCACGGTGGCGGCGGCCGCGGCAGCCCTCGCCGAACCCGCCGTCCTCGGCCATACCCTCGACCTGCTGCTCCGCCGCGCCCCGTCGGGACCCGCCTGGACCCTGCTGTGCGCCGGTGTCATCGCGGCCGAGGTCGCGCTGGACGGCGCCGCCGCACGGCTGACCGGCGAGGTGGACGGCCGCTCCACCGCCTGGCTGCGCAGGCTCGGGCTCGCCCGGCTACTGCGTACGGCCCCGCACCACGCGGCCCGGTACGCACCCGGCGAAACCGCCGCGCGGCTGACCGCGCACGCCGCCGAGGCCGGGAAGGTCCCGGCCGCCGTCGCGCACGGCGTCGCCGCACTGTTGCCGCCGCTCGGCGGAGTCGCCGCGCTCCTCCTCATCGACCTGTGGACGGCGCTCGCGTTCCTCGCGGGCGTTCCGCTGCTGGTGCTCCTGCTACGGGCCTTCGCGCGCGACTCGTTCACCAGCGTCGCCCGGTACCAGCAGGTGCAGCTCGCGACCGCCGGCCGCCTCGTCGAGGCCCTGGCCGGGGCCCGGACGATCGCCGCCGCCGGTACCGCCGACCGCGAACGCGCCAGGATCCTCGCGCAGTTGCCCGAGCTGGGCACCGAGGGCAGGCGCATGTGGCGCGTCTACGGTGGTACGACGGCCCGCTCCACGGCCCTCATGCCGATGCTCCTGTACGCGGTCCTCGCCGTCGGCGGCATCCGCCTGTCGGCCGGGGCCGTCGGGGTCGGCGAACTGCTCGCCGCCGTACGGTACGCCGGCCTCGCCGCCGGCGTCGGCGCCGTGACCGGCGGGCTGGCGGCCGTGGTCCGCGGCCGGGCCGCCGCCCGGCGGACCGCTGCCCTCTTCACCCTGCCCGTACTCGACCACGGCCGGGCGGAGCTGCCGGAAGGCGGCCCCGGCACCCTGGAACTGCGCCGAGTCCGGGTCGTACGCGGCGGATCGACGGTGCTGCACGACGTCAGCCTGGTGATCCCCGGTGGCATCACGGCGGCCGTGGTGGGCCGTTCCGGCGCGGGCAAGACCCTGTTGGCCGCCGTGGCCGGGCGGCTGACCGACCCCGACGCGGGACAGGTACTGCTGGACGGTGTGCCCCTGCGGGAGTTGACCGCCGAAGCGCTGCGCCGTGAGGTCGGGCACGCGTTCGACCGGCCCGTGCTGTTCGGGGACACGGTCGGCGATGCGATCGGGTTCGGCGCGGGTCCGGACCCCGGCCCGGGAGCGGTCCGCGCCGCGGGCCGGGCCGCGGTCGCAGACCTGTTCGTACGGCGCCTGCCCCACAGGTACGGCACGCGCCTCGCCGACGCCCCGATGTCCGGCGGTGAGGTCCAACGCCTCGGGCTGGCACGGGCGTTCTGCCACGCCGGCCGACTGCTCGTCCTCGACGACGCCACCTCCAGCCTCGACACCGTAACGGCCCGCGAGGTCGAGCGCGCGCTCGCCCACGAGATCCGGCCCGGCACCCGGATCGTCATCGCGCACCGCCTCTCCTCCGCCGCCCGCGCCGACCTCGTCGTATGGCTGGAGGACGGGCGCGTCCGGGCGACCGGCACCCACGACGTGCTGTGGCAGCACGAGCCGGCCTACCGGACGGTGTTCGCGGCCGACGCGGAAACGGAAGTGGCGCGGTGACCGAGACCGACGCCTGGCGCCGGGTCGCCCCCGAAGGGCGGAGGTTCCTGCGCGGCCGCAAGCGCCCTCTGGGACGGCTGGCGGCATGGTCGCTGCTGGAGTCCGCGCACACCTTCCTCGGCGGCTACGGCGTGGCCCGAGCCCTCGACGACGGTTTCCTCGCCGGTCGCACCGGGACCGGTCTCGCCTGGCTGGCCGTGGCCGGAGCCGGTGCGCTGCTCGGCGGGTTCGCGCTGCGCGGTGTGTTCGCCGGACTCGCGGACCTGGTGGAGCCGTTGCGGGACGGCCTGGTCCGGCGGGCGGTGCGGCAGGCGCTGGACCGCGCGATCGCCGACCCGGCGCGCGCTCCCGATGCCGGCGCGGTGTCCCGGCTGACTCAGCAGACGGAGATGGCCCGGGACTCGTTCGCGGGCCTGGTCCTGACGGTACGTTCGTTCGTGTTCACCGCCGTGGGCGCCCTCGCCGGCATGGCGGCGCTTGCTCCCGTGCTCCTGCTGATCGTGCTGCCCCCGCTGCTCCTGGGCGTGGCCGCCTTCCTGGCCACACTGCGCCCCATGGCCTCCGTGCAACGCCGCTCCCTGGACACCGACGAGGCGCTGTCGGACCGGGTGGGGGCACTGGGCGAGGGCCTGCGCGACGTCGTCGCGTGCGGCGGGCAGGCGGCCGCGGAAGCCCGGGTGGAGCCGCTTATCGCTACCCAGGAGCGGCTGGCGCGCACGCTCGCGCGCTGGGCGGCGCTGCGTACGCTTGCCCTGGGTGCGGCGGGACGGCTGCCGGTGGTCGCACTGCTGGCGGCGACGCCCTGGCTGCTCGGGCACGGGATCAGCGCCGGAACGCTGGCCGGCGCCCTCACGTACCTGGTACAGGCCCTGCTGCCCGCGCTCAACACCCTGATGACGGCGCTGGGTTCCGCCGGTACGCGCCTGCTGGTGGTCCTCGAACGCTTCTGCGATCCGCTGTCGCCGGACCCTGACGGCCGCCGCGCGAAGCAGCAGCCCACCACCCTTCCGGCCGGTCGCCGGACCGCCGCCGCTGCCGAGCTCCAGGGCGTTACCTTCGCGTACGGCCCCGGCGCGGCCCCCGTCCTCGACGACCTCGACCTGGTCGTGCGTCCGGGGGAGCACCTCGCCGTGGTCGGACCGAGCGGCATCGGCAAGTCCACGCTCACCGCACTGCTCGCCGGAATACTGGCCCCCGACGCGGGGACGGTCCTCGTCGCCGGTGCGGCCGCCCGCCGGGAGCGGGGTGCCCCGGCGCCGGACCGGAGGCGGACCCTGCTGCCGCAGCAGGCCTACGTGTTCACCGGCACGGTGCGGGAGAACCTGACCCACCTGTGCCCCGGCTCGGGCCCCGGAGCACCCGACGAGGCACAGGTACGGCGGGCCGTCACCGCCCTGGGACTGGACGGCCTCATCGACCGGCTCGGCGGTCTGGACGCCGAGGTGTCCCCCCGGCTGCTGTCCCGGGGCGAGAGCCAGCACCTCGCGCTCGCGGCCGCCTACCTCTCACCGGCTCCGCTCCTCCTGCTCGACGAGGCCACCTGCCACCTGGACCCGGGCACCGAGGAGCGTGCCGAACGGGCCCTCGCGGCCCGCGCCGGCACCCTCGTCGTCGTGGCACACCGCGTCTCGTCCGCGGCCCGCGCCGACCGGGTCCTCGTCCTCGACGGGACCCGCGCCGTGTGCGGCACCCATGAGGAACTCCCGGCCAGGTCGCCCCTGTACCGGGACCTGGTCGGGATGTGGAACGAGATCACGGACGAATGACGCGGCGCGGCTACCGTGCGCGGCCACGGTGGCGGATCAGACCCAGCCGGCCCGCCGGGATATCCGGATCGCGTCGATGAGGTTGCGCGCGCCGGTCTTGCGGGTCGCCGCGGCCATGTAGTTGCGTACGGTCCCGCTCGCCAGGTGCAGTGTGCGGGCGATCTCGACGATGGAATCGCCCTCGGCGGCCCGGGCCAGCACGCTGAGTTCCCGCGGGCTCAGCGGTACGGGGTCGGCCTCCATGAAGGCCGAGGCCAGCGAGGCGTCGATGAACCGTTCCCCCGCCGCGACCTTCCGGACGGCCCGCACGAGCCGCCCCGGTGAGCCGTCCTTGTCCACGTAGCCGCGGGCCTCGGCCTGGAAGGCCCGGTGCAGCGAGCCGGGTGCGTCCGCCGACGCCAGCACCAGCACCGGGGTGGGGGAGGCGAGGACCTGGCGATCCCCGCGTCCGTTGTCGGCCAGGACGGCCGTCGTCCCCGGACAGTCGAAGTCGACGACCGTCACGTCTGGTCGTAAGGACTCGGCCTGGCGTGCCGCGGTCCGCCAGCCCGCCGACGTGACCTCGAAGGACCCTTCCGATCTCAGCAGGGCGGCCAGGGCCGACCGGACGAGGCTGACGCTGTGCAGGACGAGGACCTTCGTCATCGTGTGCTCTCCTCGGTAGACGAACCAACAGCACCACGCGGCTGCCCCCGTACAGGGGCGATGGAACGTCACTGCGGGGGGCGTGCAGGGGCGCACGGGCAGCTTGGCCGAGACACTCAAGGATTCGGCTTCCGTTTGGCGGGTAACCCCCTTGAACACTGGCCCTCGAAGACTGGCCCCGCCCCACTTCCCCGGATCAGACCTGGCGCCACCGGGCCATCGCCCAGCAGAACACCCCGAAGAGCATCAGCCCGACGGCGACCGCGACCAGCAGCCACGGCCCCGCCGCGGTCCGCGTGAACGACCTCAGGGTGTCGTCGATGCCCTTCGCCTGCGCCGGGTCGTAGCGCAGCGCCGCGTACACGATGAAGCCGCCGGCCGCCGCGAACACGCTGCCCCGGGCCAGGCCGCCGGTCACCCCGAGGACGTCGACGGCCTTGCGCCACGGCGCCGGGACCCCGCCCATGGCGAGGTGCTCGCGGAAGCTGCACCGCGCAGCCTGAACCGCGATGACCACGCCCGCGATGGCGATCCCGAGCCCGGCCGCAGCCACCAGCCACCTGCCGGCGGGCAGGTCCAGAGCCTTCGCCGTCACATCGCGCGACTGTTCGTCGCCGGAGCGCCCGCCGCCGCCCGCCGCAAATGTGAACACGGAGAAGGCGACTACGCCGTAGAAGACGGCCCGGCCTGCCGAGGCCAGCCGCTTCCCGGGCTTGTCGCCCTCCGGTCCGGCCTCGCCGAACACCGCCTCCGACAGGCACCACAGCATCATGCACACGAGCCCGATGCCCACGGCCCAGATCAGCAGACCGCCGAGGGGTTTTCCCGCGAGCTCCTGGAGGGCCCCCTGCCGGTCGGCCTCCTTGCCACCGCCGCCACCGGAGACGATACGCAAGGCCAGCAACCCGACCAGTACGTACAGCACCCCGCGTGCCAGCAGCCCGCAGCGCGCCACGACCTCCCGCACCCCGCCGCCTCGGGAAGCGGCCAGCACACCCTTGCTCGCGGTCCTGCCTCTCATCGCCGTCAGACCTCACCCCGCCAGGCGCCCGTCTCGACTCCGCGCGACTCGATGAAGAGCTTGAACCGCTTCAGGTCGCCGGCGACCTGGCGCTTGACGAAGCCGAGCTTGTCGGCGGCCGTCTCGGCCAGGCCGTCCGGTACCCAGTTCATGTGCAGGACGACCTTGGTGGTGGTCGCGTCGATCGGCTGGAAGGTGACCAGCCCGGCCTGGCGGGCCTGCCCGTCCACCGTCATCCACGCGACGCGCCGGTCCGGCAGCTGCTCGGTGATCTGCGCGTCGAACTCGCGCTGCACACCATTCACATTCGTCACCCAGTGGGTGAGCGTGTCCGTGCGCTGGTCGATGCGTTCGACCCCCTCCATGAAGGCCGGGAACTCCTCGAACTGGGTCCACTGGTTGTAGGCCGTGCGTACGGGGACGTTGACCTCGACATACTCCTCGACGTGCGACATGCGCACCCCTTCCGCGTCGTCAGTGACCCCGCACCCCGCGGTGCGGGTCGCCCGCCAGGGCGTTTCAAGCGCGGCTACCCGCCTCCGACGGCCGCATGCGCCGGGCCGGGCACGACGGGGCCCGTGGTGTCAGCTTCAGCTCGCCTCCTCGGGGCAGGCGCGCGAAGTCCATGCCGCCTACATCCGCTGAGGGGATATGAACAGCGCACTTCGCTTGCTGACCGTCCTGGGGGGCTCGATCCTGCTCACCGTCGCGGCCGGATGGGCCGTCGACCTGCTGCTGCGCCGAGCCGACGCACGGCACCCCGAAACACCCCTGTGGAACCTGCTGCGCCGTTGCCGCCGGGCACTTCAGATCGTGCTGCTCGCGGCGCTGCTCAAGGGCGCCTATCCGCAGACCGCATGGCGGCCGCTGCGGGAGAACGAGGCCGCCGTGGGCCGTGTCCTCTCGCTCGCCCTGATCGGTGCGGGGGCCTGGCTGATCGTGGGCATGGCCTCCGCCCTCGTCGAGTCCGGATACGCGCGCTACGCGACCGGCACCCGTGACCCGGCCCGGGTCCGCCGGGTCCGCACCCAGGTGACCCTGATCATGCGAGTCGTGACCGCGGTCGTCGCCATGGTCGCGGCCGCGGCGATGCTTCTCACCTTCCCGAGCTTCCGCGCACTCGGCACCTCCCTGCTCGCTTCCGCCGGGATCATCGGAATCGTCGCGGGTGTCGCCGCCCAGTCGACGCTCGGCAACCTCTTCGCCGGCTTCCAGATCGCCTTCGGTGACATGGTGCGCATCGGCGACACGGTCGTGGTCGCCGGCGAATGGGGGGTGGTGGAGGACATCACCCTCACTTTCCTCGCCGTACGCACCTGGGACGAGCGCCGGATCACCATGCCCGTCTCGTACTTCACCACCCGCCCCTTCGAGAACTGGTCCCGCGGCGGCGTCCAGATGACCGGCACCGTCTTCCTCCACTGCGACCACTCCGCGCCCGTGGACCTCATGCGGGACAAGGTCCACGAGATCCTGCACCACTGCCGGGAGTGGGACGGCCGTGGCTGGGACGTCGCCGTCACGGAGACCACTCCCTCCACCATCGTCGTGCGCGCCATCGTCACGGCCAAGGACGCCGACGACCTGTGGACGGTGCGCTGCGCGGTACGCGAACAGCTGATCGCCTGGCTCGCGGAGAAGCACCCGGATGCCCTGCCACGGCTGGTCCTCGCGTCGGCACCCGAGGCCGACGGCGCACCGCTCGACGGCAAGACTCGACACCCTCGGTGACCCACGTGATGCGCTGTGTGACTCTCTGTGTGAGCGTTGAGATGCCGAGCTGCACGGCACGAGAGAGGTGGCGTCCGATGGACAGCAAGGACAAGGACAACCCGGCGGCCGAAGTGGCGGTGACGATCAGCGATTGCTCCAAGACGGACGCGCGCACCGTCATCGACCTGCTCGAACACTTCTTCCCGGTGGCTGGGACGGGCCGCGCCGTCGAAGGCGGTAGCGCCGCGACCGTATGGAGTACGACCCTCGACGCGGCCAAGCCCCCGGAGCGACGGCCGGCGCCCGTTCGGGTGGAGGACTCGGTCAGCGTCGCACTGCAGGGGAGCCCGCGGGCGGTGGACCGGGTGCAGGCCGCGCTCGCCGGGCACTTCACGGTCGAGGGCGCGGGAGCAGTATCGGGCGACCAGGAGAAGGAGATCGGGCTCCGCATCCGCTCCGCGTAACCGTCGCCCCTCTCGTGGCCCGGTACTCCCTGTGTACGGACGCCGACTCAGGGCACACGCGGTGCATGACCGTACCCAAGACAAGCGTCGTCGTCCTGGACAGTGCCGAGCCGGAGTTGCTGGCGCGGTTCTACGCCGAACTCCTCGGTGCCACGGCGGGGCCGGCTGCCCGTGACGACGATCTGATCCTCATCACCGGCCGCACCGGCGTGGTACTCGGGGTCCGCCGCGACCCGAACCACGCCCCACCGAGCTGGCCACCGCCGGAGGACTCCCAACAGGCACATCTGCGCATCCTCGTGGAGTCACAGTCCCTCGACGAGGCCGAGCGCGAGGCCGTGGCTCTCGGGGCACGTCCGGTGGCTGCCGAGGAAGACGGCAGCCGGCCGGACAACCGGACGAGCCTGCGCCGCTACGCCGACCCTGCGGGCCATGCGTTCGTCCTTGCCGCCATTCGGGAAGACCCCACCCCCGACCGCCTCCGCGAGTGAGCCGGCCGCGGGGGCGGCGCGGCTCGGGCCATCGGGATCAGCTCTTCTGGAGTTCCAGACGGAAGGCCGGGCAGACGTCGGGGTCGAAGTCGTCGTAGACGAAGATCCGATCGGCGTCGATGCCGATGGAAAGCTTATCGAGGGTGTCGCCCGAGGTGACTTCTGCCGGATCCTCGAACTGCAGCCGAAGCAGGGACCTGTGCGTCGAAGCGCGGGCGTCCTCCACCTCCCAGGTGCCGGAGCCAGTAAAGGCCTTGCCCGGCTTGGACTTGTGGAAGCTGCCGGTAGGCCAGTTCTCCGTCGTGAGGGTGCCACCCCGGTTTTCGCCAGGGGTGGCGGTGAGGGTGAGGCGGACGCCCTCGGCCTCGTGGGACCCCTCGTAGGTGCCGACGAGCTGAGCAGCGCTCGCCGTGGTCGACGCTTCCGGGACGCAGCGTTCGAAGGTGTCCGAGCCGCAGGCGGTGAGCGAGCCGCAGAGGACGGCCAGGGCTGCCGCGGCACGGCGGATGCGTTGTGGTCGGTGGTGCACGGGACTACTTTCGGTCTGCCGGGATGCGCTCGGTCCATGTGATCTTCTGATCAATGGTGGACAGCATGCCATCCTCGCGATTCGTCTTCTCCAGCCACTTGTAATAACCGATGTAGTGGAGGAGGGACTCGTTGCTGGTGGAGTTGTTCAGGGTGTACTCGACCACGAGCGAGCCGTCGGGATCCTGGCCCTTCACGTTGTAGTCGAGGGAGTACGAGCCCACGAAGGCCTCGCCGAGGTGCTCCTCGTCATTGGTGAAGATCGCCGGGAGGTCGGTGGTGAAGAGCTTCTTGAGCGCGCCGACCTTTCCGTCCTTTGAGATCGAGTAGCTGACCGTGCCGTCCTGGCTCCCGTGCTCCTGCCAATCGGCGAGGGTGTCGGCCCGGAGCTGGTCCATGCTCACGCTCTTCTTGATGAGCTCCGTCATCTGGTCGCCGTCGTGGTACTCGCGCTCTCGTGGGCCACTGCCGGTGCCGTAGTCCCAGCCGAGCGAGTAGGCGCCCTCCCCCTTGTGGGCGGGGTACGGGTCCTTGCCCTGCATCGCGAGGTTGAGGGCGTTGTAGTCCTCGTGAGAGATCTTGTCGGTCGTGTCGATGTTGCTGTGCTGCGGCTTGCTGTTGAACCACTGCCCGAGCCCCACGTCGGACATCAGCGCGAACGCCAGGTTCCGGTCGGCGATGATGCCCCGCTTCACTATGCCGTCGATCTCCCGCTGGGCGCCCTCGATCGCCTTGGCCTCCGGGGAGTCCTTCTCGATCACCTTGCACTGGCCCTCGAACACCGTGGTGGCGACGGCGCCGCTGGCCTGGATGAAGACACCCTTCTCCTGGGCGCGACGGACCGCGTCCTGCAGGTCCTTCTTCACCACTTTGAAGTCGCCGAGGGCATCCTCCATGACGCCGATCACCGCGTCGGCGACCTTGGCGGCCGAGTCGATCTGCCGCTCGATGTCGTCGATCATCCGCCATGCGTAAGGCGCTGCGACGCCCTCCCAGTAGCCCTTGTCCCGGAGCGGAGTGAGCATTTCGTCGTGGACCCGTTTGGGGAGCTTCGCGAGAGCGTCGCGCGTGGTGCGCCACTGGGTGACGAGCTTCTCCAGCGGACCGAGGTCCGTTTCCAGGATCTCCTGGTAGAAGGTGGTCATCAGATCCTCTCCAGCTGCGAGCGGCGGCTGACGCCCCTGAACGACAGGGCGGCCGCCGGTCCGGGAAGTACGCCGTCGGCCATGTGCGGACCCCCCTGTACGCGAACGCAAATAACGAACACACTTGCGCCCGTACTCTAGTTCAATCGATCAAGGCATCGAGAACGGGCCGATGTCCTTGCGCTCGCGGGCCGGATGGGTGGCAAGCGCTACGTGGTGGACAAACCCGTAGGCCATGGGACGACCTGCTTCCTTCGAGCAACATCGGAACGGAAAAGTCCCGTTGTGGAAGCCTCGGGGCTCACAAACGGGACTTTTCCGTTCCGAAAACTGGTGCCGCGGCCCCGGACCCCCCCGGCTTGTCGCGCCCACGCGGGGCAGCCGCACCATGTCAGTCCGGTCAGTCGTCAGGCGCGGCAGCGCAGCATCTCCAGCGGGGGGTTGTCGAGGAAGTCCGCCCAGAAGTCCGCTCCGAACTTGCGCACGCCGGCGTCGGACACCTTCAGTGGGACCCAGGTCACCTCGCTGAATCCGGCCGCCCGCAGGCAGTTTTCGTAGACCTCGCGGCGCGGGCGGTTGGCGACGAACGAGATCGGCGGGTCGAGCAGCGCCGTGGTCCGGACTTGCGGTCCGGTCTCGGCCTCCTCGCCGGTGAGCTCGCTGAGGAAGCCGTACTTCTCCGGGGTCGGCCCGTCGAAGCGGAAGTCGGGCGACTGGTTGAGCACGAAGAGCTCGCCGCCGGGCTTCAGACTCCGGTGCGCGTTGCGGCTCATCCGCTCCGTGGCGGCGATGTCCTCCGCGTAGTTGAGCAGCTGGACCGCCAAGGCGATGTCGAACCGCTGCTCGAGGGGCCGCAGTTCGGACACGTCGCCCACCTCGTAGCGCACACCCAGCGGAGCGCGCTCTTCCAATGCCTGTGCCACGGCGATCATTTCACCGGAGATGTCGATTCCCAGCACCTCCGTGGCGCCGCGCCGCTTGAACTCCCGGCTGTAGAAGCCGGTGCCGGATGCCAGGTCGAGGACCGACTTGCCGCGTACGTCCCCGACCAGGGCCAGGAAGCCGGGCACCACCGCGTAGTGCTCCAGCGGCAGGGACTTGAAGCCCTCGTACGCCTCACCGATCTCGTCATACTGCTGCACGCTCATCGTGCTGTCCTCCCCTGTGCTTCGTCATGTCCTGGCCTCGGCCCCCCGGACCCCGGGACGTGCCGCAGCCTCTGACGGGAAGTCTTGCCGCACCCCGGCAGGCCGTCGTACTGGCAGAAGCAACGAAGATGCGGACCTCGTCCCGGACTCCTGTACGGGCGGGCGTACGGATTCGAACTCGGTGAACTTCCGCAGCGCTGTGTCACCCGTACGGAGGAAAGGTCACTTCATGTCTCGATGCGGTGATCCACTCGAGGTTGGATGGAGCCTTTGGTGCAGGACCACCGTCTGAAGGCTCAGAGCCCCGACATGCCCGCTGAACAGTACGGGCGCCGGACTGGACCCCCTCCACCGTTACTTGCCCTCTGCCTCATGCGTGAACGGAGACGCCCCCGTGCGAATGACCGACATCCAACGGTGCGAGGTCCGGCCCGGACTGCTCATCGAGTGGACGCTCGATCCGGCGGCCATCGAGACCGCGACAGACCTGCCGGAAGACTCCCGACCGCCTGGGTACGTCCAGGAGGCACACATCAGGACCGCTCGATCCGTCCGCGAAGACGGCCTGTTCGTGCCGACCTGGCTCGGCACGGCATTCGACATCCCGGGCACGGTCGATCTCGACGTACTGCAAGATGCACTACGGAGCTGGACACTCCGGCACGAGACGCTGCGCAGCGGCTTCCGTTGGGCCGGCGATGAGATGCGCCGGTTCACGCTCGACGCCGAGGCCGTCTCGCTGTATCGCGGGGTGGTCGGCGAGTTCTCGGACGCGGGAGAGCTCGTCCAGTACCTCCAGGACCGCTTCGACGTCGCGGCGGACGCGCTCAGCTGGCCGAACCTCATCTACACGGCGGTTGTCCGGGATGACTGCACGAGCGTGTACATGGCCTTCGACCACAGCAACGTCGACTCGTACTCCATCCAACGCATCCCCTCCGAGATCCACGAGCTCTACACGGCGGGCGTCGAAGGCCGGGCCGTGGAGCCGGCACCCGTCAGCAGTTACGTCGACTTCTGCGAGATCGAGCGGGCGAACGCGGACCAGATCGACGAAACCCACGCGATCGTCGCCCGTTGGCGGGAGTTCATCAACCGGTGCGACGGGAAACTGCCGAACTTCCCCGTCGACCTCGGGCTGGAGCCCGGAGGGAAGCTACCCACCCAGAAGCTCATGCAGGAGATGCTGGTGGACGCCGACGACGCCGCCGCGTTCGAGTCGTATTGCCGGCCCTTCGGCGGGAGTCTGGTCGGCGTCCTGGCAGCCACGAGCCTCATCGTCCACGAGATCGGCGGGCAATCCGTCTACCGCACGGTCGTGCCCTTCCACACCAGGGCGAAATCCCGATGGCACGACTCCGTGGGCTGGTACGTCGGCGGCGCACCGATCGAGATTCCCATGGCGCAGAAACCCGATTTCCACAGCGTCCTGGCGATGGTGCGTGCCGAGCTCCAGGCCAACAGGTCACTGGCCCGCATGCCCATCGCCCGGGTACTGGGCCTGCTCGGCTCCGACTTCCGCCCGACGTCGCCCGACCTGTACTCGATCGTCTCGTTCGTCGATGCCCGGGGCATCCCCGGATCCGGGCGCTGGACTGACCTGAAGGCATACGGCCTGGTCAGGGTGTCGTACGGCGACCAAGTATGCGCATGGATCAACAGGCTCCATGAGGGGCTGCAGTTCGCGAGCCGCTACCCGGACACCGACATCGCGCACAAGAACATGCGGCTGTACGTGGAGCAGCTGCGGGAAATCATCATCTCGGTGGCCCGCGGCCACTGACCGATGCGCAGGCGGTCAGCCAAGGAAGGACAGCCGAACGTTGCGTCGGGGGTTGTCCCTGTTTGTGTCCACCAGTACCACCGATTGCCAGGTCCCCAGTGCCAGTTCGCCCCGTACCACCGGCAGAGTGGCGTGCGGCGGCAGGAACGCGGGCAGCACGTGGTCGCGGCCGTGCCCGGGGGAGCCGTGCCGGTGTTGCCAGCGGTCGTCGGCGGGCAGCAGCGTACGCAGGGCGTCCAGCAGGTCGTCGTCACTGCCGGCGCCCGTCTCGATGACGGCCAGCCCGGCGGTCGCGTGTGGGGTGAACACGTTGAGCAGCCCGTCCTGCCCTCGGGCAGCCTCCCGCAGGAATTCCGCGCAGGCGGCGGTCAGATCGTGGACGGTCTCCGTAGCACCGGTCGTGACGTCGAGGACCCGCGTGGTGAATGTGTCTGCCATAGGCTCATCCTCACTCGGGCACCGCGAAAGGGTGCCCGCCGCCGCACCGCTTCCGGCACGCGGACTGTGACTGTGTGTACGGCTGTGACTGTGTGTACGGCTGTGACTGTGTGTACGGCTGTGACTGTGTGTACGGGCCGTACGTCAGGTGCCTTCCATGACCCGTTTGGCGGCTTCACTCTCGGCCGCGGCAGGGGACAGCTCGGACAGCGTGTCGAGTTCGGTGTCCTCCGCCAGCTCGGCCTCCCAGGCGGCGGTCAGCTCCTCCTGCCGCTCGCGCGGCATCTGATCGACCTCTTCCCTCCGGGCCGGGCTCAGGGCCTTCAGGAACCGCGAGACCGCGTCGTTCGACATCGCTTCTCCTTCTTCCTTTCAGGGGTCGTACAACCACCATCCCCCTCCAGGCGCCGGAACCGCAGCTCGTGCGCGGCGATCGGGACCTTCTCCGGCCTTTCGGGGTCCGACGATCGATCGCTGTTCACTCCGAGTGATCGGCGTGGTCCCTCAGGCTCCGGCCGGTACAGCCACGGGGATCCAGGCCAGGCCGCACACCGCTCAGCCACTGCCCGGCGCCGGAGTGGGCCGCACCTCGAACCCGGTGAGTTCCTCCGGGGCCGGGGCCTCCTCGCGTACCTCGACGCCATTTACCTCGGCCGCCGACGGGCCCGTATGCGCCCACCGCACCATCCTCGCGACGGCGTCCTCGTCCGCTTCGAACACCGCTTCCACATCGCCGTCGGGCAGATTGCGCACCCACCCGGACACCCCGTGTTCAAGGGCCGCGCTCCGGCAGCTGTCCCGGAAGAACACACCCTGGACCCGCCCGGTCACGATCACGCGCTTGCGTACCATGTCCCGACCATAAAGCCCGTCGGCTTCCCCCGCCGGGACGCCCCGGCCGTGCCGGAAGAGCACCCTGGAATCATGGCCAGAACCAACGAAGAGGTCGAGGCGCTGCTCCAGGAGTACGCGGACCTGATCGCGATCACCGGCGGGGACGCCTTCAAGGCGCGTGCCTACGAGAAGGCCGCCCGCGCCATCGGCAGCCACCCGGCCGATGTCGCCCAGCTCGACGCCAAGGGTCTGCGCGAGATTCCCCACGTCGGCAGGTCCATCGCCGACAAGGTCGTGGAATACCTGCACACCGGCCACGCGCCGCCCGACATCGAGACGGCCAGGGCCTCGATCCCGGCCGGGGTGCGCGAGCTGATCAGCATCCCCGGACTCGGGCCGCACAAGGCCATGGCCCTCTACCAGGAGCTGGGCATCTCGTCCGTGCCCCAGCTGCAGGACGCCATCCAGGGGGAGCGGCTGCGCGACCTGAAGGGGTTCGGCGAGCGCACCGAGCAGAACATCCTGCACGGCATCTCTGTGCTCCAGCAGGCCGGCAGCCGCATCCTCCTCGGCGCCGCGATGGACGTCGCCGAGCAGATCGTCTCCGACCTGTCGCGGATCCCGGGATGCGTACGGTGCACCTACGCGGGATCGCTGCGCCGGATGCGGGAGACGATCGGTGACATCGACATCCTGGTGGCGGCGGATCGGTCCGAGCCGTTCATGACGGCCCTCGCCGGTCTCCCGTACACCGCCGAGGTCATCGCGCACGGGGCGAAGAAGACCTCCATCCGCACCACCACGGGCCTCCAGGTCGATCTGTGCGTCCTGCCCCCAGCCTCCTGGGGAGCGGGACTGCAGTACTTCACCGGCTCCAAGGCGCACAACATCCGCACCCGCGCGCTGGCGGTACGCCAGGGGCTCAAGCTCTCCGAGTACGGCCTCTTCGATGCCGAGAGCGGCGAGAACCTCGCCTCGGAGACGGAGGAGGAGATCTACGCACGGCTCGGCCTGCCCTGGATCCCGCCGCCGCTACGAGAGGACCGCGGCGAGATCGCGGCCGCGCTGCGCGGTGAACTCCCCGCCCTCCTGACGGAGCGCGACATCAAGGGCGACCTGCACACCCACACCGACCTCACCGACGGCGTCGCCTCGCTGGAGGACATGGTCGCCGCGGCCGCGGAGCGGGGCTACGCCTACTACGCCGTCACCGACCACGCGCCGGACCTCGCCATGCAGCGCATGACGCGGGAGAAGATCCTCGCGCAGCGCGAGCAGGTACGCGCGCTGGACCGCACCGCGCGAGGGATGCGACTGCTGCACGGCACGGAACTCAACATCGGCCCCGACGGCGGCCTGGACTGGCCGGACGCCTTCCTCGCGGACTTCGACCTGTGTGTGGCCTCGGTCCACTCCCATTTCAACCAGAGCAGGCAGGCCATGACCCGCCGCATCATCCGCGCCTGCGAGAACCCGTACGTCGCCGTAATCGGCCACCCCACGACCCGGCGGATCGGTAAACGCCCTGGCGTGGACGCCGACTTCGACGCGATCTTCGAGGCGTGCGCGCGTACGGGTACGGCGCTGGAGATCAACGCACACCCGGAGCGGCTCGACCTGTGCGACGAGGACATCCTGCGGGCGAGGCGCTACGGAGTGAAGTTCGCGGTGAACTCGGACGCGCACGCGACGACGCATCTGCCGTACGTCCGGTACGGGGTGGGCACGGCCCAGCGCGGGTGGCTGACCAAGGACGATGTCGTCAACACCTGGCCGTGGTCCCGGCTGCACCGCTTCCTGAACTAGACGTTCAACGACCGCCGGATCAGATGATCCGGCGATCGTCGACCTCGACGGACAGGTACGGCCATGGTGTGACGAACCGCGCCAACTCGTGGGACGTCGATCCGACGGCCGTGAGCAGGGGCTCGGCGGGGAGACGCTGAAGCCAGGCTCCGCCTGCGCGGCGGTTGGTATGGACGAGCCATTCGCTGAGCGCCGCGACGACGGACATGCCCCGACGCGGATAACCATCGGGAAGCAGTTGCGCGTCAGGGTGGTCGAAGAACCGGAGGTCCTTCGACGCCATGACGGGCTTCTTCACGGGCCGGCCGTGATCGTCGAATCGGGTGTCTGTGCCTCGTCCGTCATCCGCGACGGACACTGAGCCATCGGCGTGAAGGGTGACCGTGCAGCGCCCCCCGCCCGTGGACTCAGCCTCGTCGGCTGCATAAGCGACGACTTCAAGGATCAGGTGCCCCGTGCCACCGGGAGCGAACGCGGCCGGATCGCTCCGGATGGACGAGAGGTGGTCGATGTCCACGGCGCTCGCCCAGTCGTGCGTCGTGTTACGCCAAGAAGCCGTTGCTCTGTCCATCGGAGAAGTATGACAACCAGGCAGGCGGCGGAACGAGAGGCGCTGGTCAGGGTTCGGGTTACTCCGGCCAGGGACTGGTTTGAATGGTGGTGACGAAGTCGGTTCGGGTGAATTCGGGTACGAAGTGAGCCAGGACATCCGCGTTGACCGTGCCGAACGTGGTGTCGGGGCGGTCCTTGAAGCCGTCCGTGAACGCCGTCAGGATCTGCCGCTTGAAGTCCGGTCGGGGATGGGCGGTGGTGACCGCGCGGATCGCCGCCGGGTCGAGGTCGCTGTGGCCGATGCCCAGGACGTCGGTCTCGACGCCGGCGGTGACCAGGGCGACCTCGGCGTCCATGAACTCGGGGATGCCGGGAGTGGTGTGCAGCGCGATCGCCGTCCACACCCGCTGCACCGCGCTGTCGGCCATTCCGTGCGAGGCCAGGAACCGGCGGGCCTCGTCCGCGCCGTCGACCTCGAACCGCCGCCGACGGGCTCGATCGCCTCCACGCCCCGTTCCCTGGGCCCGCCCCAACCGTCCTCCCACACCGGGTCTACCCGGTGCGCCCGCGCGTTCCCCTCCCCGTACCGCTTACGCACAGGGTGAGTTCGGGATCAGCGAACCGCGTCGACGCCCCCACGGGGCCGCGGCGGCCCTCTTCGCCGACCGGCTGGGCCGACCCCATGCGTCCGGGCCCGGACCCAGGCCCCGACCTGCCGTGGCCCTCGGTGTGGTCCCGAGTCGGGGCCTGGGTCCGGACTGATGACGGGGCTCGGCGACGCGGACAGGCCTGCGGACGAGTGTCCGCACCATCGCCGCGCCCGCCACCACGGCGCAGAGATGCAGCCCAACCGCGACGACGAGGTTCTCAGGCGGCCTGGCGCCAACCGGGCCCGCCCACGCTATGTACAGCGTGATGGGCAGTTTCCAGGCACTCCACGCGAACAGCGAGCCCGACCCGACCCAACCGAACACCAGAGGCACCCAGCGGGGCAACCGGGCAGGTCGCGCCCGGGCGACCAGCCAGACGGCGACGGATCCGGCGAGCGCCCAGAAACCGGAGACAGCTCCCAGCACGTACCCGTCGGTGACCCGCTCGGCCGGGTGCGCGATTCCGATGGTGCCGCCGACCGCCCAGTAGAGCCAGACCAGCCCGACCGCCGCACCGACGGCGGCCCCCCATGGCGGCGCGGTGCGCGGGTCGTCGCCGACTCGCCCAGTGAACGCTTCCGGCCAGCGGCGCCTCAGATACGCGGGGACCGCGAGGGCCAGCCCCAGCCCCATGCCCAGAAAGCTGAACTGGAGCAGTGCGCCCTCCCAGACCGGCATGGCCGGATCCTCGCTGCCGCCCTGTGAGCCGCCGCCGTTATCCAGGAGGGCGCTGAGCACGCCGAACGGCAGTATCGAGACGAGGAACCCCGACCCGACCCAGGCGGGGAACGCGACCAGCGCCCCCGGTATACGCATCCCCCACGGCCGCACCAGAGCAAGCGCCAACGCGATCCCGATCGCGGCCATGCCGACTGTGACGATGTTGAGAACCACCCACTCCGCCACCCCGAAGCCGTCGCCGACCGGCAGCACCCCCAAGAGCGAGCCGACCACCCACGACACCTTGATCAGCAAGTACGGAGACAGCGCCAGGGCCGCCCCGTAAGCCGCTCTCCGCCCGACCCGATCCCACCGTTCCAACAGAACTCCCCTTCCACTAGCAGGAATTCCATCTTCGAAGGTGGCCCCGACCAGTCGCATCCCTCGCTGGCCGCATCCGCCTCCCCCGTCCGGGGGAGCCGACCGAGCTCGTGCCGCCCGGTTCGCCGCCTTCCGATACGTCAACTCGCGGCCGGGGTGCCTTTCGAAGGGGGGCGGCGATGGCGAGGCGGGGCTGATCAGGCGATGGTGACGACGATCTTGCCGCGGGTGTGGCCCTCGGCGTTCAGGCGCTGGGCGTCCGCGGCCTTCTCCAGTGGGAAGGTCGCGGCGACCTCGACCCGCAGTCGTCCGCTGTCGGCGAGGTCGGCGAGCGCGGTGAGGTCCGCGGTGTCCGGCCGGACGAAGACGTAGTGGCCGCCGAGGGCGAGTACGGCGCCGTCGGCGATCGAGGCCAGGCGGCCGCCTTCGGCGAGGAGCCCGGGGGAGAGCTGCAGGGCGTCGCCGCCGACCAGGTCGAGGACGGCGTCCACGCCCCGCGGGGCGAGCGTACGGACCCGGTCGGCCAGGCCCTCGCCGTAAGCGACCGGCTCGACGCCCAGGGCGCGGAGGTAGTCGTGGTTGCGTGCGCTGGCGGTGCCGATCACGCGGGCGCCGAGGGCGGTGGCGATCTGGACGGCGAGGGAGCCGACGCCGCCGGCCGCGGCGTGCACCAGGACGGTGTCGCCAGGCTTGATCTCCAGGGCGCGGGTCAGTGCCTGGTAGGCGGTGAGGCCGGCCAGCGGCAGCCCTGCGGCCTCCTCGAAGGTGAGGGCTGCGGGCTTGCGAGCCAGTGTGCGCACGGGTGCGGCGACGTACTCGGCGAAGGTGCCACGGCCGACCATGTCCTCGCGAACGTAGCCGATGACCTCGTCGCCCGGGGCGAACTCGGTGACGCCGACGCCCACCCGCTCCACTACGCCGGCCACGTCCCAGCCCGGGATCACCGGGAAGACGGCGACCATCAGGCTGTCCAGGTAGCCGGCCTGGATCTTCCAGTCGACCGGGTTCACGGAGGCGGCCTTGACCTTGACCAGCACCGCGTCGGCGCCGAGCTTGGGCTCCGGGACGTCGCCGTATTCGAGGACGTCGGGGCTGCCGTAGGTGCGGTAGGTGATGGCCTTCATGGCGATACTCCAGAACAGATAAATTAGAGAACCTGGATGATTGAGGTCCTCAAGCAATAAATCGAAGGTAGACCTCAATGGTTGAATAGGTCAAGTAATCGGCCTAGGGTGGAGGCATGACCTGGACCACACCCCCCGCGGCGCCCGCTCCCGCCGCTCCCGGCAGCGACCGCCTGGTGGAGCACCTCGCCCACGCCGCCGACTGCTACTACCGCGCCTTTGCCACCGCCGCCGCCGCCGACCACGGCCTCACGCTCATCCAGGCCAGGCTGCTCACCGTGCTCGAGCGGCCGCTGTCCATGCGCGCCCTGGCCGCACTGCTCGGCTGCGACGCCTCCAACGTCACCGGCATCGTCGACCGGCTCGAAAGCCGCGGCCTGCTCCGCCGGGAAGCCGACCCCGCCGACCGGCGCATCAAAACCGTCGTGCTCACCCCCGACGGCGAAGCGACCGTCCTGCGGGTTCGCGCCGAGATCACCACCGCCCTGCCCCACCTCGGACAACTCGACGACAGCGAACGCCGGACCCTCCAGGACCTGCTCGACCGGGCCTTTCCAACGGCGTCCGGCTGACCTGGGCCCCCGGCCGCACGCCGCGATGCCGCCCGAAGGTTCCGCGCGGGGACCGCGCGCCGAGAGGGCGTAACGGCCGTCCGGCGATAGGTTTCGGCGGCATGACGGAACCCATTTACACGGACCCCATCTACTACGTCGACCGCTCAGACATCCACGACGGCAAGCTCGCGGAGGTCAAGAGCGGAATGCGCGATCTGGCCGCGTTCGCCGAGGAGCGCGAGCCGCAGCTGATCGCCTACCACTTCTACATCGACGAGTCCGAGTCCACGATGACCGTACTGGCCGTACATCCTGATTCGGCGTCGATGGAACTCCACATGGAGCTCGGCGGACCGAAGTTCCGCGCGTTCGGTGCGCTCATCCGCATGAGATCAATCGACGTGTACGGCCGGCCCAGCCCGGAGGTCGTGACGCAGCTCCGCCAGAAGGCCGAGATGCTCGGTGGAGGCACCGTCAACTTCCACACCCCGCAAGCGGGCTTCAGCCGACTGCACCCGCCCCGGAACACAGCCCAAGGGTCTCGTGCAGGGTGAGGGCGTCGGCTACGGCAACTTGGCGAAAGGGGAGAGGAACGCGCGGGCGCCGGGCGTGTCCAGGCGGTACGAGACGTTGGTCGCGTAGCACGGGCCGTCGCCCGTGATGGTGGTGGCGACCAGGGTGAGCTTGCCACCGAGCGTGGCGAAGTTCGGGCCCCCCGAATCGCCGTAGCAGGCACCGCCGTTGCCCTGCGGCGCGGTCATGGCCAGACGGACCCAGGCGTTGTTGAGGGCGTCGAAGGTGACGGGGGCCTTCATACGGACGCCGCCGCCGGGGTGGGTCTGGCCGCCGGGGCCACGCGCGGCCTCCTGAGTGCCGTATCCCGCGACGGAGAACGGGGTGGCGTTCAGTCCTTGCGGGCCCAGGGCGTCGAGCGCTCCGGCCTGGGGGAGTGTGGCCGGGGTGAACGTCCAGCGCGCCTTGATCTGGGCAGCGGGCAGCTCGATGACCGATATGTCGTGACTGTCCGAGGCCGGTCCCGGGTAGGCGGGGTCGCTGTGGGCGGCGCCCTGTACGGCGACGGCCTTCGCCGCGGCCGCCGGGTCGCCGGGGTGTTCGGCGGCGGCCTTGTCGAGGCCCGCCTGCACGTCCTGGTCGAGGGAGACGTAGAACTTCACGTTCGCCGGCCAATCGGTGGTGCAATGCGCGGCGGTCAGGAAGGTATCCGCGTCGATCATGGTGCCGGAGCAGACCCAGTCGACCCTGTCAGGGGTGGCCGGGTCGTCGTCGTTGTCCCAGGTGGCGACGAGGGCGCCCACCTCGGTGCGCTCCGGCGCAGGCGTCGCGTTGTACGAGTTGATCGCCGAGGACGGTAGGGCAGTGCCGAGGACGAGGGCGCAGGCCGCAGCGGTGACGGCACTCAGACGTACGGGTACGGCAGTCAAGGGAAACCCTTCGATGTCGTGGGACGGGGGCTCTCCTGTGGGGTGATCGACAGTGAAGCGCGCGTGGGGGCGTGCGGCAAGAGTGCCGGGATTCTTTGGCTGTTGCTTGACCGATTTCCCGTTACAGAAGGGAAGTTGGTAAGGATTTGCGGTCGATGCCGCTCGATCGGGTGTGGTTGCGTGCGGCTTCCCCATCCGCGGAGGGCTCCCGGATCGGGGTCCTAGCCCGGGTGACCGGCGCGGGAGACGCTTTCACCGGAGGCTGATCGCCCGAGGGGAATGGCCGACCGGACCTCCCATCGTCCTCAGTCGTCAGCGTCAGGCGTCGTAGCATCGCCCCATGTCTCAGGCCATCGCTCCGGTGGCCGCGTCCAGGGCATAGACGGCTTCTTTGTTCTTGCTGGTGACGTACAGCACCGCGCCGGCGATCAGCAGGGAGCTGCCGCTGATGGGGGAAGTCCAGCTCTTCATGCCGGTGGTCGCGTCGAGCGCCTGGACGTGGGGGTCGTCGCCGGTCTCGCTGACGTACACGACCCCGTCGGCGCACTTCAGCTCCTGACGGTCCGGGCTGGTGATCGACCACTTGGTCTTCCCCGAGGCCACGCTCAGGGCATGCGTCCGTCGCGTCCGCGTACGTACAACGCCCCGTCGACTGCCGTCAGCGTGCCGCGGCCGAGGTTGTTACCAGGGCGTGCGGACCACTTCCGCTTCCCGGTGGCGGCATCCAGCGCATGTACCGACTGGTCATGAGAATCGTCGGCCGAGGACCCGGAGACATACGCCCCCCGTCGGCCACCTCCGCGCCCTTGTACGCACTGGAGGAGCCCTAAACACGCTGGAGGGGCTGAGAAACTCCCATTTCGTCTCGCCGGTGGCCGCGTCCAGAACGCAGAGTTTCTCGTCCAGGCCGCTGACGTACACCGCTCCGTCGATCACCGCCGGAGGCGGGACGTCGAGGGAGTCGCCCTCCTTGGCGCCGGCTTGGCCGTAGCCCCCGCCCTTGAGGGGGCGGGACCACTTCGCCGCCCCGGTTGCCGCGTCCAGCGCGTACACCGTGCCTTCACGGATGTCCTGGCCCTTGATGTACACCATCCCGCCGTCCACCACCGGGGGTGAGAGCTTTCGGCGGCCGACGGCGAACGGCCCGTTCCTTACGGGGATCCTCGGCCCGGTCGGCAGGGGCGCCGAATGAGCGCACGCCGCTCGCGGCCTCGACCGGCGCCCAGCGGGGGCCCTCCTGTCGGCTGGGCGACTGCACGGGACGGGGCAAGGTCCGCCGCACCATCCGCGGAGCCCACCAGTTGACGTCGCGCAGCAGCGTCATCGTGGCCGGAACCAGCAGACAGCGCACCAGCGTGGCGTCGACCACGACGACGATGGCGAGCGCGACCGACAGCTGTTTGACGACCATCAGCTCGCCCGTGGCGAAGCCGACGAAGACGATGCACATCAATGCCGCTGAGGAGCTGATGATCCGGGCAGAGCGCTGAAGCCCGAGCTCGACCGCGCGGTCGTTGCCCACCCCGGAGTCGTACAGTTCCTGAATCCGGCAGAGCAGGAAGACCTCGTAGTCCATGGACAGGCCGAAGGCCAGCGCGAACACGACGACGGGGAGCCAGTAGCCCAGCCCGCCAAGGGTGTGCACGCCCAGCAACCCCGCACCCCACCCGTCCTGGAACACCAGGACCAAGGCGCCGAACGACGCGCCCAGCGAGAGCGTGTTCATCGCGATCGCCTTGAGCGGGAGCAGAACCGATCCGGTCATCAGAAACAGCAGGACGAGGGTGGACAGTGCGATCAACGCAGCGGCGCGGGGCGCGTAGTCGACGACCTCGGCCCTGAAGTCGATGTCCACGGCGTTGCGCCCCGTGACCCAGATCGGGAAGTCGGCCGGCCGCTCGCCCCGCAGACGGTGCACCAGCCGTTCCCCCGGAGAGTCCACCGCGCCCGGCCCCGCCTCCACCCCATCCCGCCCCGCCTCCACCACGTCCAGCCCCGTGTCCACCGCATCGGCCACGGGAACGACCCGTACGACGGCGACCCCCGGCCCCGAGGCGGTGGCCGTGCCCACCGCCTCTACCTCCGGTCGGCTCGCGAACCGGCCGGCCCACGCCTGCAGCCGGGCGGGATCAGTACGGGCCACCACGAGGACGGCATCGGCGCGCTGCTGGGGAAACCGTTCGGCCACGAGACCGGCGTACCGACGGGCCTCGGCCCCCGGCGGAAGCTGGTGCTCCCCGACCGGGCTGACCAGATGCACCCGAAGGAACGGGGTGGCGCAGGCGAGGAGCAGAACTCCGACGCCGATCACCACCATCAGTGCGTGCCGCCGGGTCCACCGCGCGAGACGGGCGAATGCGCCGTCATCGGTGTCCCGCGCCGCGCGCGACCCGATCCTCTCCGGGAACGCCGCCAGAAGCGCCGGCGTCAGTGTCAGCGCCCCTGCCAGCGAGAGGGCGACGGTCCCAGCCGCGGCCAGGCCGATCGCGGCGTAGAAATCACTGGGGAAGGCGGCGAGTCCGCACAGCGCGGCGGTGACCACCAGCGCCGCGAAGACGATCGAGCGCCCCGCGGTCCGCGCCGTGCGGACGACGGCCTCCGGAACCGGGTGCCCCGCGGCCCGCTCCTCCCTGAACCGGCCCACCGTCACCAGCGAATAGTCGATGGCCAGGCCCAGCCCGACCATGGTGGTCGTGGACAGGGCGGGCGAGGTGAGGCGTACCAGCGTGACAGGAGGAGGAGCCAGAGCATCCCCGTGACGACCGTGCCCACGGCCGCGAGCAGCGGCACCGATGCCGCTACGAGGCCCCCGAAGAGGAGATAGACCACCACCAGGGTCACGGGCAGGGTGATCAACTCGCTGCGCCGGGTGTCGGCCAGCGACCGGGCGGCCACGGCGTGGCGCGCGCGGTCGCTGCCGCCGAGCGTCACTTCGACACCGGGCACAGCGTCGGCGATCTCCCGCAGGCGGGTCTCGACGGCGGCCGCCGATGCCTTGCGTACGGTGTCGGGAAGGTCCCGCTTCAGTTGTACGGAGACCAGGGCCGCCTCCCCGTCGGCGGAGACGGCCGGATCGTGAGGGCGCCCACCGCTCGCGGACGCAGTCGGGGCCGCCGGGGCTGCAGTCGGGGCCGCAGTCGGGGCCATCGCGGTCACCGCCGGGGCGCTCACCGTCAGCACGCCGTCGATCGCGGACACGTCACGCTTCATGGAGGCCAGAGCGCTCCGGAACCGGGGACCGGCCACAGGTGCGCCGGCCACTACCGCGTCGATCTGCTCACCGTGCGCCCGAGCGCCGTCCATCAGGCGGTTTGCCCGGACCGACTCGTGCGCGGCCACGCTCCACGGCTGCCGGTCCAGGCGGTCCATGACGGGTCCCACGGCCCACAGTCCGGCCCCCACGATCAGCAACCACACCCCCAGCACCAGCCGGTGGTGGCGGACGCACGCCAGCGTGAGCCGGGCCGTCACGCGGCGCATCGCCGAACCTGCCTGCCGTACCGGTACCCGGACCCGATGGTGATGTCGCCCGGCCGGCTCGCGGTGAGCCATGTAAGTCCGCCGTCGTGCTCCGGGTCCAGGCAGCCGGCGTCCGCCCGCAGCCAGGGCGAGTAGGCGATCCGTAGTGTCACCGTGCCCGGCTCCGGCATGCGCACGACGACCTCGGCGCTGTTCGAACTCACCACGGAGGCCGGCGGGTCGACCATGGGCACCGGATCCTTGACCCGGTAGATCCGCCAGTTCTCGTCTTGCCACACCGGCTCGAGATATCCCGGCCCCCTCGCCACCAGCATGTACTCGCGCTCCCACGCGCCGTCCAGCGGCCCGTTGTGCAGGACGACGAAGCCCACGGCCCACTGGTCGAGCCAGCGGCGGTAGGCACCGGGGGTAAGGGCCCCCGCCGGACCGCCGTTCCCGCCGGACCGCTCGTAGAACAGCCGCCCGCGCACGACGTCGGCCTGCCGGTTCCAGCCGCGCGCCAGGTTGACGTGGGGAGCCAGGACGGCCGCCTCGCGATGGCTGCGCGCCATGACCACCTCCACGCGGCTGCGGTCCGCCCCCATCCGCTTGAGCGCGCCGACGACACCGTCCGTCTCCGCGGCCCACGCGGGCACCTCGGCCGTGTCCCTGAGGTGGGCCGCCGTGCTGCCGCCCACCCAGGCCACCGCCAGGGCGAGGACGAGCGGCAGCGAGAGCCGCCGCACGGTTCCCCGTAGCCCCGCGGCCAGCCCGCCGCCTGTTCCCCCGTGCGGACTCCGTGGACCAGCGCGGCGGCGAGCAGGACCGGCGGGGCAGCCAGATGGGCCAGCCGCTCGACGTTGGTCCCGATGGGGGAGGGGATCAGATAGACCAGTCCCACCCCGACCGCGTACACCGCCGCGGCCCGTCGCACCGTCCGCCAGGCGCGCGGTGCCGCCGCTGCGGCGGCTACCCCCATGACCAGCGGGGGCCAGACCCGCACGAAGTCCATGGGCTGTTCGCCCCAGAAGGGGATGAGCCAGGCCGTCAGGCCGAGGACGACGGCCGGCGGTACGAGCAGCCCGGCCGAGTGTCCCCATCGCCTCATCAGCAGCAGGCCTGCACCCACGACGGCAAGGAACAGGCCGGCGACGGGGCTTGCCAGTGCAGCCAGCGCCGCCCAGAGCGCCGTGACCCCGGTGTGCCGCCCACCCAGCAGGGCCACGAGCGCCGCGCAGGCGAAGGCGATGCCCAGCATGAAGGTCGTACGCCCCGAGGCCACCTGGCACCAGAGCATCAACGCGAGTGTCACGGCGGGCCACTGGGGCCGGCGCAGGCCGCTGCGCACGCAGAGCACCCCGGCCAGCCAGGTGGAGACCAGCCCGCAGGCCAGGGTGACGGGCACCACGCCCAGTGCCGCCATCGCGTAGGGAGACAGAAGGCTGTAGCCGACCGTGTGCAGCCCGCCGTACCAGGAGAGGTTGTAGGGGGAACCGGGGTGCCGCGCGACGAATCCGGCCCAGGCCTCCTGCGCCGCGAGGTCCCCGCCGCCCGTGGCGAGGAACGCCGCCCACAAGGCGTACAGCGGGAGAACGGCCCCGGTGACGATCAGCGGCACACGGTGCCGCCGGTGCCACGGCGCGCCGGCGGGGGAGAGGACGACGGGGAGCGCAGTGGGGTGCGGGGACAGTTCGACGGAGGCCACGTCAGGGAGTTGTCCGTTCGGGCGGTGGGCAGGGTTGTTCGGATAACGACCGAGGGCGCCAGATGTGATCACCCGTCGCCTCTCGGCAGTACCTTTTGTCTCGATATGGTGATGGTGTGTCGGCCGGAAATCCCCGCCCGACATGCGGAAGCCCTCCGTTCCTTGACCGATGGGCCGCGTGAACCGACCCGGCCTGCCGCCTTCGGTGGGTGACGGGCCCCGCGATCGGCCACCCAGGGGCCGTTGCGAAAGTCGATCTTGATGAGGCTAGAGTTCCCGTCTGTCGGCTTTCATGTGAGGAGGGACGGGATCCATGGATGTTCGCGTGCAGACCCGTGTTTCGGCATACGCGATCGCAGTGCAGGACGATCGGCTGTTGTTGGCCCGCCTGTCGGATGCTTCGCCGATCTTCACGCCTGGGCTGTGGCACCTGCCGGGCGGAGGGATCGACCCGGGCGAACAGCCCGTGGAGGCCCTGGCGCGTGAGCTTCGGGAGGAGACAGGGCTTGAACTCGCCGCTGCTCGACTGCTTGACGCGCGGACATACGCGGTCCAGCGGCACGGAGTGAGCTGGAACCTCACAGCATTGTTCTTCGCCGTAGACCTCAGGGGAGGGACACCGGCGGTCGTTGAGATCGACGGCTCCACTGACGCGGCTGTCTGGATCCCCCTGGCGGACTTGCAGGACGCCATGCTGTCACCGGCGGCTGCTGATGCCCTTCGCATGCTTGGACGCGAGGGACAGAATGAACGTGCTGGTCACGGCCACTCGTTGAGGACCGCGACCAGCACGGTCGCCTCGTAGCGGACAACGAGCTTGTCGTATCGCGTGGCCACCGCTCTGTTGCCCAGCCGTGATCACCACGGACAAAGGCTTCTGGGTGCCGAAGATGCCCATGTCTGCGCGGTGGCGGCCAGGAACCCGGCGCCGGGATGACCCCGAGGCGGGGCATGCTGAATGATCACCTCGAAGCGCTTCGTTGGCCCCGACCTGGACTGGTAATGATGAACCCACCCGCCCCCGCCGTCTCCCCGACTTGGCGCCGACGCGCGCTGCTCATACCGCTGTTGGCAACCGCTTCGGCCGTACTGCTGGCCGCGCGCGGGGTCTTCGACTCGGACACGTTCCAAAACTGTCATTACCTGGGCCCCTCCACGCGGATGTACGTCACCTCGTGGGCCGGTCTTGCCTGTGCCGTGGGCTCCCTGCTGGTGTACACAGCTCTGCGCCGCTCCGCGCACCGGCACGGACCGCCGGCGGGGGCGGCCTGGCAGCGACGGCTCGCGGCGGTGTCCGCCGCCATCGCCCTGGTACTCGTGCTGGTGCTGCTCATGGCGGTATACACGCTGTACGCCCCGGATCCGAGCGGCGGGAACGACTGCTCGGGCCTGTTCCCGATCACGGGGTAGGACGACCACTGACCGCACCACGGGCTACTTCCCTGGCTCGGCGATCTCGCGGCCCAGTACGGCTGGTCCGCCATCTGGGGTACGACCACCTGAGGCGCGCCGGCCCGGGCGGCCGTCGTCGTCGTGCCCGCCTCTTTGCCTTGATCGTCCGCTATCGACGGACACCCTCCTCGCGAAGCGGCGGCGCGCCGCAGACGGCGGTGCCGTCGGCCCGTGATCCGGTCGGGTGCGGCCCGCCCGGCCGCCGTAACCTGCTCAGCAGGCAGGTGCGTTGCTCGGATCGGACTGTCTGAGGATGCGCCGAAGCCAGCGGGAACGGGCGTTGCGGGCGTCCTGGCTGAGAGCTGACCGTGGTGCGAAGGTGTCGAACCCGTGGAAGGCTCCGGGCCATACGTGCAGTTCCGCTTGGCCACCGGCCTGCCAGATCGCATTGGCGTAGGCCACATCCTCGTCCCTGAAGGTCTCGGCCGAGCCGACCTCGATGTAGGCCGGGGGAAGCCTGGACAGATCCGTAGCGCGGGCGGGAGCCGCGTAGGGCGGCAGGTCCGCGGCGCCGTACCGGTCGCCCAGCAGCGCCTGCCACGCGGTTGCGTTGGAGGTCCGGTCCCAGGTGTCGATGCCGGCCATCTGGTGGCTGGAGTAGGTGTTGTTGCGGTCGTCGAGCATCGGGCAGAGGAGCAGTTGCCCGATCGGTGTGGGCCCGCCCCGGTCACGGGTGAGCAGGGCGAGTGCCGCGGCGAGTCCGCCGCCGGCACTCTTTCCTCCGATAATGATGCGGTCCGCGTCGATGCGCAGTCCGGCGGCGTGTGCGGCCACCCAGACGAATCCGGCGTAACAGTCCTCCACCGGTCCGGGGTACCGCGCCTGCGGAGCCAACCGGTACTCGACGGAGATGACGGCCAACTCCAGCGTGAGAGCCCATTCGCGAAGCAGCTGCGGAAGTACGGACCACGCATTTCCCATGATCATTCCGCCGCCGTGCATGTAGTACAGCAGCGGCAGCGGCCCGGCGATCCCGGCGGGCCGTGCGCTCACGAGCGTGACGTCCTGCCCGCCCGGCGCGCCCGGCACACGCAGCTCATCTACCTCGAAGCGGCCGTCGGCCTGGAGATCCCGAACCGTCGGCCTGGGCCGGACCAGAGCATCCCGCTCCTGCCGGGCCGCAAGGTTCTCCGGGGTGAACGGCTCCCTCGCCTCGTCCCCCAAAGCCGCCAGCGCCACACCCAGTTCGGGGTCGAAAGGCGGCGCATCCCAAGCCGTCGAGACAGGGCCGGGCTCGGACGGCATGCCACCGGCACTCATGACGAGCCATCCCGTCGGGTGTGGGAACACCGGCCGGCATCCCGACCGGAACAGCTCGTCAGCACGTCCGTGCGTGTACGGAACGCTTGCGCGAGGTCCATGCGACGTAGTCAATCACCTGCGATCTGGATCGGCATCACCCGCAGGTCTGCCGGTGCCGAGTGACTGCCCAGCGCGGGAAGGTGGGTGGTGCTGCGCTACAGGTCCGCCGGTTCACCTGCCTTGACACCATGCCTGGGCGTGGGTGATGACGTCTGGGCTGCCGGACTACAGATCCAGGACGGACCGGCTGGACAAGGACAGGGAGGAGGCCGAGGCCGGGGCGGTGAGGGCGGCGGCTCGCGCGGGACGGGGGACCGGCGGGTCGTTCGTCCGTGCGGGGTGTCGCCCACACGGAAAACGCTTGGACGGCGTGGGCGCGCTCGCGGGACACTGCGGTTCCCGGTCTGCCACACAACATCACAGGGTTGCGATGGAATCGTCTGCGTCACGAGGGGTTGAGCCCGGCAGGAGCCCAGTGCTCCTCGCACTTCGTTACTACGGACGGGAGTTGGCGCGGCTGCGGTGGCTGACGGTGCCCGCTGCTGCCGGCCCTGGGCAACATCGGCATCAACTACATCGCCCCGCTGGTCGTCGCGAAGCTCGTCGGCCGCATCGCCGACGACGCCGCTCCCACCCTCGGCTCGATGCTCCCGTACGTCCTCGGGTTCGCCGGTGTCCTGTTGCTCTCGGAGGCGGTGTGGCGCATCGGCCTGCACTGCCTGAACCGCCTCGACGCCCTCGGCATCGAGCGCCTGTACGTGATCGGCATGGACGAGCTGTTCGCGAAGGACGCCGCGTTCTTCCACGACAACTTTGCCGGGTCACTCACCAAACGGGTCCTGAGCTTCGCCTCCCGCTTCGAGGAGTTCGTCGACACGCTGACCTTCTCGGTCGTGGGCAGGTTCGTGCCGCTGCTGTTCGGGTCGGTGGTGCTCTGGCACTACGAGCCGCTGCTCGTCGTGGCGCTCCTGGCCACGATTGCGGTGACAGCGGTGTGCGTGCTGTCCCTCATCCGTCGCCGTCAGGCGCTCGTCGACCGGCGTGAGGAGGCCATCGCGCGGGTGTCGGGGCACGTTGCCGACAGCCTGATGAACATGGACACGGTCCGCGCGTTCGCCGCGGAGAAGCGCGAGGCCTCCGAGCACCGGTCCCGGGTGGCGGAGTCGCGTGGGCTCATGCTGCGGTCGTGGGACTACGGCAACCTGCGCATCGACACCGTCGTCGCGCCGATGTCCGTACTGGCCAACACGCTGGGGCTGCTGCTCGCGGTCGCGGTCGCCGCGGGCGGGCACGGTGTGGAGGCGGTCGTGGTCGCCTTCACGTACTACTCCAGCGCCACGCGGATCATGTTCGAGTTCAACTGGATCGGACGGCCCCACGAGCGTATCGCACGCCTCCGAGGGAGGCGAGGGAAGGGGCTTGGTGCGACAAGGTCAACGGCCGAGCGGGCCCTCCGTATGTGGCACCTCGGCTGTCCCCAACTCCCCCATAGGGCATGGGGCAGAGCCTGTTGACCTTGGGTGATGCGTCCGGGTGTGAGCTGGGCCTGGTGGGTGTCATTAGTTCCAGTTCTAGAGGTGTCGGACTTAGTGGTGCCGCCTCGGGAGGCGCTTGCGGATCTTGCCGTCGAGTCTCATGTGGATCAGGCTGTGATCGGGTCTGGTCGGACGAATGCTGACTCCTTGCTGACTTTACTGACTAGTAGTCATATTCATCGGTGTGAGCCGCTCGGCTCTACAGGCGTCCCGCCGAGGGCCTCTGGCCCTGCCCCTTTCGGCAGAGCTTGAGGCCCTTCTCCGAGATGTGGCCACGCGTCATCACGGCAGGGGTCTCGGGAGGTCGCAGTTGTGGGGGGCGGACAAGGCGTGCCTGGCGATCCTGGATGAGCTGGAGCAGCTCGACGGCTCGGAGTACGGGTCTCTGAGCGTGGGGGCGGGCGCCGGCTCGCCACCCGGCCCGCCCGATGATCTCAAGTCAGGGAGGCGAGCAGCTGCCGCGCCGCTTCCTGTGCCGGCGCGGTCAGTGGCGTCGTCTTCCCAGAGCGGCGGCGGGCCCGCTCGACGTTTGCGGACGGCATCAGCCGGGATAGGCGGTCGGCCCGGGTGTCGAGGACATCGTGGAACTCGGTGAGGACGCGGGCGGCGAGCGTGGGGACGGGAAGGGATGCGGACCTCAGGCAGGCGGCGTCGTAGCCGACGGGGGCGCGGCCCCAGCCCTCCCAGTCGAGCAGGGTCAGGGTGGGGTCGGTGAGGTTGGCCCAGCCGATGTCTCCGTGGGCGCAGGCCCAGTCGGTGATCGTGGTGTCGACGGTGTCGCTGTAGACCTCGCGGATCCGGCCCGTCAGGTGCTCATGCCGCATGCACGCCCGGTCCGTGTGGTGTCCGGACAGGGCGGCCAGGGCGCGGCGGAGCTCCGCCCACCACCAGTCGGCCGGGAGGTTCGGGTCCTGGTCGACGGTGCCGGTGGCGGAGACGGCGAGGCCGGTGGCGCGGCTCATCCCGTCGACCCGCCACGCCACTGTTACCGGCGGGACCTGGCTCACCCGGCCGCTGTGCCGGTGTGAGTCAGGCCCCGTCCGCGATGGCGAGGTGATGGCGAAGTTCGTTGGCCACCCGTGCGGCGTCGCCGTTGGCGGGCAGGCGCCGATCCGTCTCGATGCCCCGTTCCACGGCCGGCTCGCTGCTGAGGAACGGCAGCCCCGGCGCCGTTCGGCCCGACCACGTCACCACCCTGATCGGCGTCGTGCCGAGCACCACCGCGAGGACCGGGAGTCGGAGGGCTCGCGGGGCCGGTACGTCGGTCAGAGTCTCCTCGGCCGCATGTCTCCCCCGTACGTGGTGCGGTAGTCCGGGACGACGATCCGGCTCGTCGGAGACTCCTGGTGGACCTGGGCGACGAACCCGTCCAGGTCCATTGCCGGGTCGCGGCGTGGGGGCTCGCTCAGCGGCTCCTCGAAGTTGTCCCAGTGGACGGGTACGACGACGCCGGGCCGGCCCAGTGCCCGCAACAGTCGGGGCACATAGCGGGAGGTGGCGGCGCTGGACGGCACCGCGACCATCGCGAGATCGGGGCTCAACCCCTGCACGGCCCGCTCGGAGAAGTCGCTGGCGCCCATCAGGAACGCCGAAGGGCCGCTGCTCCCCGCCGTCACCTGGAAGGCGAGCGTGTTGCCCTCCGGCAGGTCGGAGATGGTCCTCGGGGCCGCCGCGGGCGGTGCGTTCAGCGTGCCCGGGGCGAAATAGGAGTGCCGCTTGTTCCGGCTGTGCAGGCTCGACACGACCTCGATGGTGATCCCGTCGAAGTCCAGTATCTCGCCGCCCTTCACCACCGAGATCTGTCCCGGGTCGACGCCAAACGCGACCAGCAGATGGAACGTGGTCTCCGTGCCGATGACCCGGGCGCCGGTGGACTTGGCGATGTGGGGCACATCCGCGATGTGGTCCCAGTGGCAGTGGCTGATCAGGACGATCTCGGGGTGGCCGATGTGCTCCCGTACGAGCTCGGGGTCGGACTGCAGCTTCGTACCGGGTTTGAAGCCCCCGTCGAACAGGCCGGTCTTGAACCGGGTGAGGTACGGGTCGAAGAGCACCGTCCGGCCGTCGACGTCGATGCGCCAGCCGGAGGTGCCCAACCAGCGGAAGGAGGCCGAACCCGCCGCCGGGGCCCCGCGGGTGGCCGCATCGGAGGCGGTGGTCGCGGAGGCGCCGGCCGCGGAGGCGGTGGCGGGAAGCAGCGGGACGGCCGCGCCGAGCACGGCGCCGCGCAGCACCGTACGCCGGCCGAACCCCTGGATGCGCCGCTTCGGGCGCTGTGCGTCTGTGTCGTCGTTCATGGCGTCAGGAGATCAGGACGCGGCCCCCGCCGTCCAAGATCAAAATCCCGGAGTCCTCATATGTGTATGCATATGAGTGCACGTCAGAGCCCTCTACTGCGCAGGAAGTCGACGGCGATCCGGGCTGTGGCGCCGATCGCGGAGTCCACCGCGGTACGCGAGGCGGCCAGCTCCCGCGTACGGGCGAAGACGGAGACTGCGTAGCGACCGCCGTCGGGATACCGGACGACCCCCGCCTCCATGTGCAGCCCGGGCAGGGTTCCGGTCTTCGCCGCGATCGTCACCTCGTCGGGGAACCCCGACACCAGCCGGTGCTTGAACACCTGGCGGGCCATCAGCTCCCGCACCTGAGCACAGGCATCCGGCGGGCCCGCCTCGTCACGCCAGACCAGACGCAGCAGTCGGGTGATCTCACGGGGTGTGGCGGCGTTGGTCCGCTGCGGATCCAGCACGCTCAGCCGTCTCTTGCGATCGTCCGTCAGAGCCGGGTACCGGCGGGCGAACTCCGCCTCGTCCCGTGCGCCGACCTCGGCGAGCATCGACTCCAGTACGTCACGGGGACCACCCACGATCCGGGTCCTGGCGAGCCCGAGTTCCCCGGCGAGAAGCCGCACGGTGTCCAGGCCGACCCGTGCCAGCAGCAGATCCGCCGCCGAGTTGTCGCTCACCGAGATCGCGAAGAACGCCAGATCGCGCAGCGACAGCTCGACGTCGTCCGCGCAGCCGGCGGTGCCCCAGCCGCCGAGCCGGTCGGCCGCCGTGACCCGCACCCGCTCACGGGGGTCGAGTTGGCCGGCGGACACCTGCCGGGCGAACTCCAGGACCACCAGCACCTTGAAGACCGAGGCGATCACCACGGGCTCTTCCGCACCGACGGCCACCTCCTCGACCTCCGGCCCCCCGCCGACCGGGACCGCATGCAGCAACCCCTCGGCACCCGCCCCCGCGAAGACCTCGCGGATCCGTTCCTCGACCATCGCTGCGCCCCTCACGTAAGGTCCTTGGCTGTGGATCTCTTGCGCCACTTGCGTATCTTCGTCGTTGTCGCCGACGAGCTGCACTTCAGCCGGGCCGCCGACCGGTTTGGCATGGCCCAACCGCCCCTCAGCCAAGCGGTACGCAGACTGGAGAAGGACCTCGGCGCCGAACTGTTCGACCGATCGCACCGCCAGGTCCGGCTGACCGCCGCCGGCATGGTGCTGCTGGACGAGGCCCGCGAACTCCTGGCCCGCGAGGAGCGGTTACGGACGCTGGCCCGCCGCGCCGGGGACGGCGGCCTGGGCACCCTGCGCGCGGGCGTCCCTCCCGACACCACGGTCGCCATGCTCTCCACGCTGCTCACGGCCTGCGCGGAGCACGCCCCGGGCCTGTCCGTCGATCTCCAGGAGATCACCACCGAGGAACAGCTGCGGCTGCTCGCCTCGGGTGGACTCGACGTCGGCCTCGTCCACCAGCCCGTGGACGCCACCGAACTCCGCCTCGGCCCGGAGGTGTGCGCGGAACTCGGCGTCGTCCTGCCCCGCACCTCACCGCTGGCGCGGCTCCCCGAGGTCGCGCTCGCCGAACTGTCCGGCCACGACCTGGTGCTCTTCCCCCGCGCCCAGGCCCCCGGCTGGTACGACCGGGTCCTCGACACCTGCCGCGCCGAGGGCTTCGTGCCCGGCCGGCTCCGGCACGCCGCCAACCCCGAGTTCCTGCTGGCTCTTGTCCACGCGGGCCACGGCGTCGCCTTCGACCAGGGGCCGGTGGCCCGCAAGGAACCCCGCGTCGTCTGGCGGCCGCTGGCCGGCCGCCCACTCGTCCAGCGGACGACCGGGGCCTGGCCCGCCGGCCGGTCCGCCCACCCGGCAGCCCCGCACTTCGCGGAGCTCGCGGCTGGTGTGCTCGCCCGCGACCATACGGCGACCCTGCGCCATGACGGCAACCCCGGCTCACCGGACGGGCCACCCCGCCCATGGTCGGTGGTGTACGACGAGTCGAGCTGACGCGGACACCCGCTCCCGCCGTCACGTTCACCGGCGAGGTGGTGTGCCGCAGCGGCGGCCACCGCGAATCCGCGGACACCAGCGGCGGGATCAAGGCGACGACCGCCTGGGACCCTTGGAGGCGCGGGCGGCTCCGTGGGGAGTGCCACGGCCTGCAGCCCCAGTAGGCGTCTGCGTCAGCGGGGAAGCCGGGACGGCGGCGGCCGCCGGGCGGCGGCTCGGACCGCCCGAGCACTCTTCCCGAGATGTTCCGGGACTTCGGGCGCGGCGAGGTCGCCCATGGGCGCAGCCTGGACTCCCTGCAGGGGATCTACCGGCTGGGCGTGCGGCTTTCCTGGCGGCGCATGGCGGAGATCGGCCAGGAGGCCGAGATTCCGTCCTCGGCCATGTACGAGCTCGCCGAGTCCGCGTTCGAGTATCTCGACGTGATGGTGGCCCAGTCCGTACGCGGATACGCCGAGGCCATCGCCCGCCAGGCCGGGGAGCGGCTGCGCCTGCAGCGCCTCCTCGTCGATCTCCTGCTCTCCGAGCACCGCTCGGATCCGTCCGCTTTCCTTGCCGACCGCGCGGCCGACGTGGGCTGGCAGCTGCCCGAAAAGGTGGCGGTAGCTGTACTGCTCCGCCCTGCCGCGGAGGCGGTCGCCCCTGCCGTGGGCGACGAGGTGCTGTTCGACATGGAGGGCGAGCGGCCGTGCCTGGTCGTACCGGACCCGGATGCCCCCGGACGCGCAGAGCTGCTGCACCGGGCCCTCACCGGCTGGTCCGGCGCGATCGGCCCCTCGGTTCCCGTGACGGAGGCCGCCACGTCGCTGCCCGTTACGCAGGCCGACGCCCGTGACGCTCGACCCCCTGCAGGGCAGGGCTGATAGGGCTCTGTCTCCACGTCTTCCCGATGACGCACCACGTGGAGTGCGTCGCGATCCTGGAGCCGGTGGCGAAGGGCGCCTGACCTGCGGTTTCGTCGGTGCGCATTATGTGCGGTGTGGGCGTTACAGGCGATATCTTGACGCTGAAATGACGCTCGTGACGCTCATTTGACGCTCGCTCTGATGGCTCGTCAGGGGCTCGTTCGTGCAGGTGAAACTGTCGAGTGGAGACGACCCGCTTTGCTATCGCTTGACTGAGGCCTGTACGCACCTGGCCAGTGCGGAAACCAGCGCAAACGCGATCCACGCCTTGGCTTCCGTCCTCAATTGTCCGGGCGACAGCGTGGCCGAACGGAGTCGTAGCCTTCTGTGACGGGCTGTTCCGGAAACGAGGGGTACTCATCATCCTCGGATCGTGCTTCGGCAGTCCCCAGCACATCCGGGTCGGCTTCGGCGGCCGGACGGACCAGCTGACCGAGGCCTGGAACGCCGGGCGGGCGCCCTGAAGGAGGCTCGTCGCTGAGCCGTGCACCACCCTGCTCCCTCGCGCGAGCGATGCCCCTGTCCCTCGCGCGAGGGAGTACCTGATCACTGCTTGGAGGGACGGCTGCGCAGAGGTCCGGCTGCCATAATGACCGGCGTGAACCGTGCGACTGCCTGGCGTGACGGCTGGACCGGAGTGCTGTGGCGGGCCACGGCCCTCCCGTGCAACGCCGTGTTCATCTCGATGCTGTGCGTGCTCGCGATCGCCGAATCGCTCGCCGAGCTGGTCGCCGTCCATGGGTCGATCCCCCGGATGTTCGCGGACACCTCGCAGAAAGCGGCCGACGGAAGCGTCGGCGGTTTCCAACTCGCCATGGTCATGGGGCTGTTATGCCTGTGCACCGCGCTGCCACTGGCTCTCCTGCGGCCCGTCCTCGCCGGATTCACGGTGACCGCGGCGAGCTTCGGCTCACTCACGATCTTCCATACGCTGACGCTGGCAGGCTTCGCCGCTCAGTTGCTCGCCCAGTACCGGCTCGGCCGCTGCGGAAACGTCCTGGCGGCGATGCTCTTCACCACACCGTTCCTCGCACTGGCCCTCGCCGGATCCACGGACACCGACTACCGGGCGCGCACGGTGCTCCTCGCCTCGCTGGCCCCGATGGCCGCCTTCGCCGGTCTCGCCCGACGCGCAAGACAAGGCGACCGGGAACACAACGCCATACGCGAAGTCATGGCCGGCAGCCAATGGGAGAACGCCGCCCGCGAGGAGCGCGCCCGTATCGTCCGCGAACTGCACGACGTCGTCGGCCACCACGTCTCCATGATCGCCGTGCAGGCCGAGACGGCCCGCGTGGCCACCCCCGGCATGCCCGCCGCAGGCGGTGAGCGGCTGCTCGGCATCGGCGACACCGCCCGCGCGGCCCTGACGGAGATGCGCCGCCTGCTCGGCGTACTGCGCGAGGACGACGGGCCCGTCACCGGCGGCGAGCGGAAGCCGCAACCCGACCTCACCCAGCTCAACGACCTGCTCGACGAGGCCCGCAAAGCCTCCACCGCCATGATCCGGCTCATCCTCAGCGGTATCCCGCGCCCCATGGGACCAGGAATCGAGCTGGCTGCCTACCGCATCGTCCAGGAGTCCCTCACCAACGCCCGCAAACACGCCATGGGCGCACCGGTCGACGTGGAACTGCACTACGCCCACGACGCCCTGCGCGTCAGCATCCGCGACAACGGCCCCGGAGCGCCGCCCGCGACGCCGGACGGCGGCTACGGCCTGCTCGGCATGCGGGAACGGGTCGCCGCGGTCGGAGGGCTGATCAACACAGGTCCGGCGGACTCCGGTGGATTCATCGTCGAAGCCAGTTTCCCCGCCAAGCCAGAACGGACCACATGACCTCCCCGCCGACACCGATCCGCGTCGTCATTGCGGACGACCACCTGGTCGTCCGCACCGGATTCGCCGCACTCCTCGACTCCCAGCCGGAATTCACCATCGTCGAGACCGCCACCAACGGCGTCGACGCGGTCCGTGTCTGCCGAGAGGTGTCCCCGGACGTCGTCCTCATGGACATCCGCATGCCCGAGATGGACGGCATAGAGGCCACCCGGCAGCTCCTCGGCGACGCGCCCGACAGAGCGAAGGCGCCACGCGTCCTCATCCTGACGACGTTCGACCTGGACGAGTACGTCTACGACGCGCTGCGCGCCGGAGCCAGCGGCTTCCTGCTCAAGGACGCCACCGCCGAGCGGCTCTTCGACGCCGTGCGCGTCGTCGCCGCCGGAGAGGCCCTGCTCGACCCCGGGGTCACCCGCCGGCTGATCAGTGAGTTCACGCAACTACCCGCCAGGACCACGGCCCAGCCGTCGCCGGACGTCAAGATGCTCACGGCGCGGGAAACCGAGGTACTGCTGCTCGTCGCCGAAGGTATGTCCAACGGGGAGATCGCCGCCCGCCTCCTCGTCACGGAGGAGACGGTGAAGTCGCACGTCAGCCGCACACTGACCAAACTGGGCCTGCGGGACCGCACCCAGGCCGTGATCGCGGCGTACGAAACGGGACTCGTCGTCCCGGGATTCCGCAGGACCGACTAGGGAATCCGGGACTCCGGACCTATGGGATTCCTGGGGGCCGAGCTCCTGTGCGTGGAACGTGTCGGGGTCGACGGCAAGTTCTCCGACCGGGGCGGGCACTCGCTGCTCGCCACACCGGCGGTCTCACGCGTCAGGGCGGTGTTCGGGGTCGATCTGTCGCACGCCTCCGTCTTCGACCGGCCCATGGTCGCGGCGATCGCCACGATCGTCGGAAGCGGTGCGGACGCGGAGGACACGGAGTACGAGGAATTCGACCTCTGAGTCCCGGCGTGTGGATCACGCCCGCCCGATCCACACGACAGATCCTGGGCCACATCCTCAGGGAGGAGACCGCCCCTCCCTCGTACGAGGGAGGGGCGGTCTGCTTCGTCCCTCACGCGAGCACCGCGGAACTTCACTCTTTGCCGTGACGACCCGCACCCCCTCCTTTCCCTAGCCTTTTTCCATGGAGAAGACGATCGATGGGTCGCAAGCTGTGATCGAGGTCAGGGACGTCTACAAGCGTTTCGGCAGCACTCAGGCACTGGACGGCATGTCGTTCTCCGTCAGGCCGGGGCAGATCACCGGTTTCGTCGGTCCGAACGGCGCCGGAAAGTCCACGACGATGCGTGTCATCCTCGGCCTGGACAAGCCGGACAAGGGGAGCGCGCTGGTCGGCGGACGCCCGTACCAGACGCTGCGCACGCCTCTCAAGCACGTCGGCGCGCTGCTCGACGCGGCTGCCGTACAGCCGAGCCGGACTGCCCGCCATCACCTGCTGTGGCTGGCGCACTCGCAGGGGCTCGGCACCGCCGCCGTGGACGAGGTGATCCGTAGGGTCGGCCTCCAGGACGTGGCAGGGCGCAAGGCGGGCGGTTTCTCCCTGGGGATGCGGCAGCGGCTGGGCATCGCAGCCGCGCTGCTCGGCGACCCGCCGATGCTCATGCTGGACGAGCCGTTCAACGGCCTGGACCCCGAAGGCTTCATGTGGATGCGGGGCTTCCTGGCGTCGCTCGCCGAACAGGGCCGTGCCGTGCTGGTGTCCAGTCACCTGATGAGTGAACTCCAGGACTCGGCCGATCACGTGATCGTCGTCGGGCGCGGCAAGGTCGTCGCCGACATGAGCGTGCGCGAGCTGCTCGCCTCGGTTTCCGAGGGGCGCGTCACCTTGCGCACGTCGGCCCTTGCGCAGGCGATGGACGTGCTCGCGCGGGCCGGTGCGACGGTGAGCTCCACGAGCAGCGACACGATCAGCGTCACCGACCTGCCGGCCGAGCACGTCGTGTCCGTGCTCGGCGCGAACGCGGTGGCGTTCTCCGAAGTGTCCTCGCACCGGGCGTCCCTGGAAGAGGCGTACATGGAACTCACCCGGGACTCCGTGCAGTACCGCGGGGTCGTCACCAAGGAGGCCGGACGATGATCACGACGCTCTCGCCGCCTCCCGCCACCCGCCGGCCGGAGTGGGGCGGCTTCGGACGCGTACTGCACGCGGAGTGGACCAAGTTCCGGACCGTACGGGGCTGGGTGCTCAGCACGGTCGGCGCGCTGGTGATCACCTGCCTGGTCGGTCTGCTCGCGACGGCCGCGAGCAACGACGGGGGCGTCAACGCATCGAAGCTGCCCGTCGGTCCCTCCGGTGAAGCGGTCAACGACGCCTTCTACTTCATGCACCAGCCACTGAAGGGCGACGGCGGCATCACGGTGTCCGTGCCCTCGCTGACCGGTCAGGTCGCGTCGTCGCCCACGGAGAACAAGCCCGGTCTCGCACCCTGGGCCAAGGCCGGAATCATCGTGAAGGACTCCCTCAAGCCGGGGTCCTCGTACGCGTCGATGATGGTCACCGGCGCCCACGGCGTACGGATGCAGTACGACTACACGCACGACACGGCGGGACTGCCCGGCGCAGTGTCCAAGGAGGCGCCGCGCTGGCTCCGGCTGGAGCGCTCCGGTGACACCGTGACCGGCTACCAGTCGACGGACGGCAGCAACTGGGCCGAGGTGGGCACCGCCCGGCTCTCCGGACTCTCGGATTCGCCGCAGGTCGGGCTGTTCGTGACCTCGCCGTCGGCCACGGAGGAGACCGGTACGGGAACGGGGTTCAACCCCGCCGTCGCCACCGGCACGTTCAGCGCCCCCACCCTGAGCGGCGGGTGGAGCGGCAACGCCTGGCAGGACCGGCAGGTCAGCGACGGCGCAGGTACGAACGGCAGCTACAGCCAGTCGACGAAGGGCGAAGTGATCCGGTCCGGCTCGGGCTACCGCATCACCGGGGCCGGCGACATCGCGCCGGTGGTCGGCGGACCGGCCGCCAGCGGTGTGCGCATCCTCTCGAACTTCCTCGTCGGCGCGTTCGCAGGACTGATCATGATGGTCGTCGTGGCGGCGGGTTACATGACCGTCGAGTACCGGCGAGGACTGATCGGCGTCACTTTCGCGGCCAGTCCGAGCAGGGGCCGCGTGCTGGTGTCGAAGGCCCTCGTGGTGGGCTGCGCCGCCTTCCTCGCCGGAACGATCGCTGCCGCCGTCATGGTGCCCTTCGGCGCGGCACGGTCCTTCGCGAACGGTTTTCCCGTCCTGACGGTGCCGTCATCGACCGAACTGCGGGTCATCGTGGGAACGGGCCTGCTGCTCGCGGCTGCCAGCGTCTTCGCCCTGGCGGTCGGCGCGATCCTGCGGCGCAGCGCCGTGACCATCACCGTGGTGGTCATCGGCATGGTGCTGCCCTACCTGCTCGCCACCGCATCCGTGCTGCCCCCCGCGGCCTCGGACTGGCTCCTGAAGGTCACGCCGGCCGCCGGGTTCGCCATCCAGCAGACCGTCACCCACTACGACCAGGTCGTCACCGTCTATTCGCCGGCGCACGGCTACTTCCCGCTGGCGCCGTGGGAGGGCTTCGCCGTCCTGTCCGCCTACGCCGCGGCCGCCTTCGTCGGCGCCCTGGTCCTGATCCGCCGGAGGGACGTATGAGGTACGCGGGACGCGCGGAGTGGACGAAGCTGCGGACGGACTCCAGCAACGGCTGGCTGCTGCTCGGCGCCGTGGCCCTGACCCTGGCAGTCGGCGCCGCGGTGGCCATGACCTCCCGGTGTGATGCCATCGGCTGTGGAGAGGACGCCACGAAGCTCAGCCTCACCGGTGTCATGGTCGGCCAGGTCGTCGCCGCGATCGTCGCGGTGCTGATGGTCGGCAACGAGTACAGCACCGGCATGATGCAGACCACGGTCGCCGCTGTACCGCGCAGGCTGACCGTCCTCCTCTCGAAGGCGGCCGTCCTCAGCGCGGTGATCGTGGTGGCGGGTGCCATCGGTGTCTTCGGGTCCCTGCTGATCGGCGGGATGGTCCAGCCGGGCCGGGGCTTCACCGAGGCGCACGGGTACGAGCCGATGTCGCTGGCCGACTCGCAGACGCTGCGCGCCGGCGTGGGCTCCGTCCTCTACCTCGCCCTGATCGGGCTGCTCAGCCTCGGCATTGCACTGATCGTGCGGAGCTCGGCGACGGCGATCGGGATCGTTCTGGGACTGCTCTTCTTCTTCCCGATCCTCACCCAGGTGATCACGGACCCGGACTGGCAGCGGCTCCTCCAGCAGAGCGCCCCCATGACGGCCGGCCTCTCCGTCCAGACGACGATCGGCGTCGACCAACTCCCGATCGGTCCCTGGGAAGGTCTCGGCGTGGTGGCTCTGTGGGCCGCCGGCGCACTGGCCGTCGGGGGCGCGACGCTGCACTCGCGAGACGTGTAACCGAACCAGGTTGCCCGCCACCCCCCCCGGGCGGGTAAGGCGGTCTCGTGTTGCTGGAGGGGTCCGCAGGGTGACGAGGGGCCATCCACCCGAATCCTGATAGAGCGCAACACAGCTGCTTGGCACATGGTGCCGTCAAATGGCCCCGAACTGGATGATGTTGATGTCGCATACCGTGCCGCTGTCCCGAGCGCGACGGAGAGGCTGAGCGTCAGGACTTCGCACTTGGCGCCCACTCCGCACGTAACACACAAGGGCGTTGCGCCCGGTCAGAGTGGAACAGGTCTCTGGCCTGCGGTTTCCTTGCACACGCTTGTGTTGCACATGTTTTGCGCGACCCACCACGTGGAGTGCGTGGCGATCCTTGAACCGGTGCGGGAAGGTATCTGACCTGCGATTTTGTCGGTGCGCATGATGTGCGCTGTGGGCGTTACGGGCGATATCTTGACGCTCATTTGACGTGTGGGGCCGGCTGCACGAGGAGATCCTGTACCGGCTCGACGACGCCGGCCTGCTCGACTTCTCCCGCGTAGTCCTCGACTCCGCCCACGCCAGGGCAAAAGAGGGGGGCGAACTCACAGGTCCGAGCCCCGTGGACCGGGGCAAGCCGGATTCCAAGATGCACATCCTGTCGGACGCGGCAGGACTGCCACTCGTCGTCGGCGTCAGCGCGGGCAACACCCACGACAGCGAAGCCCTGAAGCCCATGGTGCTCGGTCACCAAACGAGACACGACCCCCACCGCGGCCGCCACTTTAAACCCCAACGCCTGCACGCGGACAAGGCCTTTGACGTCCCCGACCTGCGGCACGGGCCGGCCGCCGGCCAGCCAAGCCCATCGCCCCGGAATCCCGGCCCTGGACTACTGGTCGTGAAGCCGTCGAACAGGCCCCGCCCACGAACCGCCGGATCGCCGGATCCTCGTCCGGGCCCGCGCAGCCCCGGGGCCTCGGGCAGGCGCTGACGGCGCTGCGAGGGGCGCTTCCGTGGGCAGACGTACGGAGGATGATCTGCTGGGAGGCGCCCCCCGCCGGTCGTACCTGTTCGACCTCGTCGGCGCGTCGGCGATCGTCTTCCTGGCGTCCGTCCTGGTTGTTTGACACGCTGATCCACGGTCGAGGCCGGGATCCGGTCGCCGGAGGCCGGCGCTGTGTGGACCCGACCGTCGCGGAGTCGCTGCGCCAGACCCATGCCGGTCGGGCATGCGACTCGTCCAAGCAACGGACGTCATTCGGAATCGAGAGGCCGTCGCGTGCGCATCATGATGGTGGCTCATGCCTTCCCTCCCACATGGGGAGGGGTGGAGACACACCTGGCCGACCTGGTGAGGGAACTGCGCAGGCGAGGCCACGAGATCCTGTGTCTGGTCGGGGGAGAGGAGTCAGACGAGACGTGGGAGGGCGTGCCCGTGCACCGGCGTCCCCTGCTACGGCCGGAGGAACTCCTCAGGGTTCATCGTGCCGGTGCCGAAGGCCGAGCCGTCCATCTCCGGTCGATCGAAGTCGTCGTATGCAAACTCCTCGACTCGATGCGGCCCCATGTCGTGCACCTGCACAACGCGCATCACTACGGGCCGCAGCTCGCGCACGGCGTCCTGGCCGCCGTGGATGCCGCGCGCGGACAGGCGGGGCGTACGGAACCGGTCGTGCTCAACAGTGTCCACGACCACACCGGAGAGCACGTGCTCCGCGATGTGATGGACCTGCCCTGGAACCTGCTGCTGTACGTCAGCGACTTCCTGCGCGCCTCCCTCCCGAGCCGGGCTCCGTCCGTGACGTTGCCGCTGGGCATCGACGTGTCGAGGTTCGCCTCGGAGGGGCCCCGGCACGAGGCACTCGACCGACTCGAACGACCCGTCATCTTCCATCCTGCGCGGCCGCTCCCGTGGAAGGGAGTAGACATCGGACTCGAGGCCTTCGTCGACGTACGCAGGCGGTTGGGTCGCGCCAGTCTCGTCCTGTGTTCGGGCGACAACATCATCGGCGAGTCGGCGGTCGTCTCCGAGCTCAGGCGGCGTCTGACACGGTACGCGGCCGACGCCGGAGTAGCCGGGCACGTCGTGTTCCAGGATTTCCCGCCGCTCGCGATGGGTGACGCGTACCGGGGCTGTGATCTGGTCTGGTACCCGACGACGGGGGAGGAGCCCTACGGGCTCGTCCCGTTGGAGGCCATGGCATCCGAGCGGCCGGTGGTCGTCGCCGACTCGGGCGGCCTGGTCGAGACCGTCGTCGACGGGGTCAACGGACTGGTCGTGCCGCGCGGCGACAGCGGCGCCCTGGCGCGTGCCGCACTGCGGTTGCTGGACGACGACGCGGGGCTGCGCCGTCGGGTCGTCGCCGGCGGACTGGAGACGGCGCGGCGCTGCGGGATCGACGCGTACACGGGCCGGCTCGAGAACATGTACACGGCGGTGCATTCGGGCGGTTTCACGGGCGACTCGGGAGACTCGGGATGAGCGGTGCTCCGCCCACGCCCGAAGAGATCGACGTCACCGAATTTCAGAACCTCCGTCAGGAGATCAACAACCGTACGAATCTGGCCTACGCCCTCATCACGCTCCAGCTCGCGGCGCTCGGCACCGGTCTGTCCGTGATGACCAGGCTCCCTGACGTCCTGCTGGGCCTCGCGGCCGCCTCCAGTTTCCTGTGGCTGTTCTGGGTCGACCACGCCGGCCAGGTGTACAAGATCGCTGGCTACATCGCTCTCGAACTCAGCCCGCAGCTCAGCGCGGATGTCCGCCGCCCCGTCCTGCGCTGGGAACACTTCCTGCGGAGGATCGACGCCGGCGGCGGGACGACGCAGCGGGCGCTGTACGGCACGGCCGCTCCGCATAGCAGGGTGTACGTGCAGAGCAGCACGGCAGCCGATGTGTACGCCATGTTGCTGTTCGGCTGTACGCCGCCCCTCATGATCTGCGGGTACGTGGTGGTCATGCTGGTCGGTGGCGAGCGCTCGGTCGTCCTCGTCGTCGTACCGGCCGCCGCTGCGACGGGGCTGTGGATCTACACCGTCACGCGCTTCCGTGGCTTCCGGAAGACGGTCAGCACCATCGGGACGGCGATCCGGGCATCCGACCCGGACTCCGGCACCGGCACCGGCACCGGGGGTACGCCGTGAGTCCACAGGCACAGCAGTTCCCGGCTGTCCGGCCCAGCGGCCTGCCGCCACGGGCGGACCGAGCGTTGCGTGAGTGGGTGCGCAGGCATCCCGACGCCCGCATCGTGCGCGCGGCCCGCAACGCGGTGTACGGTGCCCTCTCCGTGCTCCACACTGAGGACCACTGCCTGGCGACGAACGGCGAAGAGCGCGTCCTGCGGTGCTTGAGCCGGGCCAGCGGCCCGGTACACCAGCGTTCCGGTGGCCCCGTCCTCTTCGATGTGGGTGCCAACCGCGGAGCCTGGGCCCTGACCGCCCTCGACGCGTGCCCCGGGGCCACGGTGCACTGCTTCGAACTCGTACTGCCCGTGCGACGCCGACTTCATCGCCTCGCGGCTGAACGGACGGGCATCGTGGTGGCCGGAGCAGGGCTGGCAGGCCGGTCCGGCACCCGACGGGTCAAGTACTACCCGGGGCGTGACGAACTGAGTTCGTTGTACGACTACCCACACGACGCGTGCTTCGAGTGGCGACAGGAGCCTGTGCTTCGGGGAGACGACTACCTGACCGCGCACGGCATCGAGACCGTGGATCTCCTCAAGATCGACACGGAGGGCGCAGAACTGGAAGTCCTGAAGGGATTCCAACAGGCCCTGTGCGACGGCAGGGTGGCGGTCGTCCAGTTCGAGTACGGCTACGCCGCGATCCTTTCGGGCTCACTCCTGTATCGCCTGTACGATCTGCTCAGCCCTCTGGGCTACCGCGTGGGGAAGATCATGCCGCGGCGCGTCGACTTCCGGCCCTACACGCTGTTCGACGAGAGGTTCTTCGGTCCGAATCTCCTCGCGGTGCACCACTCGAGACGGGACCTGACGACGCTGCTCAGCGGAGGGAAGCCCCCCGTCGCCGTACCCGCCCGCCAGCCGAAGCCCTCCCAGTCCGCGAGGAGGCCTCATGTCGCCCCCGACGTCGATCAATGAACGCCTCTCCCCGCCAGAACAAGGACCGCGGCCTGTGGCGCTGGTGACTGGGGCCAGCAGGCGACGTGGACTCGGCGCCGCCATCGTCACGCGCCTGGCGGAAACGGGATGGGACGTGGCGTTCACCTACTGGACGCCGTACGACTCGAGGATGCCCTGGGGAAGGGAGGAGGGCGCCCCGGAGTGGCTGACCGCACGGGTCGCCGAGACCGGTGCCCGAGCCGTCTTCCTGGAGGCCGATCTCTCCGAGCCGGCCGCCGCTGCCACAGTGGTCGACAGCGTCGAGGCAGCTTTCGGCCAGCACGTGACCGCTCTGGTCCTGGCCCACGCCGAGTCGGTCGCCTCCGGCCTGCTGGACACCAGCGTCGAGAGCTTCGACCGGCACTTCGCCGTCAACGCCCGGGCCGGCTGGCTCCTCATTCAGGCCTACGCTGAGCGCTTCACCGGACCGTACGGCAGCGGCCGCATCATCGCCCTGACAAGCGACCACACGGTCGGGAACCTGCCCTACGGGGCGAGCAAGGGCGCCCTCGATCGGATCACCCTGGCAGCCGCCCAGGAACTGGCCGCACTCGGCGTCACCGCCAATGTCGTCAATCCGGGCCCGGTCGACACGGGCTGGATGACCGACCGGGTGCGGGAGACCCTCGTCAAGGCCACCCCGCTGGGCAGGCTGGGCACGCCAGGCGAGTGTGCCCGTCTCGTGGGCTTTCTCTGTTCTCCCGAGGGTGGCTGGATCAACGGTCAGCTCCTGTGCAGCAACGGCGGTCTACAGCACATCCCGGGTCACGAGCATGCGTGAAGCCCCCGCAAAGGCGCCCAGCCCGTACGCCCCGCCCGTCACAGGCCAGAGGGATCCTCGTGGTCAGCCCGCCGCCGGGGCCTCCTCGAGGCGGCCGGTCACAAACAGATTGCCGTTCGGGGTGCGCCGCGCGAGCTCGCCGGTGCGGAAGTAGCCGTCGGTGGTCCTCGTGATCAGGCTTGAGGTGGAGCGCTCTGATGCTGACTTTTGCTGACTTGCAGGGACTCGTAACGCTCTGACCTGCGGAAACGTTCAGAGATCCAATGCGAGTTCAACCAGATCTACCGTCGTCTGGAGAGCTCGATGACGGAGGCCGCGCAGTTCACGGAGCTGCTGCTGAAGCCGCCGACCGTGGTCGACCCGCAGTCGCCGGAGCCACCGCCGACCCGGGCGGCCGACATCCGCTTCGATCAGGTGACCTTCGCCCACGCGGGCGCGGCCCCGCTCTTCGAGGGACTTGACCTGGCCGTGCCCAGCGGGGCGAAGATCGGGTTCGTAGGGCGGTCCGGCGGCGGCAAGACCACGCTCACCCGGCTGCTGCTGCGCATGACGGACATCGACGCGGGCCGCATCCTGATCGGGGGGCAGGACATCAGCAGGCTGCGCCAGAGCGACCTGCGGAACCTGATGGCCTACGTGCCGCAGGACCCGGCGATGTTCCACCGCACGCTGCGGGAGAACATCGCGTTCGCCCGGCCGGACGCCACCGACGCCGAGATCCGCCGCGCGGCCGAGGCGGCGCACGTCACGGAGTTCGCGGACGCCCTGCCGTGCGGTCTCGACACCATGGTCGGTGAGCGCGGCGTCAAGCTCTCCGGCGGACAGCGCCAGCGGGTCGCGCTCGCCAGGGCGATTCTGCGCGACGCTCCGATCCTGCTGCTCGACGAGGCGACCAGCGCCCTGGACTCCGAGAGCGAGATCCTCGTCCAGGAGGCGCTGTGGCGCCTTATGGAGGGGCGGACGGCGCTCGTGGTGGCGCACCGGCTCAGCACCGTGGCCCACATGGACCGGCTTGTCGTACTCGACCGCGGACGCATCGTTGAACAGGGCACGCACCACGAGCTGCTCGCCTCCGACGGCGCCTACGCGAAGCTGTGGCAGCACCAGTCGGGCGGCTTCCTCGAGGACGGCCCCGCCCGGTCCGACCTGCACTGATCACGACCCCGTGGGCGCAGCGGCGGGTCCTGGACATCCTTTCGCATCACCCGTACGTCTGCGTGCTGAGAGTCCAGTAGGCCCAGACGGCGACGGCGACCGGCACGACGACGGCTACCGAACCGAGGGCGATCCCGGCCCGCGCACGGCGCCGGTCGGCCGCTCCCTCTCCCCGCATCGCGCGCAGAGCGCTTACTCCAGAGACGATCGCGCAAATCCCCACAGGAATGATGAAGTAGACGGGAAGGAACCGGATCCAATTCGAGAAAGTAGACGGCAGCCAGGGACATCCGAGCATGACCGTGGCGGAGATGCCCAGCAGGAGAGACATGGTGCCCGGATGCCGTTTCACGCGCCCCACTTGGCGCTCCGCTCGGCGCTCGGCTCGGACTCCTGCCGCTCGTTCCACTCGAATCCGTTCGGGAAAGAGGGAAGACGGCAATGCGCAGGTGATGAGCCGAAGGGGATGCATGTCGCCGAGCGTAGATCGTCCGGCGGGCACGAACATGAGGATGGCTACTCAGATCGACATAAGTAGTCGAGGGGTCCGAGTGTGCAACTTTCGCGCGGCAGGTGGCCTCTGACGGCTTCAGTTGGCGAGTTGGCCCCCCTCGACGCGGTGGACGAGTGCGGCGATGTGGGTGGCGAGCTCGGGCCACAACTCCCGCGGAAGGTTGTGCCCATCCCCTCCAGGATCACCAGTTCGGCACCCCGGATGGCGGCAGCTGTCGCCCGACCGCCACTGACATCACACAAGATGTCGGAGGCGCCGTGCATCACCAGTGTGGGGAACCCGCAGTGAACACAGCCGTTCGGTGCGGTCGCCCGCCGCTACGACCGCGAGGCCCTGACGCTGCATGCCGAGGGCGTCGTACCCCCGGTCGAAGACCCGGCCGGCCCGCTGGGATGCAGCGGCCGCATCGAACTCGAAACCCGGTGACGCGGCGAGGCGCAGGGCGCACACCTGCCAATCGACGAAAGCCTCCCGGTCCTTGGGCGGTCCTCCCAGCTCGGTGAACACCGAGAAATCGGCCTCGCCCACACCGGGCTCACCAGTCGTGGACATCATCGACGTCAGCGAGCGCACCGGGTCCGGATGCTCGATCGCGACCATCTGGGCGATCATCCCGCCCATCGAGGAGCCGACAAGGTGCACGCCGGTGAGGCCGAGCGCGTCGAGGAGGCCGGACGGTGTCGGCTGCCATGTCGGAGAGCGTGTAGGACGCCGTCGAGAGGTCACCGGCCAGGGCCGCTGCGGAGTCGGGCACGGGTGCGTCACGGAAGTGCGTCGACCGGCCGGTGTCGCGGGTGTCGAACCGGATCACTTGCAGACCGCAGTCCACCAGTGCCTGGCAGAACCCCTCCGGCCGATTGATCATCTGTGCGCCTGCCCCCGTGATCAGAAGGACTGGGGGTGCAAAAATGGCCAGCGGAGCCATCCAGCGGACAACCGTGACGCGGAATGTGGCCAACTGAGGCAGTACCGGGATCGGTTACGGAAGCGCTCGGCATCATGGCCGACGATCAGCACTTGCCGCCGTTTCGAGGTTGTGGGTCATGCGTTCCAGGACAAGGACGGCTGTGCGGTACTCGTCAGGGGAGATGCCGCTTGTGGACAGGTTGCGGAACGCGTCGACGCGCTCGGCGACATCGGTCAGGCGCTGACGGCCACTGTGGGTGAGGGAGAGACGGTCTGGTGCGTGCCGCGTTGCCCAGCCATCGGCGAGCACGGTGTCGACGGCGGCGGTCAGCGTGTGGATTTCGGCGTTGGCGGAGAGAGTCGAAAGGACGTCGGAGTCGGTGGCCTCGGGAGCGTCGTGGATGACGTTGAGGACCTGCCAGGCGATCCGAGTGAGGCCGAACTCTTCCAGCATGTCGTCCATGTAGCGGGTGAGGGCCTTGTCAGTGCGGTTGAGCCAGTAGCCGATGGGCTTCATGAAGGTGCCCTGCCTTTCTCAATGGTTGGCCCGCGGAAGCCGGCGGCCGCAGCGGCTGGTGTCGGGCTGGTGTCGGGCGTCCGGAGGGTCAGTGACGGGCGGGCGCGGGGGCCAGGAGCGCGCTCCAGTCCTGGCCGACGGTCCAGTCAGTGAAGCTGTGCCAGCCGACTTCGGGGTAGTCACGGTGCAGCCGGGCGACGTCGACGTCGAGGCCGGAGGTGGTGAAGTACTCGAACATGGCAGCCAGGTCTGCGGACCAGGTCCGCACATAGGACAGGGGGACCTCTTGGTGGGCGATCGGGCGGCCGATGGCCGCCGCGAGGATTTCCGCGATCTGGCCAGGGGTGCGCTCGTCGGAGGCGATGTCGATGCGTCGTCCGGTGAACTCGTCGCGGCGCTGGAGGGCCAGCGCGGCGAATGCGCCGATGTCGTCGGCGGGGATGAGCGTGAGCGGCCGGTCGGTGGGCATGGGCCAGGCGAATGTGCCGTCGCGCAGTCCGTCGAGGGTCCAGCCGCTGGCGTAGTTGTCCATGAACGCCGCTGGGGCAATCACCGTCCAGGGCAAGCCGGTCGCACGCAGGTGCTGCTCGATCAGGCGCTTGCTGTCGTAGTGCGGGATGCCGGTGTCGCGGTCGGCGTGAGCGGCGGATGTGAGTACGACGTGCCCGAGGCGGGCGGTTGAGGCGGTGTCGACTAGGGCCTTGCCCTGCCGGATTTCGGTGGCGGTGTCGGCCTCGAACGGGGTGGTGACCGCGAAGAGCGAGTCCGCTCCGGCGAGGGCGGCGTCGAGGGAGGCGCGGTCGTCGAAGTCGGCGTGGCGTACGTCGGCTCCGAGGCCGCGCAGGGCGTCGGCGGCGGGTGAGTTGGGATCGCGGGTGAGCGCGCGCACCTGGTGGCCGGAGGAAAGCAGTGCGCGGGCGGTGGCCCCGCCCTGGGCGCCGGTGGCTCCGGTGACGGCAACGGTGAGCATGGGGTTCTCCTGGAGGTAGATAGTATCTGCGTGACGCATCAACTGCACTACGCAGTAGATTACGCGAGAATGCTGTGTCGCGCAGCAATCAAGAGTGTGATCCAGGTCACATAGTTGTATCGGGCCTGGCCCGGCTGTGCACGGAGTTGTTGATGGAGTCCCGCCGCTACCTGGCGGGCGTGAGTGGGCTGTTGCAACCAGGCTGTCGCTGGTCCTCGGGCTGCTGCGTCCGACCGACGTGCGGTGTGCTGAGCCTGCCGAAGGTCTGCCCCGTTGCTGCCGGCCGCTCATTACCCTCGGGGTAATCGACCGTTCTCCCCTCCTCCCGGCAGGATCAAGCACATCGACGGGACCCCCCGCCGGGATCCAGCCGCAGCCGCGAGGAGCGCCATGTCCGTCAAGTCCACCGTCACCACGGAGAGTTCAGCCGCCTCCGCGAGTTCCGTCGCCGACGCCACCCGGGCCGTCGTGCAGGAGTTCCTTGCCGCCCGGGTGGCCGGGGACACCGGGCGGCTCGTCGCGCTCTTCGCCGAGGAGGTCGACTGGCTCCTCGCCGAGAACCCCACCGTCCCGTGGGTCCGCCCGCGGTCCACCGCCGCCGAATGCGCCGCGCAGTTCACGGAGTTGATGGAGCACACCGTGCCCGAGGATGCGCGCGCCTCCGTCGACACCTTCCTGGTCGACGGCGCCGACGCCGTCCTGATGGGGTGCCTGTCGGGAACCGTACGCGCGACGGGAAAGTCCTTCGAGGGACCGTTCGCGCTGCACCTCACCGTCGAGGGCGGCCGGATCACCCGGCACCACCTCTACGAGAACAGCCTGTCGATCGCCGAGGCCTGCGCCCCGTGAAGGCGTGGGCGACGGAGCCGACCGGATTTCATCCCGCGGGGGCCGCGGCACTCTTGGAGCCGAGCGCGCCAGGCGTCTTGGGCACCCAGGGGAGTACGGCCGTGGCCTCCGCGTAGTCCGCTTCGGTCATGTAGACGTGCCAGCCTTCCTCCTCGCCACCCATCCCTCCCCGGACCAACAGCTGCTTGATCTGCCCGGTGCCGTGGAAGTAGAGCACGACGGTCTGTCGTTTGGAGCCCTCGTCGTAGAACTCGGCGGTGACCTTCCCCCGGGCGCCCTTGCCGAAGGCGGTGATCCAGTTCTCCGCGGTCTTCTCGGGGGCGCTGTCCACGGTGTTCGGCGTCGCGAGCGCGGCCAGCTTGCCCGGGTTCGCGTCGGCCATTCGCCAGACCACCTCCTGGGCTATCCGCAGGGAATCCACCGACGGATAGCCGACCACGGCCAGCGGCTCGTGGGCGCCGTAGTCCGTCGCGTACCACAGGTCCTCCTCGTCGGAGGAACAGGCGGTCAGCGCGCCGATCGCCAAAGTGGTGGCCGTGACGGCCCGTACGGCTGTCGTCAGAACCGTCCGCCGGGCCCCACCGTGCCGCTTCCACCTGCTCTGTCTCTGCATGCGGTCAACGTAGTGGAGCCCCGGGGAGTGTCCGCAAAGTCCTGATCCGGCCACCGAACGGCAGTACTTCGCGAACACCCCGTCGAAAGCCGTCATGGCGGGGAAGACGCGGCGATCGTCAGCGAAGGCTGAGGCTTTCGATCAATATGTGGTGGTCTGAGTAGGGTGTGTCGGTGACGGTGCACCAGCGCTTGGTCTCGCTGCTGAAGATGTAGTCGATCTTTCCGCCGAATGCGTGGGTGGGACGGCCCGTGCGGGAGGTTCCGCTCTGGTCGCACTCCTGGTAGCCCGGGGTGCCGGGTCCTGTGGAGTAGAGGCCGACGGGCCACACGGAGGCAGCGGTGTTGTTCGGGTCGTCGGGGGAGAGTGAGTTGAAGTCTCCGCCGAACACCGTCTTGGGGAACGTGTCCACGATGGCCTTGAGCTCGGCGAACTGCTCGTCGCGGTAGTCCTCCTTGGGGAGGTCGGGGTTGGCTCCCACCCGTGCGGCGTGGACGCTGCACAGCCGTACTCCCCAGGCGAGTGCCGTTGCGCACTGCAAGGGTGACTGCTGCCCGGTCTCGGGCTGCGTGATGGGGTACTGGCGGGCGTCGCTGATCTGGCCCTTGACGACGATCGCGGTCCCGATCCGGTCGGCGCGCCCGGTGTCCTCTCCGCAGCGGCTGGGCCACTTCTTGCCGTCCTGGGCCCACTGGTAGGGCTCGAAGTTCTTGCTCCAGTCCGGACCGAGTTTGCTCATGAGGAGCGTCAGGTCGTCCTCGCATACTTCCTGCAGGAGGGCGGCCTGGACCCGGTTCGTGTCGACGTGGTGGGTGACCATGCTCGTCTTCTGGTCCGGTGTTCCGGTGCCCTCGCAGTGCCATGTGGCTCTCTGTGAGCCGCACATGTTCCAGGACATGACCTGCAGATCGTGGGGGAAGTCCTCCACGGCGTAGGGCATCGCGTCCGCTGTAGCTTCGGCGGCGGCCGCGTGGGGCTGAAGGGCGAGAGCTGTCAGGCCGGCGCCGCCAAGACCGATAACGGCGGCGACGGTGATCAGAGTCGTGTAGGCGCCGGGGAAGCGGAGTCTCACGTGGGTTCCTTTGCGGGTGAGCGGTGAGGAGCGGCGGGGGACAGAGGGCGGTGTTCGCCGCTGGTCGCTCCTGATCCGCAGGGGACGCGGAGCCCGTCGAAGTGCCGGGTCGGTTAGGTGGATTGGAGAGGGTATTGCGGAAGCGCCTCCGGTTCCCGCCGTGCGGAAAGTACGGCGGGAGCCGGCGACGCCAGGGGTTAAAGAATACCGGTGATGGTGACGAGGACATGGGTGCGGGTGATGCCCTGGGGGTTACCGGTGTGGCGGTCCAGGTGCGGCCGGTGTGGCGGGCTGTCCTCGACCGACCATCGGCGCCCACTCGCGCACGCCGAGTACCTCGACTCCGGGTGTGCGGTAATAGGGATCGGCTTCGAGCAGGCGGTCCAGCTCCCCACGTTCCACATCGAAGACAAGTAGCGCGCCTGTGTCGTCCGCCCAAGGACCTGCGGCGACGAGATGGCCCTCTTCGTGAAGGCCCTGGAGGAGTGCGCGATGCGCGGGACGTCCCGCGAGGCGCTCTGAGAGGGCGTTAAGTCC
>NZ_JAGGOY010000007.1 GCF_018614095.1 Streptomyces sp. ISL-87 | reverse complement strand
CTTGGAATTGATCATCTAGGGGTCTGCCGACGGCCTGCCGCGCTACCGGGGGCCCGTCCTCCCGGGGTCCGTCCTACCGGGGGCCGTCCTACCGGGGGCCGTCCTACCGGCGTCCCGTCAGCCCCACTGCTCGAAGCCGAGCTTCAGCACCAGGGCGGACACCACCGTCAGCAGCACCGCCCGGACGAAGCCGCTGCCCTTCTTGAGCGCCATCCGCGCCCCGATCATGCCCCCGGCCAGGTTGAACACCGCCATCAGCGCGGCCAGCCGCCACAGCACCATCCCCTGGTACGCGAACATCGCCAGCGCCCCGGCGTTCGTGCAGCAATTGACGATCTTGGCGGTGGCGGAGGCGGTGACCAGGTCGAGGTGGAGCAGCGCGGTGAGGGCGAGCACCAGGAAGGTGCCGGTGCCGGGCCCGATGAGGCCGTCGTAGAAGCCGATGCCGAGGCCGGCCAGACCGATGGCGAGCAGCACCCGCTGCCGGCTGACGGGCGCGGTGGAGGGGGCGGTTCCGAAGCCGGGCTTGAAGATCACGATTCCCGCGACGACCACGAGCACGCCCATGATCAGCGGGCGGAGCGCGTCCTTGCTGATGCCGCCGGCCAGCGCGGCGCCGCCCATCGATCCGGCGAGCGCGGCCAGGCCGATCCGGACGGCGAGCTTCACATCCACCGGGGCCTTGCGGGCGTACGTCACGGCCGCGCCAGCGGTGCCGACGATGGCCACGGCCTTGTTGGTGCCGAGCACCGTGGCGGGGTGGGCGTTCGGCAGGCCGAGCAGCAGGGCGGGCAGGAGCAGCAGCCCGCCGCCGCCCACCACGGCGTCGATCCAGCCGGCCGCGGCGGCGGCCACGCACAGCACGATGGTCATCGTCGTAGATATGTCAGGCACCACATGACCCTATGGGGCTTACGGTGCAGCGGCCATCAATCCCCGGAATCTTGCGCAAAGGTTGAGCTTCGAGGGACCGGCCCGGTCCGGGGCGGGCTCGAGGGACGCCTCACCGACCCTTGACCCGGGCGCTGAGGGGGGCGTTCCGTCCGGGTAACAAGGGCGATGCGGTGGGGAAACAGCGGCCGCGCACCCTCATGCCATGACTTCGCAACAGCGTGTGGTGGTGATCGGCGGCGGCCTCGCGGGCCTGCGGGTCGCTGCGCGGCTGGACGGGTGCGCGGCGGTGACGATCCTCGGTGAGGAGCCGCACGTCCCCTACAACCGCGTACTCCTGGCCGAAGTCCTCGCGGGCCGGTACTCCGCCGAGGTGACCGCCCTCCCCGACCCCGGCCCGGCGCTGCGCCGCAGCGTGCGGGCGGTCCGCATCGACCGCGCCGAACGGCTGGTGCGGTGCGACGACGGCACGGTGGAGGGGTACGACACCCTGGTCCTGGCCACCGGCTCCAACCCGGTCCTGCCACCGCTGCGCGGCCTGTTCGAACCGGGGGGGCGGGAACTCCCCGACGGAGTCCACGCGTTCCGCACGATGGACGACTGCCTGGCACTGTCGGCGGCCGTACGCCCCGGCGTTCCCACGGTGGTGGTCGGCGGCGGCCTCCTCGGCGTCTCGGCGGCCCGCGCCCTCGCCGAACGCGGCGCCCAGGTCGTCCTGGCCCAGCAGGGCGAGCGCCTGATGGAACGCCAGCTCGACGCGGAGGCCTCGGCCCTGCTGCACACCCACTTGACGGCACTGGGTATCGAGATCCACTCCGAATGCCGGGTCCGCGGCCTGACCACGACCCCCGCGGATCCCGCCGCGCGGAGCTTCTCCCCGCCCCGCGTCACCGGCGTCGAGCTCGCCGACGGGTACCGGCTCGACGCCGAGCTGGTCGTGCTCGCCTGCGGGGTGCGCCCCCGCACCGGGCTGGCCGTGGCCGCCGGGCTCGATGTGCGGACCGGCATCGTCGTCGACGACATGCTGCGGACCAGCGATCCCCGCATCCACGCCATCGGCGACTGCGCCGAACACGCGGGCCGGGTGTACGGACTCGCCGGCCCGGCGCTGGAGCAGGCCGACGCCCTCGCCACGATCCTGGCCGGCACCGGATCCACACCCGGAGCCGAAAGCACGCCCGGAACCGGAAGCCGCACCGGCACCCCCGTCCGGTACACCGGCACCCGCGCCCTCACCCGCCTCACCCTCACCGCCGGCGGCCCCGGCGCCGACCCGCTCGACCTGGCCGCCTTCGGCGAGACCACTCCTCTCCCCGGCGACGACGTCGTCCGGCTCGCGGACGCCACGCGCCGCAGCTACCGCAAGGTCGTCGTCCGCGGCGACCGCCTCGTCGGCGGGGTGCTCCTCGGCGAACTCTCCACCGTGGGCGCACTCGCCCGCACCTGGGAGGACGGGGAAGCCCTGACCGACTTGCTCCACCTGCTCACCGACGACGGAGGCTCCTGATCATGGCCGCACCCACGCCCACGCCCACCCCCGCGATCGTGCTCATCGGCCACGGCATGGTCGGCCAGCGCTACCTGGAGGCCCTCGCCGAGCGCGGCGCCACCGCCACGCACCGCGTCACCGTACTGAGCGAGGAGCCCCGCCCCGCCTACGACCGCGTGCACCTGACCTCGTACTTCTCCGGCAGCACGCCCGAGGACCTGTCCCTCACGCCGGAGGGCTTCATGGCGGAGCACGGGATCGAGCTCCACCTCCACGACCCCGCCGAGATCATCGACCGGGACGCCCGCACCGTCACCTCCCGCTCCGGCCGCGTGTTCCCGTACGACGTCCTCGTCCTCGCGACCGGCAGCTATCCCTTCGTGCCGCCCGTCCCCGGCAAGGACGCCCCGGGCTGCTTCGTGTACCGCACCATCGAGGACCTCCTCGCGATCGAGGAGTACGCGAAGACCCGCACCACCGGCGCCGTCGTCGGCGGTGGCCTCCTCGGGCTCGAAGCCGCCGGCGCGCTGCAGGGCCTCGGCCTCGCCACCCGCATCGTCGAGTTCGCCCCGCGCCTGATGCCCGTACAGGTCGACGACGGCGGTGGCGCGGCCCTGCTGCGCACCATCGAGTCCATGGGCCTGACCGTGCACACCGGCACCGGCACCCAGGAAGTGGTGACGGGCGAGGACGGCTCCGTCTGCGGGATGAAGCTGTCCGACGGCTCGACCGTCGACACCGAGCTGGTCGTCTTCTCGGCCGGCGTCCGCCCCCGCGACCAGCTCGCCCGCGAGGCCGGCCTCACCGTCGGCGAGCGCGGCGGCATCAGCGTCGACGCCCGCTGCCGCACCTCCGACCCCCGCGTCTACGCCATCGGCGAGTGCGCCCTCGCCGCCGACGGCCGGGTCTACGGCCTGGTCGCCCCCGGCTACGAGATGGCCGAGACGGCCGCCGAGGACCTCCTCGGCCGCGACAAGGAGTTCACCGGAGCCGACCTCTCCACCAAGCTCAAGCTGCTCGGCGTGGACGTGGCCTCCTTCGGCGACGCCCACGGCGCGACCGAGGGCAGCCTGGACGTCGTCTACTCCGACTCCCGCTCCGGGGTCTACAAGAAGCTCGTGGTCTCCCCCGACGGAGTCCTCCTCGGCGGGGTCCTGGTCGGCGACGCGGACTCGTACGGCGTGCTGCGCCCGCTCACCGGCAGCGTGCCGCCCGTCACCCCGGAGCAGCTGGTGCTTCCGGCCGGCCTCGGCGCGCCCGTCGCGCTGGGCCCGTCCGCGCTGCCCGACACCGCGGTGATCTGCTCCTGCCACAACGTCACGAAGAAGGCGATCACCGCCTGCGCCACCCTCCCCGAGGTCAAGAAGTGCACCAAGGCCGGCACCGGCTGCGGCAGCTGCCTCAAGGTGATCGGCCAGCTGCTGCCGGCCGCCGCCGACAAAGGGCTGTGCGGCTGCTTCCCGTACACCCGCGCGGAGCTCTACGAGATCGTCCGCACCCGCCGCCTGACCTCGTACCAGGAGCTCCTCGACGGCCACGGCCGCCCGGAGGCCCGCGGCGGTGACGGCTGCGACGTCTGCAAGCCCGCCGTCGGCTCGATCATCGCCTCGCTCGCCCCGACCCTCGGCGCGAGCGGCTACGTCCTCGACGGGGAGCAGGCCGCGCTCCAGGACACCAACGACCACTTCCTCGCCAACCTCCAGCGCAACGGCTCGTACTCCGTCGTCCCCCGTATCCCCGGCGGCGAGATCACCCCGGACAAGCTCATCGTGATCGGTGAGGTGGCGCGCGACTTCGGGCTCTACACGAAGATCACCGGCGGCCAGCGCATAGACCTCTTCGGTGCGAGCGTCGACCAGCTCCCGCGGATCTGGGCCCGCCTCGTGGACGCCGGATTCGAGTCCGGTCACGCGTACGGGAAGGCCCTGCGGACGGTGAAGTCCTGCGTGGGCCAGACCTGGTGCCGCTACGGGGTCCAGGACAGCGTGAAGATGGCCATCGACCTGGAGCTGCGCTACCGGGGCCTGCGCTCCCCGCACAAGCTCAAGTCGGCGGTCTCCGGGTGCGCCCGCGAGTGCGCGGAGGCGCAGAGCAAGGACTTCGGGGTCATCGCGACGGCCGGCGGCTGGAACCTCTACGTCGGCGGCAACGGCGGGGCCACCCCGCGCCACGCCGATCTCCTCGCCCAGGACCTGTCGGACGCCGAACTGGTGCGGCTCATCGACCGGTTCCTGATGTTCTACATCCGCACCGCCGACCGGCTGGAGCGGACCTCCGCCTGGCTCGACCGGCTGGAAGGGGGCCTGGCCCACCTGCGGGACGTGGTCGTACACGACTCCCTCGGGCTGTGCGCGGAGCTGGAGTCGCTGATGGCCGACCATGTGGCCCACTACCGCGACGAATGGGCCGAGACGCTTCAGGACCCGGAGCGGCTGCGCCGGTTCGTGTCCTTCGTCAACGCGCCCGGCGCGCCCGACCCGACGGTGAAGTTCGTCCCCGAGCGCGACCAGGTCAAGCCCGACCTGACCATCCTCACCCTTCAGCCTGTGGGAGGCACCCGATGACCGTCGAACTGCGTGTGGCCGAGGGCTGGCTGACGGTGTGCGAACTGTCCGCGCTCATTCCCGGGCGCGGGGTCGCGGCCCTGCTGCCCGACGGGAGCCAGGCCGCGGTTTTCGTCGACCGCGCGGGGCGCCCGTACGCCATCGGCAACCAGGACCCCTTCACCGGGGCGCACGTGCTCTCGCGGGGGCTCGTGGGCACCGTGGCGGGGCGGGCCTTCGTGGCCTCGCCGCTGCTGAAGCAGCGCTTCGACCTGGAGTCGGGGCGCTGCCTGGACGACGAGGAGGTGACGGTCCGTACGTACCCGGTGCGGACCGCCGCGACCTCCGCCTGAGGACCGGGGATCAGCCCTGGACGGCCGCCGGGTCCATCCACACGTACTCCCAGACGTGCCCCTCCAGGTCCTCGAAGGCCCGGCCGTACATGAAGCCCTGGTCCATGGCCGGGCGGGGCTCGGTCCCGCCCGCCGCCAGGGCCGCATCGACCACCTCGTCGACCTTCGCGCGGCTGTCGGCGCTCAGGGCGAGCATGACCTCGGTGGTCTTGGTGGCGTCCGCCACGTCCTTGGTGGCGAACTCCCTGAACCGGTCCTCGGTCATCAGCATGGCGAAGATGGTGTCGCTGATGACGAGGCAGCCGGTCGTGTCGTCGCTGAACTGGGGGTTGAAGGAGTACCCCAGCTTCCCCCAGAACGCCTTGGTGGCCCCGAGGTCCTTGACCGGCAGGTTGACGAAGATCATGGTGGCGGACATCTCGGTCCCTCTTCTCCCGTGTGCGGCGCCGCTGTCCGGCGCCTTCGAGAGATAGACCCACGGCCCCCGGAAATCTCATCGCTCCCCGGGAAACTTTTTTCGGGCCCGGCTCACCACCAAGGGCGACCGACGACGCGGGGATGCCCGTTCCCGTCCCTACGAGGCAACCGCGCCGCCCTTGAGCAGCGCGGCGCCCAGCGGGGTCACCGTGTGCAGCACCGCGTTGCCCCGGCGGAGGGTCGTGACCAGCCCCGCCTCCCGCATCACGCAGGCGTGCTGGCTCGCGGAGGCCAGCGAGACCCCGGCCCGGCGGGCCAGTTCGCTGGTGGTGGCGCCGTCACCTATGGCCCGTAGCACCACCGAGCGGGTGTGGCCCACGAGCTTGCCCAGGGTCCGCTGGCGCTGCTCCTCCACGGGCCGGGCCCTCTCGCCCCCGGCCGGGGCGGAGGCCAGCTGCGCCGCGGCCGGGTAGACCAGTACCGGCGGCAGCTCCGGGTCGTGCAGGGTCACCGCCGTGCGGCGGCAGAAGAAGGAGGGCTGGAGCAGCAGCCCGCGCCCGCGCAGCCGTACGTCCCGGTCCACGGGGTAGTCGCACTCCAGGACCGGCGCCCGCCAGCGCAGCATCGGCGGCAGCGAGGCCAGCAGTTCGTCCGCGCCGCCGTCCAGCAGGGCCCGGCCCCGCGCGGCCCGCTCGGCCTCGATCTGGGCCTGGATGTGGGTCCAGTACGGCTCCACGGCCACCCGGTGGTACGCGCGCAGCTCGCCCAGGAGCCGCGGCAGGTGCTTGGTGCCGTCGTCCATGAACTCCCGCAGCCGCCGCGGGACAAGGGCGTCGGCGCCCCCGCTCATGCCCGAGGGCATTCCGAACGCGGCCCCGACGCCCGCTCCCGTGCCCAGCATCGCCAGCTCGCGCCGGAGCCGCTCGGGGCGGATCCCGCGCAGCGCGTCGAGGCCCACGTCCCACCCGTACTGGCCCTCGACCGGGGTCAGGAAATCCGGGAAATAGCCGCGGCTCGGTATGAGCGCTCCTAGCAGACGTGTTTCACTATTCAACCGGCTCCGGGTTTCTGTACGCCATTCACCGAACAACCGGGCATCACGCCGGTCTCTTAAGCGGTGAAAACTAAGAATCGTTTCCCACAACGCATCGGGACGCCCTGCCATCCGTACGCGTGCCAGGTCCACTCCAGTGAAATGGATACGAAGCACCGAACCCCCAGCTGTGCAACCGCAATCCCCCCGCCCCATGAGTATGCATGCCGTCACACGTGGTCACCACGCCCTTTCGGCCACAGTTGAAACCCCTTTCGGCAGGGGCGTGACAAGCGAAATCCTGTACTCCGCCAGGCACACTCCGGTGCGACCGAAACGCTCCGTGAAGGCCGTGGGGGGCTTTGCGGGGCCTGGCGGTCGGTCGCACCGGGAAGCGCCGACGTGCCCGGCGGATTGGCGGCAGGCGGTGGACGGGTGGGGATCCGTCCACCGCCTGCTGCCGTAAAGACTTTGTTGAATATGCCTCTAACGGAAAGCAGGCTGCGCCCGCCTCCGTGGGTCAGGGAACCGGAGGCAGGCGCAGCCAAAGGGGGCCGGTGCGGCCCGGCCGGGTTCGTGCCCGGCCGAGCGTTGCCGGAACCCCGGCTCGGGAAGGGCTCAGCGGCTGTCGGAGCCCTTCGACTCGGCGGCCGCGCGGCCGGCCTCCAGTCGCGCCACCGGGATCCGGAAGGGCGAGCAGGAGACGTAGTCGAGGCCCACCTCGTGGAAGAAGTGGACGGACTCGGGGTCGCCGCCGTGCTCGCCGCAGACGCCGAGCTTCAGGTCGGGGCGGGTGGCCCGGCCGGCCTGGACGGCGCTGCGGACCAGCGAGCCGACGCCGTCCCGGTCGATGGTCTCGAACGGGGAGACCCCGAAGATGCCCTTCTCCAGGTACGCGGTGAAGAAGCTGGCCTCGACGTCGTCGCGGGAGAAGCCCCACACCGTCTGGGTCAGGTCGTTCGTACCGAAGGAGAAGAACTGCGCGGCCTCGGCGATCTGGCCGGCGGTCAGCGCGGCGCGCGGCAGCTCGATCATCGTGCCGATGGTCAGCTTGAGGCTGGTGCCGGTGGCGGCCTCGACCTCGGCGATGACCTGGTCGGCCTCCTCGCGGACGATCTCCAGCTCCTGGACGGTGCCCACGAGCGGGATCATGATCTCGGGGCGGGGGTCGCCCTTTGCGTTCTTGCGCTCGGCCGCGGCCTCGGCGATCGCCCGGACCTGCATGGCGAACAGGCCGGGGATGACCAGGCCGAGGCGCACGCCGCGCAGACCCAGCATCGGGTTCTGCTCGTGCAGCTTGTGCACGGCCTGGAGCAGGCGCAGGTCGTTCTCGTTCGCGTCGTTGCGGGACTCGGCGAGGGCGACGCGCACCGACAGCTCGGTGATATCGGGCAGGAACTCGTGCAGCGGCGGGTCGAGCAGGCGGACGGTGACGGGCAGGCCGTCCATCGCCTCGAACAGCTCGGTGAAGTCCTTCTTCTGCAGCGGCAGGAGGGCACCCAGTGCCTCCTCGCGCTCCGCGTCGGTGTCCGCGAGGATCAGGCGCTCGACCATCTCGCGGCGCTCACCGAGGAACATGTGCTCGGTGCGGCACAGGCCGATGCCCTGGGCGCCGAAGCGGCGGGCACGCGAAGCGTCCTCGGCGTTGTCGGCGTTGGCGCGCACCCGCAGGCGGCGGACGCGGTCGGCGTACGCCATGATCCGGTGGACGGCGGCGACCAGCTCGTCGGCGTCGTCGGCGCCGGCGTGCATGCGGCCCTCGAAGTACTCGACGACCGGGGACGGTACGACGGGTACCTCGCCGAGGTAGACCTTGCCGGTGGAGCCGTCGATGGAGACGACGTCGCCCTCTTCGATGACCGTCCCGCCGACCGTCATGCGGCGACGCTTGGTGTCGACGTCGAGGTCCTCGGCGCCGCAGACGCAGGTCTTGCCCATGCCGCGGGCGACGACGGCGGCGTGCGAGGTCTTGCCGCCGCGCGAGGTCAGGATGCCCTCGGAGGCGATCATGCCGTCCAGGTCGTCCGGGTTGGTCTCGCGGCGGATCAGGATGACCTTCTCGCCGGACCGGGACCACTTGACGGCCGTGTACGAGTCGAAGACGGCCTTGCCGACGGCCGCGCCCGGGGAGGCGGCGATACCGCGGCCGAGCAGCTCGGCCTTGGCGCTCTCGTCGAAGCGCGGGAACATCAGCTGCGCCAGCTGGGCGCCGTTGACGCGCTGGAGGGCCTCGGCCTCGTCGATCAGGCCCTGGTCCACGAGCTGGGTGGCGATGCGGAACGCGGCACCGGCGGTGCGCTTGCCGACGCGGGTCTGGAGCATCCACAGCTGGCCGCGCTCGATGGTGAACTCGATGTCGCAGAGATCCTTGTAGTGGGTCTCCAGCGTCTCCATGATCGTCATGAGCTGGTCGTAGGAGGCCTTGTCGATCGACTCCAGGTCCGCCAGCGGGACGGTGTTGCGGATACCCGCGACGACGTCCTCACCCTGCGCGTTCTGCAGGTAGTCGCCGTAGACGCCCTGGTGGCCGCTGGCGGGGTCGCGGGTGAAGGCGACGCCGGTGCCGGAGTCCGGGCCGAGGTTGCCGAAGACCATGGAGCAGATGTTGACGGCGGTGCCCAGGTCGCCGGGGATGCGCTCCTGGCGGCGGTAGAGCTTGGCGCGGTCGGTGTTCCAGGAGTTGAAGACCGCCTCGACGGCGAGGTCCATCTGCTCGCGGGCGTCCTGCGGGAACTCGCGGCCGGCCTCCTTCGCGACGATCTTCTTGAAGACCTTGACCAGCTTCTTCAGGTCGGCGGCGTCGAGGTCGGTGTCGACGGTGACCTTCTTGGCGGCCTTGGCCGCGTCCAGGGCGTCCTCGAAGAGCTCGCCCTCGACGCCGAGGACGGTCTTGCCGAACATCTGGATCAGGCGGCGGTATGAGTCCCAGGCGAAGCGCTCGTCGCCGGCCTGGGCGGCGAGGCCCTCGACCGACACGTCGGACAGGCCGATGTTCAGGACCGTGTCCATCATGCCGGGCATCGAGAACTTGGCGCCGGAGCGCACGGAGACCAGCAGCGGGTCGTCCGACTGGCCGAGCTTCTTGCCCATCTTCGCTTCGAGGGCGGCCAGGTGCGCGCTGACCTCGTCGCGCAGCTCGGCCGGGGCCTCGCCGCTCTCCAGGTAGACCTTGCAGGCCTCGGTGGTGATGGTGAAGCCGGGAGGGACGGGAAGACCAAGGTTGGTCATCTCGGCGAGGTTGGCCCCCTTGCCGCCGAGAAGGTCCTTGAGGTCCCGGTTGCCCTCGGTGAAGTCGTAGACGAACTTCTGATCTTTGTTTTCCGACACGGGTCTCGACTCCTCGAGAGCTCGGGTGGCTGCCCTGACGGCCAGGAACATACCCAGATCGAAGGCGTCTGGGTACGTCCACTTGGTCGTCATGTGGCTGTAACCACCCGTGCGCCAGCCAATCGAAAGTAACCGATGAGTAATCAGAACGTACGAAGAGTCTTCACGTCCCGAAGGGAAGGAGGCCGCTTGAGGCTTGATCACGCTCGGATGAGCGATCATCGATACATTTGCGTTCAAGTGTTGAACGCACAAAGGGTGGCACCCAGTGCCACCCTTTGAAAGTCTTACCCGTGACTTTGACGCTCATCTGAGCGAAACCCCACACATGCGTGGCGTATATCACGCAGCACGGAGGGCGATTTGTCAGCCTCCGGAGGTGTCCAGCTCGGCATCCTCGCTCACGCCCGCGCAGTCGTACGGATCCTTCAACCAGCCCTCAGGCAGGACAACTCGGTTGTTTCCGGACGTCCGGCCGCGCGGACCGTCCGCGCTCTCGGGCCACGCCTGATCCAGATCGAGCTCGCTCAGATGAGCGTCCAGCTCGGCCAGCGACGAGGTGACCGCGAGCTTCTGGCGCATCTCGGAGCCGACCGAGAAGCCCTTGAGGTACCAGGCCACGTGCTTACGGAAGTCGATCACCCCGCGCGCCTCGTCGCCGATCCACTCCCCCAGCAGCTGGGCGTGCCGGTGCATGGTGCCCGCGACCTCGCGCAGCGTCGGCTTGTGGAAGTCCTCCGGGCGGCCCTCGAAGGCCGCCACCAGGTCGTTGAACAGCCACGGCCGCCCCAGGCAGCCGCGCCCGACGACCACACCGTCGCAGCCCGTCTCGCGGACCATGCGCAGGGCGTCCTCGGCGCACCAGATGTCGCCGTTGCCGAGCACGGGGATCTCCGGCACGTGCTCCTTGAGCCGCGCGATGGCGTCCCAGTCGGCGGTGCCGCCGTAGTGCTGGGCGGTGGTGCGCCCGTGCAGGGCGATGGCCGTGACACCCTCCTCGACGGCTATCCGGCCGGCGTCGAGGTAGGTGAGGTGGTCGTCGTTGATGCCCTTGCGCATCTTCATGGTCACCGGCAGGTCGCCGGCGCCCGCGACGGCCTCGCGCAGGATCGCGCGCAGCAGGTTCCGCTTGTACGGGAGGGCCGAGCCGCCGCCCTTGCGGGTCACCTTGGGGACCGGGCAGCCGAAGTTGAGGTCGATGTGGTCGGCGCGGTCCTCCTCGACGATCATGCGGACCGCCTTGCCGACCGTCGCCGGGTCTACCCCGTACAGCTGAATCGAGCGAGGCTTTTCCGTCTCGTCGAAGTGGATCAGCTGCATGGTCTTCTCGTTGCGCTCGACCAGGGCGCGGGTCGTGATCATCTCGCTCACGAACAACCCCTTGCCGCCGCTGAACTGGCGGCAGAGGGTACGGAACGGGGCATTGGTGATGCCGGCCATCGGTGCGAGCACTACCGGGGGCTGCACGGTGTGCGGGCCGATCGCGAGGGGCGGGGGGAGCGTGGTCATCCCCCCATTGTCGCGCATGCCGCGGTCGTTAGTTAGCCGTACTATCCCCGGTATGTCCGATGTGAGCCACCGGCGTCGCATGCTCGTCCTGGCGATCTGCTGCATGAGCCTGCTCATCGTCAGCCTCGACAACACCGTACTGAACGTCGCCCTCCCGTCCATGCGCCGCGAGCTGAACGCCTCGGTCGCCGGGATGCAGTGGACGATCGACGCGTACACGCTGGTCCTGGCCTCGCTGCTGATACTGGCGGGCTCCACGGCGGACCGCGTGGGACGCCGCAAGGTGTTCGCCATCGGGCTGGCCCTCTTCACCCTGGGCTCGGTGCTCTGCTCGCTGGCGCCGAGCCTGGAGTGGCTGATCGTCTTCCGCATGGTCCAGGCCCTCGGCGGCGCCATGCTCAACCCGGTCGCCATGTCGATCATCACCAACACCTTCACCGAGCCCGCCGAACGGGCCCGGGCCATCGGCGTCTGGGGCGCGGTGGCGGGTATCGCGATGGCCGCGGGCCCCGTGATCGGCGGAGTGCTGGTGGACTCCGTCGGCTGGCGGTCCATCTTCTGGCTGAACATCCCGGTCGGGCTGCTCGCCATGGCCCTGACCCTGCGCTACGTCCCCGAGTCGCGGGCCGACCGGCCGCGCCGCCCGGATCCGGTGGGCCAGCTGCTGGTCATCGCACTGCTCGGCTCCGTGACCTACGGGATCATCGAGGCGCCGGCGTCCGGCTGGACCTCGGGGCTGATCCTCGGCTGCGCGGCCGTGGCCGTCGCCGCACTGGTGGGGCTGCTGATGTACGAGCCGAGGCGGGCGGAGCCGCTGATCGACCCCAGGTTCTTCCGGAGCGCCCCCTTCAGCGGGGCCACCGTGATCGCGGTGAGCGCCTTCGCCGGAATGTCCGGGTTCCTGTTCCTGAACACCCTGTACCTCCAGGACGTGCGGGGCCTGGACGCGCTGCACGCCGGGCTCTACATGCTCCCGATGGCGGCGCTGACGTTCCTGGCGGCCCCGGTGGCGGGGCGCATGGTCGGTACGCGTGGGCCGCGGCTGCCGCTGCTGATCGCCGGGGTGACGATGGCGACGAGCGGGCTGCTCTTCGCGGTGTTCTCCGCCGGGTCCTCCACGCCTTTGATGTTCACCGGGTACGTGCTGTTCGGGCTGGGCTTCGGCATGGTCAACGCGCCGATCACCAATACGGCGGTCTCCGGGATGCCGCGGGCGCAGGCGGGGGTCGCGGCCGCGGTGGCCTCCACGAGCAGGCAGACCGGCGGAACGCTGGGGGTCGCGGTGATGGGCGCGGTGCTGGCCGCCGGGATGGCGGGGGGCGCCGACTTCGCCGGGGCGACCGGGCCGGCCTGGTGGATCATCACGGCCTGCGGGGTGCTCGTGCTGGTCGTGGGCGCCGTGACCAGCGGGCCGTGGGCGCTGGCCACGGCCGAGCGGACGGCCCGGACCCTGGAGGGGCCGCCGCCGGCCAGCCCTTCGCGGGCCGGGGCTCCGCCGCGCGCCTGACGCCCGGTGTCGGGCCCGGTACTCCGGTACCGGGGCCGATGCGGCCGCCTTCGGTGGAAGGCGGCCGGGGCGCCGCCGATGCGGCGGGGCAGGGGGCTGGCGGGCTACTGCTATTGCGGGCTACTGCTTGCGGGATGCCGCTTGCAGGATGCCGGCGGCGCTATTCCTGGCAGTCGAAGTCGTCCGCGTGCGAGTCGATGCGGGCCAGGAGGTCGCGGAGCGCGTCCTGCTCCTGCTGCGAGAGCCCGGAGAACAGTCCGAGCTCGACGGCGTCGAGCGCCGCGTTGGTCTTGCCGAGGGCGGCGGATCCGGCGTCGGTGATGGCCACGTTGTGGCGGCGCCGGTCGGCCGGGTCCCGGCGGCGTTCGGCCAGGCCGTCGCGCTCCAGGTCGTTGAGGATCCCGACGAACGCTCGGGTCCACCTCCAGCCGCTCGGCGAGCGCCCGCTGGCTGATGGGGCCGTCAGCCACCTCCGCGTCAAGGACTTCGAGCTCGCCCCGGCCGCCGTCCTCGCGCTGGTCGCGGCCGCCGCCCTGGCCCTGCGGGTGGCGGCGTAGCCATCCTGACGGGTGACAGATATTGAAATCTGTCACTCGTCATGCCATTCTCGTTCTATGACGACGACCGAGAGCACCCAGACGACCACCGCGACCACCGCGACCATCTCGACCACCGCGACCACCGCAACGGCCACGACCACCGCGCGCCGAGCGCTCGGATCCACCGGGCCTTCCGTCTTCCCGCTCGGCCTCGGCTGCATGGGCATGTCCGCCCTGTACGGGGAGGCCGACCGCGCCGAGTCGATCGCAACCATCCACGCCGCCCTGGACGCCGGGGTCACGCTGCTCGACACCGGCGACTTCTACGGCATGGGGCACAACGAGCTGCTCATCGCCGAGGCCCTGCGCACCGCTCCCGCCGCGGCCCGCGAGCAGGCGCTGACCAGCGTCAAGTTCGGCGCTCTGCGCACGGTCGAGGGCGGGTTCACCGGCTACGACGGCCGGCCCGAGGCCGTCAAGAACTTCCTGGCCTACTCACTCCAGCGGCTCGGCCGGGACCACATCGACATCTACCGGATCGCCCGCGTGGACCCTGCGGTCCCGATCGAGGAGACGGTCGGCGCCATCGCCGAGGCCGTCCAGGCGGGGCACGTGCGGCACATCGGCCTCTCCGAGGTCGGCGCGGACACCCTGCGCCGGGCGGCGGCCGTGGCACCGATCGCCGACCTCCAGATCGAGTACTCGCTCATCTCCCGCGGTATCGAGGAGGAGATCCTGCCGACCGCCCGTGAGCTCGGCATAGGCATCACGGCGTACGGGGTCCTCTCCCGGGGCCTGATCAGCGGCCACTTCAGCCGTGACCGCGCGCTGGCCCCGGGCGACTTCCGCGGCATGAGCCCCCGCTTCCAGGGCGACAACCTGCACCGGAACCTCGACCTGGTCGACGCCCTGCGCAAGGTGGCCGAGGACAAGGGTGTGAGCGTCGCCCAGACCGCCATCGCCTGGGTGCTCTCGCGCGGCGAGGACATAGTGCCGCTGGTGGGCGCCCGCCGCCGGGACCGGCTCAGCGAGGCACTCGGTGCCATGACGGTTGAGCTGACCCCCGCGGACCTCGCCGCCATCGAGGAGGCCGTTCCCGCCGGATCCGCGGCCGGTGAGAGGTACCCGGCGGCGCAGATGGCCCACCTCGACAGCGAGCACTGAGCTGGCGGTACGGTCGTACTCATGCCACCCGCAGCTGCCGAACCCCTCACGCCCGAGCGCATCCTCGAAACCACCGAGGAGGTGCTGCGCCGCTTCGGCCCCACCAAGGCGACCGTGGTGGATGTGGCGCGCGCCCTGGGCGTCAGCCACGGCAGCGTGTACCGGCACTTCCCGTCCAAGGCGGCGCTGCGCGAGGCCGTCACCGATCGCTGGCTCGCCAAGAGCGTGGTGATGCTGGAGGAGATCGCCTCGGCTCCCGCCGGGACGGCCCCCTCCAAGCTGGAGGCGTGGCTGGAGGCGCTGTTCGAGGCCAAGCGCCACAAGGCGGGTGACGACCCGGAGCTGTTCGCGACGTACACGGTGCTGCTCGCCGAGAACAGCGGTGTGGTGGACCACCACCTGAGCGAGCTGATCGACCAGCTGGCCCGGATCATCGCCGAGGGCGTCGCGGACGGCTCCCTGTCCGCACCCGATGTGCCGGCCGCCGCCCGCGCGGTGTTCGATGCCACGGGCCGCTTCCATGATCCGCAGTACGCGGCCGAGTGGGTCTCGCCCACGATCATCACGGAGTTCGAGGCGGTCACGTCCCTCGTGATCCGGGGCCTGCGGGCCTGATCCGGCCACCCCGGGGCCGGAGTGTGAGATTCCGGTCAACTTGGTGATCATTTGGTGCGGGGGGTCCTGTCGCGGGACCGCACGCCTGCCCTACGTTCCCCCCGAACGTACTCATCAGGTACTTCTCAGGGGGAAGCATGTCCGCAGCCCAAGAACTCCGCACTGGCCAACCGGCACCGCCCGCCCGGTCCGGGGGCGCAGCCGCGCTTGGCTGGATCCTGACCATCGGGCTCAACGTGGTCGCGCCGATCGTCACGTACAACCAGCTCCACGACCATGGCTGGAGCGAGTTCGGCGCGCTGCTGGTCAGCGGCGCCTGGCCCGTGCTCGACAGCGCCATCCACCTGGCCTGGCGCCGCAAGCTCGATGAATTCGCCATCGTCACCCTGGTGTTCCTGGTGATCACGGCCGTCGTCTCGCTGGTCGGTGCGCACTCGGCCCGCGCGCTGTTGATCAAGGACTCCGGCGTGACCGGGCTGTTCGGGCTGCTCTGCCTGGGCACCCTGTTCGCCCCGCGGCCGCTGATGTTCTACTTCGGCCGCAAGTTCGCCACCGACGGCACTCCCGAGAGCACCGCCTGGTGGAACGGCCTGTGGCAGTTCGACGGCTTCCGCCGGACGATGACCGTGATGACCACGGTGTGGGGCGTGGCGTACCTCATCGAGGCGGGGGTGCGCATCGCCCTGGCCTACGTACTGAGCACGGACACCATGGTGACCATCAGCCCGATCATGATCTACGGGGTGCTCGGCGCGCTGGCCGTGTGGACGACTCTCTACGGCAAGCGCTCGAAGGCCGAGGGTGAGCGCCGCTCCGCCGAGGCGGCGGCCGCCCAGGCAGCGACCGCCTGAGCGCGGAAGGCAACGGTGGCCCGGTGCGCGTGACGCGCACCGGGCCACCGGTCGTTCAGGCGAAGCCGCCCGAGAAGGGCGTAGCGCCTAGCAGCCGAGCAGGCGGCTGCCGAGGTAGCTCTGGATCTGGTCCAGGGAGACGCGCTCCTGCTTCATGGTGTCGCGCTCGCGCACGGTCACCGCGTTGTCGTCCAGGGTGTCGAAGTCGACGGTGACGCAGAACGGCGTACCGATCTCGTCCTGGCGACGGTAACGGCGGCCGATGGCGCCCGCGTCGTCGAACTCGATGTTCCAGTTCTTGCGCAGGTCGGCGGCGAGGCCCTTGGCCTTCGGCGACAGCTGCGGGTTGCGGGACAGCGGCAGGACGGCGACCTTGATCGGGGCCAGGCGCGGGTCGAGGCGCATCACGGTGCGCTTCTCCATGACGCCCTTGGCGTTGGGGGCCTCGTCCTCGTTGTACGCGTCGAGCATGAAGGCGAGCATGGCGCGGTTCACACCGGCCGCCGGCTCGATGACGTACGGCGTGTAGCGCTCGCCGGCCTCCTGGTCGAAGTACGTCAGGTCCTGGCCGGAGGCGGCGGAGTGGGCCTTGAGGTCGAAGTCGGTGCGGTTGGCCACGCCCTCGAGCTCGGAGAACTCGTTGCCGCCGAAGTTGAAGCGGTACTCGATGTCGGCGGTGCGCTTCGAGTAGTGGGACAGCTTCTCCGCCGGGTGCTCGTACCAGCGGATGTTCTCCTCGCGGATGCCGAGGTCGCGGTACCAGTTCCAGCGCTCCGCCATCCAGTACTCCTGCCACTGCTCGTCCTCGCCCGGCTTGACGAAGAACTCCATCTCCATCTGCTCGAACTCGCGGGTGCGGAAGATGAAGTTGCCGGGCGTGATCTCGTTGCGGAAGGACTTGCCCATCTGCGCGATGCCGAACGGGGGCTTCTTGCGCGAGGTGGTCTGCACCTGGGCGAAGTTGGTGAAGATGCCCTGGGCGGTCTCGGGGCGCAGGTACGCCTTGGAGCCGGTGTCCTGGGTCGGGCCGAGGTGGGTCTCCAGCATGCCGGAGAACTGCTTGGGCTCGGTGAACTGGCCCTTCACACCGCAGTTGGGGCAGTTGATGTCGGCGAGGCCATTGGCGGGCACGCGGCCGTGCTTGGCCTCGTACGCCTCTTCCAGGTGGTCGGCGCGGTGACGCTTGTGACAGGAGGTGCACTCGGTCAACGGGTCCGAGAAGGTCGCGACGTGGCCGGAGGCCTGCCAGACCTCGGGGGCCAGGATGACGGAGGAGTCGAGACCGACGATGTCCTCACGCCCGGTGACCATAGCCTTCCACCACTGGCGCTTGATGTTCTCCTTGAGCTCGACACCGAGCGGGCCGTAGTCCCAGGCAGCCCTGGAGCCGCCGTAGATCTCACTGCACGGGAAAACGAAGCCACGGCGCTTGCTCAGGCTGACGATGGTTTCGATCTTGTCGGCGGCCACGGTGCTCTCTTCATTACGAGGACGAACGGCGAAGACTCAAGGTTACCGGCGCCCGCACCCCCCCTTTCAAATCGGGACCCCCTTCAACGATCTCTCCCCCGGGCCCCTCACCAGGGTTTTTGACAACCGTTTCCATTTTTGATGAAAATGGATGTCATGAACGTACGACGCCTCATACCCGCCGCCGCTCTCGCAGGAGCCGTCGCCCTCGGCGCCACAGCCCTCACCGCCTGCTCCGCAGCCACGGCCGACGGGGGTGGCAAGGACGGCAAGCTCGACGTGACGGCGTCGTTCTACCCCATGCAGTTCCTGGCCGAGCAGATCGGCAAGGACCACGTGAAGGTCACCTCCCTGACCAAGCCGGGCGTCGAGCCGCACGACCTGGAGATCACCCCGAAGCAGACCGCGCAGCTGGGCGAGTCCGATGTGATCCTCTACCTCAAGACCGTTCAGCCCGCCGTCGACAAGGCCGTAGCCCAGTCCGGCGTGAAGACCGTCGTCGACGCCGCCACCCTCACCAAGCTCGAGGTCCACGGCACCTCCGGCCACGACCACGAGGGCGAGGAGGGTCACGAGGAGGGCCACGGCGAGGCCGGCGAGGACCCGCACATCTGGCTCGACCCGGTGAAGTACGCCGAGGTCGCCAAGGGCGTCGGCGCGGCCCTGGAGAAGGCCGACCCCGACCACGCGGCGGACTACAAGAAGAACACCGACGAGCTGGTCGGCAAACTGACCGCGCTGGACACGGAGTTCAAGGACGGCCTGAAGAACACATCCTCCAAGACCTTCATCACCACGCACTCCGCCTTCGGCTACCTCGCCGAGCGCTACGGCCTCGACCAGGAGGGCATCTCCGGCTTCGATCCCGAGTCCGAGCCGAGCCCGGCCCGGATGAAGGACCTCCAGGCCATCGCGAAGAAGGACAATGTCTCCACCGTGTTCTTCGAGACCCTGGCCAGCGACAAGACGGCCAAGACCCTCGCCGCCGACACGGGCCTGAAGACCGATGTCCTCGACCCGCTCGAGGGAATCACCGGCAAGTCCCAGGGCGCTGACTACATCGAGGTCATGCAGGCCAACCTGAAGAACCTCCAGAAGGCGCTCGGCAACAAGTAATGGCAGCAGTAGCAGCAACGGAGGCGCGAGCCATGGAGTCCGCGACGGCCGCAACAGCGGGCGAGCAGCCCGTCATATCCCTGAGCGGGGCCACGGCCTCGCTCGGCTCGCGCCCCGTGCTGCGCGGGGTCGACCTCACCGTCCGGCGCGGCGAGGTCGTCGCCCTGCTGGGCGCCAACGGCTCCGGCAAGTCCACGGCCGTCCGCGCCGTGGTCGGCCAGGTCCCGCTGACCGACGGCGCGCTGTCCCTGTTCGGCACGGACTTCAAGCGCTTCCGCGAGTGGTCGCGCATCGGGTACGTCCCGCAGCGCACCACCGCCGCCAGCGGGGTCCCGGCCACCGTCCGCGAGGTCGTCTCCGCCGGCCGGCTGGCCAACTCCCGCTTCGGCTTCCTGCGCAAGACCGACAAGGCCGCCGTCGAGCGCGCCCTGGCCCTTGTCGGCATGGCCTCGCACGCCGACGCCTCGGTCAACGCCCTCTCCGGCGGCCAGCACCAGCGCGTACTCATTGCCCGGGCGCTCGCCGTCGAGCCCGAGCTGCTGATCATGGACGAGCCGATGGCGGGCGTGGACCTGGCCAACCAGGAGGTCCTCGCGAGCGCCCTGCGCCAGCAGGTGGCCGCCGGGACGACCGTCCTGCTCGTGCTGCACGAGCTCGGCCCGCTGGAGCCCCTGATCGACCGGGCCGTCGTCCTGCGCGACGGCTGCGTCGTCCACGACGGCCCGCCCCCTCAGGCCGTCGGCCAGCACGCCCTGCCCGGCCACGACCACGTACACCCCCACGCGGCGCACGACGCCGAGCCGCTCCGGACGGGACTGCTGAGCTGATGGACCTCCTCGACTACGCCTTCATGCAGCGGGCCCTGCTCGCGGCCGTCCTGGTCGGCCTCACCGCCCCGGCCATCGGCACGTACCTCGTCCAGCGCCGCCAGGCCGTCATGGGCGACGGCATCGGGCACGTGGCCATGACCGGTGTCGCGCTCGGCTTCCTGCTCAACGCGAGCCCTGTGTGGATGGCCACGCTGATCGCCGTCATCGGCGCGGTCGGCATGGAGCTGATCCGCTCCCGCGGCAAGACCAGCGGTGACATCGCGCTCGCCATGCTCTTCTACGGTGGCCTGGCCGGCGGCGTCATGATCATCAACCTGGCTCCGGGCGGCTCCACGGCCAACCTGACCAGTTATCTTTTCGGCTCCATCACCACCGTCTCGGCCTCGGACGTCACCGCCGTCGTGATCCTCGCGGCCTTCGTGCTCGCCGTCACCCTCGGCCTGCGCCGCCAGCTGTTCGCGATCTGCCAGGACGAGGAGTTCGCCCGGGTCACCGGCCTGCCCGTGCGCTTCCTGAATCTGCTCATGGCGGTCACCGCCGCCGTCACCGTCACCGTGGCCATGCGGATCGTCGGCCTGCTGCTGGTCAGCGCCATGATGGTGATCCCCGTCGCCGCCGCCCAGCGGGTCACCCGCGGGTTCACCGCCACCCTGTCGGTGGCCATGGTGATCGGCGTGCTGGTCTCGCTCTCCGGCACGGTCACGACGTACTACATCGACGCCCCCTCCGGCGGCACCATCGTGCTGCTCGCCATCGCCGTCTTCGTCGTGATGACGGCCGTGTCGGCCCCCCTGGCCCGGCGCCGGGCAAATGCGGCCCGCGCCGCGGAAGAGGTCTGCACGCGGGACGATGTAAAGGTCTAGGAACGTCGGCCGCCTGGCACAATGGGCCAAGGCCGATACGAGGAGGAACCGGTGGCGACTGCGCCTGGCGAGACGAATACCGCGCCAGTACGAGGGCGATCCACCCGGCAGCGGGCGGCTGTGGCTGCGGCGCTGGACGAGGTGGACGAGTTCCGCAGCGCCCAGGAGCTGCACGACATGCTCAAGCACCGCGGCGATTCCGTGGGCCTGACCACCGTGTACCGCACCCTCCAGTCGCTCGCGGACGCCGGCGAGGTCGACGTCCTGCGCACCAGCGACGGCGAGTCCGTCTACCGGCGCTGCTCCACCGAGGACCACCACCACCACCTGGTCTGCCGCAAGTGCGGCAAGGCGGTCGAGGTGGGGGGCCCGGCGGTGGAGAAGTGGGCCGAGACCATCGCGGCCGAGCACGGTTTCGTGAACGTCGCCCACACCGTGGAGATCTTCGGCACCTGCGCCGACTGCGCCGCCGCGGCCTGACCGGCTAGAGCCGCCGCAGGTTCAGGTCCAGGATCGTCCGCAGCCGGTCGACGTCGGCCGGCTCCCGCACCCCGCGCTTGGGCAGAACCGTCATGGCCACCGCCCCCTTGTCGTCGCTGAGCATGACGAACGACCCCTGTGTCTCGACGTACGTCGGCTGCGCGGCCCAGCCGATACGCATCTCGGTGGCGGCCGTCCGCACCAGGACCCCGGACCCGTCGACGACGGCCCGGGCCTCTCCGGCCTTCTTCAGCAGCCCGGCGAAGGCCCGCGCCTGGAGCCAGCAGACGAACCGCGGGACGAACGGCGTGAGCGCCCACAGCACCACCCCGGAGGCGGCGAAGCCCACGGGCCTGGCGCTGACGGCCCCGTCCGCCACCATCACCACCAGGCCGAGCAACAGCAGAAGCATCCCGAGTACGGGGTACAGCCAGCGCAGGCGCCGCCCCGCGGGCGTCTTGACGGACCGGGCCCGGAGCGCGTCGGCCAGGTCTGCCTGGGTCGCCAGGTAGACCAGCTCCACTGCATGGCCGCTCCGCGGCGCTGCCTGTTCCCCGCCGATGTTCGTGTCCATGACAGTGGAGCCTAAGGCCCGGATCAGCCGGCGGAGCCCGCCGCCTGGTTCGGGACGGCGCCGCCGAAGCGGCGGTCGCGCTGGGCGTACTCCAGGCAGGCCGCCCACAGGTTCCGGCGGTCGAAGTCCGGCCACAGCACGTCCTGGAAGACCATTTCGGCGTACGCGCTCTGCCAGAGCAGGTAGTTGGAGGTGCGCTGCTCGCCGCTCGGGCGCAGGAACAGGTCCACGTCCGGCATGTCCGGGTAGTACATGTACTTGGCGAAGGTCTTCTCGTTGACCTTCGACGGGTCCAGCTTGCCCGCCGCCACGTCCCGCGCGATCGCCTGCGCCGCGTCCGCGATCTCCGCGCGGCCGCCGTAGTTGACGCAGAAGTACAGGGTCATCGCGTCGTTGTCGACGGTCTGCTCCTGCGCGACCTGGAGCTCCTGGACGACCGACTTCCACATCTTCGGCATGCGGCCGACCCAGCGGATACGGATGCCCAGCTCGTTCATCTCGTCGCGGCGGCGCCGGATGACATCGCGGTTGAAGTTCATGAGGAAGCGGACCTCGTCGGGCGAGCGCTTCCAGTTCTCCGTCGAGAAGGCGTACAGGGAGAGGTTCTTGACGCCCATCTCCAGACAGCCCTTGAGCACGTCGAGGACGACGCCCTCACCGACCTTGTGGCCCTCGGTGCGCGGCAGCCCCCGCTCCTTGGCCCAGCGGCCGTTGCCGTCCATGACCACCGCGACGTGGTTCGGGACCAGCTCGCCGGGGATCTTCGGCGGGCGCTCACCGGACGGGTGCGGCTCGGGAACCTTGTACTCGCGGCGAGAGCGTCCCAGAATCCCGCGTCGTGCCATGTGTCCAGCTCCTATTTCTCGACGTATCGCAGGGAGCGTAGCCCGCGCTCCAGATGCCAGTGCAAGTAGGCCGAGACCAGTCCGCTGCCCTCCCGCACGTGGCGCGCCTCGCACGCGTCCGCGTGGCCCCAGTCGCCCGTCAGCAGCGCGCTGAGCAGGGCGATGGCCTCCGACGAGGGTACGACGCTGCCGGGGACGCGGCAGTCGCCGCATATCACCCCGCCGGCGGCGACGGAGAAGTGCCGGTTGGGGCCGTGGATCCCGCACTTCGCGCAGTCGTCGAAGCTGGGCGCGTAGCCGTTGACGGCGAGCGAGCGCAGCAGGAAGGCGTCCAGGATGAGGTGCGGCTCGTGTTCGCCGCGGGAGAGCGTGCGCAGGCCGCCGACCAGCAGCAGGTACTGCTGTACGGCGGGCTCGCCCTCGTTCTCGGTGAACCGCTCGGCGGTCTCCAGCATCGCGGTGCCGGCCGTGTAGCGGGCGTAGTCGGTGACGATGGTGTTGCCGTACGGGGCGATGATCTGAGTCTGGGTGCAGAGCGGGAGGCTGCGGCCGATCAGCTCGCTGCCCCGGGCGAAGAACTGCACGTCGGCGTGGGAGAAAGGTTCCAGCCCGGCGCCGAACTTGGACTTCGTACGCCGCACCCCGCGGGCGACGGCCCGCACCCGGCCGTGACCCCGGGTGAGGAGCGTGATGATGCGGTCCGCCTCACCCAGCTTCTGGGTGCGCAGCACGATGCCGTCGTCGCGGAACAGACTCATGGGCCCATTGTCGCCTGCGCGGGGACAGTGATGACCCCTCGTCCGGACCGGGGGGGTGTCCGGGCGAGGGGTCATCACCCCTTGGGAGGGGATCAGGGGGATCAGGAGGGATCAGGAGGCGGGGGTCGCCGCGTCGTCGGCCTTGCCGGCATCGCCGGCGGGATCGGCATCGGCGCTGGCACCGGAACCGGCCGGAGCCGCCACCGCGGCAGGCACCTTCTCGGCCGACGCTTCCTCGGCCGACGCCTCCTCAGCCGATGCTTCCCCGGCCGACGCCTCCTCAGCCGATGCTTCCTCGGCCCGCGCCTCCTCGGCCGGCGCTTCCTCCGCGTCGGCCGCGGCAGACGCCTGGGCGGGCAGCTCGACGTGGGGAGCGGCGTGCGCGTCTCCCTTGCCCAGGCCGTTGAAGATCAGGTTCAGCACGATCGCGGCCGTGGCGCCGAGGGTGACACCGCTGTTGAGGAGCGAGGAGAGGTCCGCGTCCATGTGGTCCTTGAACAGCACCGGGACGGTGGCCGGCAGCAGTGCGAAGGCCAGGGAGACGCCCACGACCAGCGCGTTCTTCTCCTCCTTGAGGTCGACCTTGGCCAGGGTCTGGATACCGGCCAGGGCCACCATCGCGAACATCACCGTCGCGGCGCCGCCGAGCACTCCGTGCGGGACCGCGGCGACGATCGCGGCGGCCTTCGGGAGCAGCCCGAGCACGATCATGAAGACACCGGCGGCGACCACCACGAACCGGCTCTTGACCTTGGTCATGCGGACCAGGCCGACGTTCTCGGCGAAGGCGACGTACGGGAAGGAGTTGAGGACACCGCCGAGGGCGGTCGCGGCGCCGTCGGCACGCAGGGCGCGGGCCACGGTCTCGCTGTCGATGTCCTTGCCGACGATGTCGCCGACCGCGTACGTGTCGCCGGTCGTCTCGACCATGGTGATCAGCATGACGATGAGCATCAGAAGGATCGGGAACCAGGCGAACTTCGGGGCCCCGTAGTGGAACGGGGTGGTGATGCCGATCCAGTCCGAGTCGGTCACGTCGCCGAACTTGGCGTCGCCGAGCAGGAAGGCCACGACGGTGCCGCCGACCAGGCCGAGCAGGATGGAGATGCTGGAGAGGAAGGGCTTGCCGAGCTTCATCAGGACGAGGATGAAGAGCATCGTGCCGCCGGCGTAGGCGAAGTTCTTGGGGTCGCCGAAGTCGGGGCTGCCGACGCCGCCGGCGGCGTCGTTCAGGCCGACGGGGATCAGCACGATGCCGAGGACGGTGATCACCGTGCCGGTGACGACCGGCGGGAAGAGCCTCATGACGGTACGGAAGGCCTTGGGAGGCAGCCAGGCGAAGGCGAAGGTGGCGATACCGGCCGTGATGACCGCGCCGTAGACGACGAGCAGGCCTGCCGTCCCGCCGCCCGCTCCGAGGCCGATGGCGATCATCGGGGACACCGCGGTGAAGGTGACGCCCTGGATCAGCGGCAGCCGCGCACCGATCCGGCCGATGCCCCACGCCTGGATGATCGAGGCGATACCGCAGGTGAACAGGTCCGCGTTGATCAGGTAGACCAGCTGCTCGGTGGTCAGCCCGAGGGCACCGCCCACGATGATCGGGACGATCACCGCACCGGCGTAGAAGGCGAGTACGTGCTGGAAGCCGTACAGCGCGAGCTTGGGGAGGGGGAGCACCTCGTCGACCGGGTGCGTGCTGGGGTCTTCCTTGGCGGAAGGCCGGGCGGCGACACGTGCCATCTCTGCCTTGCCCTTCAATGAGGTAGGTGAACGAGAGGAATCTGGTTATCCCTGGCCGGAGTGGGTCGCTATCCCGTTTGTCCGCCAGGGTTGTCAGTGCGTTCACGTGAATCGAAGCCCCGCTGTGTTACCGGCGGCGTCTCGTCGTGTGACCGGAATTGAACGCCTGTGTGGGGGCTCACAGGTATCGTCAACTTCCACAAAGTGTTGACGCTCAGAGAGGGCAGCTTTAGAGGTTTGCCCAGTAGCGGATGGCCTGGCATGGGAGTACGGCCAAAGAATCGGCGAAGCGCGCAGTCCCGCTGCGCGAGTGCGAAGCGCACCGGGCCTGACGTGCCCATACAGGGCTGCGCGAGCATTCGGCCGCGCCAACCGGGGGCATGATTCCGGCCATCCAAGGGGTGGATCCCGCGAGCCCGGAGCGATCAGCTCCACCCTGTGCACGGATGGCGGAAAGCATCGGTTCAGGCCCCGTGAGGCCGGATTGTTACGTCCGTCAGGGCCGTTTCATCCGGTTTCGGGTGCGGCGGGGACGGCTGGGGCAGGGGTGATTCAGGCCGTCACGGCGCCCGGACCGCCGAGAGCAGGCGCGCCACGTCGCCCGGGTTCATCCGCAGCGCCGCGCCCACCGTGGCCAGCACCTCGCGCTCCGCCGGGATGTACGGCCCGTCCGCGAGGGCGATCCGGGCCCCCTGGAGCAGGATCGATTCCCGGCCGGGGCCGGCCAGGTGCGGAGCGAGCGGCTCCAGAGCCTCGTGGAGCTCGATCGACAGCGCGGCCCCGCAGCACTCCGGGCCGTCGTACAGGCCCAGCCGCCCCTCGTCCGTGGCCAGCGCCTCCACCAGGGACTCCAGCTGCTCCTCCGTACAGTCCTGGAAGCCCGCAGCCCGTACGGCCGACACGGCGGCCTCCAGCGCGCCGCGCGAGGACGTCCCGCCCGCCGCCAGCACGGCCAGCGCCACGGTGTGCACCGCGTCGCGCAGCATCGCCGAGAAGCGGGTGGTGGTGAGGTGATCAAGGACCTCGGTGTCGAAACGCTCCCGGCAGGCCTGGCACTCGACGACGGGCCCCGCCTGCCCGCGCGGCAGCAGCGGCACGCCGAGCACGGCGAACCGGCGGCGCCCGGTGCGCCGGCGGTAGTTGCGGTCACCGCCGCAGCCGGGGCAGAAGAACTCCCCGTCACCCACGGTGCTCCAGGTGGTACGGATGCCCCAGATCGTCAGCTTCCGGCCGTCCCCACCCCGAACTGGCAGCACGTCGCACCTCCGTTACTCCCCCGTTGCCCTTCGGGCACGGGTGGGACCCCCATGGCACCATCGCCGGGTTGGCGTGATGTTAGCCACATCGGTGAGGATGCGTCAGTCGTGTGACAAGACAACATGGCGCGGGGCCCGGACTTGGCCGAACTGCGCCCCCGCTGTCCTGCGGTTTCGTGAAAGGTCAGCCACATGAACGAGAAATCCTGTCTGGTGACCGGCGCCGCGAGCGGGATCGGCCGGGCCACCGCCCTGCTGCTGGCCCGCTCGGGGGCCCGTGTGACGGCGGCCGACATCAACGGCGCCGGGGTCGAGGCCCTGCATACGAAGCTGGCTGAAGAGGGCCACGAGATCACCGTCGTCCAGGCCGACGTGTCCGATCCGGAGGCCAACCGCGCGATGGTCGGCGCCGCGGTCGAGGCATACGGGAGGCTCGACGTCGCCGTGGCGAACGCCGGGGTGATCCCTCTTTCGGATGTACGGGAGACCAGCCCCGAGGACTGGGACCGGGTCATGGCGGTCGACGGCCGGGGGATGTTCCTGACCTGCAAGTACGCGATCGAGGCGATGACGGCGCAGCCGCGGCCCGGCGGCGCCCTGGTCTGCGTGTCGTCCATCTCGGGGGTGGCGGGGCAGGCCCGGCAGGCGGCGTACGGGCCGGCGAAGTTCGTGGCCTCGGGGCTGACCAAGCACCTGGCGGTCGAGTGGGCCGCGCACGGGATCCGCGTCAACGCCGTGGCCCCGGGAACCATCCGCACGGAGCGGGTGCTGGCGCTGAAGGACGAGCCGGGCGGGCCGGAGTACCTGGCGGAGATCTCCGACGCCCACCCGATGGGCCGGCTCGGCGAGCCGGAGGAGGTGGCCCGTGTGATCGCCTTCCTGGCCTCGGACGCGGCCTCGTTCGTGACCGGCGTGGTCCTCCCGGTGGACGGCGGCTACCTGGCCCGCTGAAGGGCCGGCCGGCCGAAAAACGGCGGAACCCCGCCCCTCCGGGAGGAGGAGCGGGGTCCGCAACGAGCCGTCGGGTCAGCGGCCCGCGCGGTTGACGGCGGAGATGACCGCCTTCAGGGAGGCGCGGGTGGTGTTGGCGTCGATGCCGATGCCCCACAGGACGCGGCCGTCGATGGCGCACTCGATGTACGAGGCGGCCACGGCCGAGGCGCCCTCGCTCATGGTGTGCTCGGTGTAGTCCAGCAGGCGGGCGTCGATGCCGATGCCGGCCAGGGCGTCGAAGAACGCCGAGATCGGACCGTTGCCGGTGCCGTTCAGGACCGTGTCCACGCCGTCCACGACCGCCTCGACGGTCAGCGTGTCCGTACCGTCCTTGTCGGTCGAGGTCTGACCGGAGCGCAGCTGGATGCGGCCCCATCGCGCCGCGGCGTTCTCGGGGTTGGGCAGGTACTCGTCCTGGAAGACGGACCAGATCGCCGTCGGCGTGACCTCGCCGCCCTCGGCGTCGGTCTTGGCCTGGATGATCTTCGAGAACTCGATCTGCATGCGGCGCGGCAGGTCCAGCTTGTGGTCGTTCTTCAGGACGTACGCGATACCGCCCTTGCCGGACTGCGAGTTGACCCGGATGACCGCCTCGTAGGAGCGGCCGACGTCCTTCGGGTCGATGGGCAGGTACGGGACCGCCCACTCGATGTCATCGACCGTCTTGCCCTGGGCGGCCGCGTCGGCCTCCATGGCGTCGAAGCCCTTCTTGATGGCGTCCTGGTGGGAGCCGGAGAAGGCGGTGTAGACCAGGTCGCCCGCGTAGGGGTGGCGCGGGTGGACCTCCATCTGGTTGCAGTACTCGCTGGTGCGGCGGATCTCGTCGATCTGGGAGAAGTCGATCTGCGGGTCGATGCCCTGCGAGAACAGGTTCATGCCCAGCGTGATCAGGTCGACGTTGCCGGTGCGCTCGCCCTGGCCGAACAGGCAGCCCTCGATGCGGTCGGCGCCGGCCATCAGGGCCAGCTCGGCGGCGGCGACGGCGGTGCCGCGGTCGTTGTGCGGGTGTACGGAGATGCAGATGTGCTCGCGGCGGGTCAGGTTGCGGGCCATCCACTCGAAGCGGTCCGCGTGGGTGGACGGCGTCGAACGCTCCACGGTGGCGGGCAGGTTCAGGATGATCTCGCGGCCCTCGGACGGCTGCCAGACGTCACAGACGGCCTCGCAGACCTCCAGGGCGAAGTCCAGCTCCGTGTCCGTGAAGATCTCCGGGCTGTACTGGTAGCCGAAGGTGGTCTCCGGGCCCAGCAGCTTGTCGGCGTACTCCATGACCAGGCGGGTGCCGTCGACGGCGATCTGCTTGATCTGCTCCTTGGAGCCGCGGAAGACGACCCGGCGGAAGGTCGGGGCGGTCGCGTTGTACAGGTGCACGGTGGCGCGCTTGGCGCCGACCAGGGACTCCACGGTCCGCTCGATCAGGTCCTCGCGGGCCTGGGTCAGTACGGAGATGGTGACGTCGTCCGGGATCGCGCCCTCTTCGATGATGGAGCGTACGAACGCGAAGTCGGTCTCACCGGAGGAGGGGAAGCCGACCTCGATCTCCTTGTAGCCCATGCGCACCAGCAGGTCGAACATCTCGCGCTTGCGGGCGGGGGTCATCGGGTCGATCAGCGACTGGTTGCCGTCGCGCAGGTCGGTTGACAGCCAGCGGGGAGCCTTTTTGACGCGGGCCTGGGGCCAGGTGCGGTCCGGGATGTCCACCTGCTCGTACGCGCCGTACTTGTGGATCGGCATCCCGGAGGGCTTCTGGGTGTGGGTCGCGTTCGTGATGGGCGTGGGGCGACCGACAAAAGTGTGCTGGCTCATGGCGTAGGGCTCCTCGCGTGTCCGCGTGTAGTTCGCTGGGACGGCCGACGGCGGTCGTAAATCCGCAACACCAAACTCCGCGGGGAGGGGGTCGGCCTACGACTACAGACCCTCGCCGCGGCAGCTAAGGAGAAGCAGCCCGAAACGCATGATGGGTCGAGCCTATCCGAGCCGCGCCGTATCGCGAGGACCTGTTTCAGTATGCAAGACCCTCCTGTCCGATTTGTACTGAATGTGAGCTACGCCTCTTTCGGTCCGGAGAGGTCGGGGCGATCCGTCAACGCGGCGCGACAGCTTTCAGACAACTGAATGAATCATGGTTGCAGCTAGTGACATTGGCATCACCCACTGCCACATTGCCGGGATGGATGCCTCCCACGCCCACGGCCACCCTCACCTTCACCCCGTCTTCTGCACCGTCGTGCCGCCCCACCTCCTCGACAAGATCGCCCAGTCCGAGGACACCCGGCGCGCCGACGCCGCGCAGCGGACCCTTGAGCAGGACTCCTTCCTCCGCACCCGGCGCCGGGTCACCACCGTCCGGGGAATCACCCCGGCGCTGGGAACCCCCGTCGCGGACGACCCCCGGCGGACCGTCTACGACGCCCAGCACCGCACCCGGCTGCCCGGGAAGAAGGTGCGCGGCGAGGGCGGCCCGGTGGACAAGGACGCCACCGTCAACCGCGCGTACGCCGGGCTCGGGGCGACGTACGAGCTGTTCCTCAAGAGCTTCGGACGCCATTCGATCGACGATGCCGGACTGCCGCTGGACGCGACCGTGCACTACAGCGAGGACTACAACAACGCCTTCTGGGACGGGCGGCAGATGGTCTTCGGCGACGGCGACGGCGACCTGTTCCTCGACTTCACGGTGTCGGTGGACGTGATCGGCCACGAGCTGACCCACGGGGTCACCCAGTACTCGGCCAACCTGGAGTACCGCGGCCAGTCGGGCGCGCTGAACGAGTCGATGTCGGACGTGTTCGGCTCGCTGATCAAGCAGTACTCCCTGGACCAGACGGCGCAGGAGGCCGACTGGCTGATCGGCGCCGGGCTGCTGGGGCCGAACGTGAGCGGGGTCGCGCTGCGCTCGATGAAGGCGCCGGGGACGGCGTACGACGACGACGAGCTCGGCAAGGACCCGCAGCCGGCCACGATGGACGGCTACGTGGAGACCCACAGCGACAACGGCGGGGTCCACATCAATTCCGGCATCCCGAACCACGCCTTCTACATCGCGGCGACGGAACTGGGCGGCAAGGCCTGGGAGCGGGCCGGGCAGATCTGGTACGACGCCCTGACCGGCGGAGAGCTGTCCTCGCAGGCGAGCTTCGCGGACTTCGCCCGCCTCTCGGTGGCGGCGGCCGTCGCGCGGTACGGGGACGGCGGCGCGGAGCACCAGGCTCTGCAGAAGGCGTGGTCGGCGGTGGGCGTGCCGAGCACCTAGGGGTTGTCCGACCCTGACCCACCGGACACCCCCTAGTGACGGGTAGACAGGCCCCATGCGGATTCAAGTGGTGCGGACGGGCGGTTTCGCGGGCATCGAGCGCCGGGCCGAGGTGGACACCTCGGGCCGGCCCGACGAGGACGAGTTGCGGGCGCTGGCCCAGCTGGCCCTGCGGCCGGCTCCGCCGGGGCACGGGGCGGACCGGGTGCGGGACGGGTTCTCGTACCGCATCACGGTCGACGGGCGGACGGTGTCCTGCCAGGAGCCGTCCTTGTCGGAGGCGCAGCGGACGCTGATCTCGCGGGTGCTGAAGGAGGGCGCCTGAGGGGCGTGCGAAACGGGGGTGCCCCGGCGGGGCGGCTTTGCTTGGATGACCGGATGACAAAGATCTTGGATGTGCTGGAGCGGTACTACGACGCGGTACCGCGTGTGGGCGGGGCGCGGGGCGAGGACTTCGGGCCGCTGACCCTGTTCGTGCAGGAGGGCGACGGGTGGCAGTACTACGCGCGCCCCGCGCTCGGGGGTACGCGGGCCTCCGCCGCCGATGTGAAGCGGGTGCTGGAGCGCCAGCGGGAGCTGAAGGTGCCGGAGTCCTTCGAATGGGTGGCCGAAACCAGCCCCTCGCTGCGGGCCGCGGCCGAGGCGGCGGGGCTGGAGGTCCACGAGCACCCGCTGATGGTGCTGGACCCGGCGGCGGGGCCGCTCACGCCGCATCCGGACGTCCGGCTGCTCGGTGCGGACGATCCGCTGCTGACGGCCGCGGTGACCGTGCCGATGCTGGCCTTCTCGGCTCCCGGGACCGCGCGGGGCGAGGCCGGTCCGGCCGAGCTGGCGACGGCGATGGCCGAGCCCGCGGCGGAGGCCGGCCGGGCGCGGGTGTCGGGAAAGCTCGCGGCGGGCACCACCGGCCTGGCGGCGGCCGTGCGGGACGGCGTGGTGCTGTGCGCCGGCCAGTACAACCCGGTCGGCGAGGTCGCCGAGATCGTCGGGGTCGGCACGCTGCCGGCCGCCCGGCGTCAGGGCCTGGCCGTCGGGGTGACGGCGGCGCTGGTCGCGGACGCCCTGGAGCGCGGGGCGAACACGGTGTTCCTGACGGCGGGCGACGAGGACGTGGCCCGGATATACGGGCGGGTCGGCTTCCGCCGGGTGGGCACGGCCCTGATCGCGGAGCCCCCGGCCGCGTAGGGCCTTTTCGGGGGGCGTTTTGCCGAAACGGCAATGCGGTTTGGCGCCGGCGGCGGCCCGGGCGGAGCATCGGCCGCACAGCCACCCGTCCCGCAGGAGACCCCGATGACCGACCAGCACGAGCACCAGCACCAGAAGCACCCCGAGTCCGATGCCGCCGTCGGCGCGGAGTACTGGGACGCCCGCTACCGCGAGAGCGAGCGGATCTGGAGCGGCAACGCCAACACCGTCCTGGTCCGCGAGGTCGAGGGCCTCACCCCCGGGCGGGCCCTCGACCTCGGCTGCGGCGAGGGCGCCGACGCCGTGTGGCTGGCCCGCCAGGGCTGGCGGGTCACCGCGACCGACATCTCCGGGGTCGCGCTGGAGCGGGCGGCCGCCCACGCGGACGAAGCGGGGGTCTCCGACCGGGTCGACTGGCAGCGCCACGACCTGGCGGAGTCCTTCCCGGCCGGCGAGTTCGACCTGGTCTCCGCCTGCTTCCTGCACACCTTCGGGGAGTTCCCCCGGGAGCGGATCCTGCGCACGGCCGCCGCCGCCGTCGCCCCGGGCGGGGTGCTGCTGGTCGTGGGGCACGCGGGCTGGGCGTCCTGGCACGAAGAGCCGGACCAGTCGGTCCGCTTCCCCACCCCCGAGCAGGTCGTCGCGGAGCTGGAGCTGCCCGAGGGTGCCTGGGAGGTCCTGCTCGCCGAGGAACACGAACGGGTCCAGAACCAGCCTGACGGCCGGCCCGGGACCCGGACGGACAACGCGGTGAAGGTGCAGCGGCTCGCCTAGGCGAGCCGTGCAGGCTGCCGCGCCGAGAAATCAGAAGCCGAGCTTGCGCAGCTGCTTGGGGTCGCGCTGCCAGTCCTTGGCGACCTTCACGTGCAGGTCGAGGAAGACCGGCGTGCCGAGCAGCGCCTCGATGTGCTTGCGCGACTTCATGCCGACCTCCTTCAGGCGGGAGCCCTTCGGGCCGATGATGATGCCCTTCTGGCTCGGCCGCTCGATGTAGACGTTGGCGTGGATGTCCAGCAGCGGGCGGTCGGCCGGCCGGTTCTCCCGCGGGATCATCTCCTCGACGACCACGGCGATGGAGTGCGGGAGCTCGTCCCGTACGCCCTCCAGCGCGGCCTCGCGGATCAGCTCCGCGACCATCACCATCTCGGGCTCGTCGGTGAGGTCGCCCTCGGGGTACAGCGGCGGGCTCTCCGGGAGCAGCGGGGCAATCAGGTCCGCAAGCAGCTGCACCTGGCTGTCGCCGACCGCCGAGACGGGGACGATCTCGGCCCACTCGAAGCCGAGCTCGGCGGCGAGCTGGTGGATGGCGAGGAGCTGCTCGGCCAGCTGCTTGGACTCGACCAGGTCGGTCTTCGTCACGATGGCGATCTTGGGGGTCTTCTTGATCCCCGCGAGTTCCTTCGCGATGAACTTGTCGCCGGGGCCGAGCTTCTGGTCGGCCGGCAGGCAGAAGCCGATGACGTCGACCTCGGCCCAGGTGGTCCGTACGACGTCGTTGAGCCGCTCACCGAGCAGCGTGCGCGGCTTGTGCAGACCCGGCGTGTCGACCAGCACGAGCTGGGCGTCGGGGCGGTGCACGATGCCGCGGACCGTGTGGCGGGTGGTCTGCGGCCGGTTGGAGGTGATCGCGACCTTGGTACCCACGAGCGCGTTGGTCAGGGTCGACTTCCCCGCGTTGGGGCGGCCGACGAAGCAGGCAAATCCCGCGCGGTGCGGGGCGGTGGGCTCGGGGGAACGATCGCTCATACGGGCCATTCTCCCCGATGCGGCTCCCAGCGCCGACCAAGCGGTGGCGATGAGGGCGAGAGCGCCGGCGAGCACGGCCGCCAGGCGGGGCCGCCCGGCGTAGTCGGCGGTGCCCTTGGCGGCCGCCTCCGCACCGCTGACCTGCACCGTTACCTCGGCCCACTCCACCGGGGGCGGGTCGCCCCACCGGGTGCTGAGGCGGACCCGCTGGCCGGGCAGCAGTTCGGCGGGCAGCCCGGTGAGCTCGCGGCCGAGCAGCCGGCGGCCGAGGGCGCCGGTGGCGGTGAGGGTGGCGCGGGGGCGGAGGGTGACGTTGCCGAGGTTGTGGAGCGTGTACGAGATCTCCGCGCCGGCGCCGTGCCGGGTGACGCGGACGCCGTCGACCGCGAGGGCGGGAGCGGTCGGACCGGTGACGCGCAGATAGATCCGGGCGGCGACGGCCTGCCGCACCCCGATCCCCTGCGCGGTGGCCGCGGCGGCCCGCTCCTCCAGCGCCACGATCGCCCCGGGATGGTCCCCGGGCTCCGCCCGCTCGGGAACGGCGACCGTGAACCCCACACTCGCCGCACCCCGGGCCGGGACGGTGATCCGCTCCTGCGCGAGCCTCGCCCAGGCGGCGGTGGCGCGGCGCGGCTCATCGGGGCCGCGGAGCGCGAAGCCGCCGTCGCGGGCGGTGTTGTAGGCGTCGGCGGCGTACAGCCGGAAGGTCCGGGGGCGGTCGGAGCGGTTGGCGACGGTGACGGAGTCGGCGACCGCGCCTCCGGGCGAGGCGGCGAGGTAGAAGTACGAGCGCTGCCCGATGCCATTGGCGACGGGCAACACGGACCACTGCCCGTTGTCGGCCGCCCGCCCCGCCCCGGCCCCGCAGAGCAGCAGGACCCACAGCCCGAGCCCGACGGCCACGACGCCGCGCGGCCGGCCCCTGCCCCGGCCGCGGCCCCGGCCCCGTGCGGCGGAGTCCCGGGGGCACCGGCCGAGGGTCCGGTTCATGACAGGGTCAGCGTCAGTACCGCCGTGTACGACCCCGGCGGGGTGTACGGCGGGACGTGGAGGGCGACCTCCGCGTCCACCGTGAACGTCCCGCCCACCAGCGGCGCATCCGCGGTGGACGCCAGCACCGCCCCCTCCGGCCCGACCACACCCGCACTGCCCGGGGTGCAGGTGCTCGGGCTGCCGGCCGCGGCTGTGCACGACGGCGTCCAGGTCAGAGACCGCCCCGGGATGCGGAGCCCGTTCCCGCCCCCGAAGTCCGTGACCTTGCCGATCAGCGACCACCCCGCCGGCCCGCCCCGCGCGTCCTTGACCGTGACCGTCCCGATCCGCCCGCGGGCCGCGCCGCCGTCCCCGTACGGGACCGCGCCCAGCACCACCGGCTCCCCCGCCTGGGTCATCGCCAGCGCGCCCGGTTCCACGACCGCCGTCACCGTCTGCGTGCCCGGGGGGAGGGGGGCGGGGTCGGTCTTATGCGTGCCTTGGGGGCGGGGGGCCGGGTCGATCACCGTGTACGCCGCCGGGCCCGAGCCCCGCTCGCCCGACCAGGCCGCGCCCTCGAAGGCCACCACCCCGGTCGTCGACCTGTCCGTGACCGCCAGCTCCGCCAGGACCGCGCCCAGCCCGTCCGCCGTGGCCGCCACCCGGTCCCCGGTCTCGGCGGCGCCCGCCCGCCCGGCCACCGTCACGGCCGCCCCCGGGGTGAACCCCGCGCCGCTGACCTTGACCCGCGCGCCCGGTTTCCCGTACGCCGTGCCGAGGGAGACGACGCGCAGGTCGGCCAGGGGCAGCGGGCTCGGGCTCGGGCTCGCGGTGAGCCGTTCGGAGACCGGCGTTCCGGTGGCGGTGCAGGCGGTGTCGAGGTCCAGCAGGTGGCTGGTGTGCAGGGTGTAGTCGCCCGGAGCCAGGGTGATCTCCCCGTGCGCGGTGACGGTGAACGTGCCGGTCATGGTCACCTCCGGCAGTGCCGCTCCCACCTCGACGGGGTCGTTCCGCTCGGCACCCACGACCGTGACCTCACCGGACTGCGCCCCCGCGAGCAGGATCCGCCCGGTCGGCGTCAGCACATCGGCGGGCAGCCCCGCGCCGACCGGGTTCACGGCGGGGGTCCTGGCCACCCGGTACGTCACGGTGACCGTGTCACCGACCCGCGGCGCCGGGTTGTCCACGGTGATCCGCGCCGTCGTCGGTCCGTCGGCGGGCGGCAGTCCGGCCTCCTGCGGCGGCAGGCAGTGGGTCGGGAACTCCACCTGCCCCGGGGGCGTTTCCCCCTCGGCGGCGGCCGGCGCGCTCAGCGCACCCCCGGTCGCGGCCGCGAGCACGGCCATGCCGACGGCCGCCGACCATCTCCTGCTGCCCACCCGGCCCGCCCTGCCCGCCCCTGTGCGCACTGCCCGCCCCCTGGGTTCCGTCCCGCCGACAGGGGGCCATTGACGAGCGGGCGACGGGAGAAGTCAATGCACGGGCCCGGCATTAACTGATGGCCCATCAGAAGCTGGCAGGGTGTTCGGCCGCCCCGCCCGTGGCCGTGTTCTCGCGGAAGGTCCGCCGGTACGCCGTCGGACTCACCCCCAGCGTCGCCTGCACGTGCTTGCGCAGCGACTGCGCCGTCCCGAACCCCGCCTCCCGCGCCACCTGTTCCATCGGCAGATCCGTCTGCTCCAGCAGCCGCCGGGCCCGTTCCACCCGCTGCCCGACGATCCACTCCCCGGGGCTGACGCCGGACTCCTCGCGGAACCGGCGCGTGAACGTCCGTACCGACATGGCCTCCTGCCGGGCCATGTCGACCAGCCGCAGCGGCTCGTGCAGCCGGTCCAGCACCCACGCGCGCGCCGCCGTGGTGCTGGCCAGCTGCGGCTCGGGCACCGGGCGTTCGATGAACTGGGCCTGCCCGCCGTCCCGGTGCGGTGGTACGACGGTCCGCCGGGCCACCTCGTTGGCGACGGCCGCGCCGTGGTCGCGGCGCACGATGTGCAGGCACAGGTCGATGCCCGCGGCGACTCCGGCGGAGGTCAGGACGTCCCCGTCGTCGGTGTAGAGCACGCCCGCGTCCACCTTCACCGCCGGGAACAGCCGCTGGAAATGCTCGGCGGAGGCCCAATGGGTCGTCGCCCGGCGGCCGTCCAGAAACCCCGCGGCGGCCAGCACGTAACCACCCGTACAGATGGAGACGAGCCGTGTGCCGGACCGGATGTACGCGAGGGCCGCGGCGAGCTCGGGCGTCAGCCGGGCCTCCTCGTACACGGGCCCCAGCTCGTACGAGGCGGGCACCACCACCGTGTCGGCCGTGGCCAGCAGCTCGGGGCCGTGCTCGACCTGGACCGCGAAATCGGCGTCCGTGCGCACCGGCCCGGGGGCGAGCCCGCAGGTGAGGATCTCGTACAGCGGCCGCCCGGCGGCGTCCTTGGCCCGGCCGAAGATCCGGTGCGGGATGCCCAGCTCGAAGGGCAGCAGCCCGGTGAGGGCGAGTACGACGACGCGATGCGCGTTCCGCTTCGACTCCATGGCCCGATCGTAGCGAACCATGTCGTTCAGGCCACTGTCGCCGGATGCCCCGCAGGCCGGAAGCTGACCGCGTGACCCAGCAGACAGCGCGGACAGCGCAGGCAGCGCCCTCACCCACCCCGACGGCCTCACCCACCCCCACGGCGCCGGCCGGCCGCGTCCACCGCGCCTGGTTCGTCGCGGCCGTCGCTTTCGTGACGATCATCGGCGCCGCAGCCTTCGCCTCCCTGCCCGGACTCCTCATCGAGCCCCTGCACCAGGAGTTCGCATGATGATGCTTTGGGGAACTTCCACTCCGGCAGAGGTGGGCACGTTGTCAAGGTAACGCCCGCCCAATCCGTCTCGGGCACTCCATGCAACAACGTGCATACCCACGACGCCCTGGCAACACAAAGCTCCCGGTTCACAGGTTGTGAGCCGGGAGCCTCTGCGTCACACAGGGTCAGGCGTGAGCCTTCTCGATGGCCTCGAAGATGTCGGCGTCGGTCTCCTGCTGCCACTTCTGGAGGTCGGGCCAGTCGGCCACGTAGCCGGGCTTCGGGTCCTCGAAGTGCTTGAACATCTGAGCGGTCCAGCAGGTCGCGACGAACCGGCCCTTCTGCTCCCGGGACAACCGGGCAGCGTGGCCACTGCTGATCTCGATGAACTGGCGGACTTGCTCGTAGACAGAGCCTGCGGCCTCGCGCTCCCACTGGGGGGTGTCGTCCCACGGGGTCACATAGCCGGGCTTGGGCTCACCCGGGAAGTGCTGGTGAACGCCTGCGATCCACGCTTCCCGGAACAGTCGTGCACCTTCGATCTGCGACATGCCATCCCCTCTCGTCACTGCGTGCTCAGCGTGGCGATCTCCGCCCCCAGCTCCGCTACGCGGTGGTCCCCGGCCAGGGGGCCGAACTCGCTGCACAGGGCTTGGAGTCTACGGGCGACGTAGCCCGAGGCTGAGGCTTGCGCCAACTGGACGGCTTCCCGCCCGTACACGATGACCTGTTCGGGGTCCCGTCGCTTGGCACCGATGGCGGCGAGATCAGTCAGCACAGCACCTCTGCGCCGGTAGGACTGCCCGGACGCGAGCGCGGTCTGTTGCAGCGCTTCCGTCAAGGTCTCCTCCGCCAGGTCGAGGCGACCGAGCTGCACGTAGCGCGCGCCCCGTTCCTCCGCCAGGCGCGTTCCGTCGAACCGGAGCCATCCGCCGTTGGTGCTGTCCGAGGTGAGGTCCTTGACCTCCTCTGCCTGGTCCAGCGCGCGCTCGCACGCCGCCAGGTCACCGAGACCCGCGTACGCCTCCGCCTGGACCGATGCGACCCAATGGCGGGTCGAGAGGCCGTTGTCCCCTCGTGCGGCCAGCCGCTCGGCCGCGCCAAGCATCTGCGCCGCCTGGCGGTAGCGGTGCTCGGACATGTCCACGTAGGCATGCCGTACGAGGGCGCAGGCCCACAGGTCGTAGGCCCCAGCATCCTTGCTGACCGAGGCCGCAAGCGAGTACGAGGCGGCGGCGTCGGTGTACCGGTTGCCGTCGAAGGCGACTTCGCCGGCCATCTGGAACAGGTCGGCCGCCGCGCTCAAGAGCGGGCGAGAGCTCCCTCGGCTGGTTGCCAGGGCCTCGTTCAACGTCGTCAACTGATCACGGATGACGGGGTAGACCGAGCCCTTCGAACGGGCCAGTTGGTAGACCTGCCACAGGTGGCTGTTCATCCGCTCAAAGTCGGCGGGCGTCCCTCTCAACACCCCGTCCGTGAGGGCTTCGGCCTCATCGACGGGCAGGGCGGTCAGCGCCCCACTGACGGTGAGGATGCGAAGGAATTCGCGGCGGATCATTTCGTCGGGATCTCCCGCGCTCGGGTGGTCATTGACCTGCTGCCCTGGTGCCTGCTGGCCTGTGGCCCGTAGCTCTGTCAGGAGGGCGTCCAGCTCTTGGAGGCTGACTTCGAGTGCGATTGCCAAGCCTCGCCGCTGGGGTGGTTGCGGTTCGATCCTGCCGCTCTCCCAGCGCCCGACCGTGGTGCGGTCCACACCGAGTAACCCGGCCAATTTCTCCTGACTGTAGCCCAGGGTCTTGCGCCGTTCGGCCAGTCCCATGACGACCCCATCCCGCGACTTTGAACTCTTCGGCACCCGTGCACGGATCTGCGTCAAGCCTGCCGCATTGATGCCGTGGAGTCCGCTGACTTCCAGCGCTTTCCTTGGAGTTGTCGCGAACGAGGCGGGCACGGAACGGCGGAAGGGTGCGAGATGGCAACGCAGAACGGCGCTGAGGGTCTGGCTCTGGACAAGGGTGACGAGCCCCGCGTTCTCATGACGTTTCGCGTATCCCGTGACTCGGGTCGCTCGTGGTCGCAGACGACACGTGTTCGGTCGAGTGACCCATACGTCATCTTGTCGGACCCGGGGCGCTATCCGCCCTGCGAGTGCGCCCGCTGCGTCGGTTCCTCGACCGTGTCGGCCCGTGAGCTGCGTCCGGCAGCGATCGAGCCGGGGGCGGCGTAGTGCACGGCTTAGGCAGGTGGGTACTCCGCCGGTTCGGGCGGTTTGCTGGCCCCTTGTACCTGGCGATGATCCTCGGCTCAGCGGTCCTGTACGCCGCCGGCATCATCGCCACCTCGTAGCCGCTCGGCTCGCCTGTTCGACCTCAGTCTTCCCGCCGGGTTTCCGGCGGGAGTTCCCCAGAGAAAGGGAAGTTCGATGGTGGAAGAGAACCAGGGTTCGGTCGCCCCCGAGGGGGGTGGCCTGCTCGTGGCGAAGCGCAAGATCGTCGCTGCGCGGACCCGCGCCGAGCAGGAGTCTGACGTCAGCAGCGGCCGTTCCGACGGCAACGACTGACGGGGCCGCCCACGATGGTTGATGCAGCCTCGTGGGCGGGGCGTCTGGGCGGGGACACGTTCCTCGCCCAGACGTACCACCGCTCCTACGCGTACTTCCCCGGCACCGCCGACACGGCGGGCCTGTTCTCCTGGGACGACCTGAACCGGATCATCGCCACGCAGCGACTGGAGCCGCCTCGGCTGCGCCTGTCGGCCGACGGCGAGATGGTCCCCCTTCACCGCTACGCGATCCCGACCACGAACCGCCGCGCGGTCACCTGGTCCCGCATCCAGCCGGCCGACTTCCACGCCCAGCTCAAGGACGGTGCGTCCCTGGTCCTGGACGCGGTCGAGAAGATCCACCCTGCGGTGGGTGCGGCTGCCGAAGGTCTTGAAAGGTTCCTCGGCACGTCCGTGCAGGCCAACGTATACGCGTCCTGGACCGATCGGGAGGGCTTCGGCCTGCACTGGGACGACCACGATGTCGTGGTGATGCAGGTTCACGGCTCGAAACGGTGGCGCTTGTACGGCTCCACCCGTGAGGCTCCGACCTTCCGGGACGTGGAGTCGCCGGAGAGGCCCGAGGGCGACCCGGTGGCGGACATCGTTCTCGCCCCTGGTGATGTGCTCTACCTGCCGCGCGGCTGGTGGCATGCGGTCACGGCTGACCAGGGGACGGAGTCGCTTCACCTGACGTTCGGCATGGTCCCGCACACGGGCGCGGACCTCATGCTCTGGGTCGTGGATCAGCTCCGGTCCTCCCTCGCGCTGCGGAAGGACATTCCCCGGTTCGCTTCGCTGCCCGAGCACTCCGACTTCATCGCCGCCCTACGTCGTGAGGTGCTGGACGAACTGGCGGACCCCCGGCTGGTGGAGCGGTGGGCGGAGTCGATCGACACGACCGACCTGGGGCACGCAATTCCCTCGCTGCCCTACGTGGACGGGCTGCCCGCACGGCCGGAGATCACGGTCAAGCTGACCGCCCCGCGGGGCCGTCTGACGGCGAACCCCGCACATGGCACGGTCACGTTCTCGGCGGCCGGTACCGCCTGGGACTTCGCCGAGTCCGCCGCGCCCGCCCTGGGCACACTGCTGACCGGTCAGCCGACCACGCTCGGCGATTTCGCCGACTCCGCCGGACTGGAGGTTAAGGACGTGGCCGAACTGGTCTCCGCCCTCATCGAGGGCCAAGCCGTCGCAGTCGTGGGGACGGCGCTGTGACTGCCGCGCTCTCCCTGGGGACATACCGCGTGCGTGCCGTCAGTCAGGCGGCACGCACCGCCCTGGCTGCGGGTAGTCCCTGGGTGGACACAGCACCCAACTACGCCCACGGCCGGGCGCATGAGGAGTTGCACCCGGTTCTCGGGGAGTACCCGACCGTTCGGGTGGCCACGAAGACGGGGTTCCTCACGGGAGAACAAGGCCGGGCTGCCCTGGCCGAGGGCGTGCTCCCCCGCGAAGAGGCGTTCAGCGGGCACAGCCTTGACCCGGGCTTCGTCCGATGGCAGACGGAGCGCTCGTTGGCCGTGCTCGGCCGCGTGGACCTGATCTTCGTCCACAACCCGGAGCACGATGGGCACGGCCTCGACCGTGCGGCTCTGCACTGGCGTGTGCGGGACGCCTTCACGGCGCTGGAAGAGTTCGCCCACGCGGGCAGGATCGGCGGGTACGGCGTCGCCACCTGGTCGGGCCTGCGCTCCGGAGCGTTCAGCGTGCCCGAGCTGCTCGCGCTGGCCCAACAGGCGGCGGGTTCTGCCGAGCATCACTTCACGGGCTTGCAGATGCCCGTCAGTCTGATCATGGACGATCCGATCAGACAGGCACTCAACGGCGGCGGACCTCTGGTGCAAGCGAAGGACGCTGGACTGATCACCTTCGGCTCCGCACCCCTGCACGGCGGCGAACTACTGGATGCCATGACACCCGAACTGGTGAACCTCATCCGCCCCGGCCTGTCGGCCTCAGCCGCTGCGCTCCTGGCTGCTGGATCATGCCCCAGCCTCGACGTCGTCCTGACTTCCACGAGCACCCGCGAACACTGGGACGATGCGGCTAAGGCTCTGGCTGCGCCGCTAACAGCCGAGGAACTAGGGAGGGTGACCGATGAACTCGCCGCCGACTGACGACGTACAGACCCTGATGGAGGCCGCCCACAACCGGGCGGCCAAGGCTCTGGGCCTCACGTGCAGGGGTCCGCTGGCGTGGGGCTTCCAAGGTGTCACCCTCGGACGCCGGGCAGGAAACCAGTGGCTACGGGTGAGCCGGTCTGCGAAGAGGAACGCGGGCAGGAAGCGGGGGGAGGGCATCGTAGGGGCCTCTCTGCTCGTGCCCGACGGCGTCCCGCGCCCGCGCCTGTACGAGGTGCACGACTGGACTGACGGCAAGTGGGCCTTCGAGGCTGAAGTCCTCGACTACGTCCGGCAACCCGTCGTGTCTCCGGACCGGGCCGATCTCGACCGCGACCCGGCGTTGCCCGATGAGTGGTGGACTGGCCTACGTCAGGCCCTTGACCTGATAAGTCAGGCGGAAGGTGTGAAGACAACCGTCCGGGACGGGTGGATCGAGCGTGCCTTCCCCCAGTTCCTCGGCATCCCGGCCCCTGCGAAGGTGGAGCGGGTGACCGGTCACGGTGACCTGCACTGGGGCAACCTCACGACCATGCCCCTGACTCTGCTGGACTGGGAGCGGTGGGGCCTGGTGCCCTTCGGCTACGACGCGGGCCTTCTCCACGCCAACAGCCTGCTCGTTCCCGACGTGGCCGACCGTATCCGGCTGGAGTTCGCTGCGGTCCTGGACACCCCAGCCGGCCGAGTCGGAGAGCTCACGGCCCTGGCGGAGATGCTGCAAGCCGTAGCCCGTGGCTGGTACCCGGACCTGGCCCCGGGCCTTCTCGCTCGCGCGGAGTCACTCACGGGCGTTCGGCCACCGGTCCCGCTGCACTCCGAGGTCAGCGCCTGACAGTCTCATCGTGTGCCGAGAACCCCGGCGTCAGCGATACGCCGGGGTCTCTGCCTCCGTGTGCGCCTGCCTCAGGCGCTCTCCCCAAGGTGGCGGTACAAAGTGGCACGGCCGATTCCCAGGGCCTTGGCGATGGCTGTGACGCTCTCTCCCTTGACGTGTCGGGCACGGGCTACGGCTAGCTTGTCGTCGTCCACGACGGACGGACGTCCACCGACGTTGCCCTTGCGGGCCGCAGCGTCCAGCCCTTCCAACGTCTTCTCTCGGATGCCCTCCCGCTCCACCTCCGCGCTCACGGCCAGGACGGCGAACACGATCGCGCCTGCCCCGTTCGGGTCGTAGACCCCCTGCAAGGGGCCGGACAGGAGTTCCAGTTGGATGCCGTCCGCCTGAAGGGTGGAAGACAGAGTCATCAGCTCTGCCGCACTGCGGGCAAGACGCTTCATCTCCACCACGGTCAGGATGACGGGCTGATTCGGTGCGGCTGCCTTGATCTCCCGTGCCAGCGTGAGCGCCTTCTCAAGTTCCGGCCGCTCCTTCACACGGGTGCTGATCTTCTCCGAGAACACGCGGGTGCAGTCAGCGCGGGCCAGCATGTCCAACTGCGACTGGAGTTCCTGTCCAACGGTTGAGCAACGGGCGTAGCCGAGTCGGATTGCTGCGCCCGGTATCGCGTCGGGCACCTGCGGAACGGGTGTGCCTGCCGTCCATGCCTTGCCGGGGTTGCGGTCGGCCGGAGTCTTCACGGTCAGTTCCGCCTTGAGCGCGGGCACCAGGGCGAAGCGGCCCGTGTGGTAGTTCGCCGCCACCTTGCCCGTGGTCGTGCGGCAGGGGCTACCGGCGGGGGCACCGCACTTCGGGCAGGCGTGACGCTCGACCTGTGCGGCCGGGGTGTTCGTGGTCATGACGAGACAGTCCCATAAACGTGTCCCGAAAGCCAGTGCTCAGGGAGATGCTTAGGGACGGGTTTCGGGACGGTCAAGGGGGAGCGAAGCGGACATCCCCCGAGACTGGCGAAGCCGTCCCGATAACGAAGGTTTTCGAGACGGCGACTTCAGGTGATCGCTGTGCTCGCCCGAGGGGCGGTCTCGGCTAGACCTCACCTTCCCCCATGGCTCGCGCGTCACCACGACGGGGGCGCTGTGCGATCGACTACCGCTAATCTGATGGGAGTTGACCTGGCGCCAGTAGCTTCCAATGGGGGACGACGTGACGGCTGGTAAGGACGGATCTCCCGACAAGGAGCAGGGCAAGATGGAGCCTGCCAGCGGGCAAGCGGAAGGGCCGGCTGTTCACTTTGGTGCGGTCAGTGGAGCCATCCACGTAAGTGGCCATAGCAACGTGTTCATCGGCGATAACCATGCAAACGTTCAGTCGGACGCAGCGCTGGGCGTTAGTTGGGGGCGGGAGCGAGAAAGCCTCGCCGAGCAGCGTCAACGCTTCTTCTTCGACTTCTTGAAGCACTCCCTCAAGCAAGCCGAGTGGACGTTCCGGTTGAGCGTTTGGTTCATGTCTGGCGGCGCGGCCGTCATCCTGGCTGGCGGTGTTCTGGCGCTGGTGCACGCGGGGAATCCGGACCTCAGCTATCTACCGATCGTGACGAGCTTGACGGGCGCCCTGATCACGGTCGGCGGTGGCGCGCTGGCAGTCCACGCGCGCCGCGCTCGCGCCCATGTCACGGAGCAGGCCGACCGCATGGACGTCAAGATCGACCTTGATCACAAGCTGGAGACGGCCACCACGCTGATCGACCGGGTTGAAGATCCGGTAACACGCGATCGCCTCAATGCGGCTGCCGCGATGAAGGCACTGGACATGCAGTCGAGTCCTGATGTGATGGTTGACCGCCTTCTGCCGGAGCAAGGATCCCGTCAGCCTGGCGAAATCGAGTCGGGTGGTTCCGCTCGCTGATGCCGACCGCAGCGGGAGGGGCAAGGTCTGACGCCCGCCAGAACGGCGGCGGAGCAGACAGCCACGAGGCGCGACGGCGACGCCAAGGGGTGGTGTATGACCCCCTGAGCCCTAACCGCCGACCGCCATGTCTTAGCCGCTCAGATCCTGCCACGGTTACAGACCTCGCCAAGGCCGCGGCGAAGCGAGGCGGCGGCGGAGAAGTAGCAGGTAGAGATGCTGCGCCGCACATGGCCAGCGCCGGGAACCTGCATGAGAGTGAAGCCTTTCGAGGCTTGCCATACGGGGCTTCCCTCTGTGGCCGCGTAGCGGCCCCTTGCCCGTGCGCCTTGCCTTGATGTGCTTCGCTGCTGGGAGCGCGCAGCGCCCCACATGGCTAGCTTGCTGGTCTTCCTGATGCTGGCCCCTTCGCGGCCCCTCGTACGAGGTGTCTTCAGGTTGTGCGGCCGGAGGCCGCCACTGCTGCTTACTGCTTACCTTTTCGCCGCTGACGTAAGTACGTAGGCGGCTTCGCTATGTCGGCCCGGGGCCGCAATGCCGTCTGCCCTGTGGCTTGCGTCTGCACGTCTTGCCATCGACGTACTCACGAGGCTTACCAAGAGAGAATAAGAGGGGGCCAGCACATAACCCCAGGTCACGCGGTTGCAGCGACACGCGACGTATGTCGCTGAGCCCTCGATCGACACACTTCCTGTGTCGCTTCTCCACTGAACGGCACGCCTCGTGTGTCGGCTACGGCCTGAAGCGCTTGGCCGGGCGCACGCCGTGCACGTCGCACGTGATGTCGCCGATGCCCTTCTGAAAGTGGTGCTCCGGCAGCACGAGACAGAGGCGACTCGACTCCGTCTTGACGAGGCCCCACTCCTTGGCTCGGCGCACGTGATTGTTCACGGCGTCCTTGCTCAGTACCGCTCCGTCCTTGCCCGCGAGGATCTTGTTCAGCTCATCCGGCGGGAACTCGGCGTGTCCTATCTGGTTCGCCCAACCCATGGCCGCGTACTCGACGCGGTGGCGGTAGTCGAAGCGCGGGTTCCTCGCGCGCTCCTTGTAGTGCTCCTGAGACACGGCGGCGAAGTCGCCTTCGAACTGGAACGGCGTACGGCCCACTGTGGTAGCCCCTTCCTGTGTGGCGCGGTGCGCCAGTGACCCCCGCCGGACGGCGGGACATGTGCCTCCCTTTCTTCGCGGGGGTGAGCCGGCCCACGGATGGCACGGTCTCTTCACAGGGCGCCCAGGCTTAAAGCCTGGACTCGGTCTCGTGCAGTCGGGAGAGACGGCGGCGACCTGGCCCGGAATGCTACAGCACTGCTGTGGCCGGGCCGACTTCGGACGCCCGCGAGGACACAACGTAGCCCCGCCCTCGAAAGGTGAGAGCGGGGCCGAAGTCGAACGGGGCAGGCTACGCGTTGTGTTCGTCGGAGGTGTGGTTCCACTCCACGGTCATGTAGTCGTCCACAGTCATCTTCGCCGCCTTCTTGAAGCCGTTCGGGCGCATGGTGATCGTGGTGATGAACTTGACCCATGCGCGACGGACGGGAAGCGGAGTGTGCGGCCAACCTTCGATCAGGCCTGCGATGCCCGAGACGGGGTCGAGCAGCGGAAGTCCAGTCACCCCGGACAGTTTCGACTCGACCTCTTCGAGCCTGGCCCGGATTGCTTCCGTACCGGCTGTCATCTGCGACAGGGTGATGGATCCCGAGGCGTAGACCAGCGCCAAGCCGTCGAGTCGTTCCCGCAGTGCCTGCGCTTCCTGGTGAAGGTGGGCTGAGTCGTCGCTCTGCTCCTTCTGCGTGGCCAGGATCGAGGGCAGGAAGTCGGGGAACACCAGTCGTGCGAGGACGGCGTTACCGGCTCTCTTGTCGGCGATTTCGCGGGGCACACGGACGTGCTTCTGGCCGCACCGGTAAACCGGGGTTCCCCGGTACATGCCGCCGCGTACCGTCTCGCCGCAGCGCTCGCACGTAGCCAAACCCGCCAAGAGCGTCTGTGGGGCGCTTCCAGTTCGAGCGCCACCCGTGAAGCGAGTGGGACTGTTCAGGATTGCCAGCAGCCCGTAATGGGTCTCCTCACTCAGGATGGCGGGCCACTGTCCCTTGCCGACCACTTCGCCACGGTAGGTGGCTTGTCCGATGTAGCGGGGCGAGATCAACACCTTCTTGACGCCGCCGACGCCCCACCCCTTTGCCGCCTCCTTTGCGTTGCCGGACGAGGAGCGCGGAGCGAGTAGACCAAGGTCGATCCAGTACCGGGCGACGGCCGCCAGGGTCTCGCCCTGAAGGATCATCTCCGCCCCTTTGCGGATCGCGTCCGCCTCGGCTTCGACCACGGTCACGTAGTCGTCGGCGTACCCAAATGTTCGAAGCCCTGCCTTGTGTGGCTTGCCTGCTTTCGCTGCCTGCAAGTTCGATGCCTTCTGTCGGAGCGCCTTCTGTTCGCCCTCGTACTCCGCCCACGCCGTAATCGTCTTGGCTGTTGCCCGACCGGCAGGGGTGCTCAGATCGAGGTGTCCGGCATGGATAGCGTGGACGTTCACACCGAGGGCGATCACCCTCAGCAGGTCTTCCGTCTTGCGGACGAGTCGGTCAGTGTGCCAGACCAGTATGGCTTTCGGCTTGGACATCAGCAGGGCTTCGAAGCCAGGGCGAGCCTTGCCCGACGTGGCGCTGATGTCGTTGTCGGACAGGACTTCAAGCACGGTCCAACCACGGGCTGCGGCGAATGCTCGACACTCGTCCTCTTGACGCTGAACGCCCAGCTGGTCGCCGTTCCGGTCCAAGCTGAGTCGTACGTAGATGGTGACGTCCACCTGTCCTGCGCTCCCCTTGCTCGTGCACGCTCTCGATGATGCCTGGAGGGGACCCCCCCTTAGTGCCCCAGAATTACACCACGAGTTCGACTGGTCGCGCGGCACGATCGGCTTCGCCGTCTCCGTGAACCTCGCGCTGTACGGTCTCACCGCGCCGTTCGCGGCCGCGATGATGGACCGCTTCGGCATCCGCCGGGTCGTGGCACTGGCCCTGCTGGTCATATCCGGCGGCTCGGTCGCCACGGTCTGGATGACCGCGTCCTGGCAACTGGTCCTGTTCTGGGGCGTACTGGTGGGCCTCGGCAGCGGTTCGATGGCACTGGCCTTCGCGGCCACGGTCACCAACCGCTGGTTCACCGCCCGCCGGGGCCTGGTCACCGGCATCCTGACCGCGGCCGGCGCCTCCGGCCAGCTGATCTTCCTGCCGCTGCTCTCCTGGCTGGTGGAGCACCACGGCTGGCGTCCGGCGGCCGTGACGGTCTCGCTGTCGGCCCTGGCCGTGGTCCCCTTCGTATGGCTGCTGCTGCGCGACCACCCGGCGGACGTAGGGGTCGCGCCGTACGGCGGCACCTACGCGGAGAAGCCCGCCCCCGCCCCCGGCGCGGCCCGCCGAGCCGTCACCGTGCTGTTCAAGGCGGCCCGGACCGGCCCGTTCTGGCTGCTCGCCGGCACCTTCGCGATCTGCGGCGCCTCGACGAACGGCCTGGTCAGGACCCACTTCGTGCCGGCGGCCCATGACCACGGCATGCCGGTGACGGCGGCGGCCGGGCTCCTGGCGGCGATCGGCGTGCTCGACGTGGTCGGCACGGTGGCCTCCGGCTGGTTCACGGACCGCTTCGAGGCGCGCCGCCTCCTCGCGGTCTACTACGCCCTGCGCGGGGTCTCCCTGCTCTTCCTCCCCATGCTGCTGGCGCCGTCGGTGCACCCGCCGATGGTCTTCTTCATCGTCTTCTACGGCCTGGACTGGGTCGCGACCGTCCCGCCGACCATCGCGCTGTGCCGCGAGCAGTACGGGGAGGACAGCGCGATCGTCTTCGGATGGGTCCTGGCCTCGCATCAGGTGGGCGCGGCGGTGGTGGCCTTCCTCGGGGGCATCGCGCGGGACGTCTTCGGCTCGTACGACCTCGTCTGGTACGCGTCGGGCGCGCTCTGCGCCGTGGCCGCGCTGATGGCGATGGTCATCCGCCGCCGCCAGGGCGTGGATTCAGGCGGTGAGGGCGCGCACGTGGCGGGGTGAGAGGTGCAGCTCGTACGGCGCCCAGCAGTCGGAGCTGAGCGTGGCGACCAGCGTCCCGCAGGCACAGAGCTGGTTCATCCCGCCGTCCGGGCTCGCCCCGCAGCAGGCGTACGCCGCGTGCTCCAGCTCCAGGCCGCGGGCGTCGTCGGGGTTGATGACGATGTTGCCGCGCGGCCCCTGGGAGACCAGGTACCGCCCCTCGGCGTCGATGTGGGCGCCGAAGCGCGGGTGCGCGGGCCCCGGCGTGTCGCAGGCCACCAAGGGCGCGCCGTACGGCTCGGGTTCGATGGCGTAGCACCCCGACGGCACGGTCGCCGGCAGCGGCCCCTCGGCCCCGCCCTCGGCCCCCAGGTACTCCCCGTACGGCGCCTCGGGGACGGCGGACAGCCGCCGCAACGGCCCCGTCAGCACGGCCCCGCACGCGGCACACGCGAACGCGAACACGGCGCCGACGTCAGCCCTGGCGGCCCGCCCGCAGCCGGGGTCGTCCTGCCCCGGGAGCCCCGGGTCCGGCGCGCCCTGGCCCGGTGAACCGCCGGGATGATCGCGGGGAAGGCGCCTCTCGTCCATGTCCCCGACCCTACCGAGCCGCGCCCGCCGCACCCCGGCCCGGGGCGGGGCGGCATCTCCCGGCGCCGGGCGGGGAGATGGCGGCGGCACGGCAGGGGGCCGCGGAAGCGGACGGCAGGGCCCGCGGAAGCGGAGGAGGTCAGCCCGCCGGGGTGGTGGACTTGAGGGTGCCGTCCGGGGCGGCCAGGAGGACCGGGGTGTCCGGGCCGCCGAGGTCACGGACGGCCGCGCGGTCGGCGTCCGCCGGGGCATCGGCCGCGCTCACCACGGCCGCGGCCTCCAGGGACCGCGCCCCGCTCGCCACCGCCATCGCCACCGCGGTCTGCAGCGCGCTGAGCTTCAGGGAGTCCAGTGCCACCGTCCCGGCGACATAGGTGCGGCCGGTCTCGTCCCGGACCGCCGCCCCCTCGGGCACGCCGTTGCGGGCCCGGGCGCTGCGCGCCAGCGTGATGATCTTGCTGTCCTCGGGGTCGATCCCGGTGCTGTCGGTCATGGGCGAAAGCATAGGGAGCGCCTCGGCGCAGCCGTGCAACGACCCCGCCGAGGCGCTCTCCCCGCTATCCGCCGGCCCCCGGACCCCGTGCGGTCAGGGCCGGTCCAGCCGCAGCCGCTCCGCCCGGGGCAGTCCCGCGACCACCAGGTCGTACGAGTCCTCCACCAGCTCCCGGACCATCGCGTCCGGCAACCCGCCCACCGTCACCGTGTTCCAGTGCCGCTTGTTCATGTGCCAGCCCGGCTCGATCGCCTCGCGCTCGGCCCGCAGCCGCACCGCCAGTTCCGGCTCGCACTTGAGGTTGACCTTCAGCGGCTCCGCGTCCAGCGCCGCCAGCGCGAACATCTTCCCCAGCACCTTGAACACCGAGGTCTCCGGGGTGAACGGGAACTCCTCCACCGCCGCGTTGAAGCTCAGGCAGAAGTCGCGCAGCTCCTTCGGGGTCACTCCCCGTCCTCACCCTCGGCCGCCTCCGCGATCACCGGCTCCACCAGCACCGTCACGATCTTGTTCCGCCGCCCCGCCGGGGATTCGGCGGTCAGCCGCAGCGGCCGCCCGTCCGGCAGCTCCACCACCGCGGACGCGCCCGCGATCGGGACCCGCCCCAGCGCCTTCGCCAGCAGCCCGCCGACCGTCTCGACGTCCTCGTCGTCGTAGTCCTCGACCTTGAAGAGCTCGCCGAGGTCGGTGATGTCCAGCCGCGCCGTCACCCGGTAGCGGTCCTCGCCCAGGTCCTCGACGGGCGCGAGCTCGCGGTCGTACTCGTCGGTGATCTCGCCGACGATCTCCTCGAGGATGTCCTCGATGGTGACGATGCCCGCCGTACCGCCGTACTCGTCGACGACGACGGCCACGTGGTTGCGTACCGACTGCATCTCGCGCAGCAGATCCCCCGCGTTCTTGGTGTCCGGTACGAAGACCGCCGGCCGCATCGCCGTCGAGACCAGGTCGGACTCCGCCTCGCGGTTGATGTGCGTCTTGCGGACGAGGTCCTTCAGGTACACGATCCCGACGATGTCGTCCTCGTTCTCCCCGGTCACCGGGATGCGCGAGAAACCCGACCGCAGCGCGAGCGTGGTCGCCTGACGGATCGTCTTGTACCGCTCGATGCAGACCAGATCCGTACGCGGCACCATCACCTCGCGCACGAGCGTGTCACCCAGCTCGAAGACCTGGTGCACCATCCGGCGCTCGTCGTCCTCGATCAGCGATTCCTTCTCCGCCAGGTCCACCATCGCGCGCAGCTCGGCCTCGGAGGCGAACGGCCCCTTGCGGAAGCCCTTCCCGGGCGTGAGCGCGTTGCCGATGAGGATCAGCAGCTGCGGGATGGGGCCCATGACCCTGGCCAGCGGTACCAGTACGTACGCGGCCGCCGTCGCCGTGTTCAACGGGTGCTGGCGGCCGATCGTACGAGGGGACACGCCGACGGCGACGAACGAGACGAGCACCATCACGGCGATGGCCACGAGCAGCGCGGTCCAGTTCTCGCCGAACTCGTCGAGGCAGACGTACGTGACGAGCACGCCCGCCGCCATCTCGCAGGTGACCCGGACCAGCAGGGCCACATTGACGTAGCGGGTGGGGTCGGCGGCGACCTGCGCGAGCTTCGCGCTGCCGCGCCGGCCTTCCCGTACGGCCTGTTCGGCGCGGAAGCTGGAGACCCGGGAGATCCCGGACTCGGCGCACGCCGCGAACCAGGCCACGACGACCAGCAGCACCGCGCCCGTGATCAGCTGGGGGGCGGCGGTCACGAGACGGTGGGGGCCGGTGACGGGCCGGTCATACCGCGCTCACCGCGCCAGCCGTCGACGATGGCCGCCTGCAGCCCGAACATCTCGGCCTTCTCGTCCGGCTCCTCGTGGTCGTAGCCGAGCAGGTGCAGCACCCCGTGGACGGTCAGGAGCTGGAGCTCCTCGTCCATGGAGTGCTGCGTCGGGGCGTCCTCGCCCTGCCTCTTGGCCACTTCCGGGCAGAGCACGATGTCGCCGAGGAGCCCCTGCGGGGGCTCCTCGTCGTCCTTCGCCGGCGGACGGAGCTCGTCCATCGGGAAGGACATGACGTCGGTGGGTCCGGGCAGATCCATCCACTGGATGTGGAGCTGCTCCATCGCCTCCTCGTCGATGACGATGACGGAGAGCTCGGACAGCGGGTGGATCCGCATCCGGGTGAGCGCGTAGCGGGCGATGTCGAGGATCGCCTGCTCGTCGACCTCGGTTCCGGACTCGTTGTTGACGTCGATCGACATGGTGCGCTGAGTTCTACTTCCCGTGTTGGCCGTTCCGGCCGTCCTGGATGTCCTCGTACTTTTCGTACGCGTCGACGATACGGCCGACCAGCTTGTGCCGGACGACATCCTCGGACGTGAGCCGCGAGAAGTGGATGTCCGGAACCCCTTCGAGGATCGACTGCACCTGCCGCAGGCCGCTCTTGGTACCACCCGGCAGCAGGTCGACCTGGGTGATGTCACCGGTGACGACGATCTTCGAGTCGAAGCCGAGCCGGGTCAGGAACATCTTCATCTGTTCCGGACTGGTGTTCTGCGCCTCGTCGAGGACGACGAACGCCTCATTGAGCGTCCTGCCGCGCATGTACGCCAGGGGGGCCACCTCGATGGTGCCGGCGGCCATGAGGCGCGGGATCGAGTCCGGGTCGATCATGTCGTGCAGTGCGTCGTAGAGCGGGCGCAGGTACGGGTCGATCTTGTCGAAGAGCGTGCCGGGCAGGAAGCCGAGCCGCTCCCCCGCCTCGACGGCGGGCCGGGTCAGGATGATCCGGCTGACCTGCTTGGACTGGAGGGCCTGGACCGCCTTGGCCATGGCGAGGTAGGTCTTGCCGGTACCGGCGGGGCCGATGCCGAAGACGATCGTGTTCTTGTCGATCGCGTCGACGTACCGCTTCTGGTTGAGGGTCTTGGGACGGATGGTGCGGCCGCGGCTGGAGAGGATATTCTGGGTGAGCACCTCGGCGGGCGTCTCCTCGGGCCCGTTTCCATTGCCGTTGCCGCTCGCCTTGAGCATGGCGATAGAGCGTTCCACTGCGTCCTCCGTCATCGGCTGCCCGGTGCGGAGCACCAGCATCATCTCGTCGAACAGGCGCTGGATCAGGGCGACTTCCACCGCATCGCCGATCGCGCTGACCTGATTGCCCCGAACATGGATGTCGGCCTTCGGGAAGGCCCTCTCGATCACGCGCAACAGGGCGTCGCCAGAGCCGAGCACGGTCACCATCGGGTGCGAGGCCGGGACGGTGAAGTGGGCTCGCGCCTGCCCGGGCGCGGGGGTGTGGGCTGTCGGTGTCTGAGTCATGGGCCGGCACTGTGGCCTGCGCATACCTCCCGCTGAGGGGCCGCGCCGATCGACGACCTCCGGACTACCAAGGGTACGACTCCGCCGCCGCATCCCCGAGGCCTTTTCCGCCACCGCTGGCCTGGCCGCCCGGCACACGGAAACCCCCTGCCGGCGCCCCCGCCGCCACCGCGGCCCCGGCCCCCGGACGCGGCCACCCAGAGGCACCCCCGGCCCGCCCCCAGGGCTCGGCGGCGCGGCGTCCCCGGTCGCGGATTCTTTCGGCGTGGGACGACCGGCCCCCGGTGTTGCCCGCGCCGGCCTGCCCTGGCCCCGCGAGGTCCCCGCCCGGGACGGGAGCGAGGAGGCGGGACCGCGCGGCACAGGGGCCCCCAGGGCCGGGGTAGCCCCAGGGCCGGGGGCAGCCCCAGGGCGGAGGGCAGACCCAGGGCGGGGGAAAGCCCCCAGGGCGGGGGGCAAGCCCCGGGCAGCGGGCCCCGGCGGTGGAGCCCCGGCGGTGGGGCCCCGGGCGGTGGGCCCCGGGCGGTGTGGCCGCCCCGGGGGTGTTCGATCGCCGGCCAGGCGTTACGCGGAGTGGCGGAAGCCGATCGTCGGGACCGCCCGGCGGCGGGCGGCCGGGGTTTCCGTCGGGGGGATCAGCTCGTCCAGGAAGGCGTAGCGGCCGCGCAACGCGTCCGGGGCCGTGCGCCACCAGTGGGACACCTCCGGCCAGCCCGGCGCCGAGAGGGAGCCGCCGAATTCCTGGACCGACAGCGCCGCCGTGAGGCCCGCGAAGGCGAGGCGGTCGGCCAGCGGCCACTCCGCCAGGGTGCCGGTGACGAAGCCCGCCACGTACACGTCCCCCGCCCCCGTCGGGTCCAGCGCGTCCACCGTGATCCCGGGGACCTCCGCCGTCTCGCCGGTCCGGCCGTCCACCGCGTACGAGCCCTCCGCGCCCATCGTCACCACCGCGATCGGTACCAGCTCCGCCAGCGCCCGGGCCGCCGCCCGAGGACAATCGGTCCGCGTGTACCGCATCGCCTCGCCCGCGTTCGGCAGGAACGCCTCGCAGTGCTCCAGGTCGGCCAGCGCCCCCAGGTCCCACCGCCCGCTCTCGTCCCACCCCACGTCCGCGAAGACCCGCGACCCCTGCCGCGCCGCCGTCCCGATCCACTCCTCCCCCTGCCCCGGCCCGAGGGAGGCCACGGCCGCGCGGGCGGCCGGCGGGCACTGCGGGAACCGGCCCGCCGGCGGTGGAGCCTCGTGGCCGTGCGACACCATCGTGCGCTCGCCCTCGTAGGCCATCGAGACCGTGACGGGGCTGTGCCAGCCGGGGATCGTCCGCGACATGGACAGGTCGATGCCCTCGCCCTGTTCCAGCGCGTCCCAGCAGTACTCGCCGTAGTGGTCGTCCCCGAAGGCCGCGGCCAGCGAGGTGCGCAGGCCGAGCCGGGCCAGGGCCGTGGCCATGTTGGCCACGCCTCCGGGGCTGGAGCCCATGCCGCGCGCCCAGGACTCCGTACCGCGCACCGGGGCCGAGTCGAGGCCGGTGAAGATGATGTCGAGGAAGACGGTGCCGGTCAGGAAGACGTCGCAGCCGGGTTCTTGGGGATCGCGCAGCGGACCGAGCGGATCCACTGCTGCGGTGCGGCTGGTGCGGCTTTCCCGACTGGTCACGGTGTACTCCCCGTTGCTGCCTATGCGGATCTGCGGGCCTGAAGGACTGAGGCGTCGTTTCTGTGAGTGGGTTTTCGATGGAAAGCCCCGAGCCCTGCCCACTCGGCACGACTCAAAACACAGTGTGGCCCAGATCACTCCCAGACGGCGCGGCACTGGGCGCGGGCCTGCTCGCCGACGCCGCCGGCTTCCCGGGCACGGGCCAGGCACGGGCCCGGCACAGGGCGGGCTCCCGCCGGCGGTGGCCGGGCGCGCGCCGGAGCCGGCGGTCGCGGAGATCTCCGTACGCCGCACCCCGCCCCGGGTGTTCCCGCCTTCGGCGGCTAGCCGCGCTTCGGCAAGGGAACGCGCGCGAGGTCCGCGGCGATCGCGAGCTCGCCCTCGAAGCCGGCCGCGCGGGCCTGGCGTCCGAACTCGGCGGGGTCGGTGTAGCGCTGCGAGAAGTGCGTCAGCACCAGGCTGCGCACCCCCGCGTCGCGCGCCGCGCGGGCCGCCTGGCCGACGGTGAGGTGCCCGTGGTCGGTGGCCAGCCGCTCGTCCTCGTCGAGGAACGTCGACTCGATCACCAGCATGTCGCAGCCCTCGGCGAGCGCGTGGACGCCGGGGCAGAGCCGGGTGTCCATGACGAAGGCGAACCGCTGCCCGGGCCGGTGCTCGCTGACGTCGTCGAGCGTCACGCCGCCCAGCTCCCCCTCGCGCTGGATCCGTCCCACGTCCGGCCCCTTGATCCCGTGCCGCGCGAGCAGTGCGGGGACCATGCGGCGCCCGTCGGGCTCGGTGATCCGGTAGCCGAAGGACTCGACCGGGTGGGAAAGCCGGCGGGCCTCCAGGAGGTACGAGTCCCCGCGCGCCAGCGTCCCGTCCCGCGTCACCGGTTCCTCGCGGAGCAGAACGGTCTCGCGGTAGGCGGTGGCGTAGCGGAGCCGGTCGAAGAACTTCTGCCCCGAGGCGGGATAGTGCGCGGTGACGGGGTGCGGGACCTGGTCGAGGTTGATCCGCTGGATCACCCCGGCGAGGCCGAGGCTGTGGTCGCCGTGGAAGTGGGTGACACAGATCCGGTTGATGTCGTGCGCGGCCACCCCGGCCCGGAGCATCTGGCGCTGGGTCCCCTCGCCCGGGTCGAAGAGGATGCCCTCGCCGTCCCACCGCAGGAGGTACCCGTTGTGGTTGCGGTGGCGGGTGGGCACCTGGCTGGCGGTGCCCAGCACCACGAACTCTCGTACGGACACGGATTATCCGGGGGGCCACTGGAGGCCGCGGCCCCCGAGGACGTGCGCGTGGGCGTGGAAGACGGTCTGGCCGGCGCCGGAGCCGGTGTTGAACACGACCCGGTAGCCGTGGTCGTCGACCTTCTCCTCAGCGGCGATCACGGCGGACTCGCGCAGCAGATCGGCGGCGATGGCGGGCTCCGCGGCGGCGAGGGTGGCGGCGTCGGGGTAGTGCACGCGTGGGATGACGAGCACGTGCGTGGGTGCCTGGGGGTTGATGTCCCGGAAGGCGACGGTCGTCTCGGTCTCCCGGACCACGGTCGCCGGGATGCTCCCCGCGACGATCTTGCAGAACAGGCAGTCGGCTTGCGGTTCCCCGGCCATTGCGTTCGCCTCCCGTGATGGTGGATCAGTCGGGGCATCGTATCCATCCCGCCCTTCCCCGGGAGCCGAGCCCCGGGGCAGGGGTGACCCGGAGCGCGCGGAACGCGCCCCGCCGGACCGGCGTCAGGACCAGCGGCCCGTGCGGGCGAGGAGAACCGCCGTCGCGGCCGTGCCGGCGGTGGAGGTGCGCAGCACCGAGGAGCCCAGGCGGTACGGGTGGGCGCCGACCGCCGCGAAGGCGGCCAGCTCCTCAGGGGAGACGCCGCCCTCCGGGCCGACCACCAGGACGATGGAGCCCGATGCGGGCAGCGGGGCCGCGGCCAGGGCCTGCGAGGGCGTGTCGCGGTCCTCGTGCAGAACCATCGCCAGGTCGGCATCGGCCAGCAGCGCCGCCACCTGCTTGGTGGACATGGCCTCCGCGACCTCCGGGAACCGGACCCGGCGGGACTGCTTGCCCGCCTCCCGGGCGGTGCTGCGCCACTTGGCCAGGGACTTGGCACCGCGGTCCCCGCGCCATTGCGTGATGCACCGCGAGGCCTGCCACGGCACGATCGCGTCCACGCCCGTCTCGGTCATCGTCTCGACGGCCACTTCGCCCCGGTCGCCCTTGGGGAGGGCCTGGACCACCGTGATGCGGACCGGGGGCTGCGGTTCCTGCCCGCTGGAGGACACCGCCACCACCAGGCGGTCCTTGCCCTCCGCCGACTTCACCACCGCCTCCGCCCAGCCGCCCCGGCCGTCCGCGAGGACCACCGCCTCGCCCGGGTTCAGCCGCTTCACGGACACCGCGTGCCGGCCCTCGGGGCCTTCCAGTACGAACTCCGGGCCCGCGGGGACCTCTTCGACCACGAACACCGGGGCGGTCATGACGCTCTCCTCATCTGCATTACCTTCAACGTGCTCTGTGCCTCGGCCAGTTCGGCCGCCAGCACCTCCACCAGCTCCCCCGCCGGCAGCATCCGCGCCAGCCGGTGCCCCTGCCCCGCCCACAGGGCCATGCCCTGCGGGTCCCCGGCCGCGGCGGCCGCCTTGCGCAGCCCCGAGGTCAGGTGGTGGACCTGCGGGTACGCGGCCGGGGCGTACGGCCCGTGCTCCCGCATGAAGCGGTTCACCAGCCCCCGCGCCGGCCGCCCGGAGAACGCCCTGGTCAGCTCGGTACGGACGAACAGCGGATCCGTCAGCGCCTTCTTGTGCAGCGGGTGCGCCCCCGACTCCGGACACCCCAGGAAGGCCGTGCCGAGCTGCGCCGCCTCCGCGCCCGCCGCCAGCAGCGCCGCGATCTGCGAGCCCCGCATCAGGCCGCCTGCCGCGATGATGGGGAGGGCCACGGCCTCTCGTACCTGCGCCACCAGCGCGAGCAGCCCGACGCCCTCCGTGCCGTCGGAGCGCGGGTCGTCGCGGTGGGTGCCCTGGTGGCCTCCCGCCTCGACGCCCTGCACACAGACCGCGTCGGCGCCCGCCTCCTGGGCGGCCCTGGCCTCCTCGACCGAGGTCACGGTGACGACGGTGTGCGTGCCGGCCTTGCGCAGCCGGGTGAGCGTCTCGGGCGGGGGGCAGCCGAAGGTGAACGAGACCACCGGGACGGGGTCTTCGACGAGGATGGCCAGCTTCGCCTCGTAGCCGTCGTCGCAGGTGCCGATGGTGTCCTCGGCGGCGAGCGAGATCTCGTACCAGCCGGCCTCGCCCGCCAGCTGCCCGCGGTACGCCTCGACGGCGGCCGGGTCGACGTAGCCGGTCTGCGGCATGAAGAGGTTCACGCCGAACGGGCGCCGGGTGAGTCCGCGGGTCCGTTTGATCTCCTGGTACATGCCGTCGGCGGTCTTGTAGCCGCCGGCCAGGAAGCCCAGTGCGCCCGCCTCGCACACGGCGGCGGCGAGCGGCGGACACGAGGCGCCGCCCGCCATGGGAGCCTGCACGATCGGGTACTGGTAGAGACCGTTCAGTGCGGTGGACATGGACTGCATCGTGCCATGTCCCGCTCACCGGGCCGAATCATGGCATTCGCCTGGCATAGTCCGCTTCCGCCTGCCGCCTGGATCCCGCCACGGCCCCGGAGCGGGCCTGCCCGGAAAGCGTCGAGCCCGACCCGGGTCATCCCCGGATCGGGCTCGGACGAGGTGGTACGAGGTACCGCGCGGCCGGGTCAGCGGCCGTTGAACGCGTCCTTCAGGCGGCTGAACAGCCCCTGCTGGCCCGGCGCGAACTGGCCCATCGGCCGTTCCTCGCCGCGCAGCTTCGCCAGCTGGCGCAGCAGGTCCTCCTGCGCCGCGTCCAGCTTGCCCGGAGTGGTGACCTCGACGTGGACGATCAGGTCGCCCCGCCCGCCGCCGCGCAGATGCGTGACGCCGCGCCCGTGCAGCGGGATCGACTGACCGGACCCGGTGCCGGGCCTGATGTCGATCTCCTCCAGGCCGTCCAGCGTCTCCAGCGGGCACTTGGTGCCCAGGGCCGCCGCCGTCATCGGGATGGTCACCGTGCAGTGCAGGTCGTCCCCGCGCCGCTGGAAGGTCGGGTGCGACAGCTCGTGGATCTCCACGTACAGGTCGCCGGCGGGGCCGCCGCCGGGGCCGACCTCGCCCTCGCCCGCCAGCTGGATCCGGGTGCCGTTCTCGACGCCGGCCGGGATCTTGACCGTGAGGCTGCGGCGGGAGCGGACCCGGCCGTCGCCCGCGCACTCGGGGCAGGGGGTCGGGACCACGGTGCCGAAGCCCTGGCACTGCGGGCAGGGGCGCGAGGTCATGACCTGGCCCAGGAAGGACCGGGTGACCTGCGAGACCTCACCGCGGCCGCGGCACATGTCACATGTCTGCGCCGAGGTACCGGGGGCCGCGCCCTCGCCGGAGCAGGTGTTGCAGACGACAGCCGTGTCGACCTGGATGTCCTTGGTCGTCCCGAAGGCCGCCTCGTCCAGCTCCAGGTCAAGGCGGATCATGGCGTCCTGGCCGCGCCGGGTCCGCGAGCGCGGGCCGCGCTGCGAGGCCTGGCCGAAGAAGGCGTCCATGATGTCGGAGAAGTTGCCGAAGCCACCCGCCCCGAAGCCGCCCGCGCCGCCGCCTCCCGAGGAGGAGAGCGGGTCGCCGCCGAGGTCGTGGACCTGCTTCTTCTGCGGGTCCGAGAGCACCTCGTAGGCCGCGTTGATCTCCTTGAAGCGCTCCTGCGTCTTCGGGTCCGGATTCACATCCGGGTGGAGTTCACGCGCGAGGCGGCGGAAGGCCTTCTTGATCTCGTCCTGGGATGCGTCGCGGCGCACGCCGAGAACGGCGTAATAGTCCGTGGCCACTTACGACTCCGCCAGGATCTGTCCGACGTAACGTGCCACTGCGCGTACCGCTCCCATCGTTCCGGGGTAGTCCATGCGGGTCGGTCCGACCACGCCGAGTTTGGCGACTGATTCGCCGCCCGAACCGTAGCCGACCGAGACGACGGACGTGGAGTTCAGTCCCTCGTAGGCATTCTCATGCCCGATCTTTACGGCCATCCCCGACTCGCTGGCCTCGCCCAGCAGCTTGAGGAGCACGACCTGCTCCTCCAGCGCTTCGAGCACCGGCCTGATCGTCAGGGGAAAATCGTGTCCGAAGCGGGTGAGATTGGCGGTGCCGCCGATCACCAGCCGCTCCTCGGCCTCCTCGACCAGGGTTTCGAGGAGGGTCGCGAGCACCGTGGAGACCGTGCCGCGGTCCTCCGCGTCGAAGGATTCGGGGAGGTCCTGCACCAGCTGCGGCACGTCGGTGAACCGACGGCCGACGACCCGGCTGTTGAGCCGCGCCCGCAGATCGGCGAGGGAGGTCTCGCCGAAGGGGACCTGGCAGTCGACGAGCCGCTGCTCGACCCGGCCGGTGTCCGTGATCAGTACGAGCATCAGCCGGGCCGGCGCCAGCAACAGCAGCTCGACGTGGCGCACGGTAGAGCGGGTCAGCGACGGGTACTGGACGACGGCGACCTGCCGGGTGAGCTGCGCGAGCAGCCGCACCGTGCGGCCGACGACGTCGTCGAGGTCGACGGCGCCGTCGAGGAAGTTCTGGATGGCCCGGCGCTCGGGCGTCGACAGCGGTTTGACCCCCGCCAGCTTGTCGACGAAGAGCCGGTAGCCCTTGTCCGTGGGGATCCGGCCGGCGCTGGTGTGGGGCTGGGCGATGTAGCCCTCGTCCTCCAGCACGGCCATGTCGTTGCGCACGGTGGCGGGCGAGACGCCGAGCCGGTGCCGCTCGGTGAGCGCCTTGGAGCCGACCGGCTCCTCCGTCCCGACGTAGTCCTGGACGATGGCGCGCAGCACCTCGAGTCTGCGTTCGCTGAGCATCGCGCACACCTCCAGTGATGCGTCGTCGTGATCGTGGTCCGTCGTGGCGTCTGTTGGCACTCAGAGCGTTCGAGTGCCAGAGATCCCCCGGTCAGTGTACGGCTGGGTAGTACGCCGGAGGCAAGGGCGGCCCGTCAGGGGTCGCCAGGGTAGCGTCACGGTTATGGACGTCCGATGGGAAGAGGCGGGCTGGGAGCAGTTGACCGGGCGGAGCGGCCGGCGCCGACTCCCGGTGTGGGACTGCACGGTGGGGCTGGTGGTGGGGGACGAGGGGATCCTCATGATCGACCCCGGCTCGTGCCTGCGGGAGGGCGCGCAGCTGCGGTCCGAGGCGGAGCGGCTGACGGGCCGAAGCGTGACCCATATCGCATTCACGCACGGACATTTCGACCACGTGCTGGGCGGGGCCGCCTTCGCGGGCACCGAGGTGTACGGGGCGGTCGGGCTGGACACGGAGCTCTCGACGGGCCGCGAGGAGCTGCGCGACGGTGCGGTGCGGCACGGGCTGGCCGCGGACGAGGCGGCCGAGGCCGCGGATCTGCTGGTGCTGCCCAAGCACCTGGTGTCGGGCGAGTGGACGCTGGAGCTGGGCGGGGTCCAGGTGCTGCTGGCGAACGTGGGGCCCGGGCACACCCGGCACGACCTGGCGGTCTTCGTGCCGGGCGAGCGCGAGGTGGTGTTCTGCGGGGACCTCGTGGAGGAGTCGGGCGAGCCGCAGGCGGGCCGCGACGCGGTGCCGGCGCGGTGGCCGGCGGCCATGGACCGGCTGCTCTCCCTGGGCGGGGACGACGCGCTGTACGTGCCGGGTCACGGAGCGGTGGTATCGGCGGACTTCGTCCGTGCGCAACGCGACACACTGCGGGGGCGGTTCGGCGTGTCGGACGCCTGAGGGCGGGGTCTCTTCTACTGTCGGCCGGATGCGTGAGTACTCCCCCGACCTGACCCCGCAGTGGAAGCGTGCCAAGCCCGCGCCGGAGGTGCCGGCGGATCCCGGCCTGGTGGTCGAGCTCGCCGGTACGGACTTCTGCGGCGCGGTGGTGGCCTGCGAGGCGGGCACGGTGACCCTGGAGGACCGCTTCGGCAAGCGGCGGGTGTTCCCGCTGGAACCGCGGGGCTTCCTGCTGGAGGGCGCGGTGGTCACCCTGACCCGCCCCACGCGCTCGCCGGCCGCCCCTGCCCGTACGGCCTCGGGCTCGGTCGCGGTCCCGGGGGCGCGGGCACGGGTGGCGCGGGCGGGGCGGATCTACGTCGAGGGCCGCCACGACGCCGAGCTGGTCGAGCGGGTGTGGGGTGACGACCTGCGGATTGAGGGCGTGGTGGTGGAGTACCTGGAGGGCATCGACGACCTCCCCGCCATCGTGGCGGACTTCGCCCCGGCCCCCGACGCCCGCCTGGGCATCCTGGTGGACCACCTGGTCCCGGGCTCGAAGGAATCCCGTATCGCGGCTTCGGTGACCTCGCCGGACGTCCTGATCGTGGGCCATCCGTACGTGGACGTCTGGCAGGCGGTGAAGCCGGCGGCGCTCGGCATCGAGGCGTGGCCGGTGGTCCCGCGGGGCGAGGACTGGAAGACGGGCGTCTGCCGGGCGCTGGGCTGGCCGGAGAACACCGGGGCGGCCTGGCAGCACATCCTGTCCCGCGTGACGTCTTACAAGGACCTGGAGCCCACCCTCCTGGGCGCGGTGGAACACCTCATCGACCACGTCACGGCCTGACCGGCCGGCCCGGCTCCGCCGGGCCGATCCAGCCCCGCCGGCGTTTGAGGCGCGGGTCTGGGGCGGAGCCCCTGGGGGTCCCCCCCGGACGGAGTCTGGGGGAGAAACGGTGAAAGGGCGGGGCGGGGAGAAGCTCCGCCGCAGCGGCACTCCGCACCACCCGGCCCGGATCAGTCCACCAGGTCCCGGACCACCGCGTCGGCCAGCAGCCGCCCCCGCAGGGTCAGGACGGCCCGGCCCGCCTCGTAGGGGCCGGGTTCCAGGAGGCCGTCGGCCAGGGCCCGCCCGGCGGCCGCCAGCCCCGCCGGCGCCAGCAGCGACAGCGGCGCCCCTTCCACCAGCCGCAGCTCCAGCAGGATCCGCTCGACCCGCCGGTCCTCCTCCGACAGCAGCTCCCGGCCCGCCCCCGGGGAGCGGCCCTCCGCCAGCGCGGCGGCGTACGCGCCGGGATGCTTCACGTTCCACCACCGCACCCCGCCCACGTGGGAGTGCGCCCCCGGCCCCGCGCCCCACCAGTCGGCGCCGCGCCAGTACAGCTCGTTGTGCAGGCACCGCCCCGCCTCCGAGGTGGCCCAGTTCGACACCTCGTACCAGGAGTACCCCGCCTCGGCCATCACCGAGTCCGCGATCAGATACCGGTCCGCGTGCACGTCGTCGTCCGTCATCGGGACCTCGCCCCGGCGGATCCGCCGCGCCAGCTGGGTGCCTTCCTCCACGATCAGCGCGTACGCCGAGATGTGGTCCGGCCCCGCCCCCAGCGCGGCCGACAGCGACTCCCGCCAGTCCTCGTCGGACTCGCCCGGCGTCCCGTAGATCAGGTCCAGGTTGACGTGCTCGAAGCCCGCCGCGCGCGCCTCCGCGACGCACGCCTCGGGCCGGCCCGGCGTGTGCGTGCGGTCCAGCACCTTCAGGACGTGCTGCTTCGCGCTCTGCATGCCGAAGGAGATCCGGTTGAAGCCCCCGGCCCGCAGCTCCGCCAGGTACTGCGGATTCACCGACTCCGGATTGGCCTCCGTGGTGATCTCGGCGTCCTCGGCCAGGCCGAACTCGTCACGGATCGCCGCGAGCATCCGTACGAGGTCCCCGGCCGGCAGCAGCGTCGGCGTGCCGCCGCCCACGAACACGGTCCGCACGGCGCGCGGGTCGTCCCCGAGCACCTTCCGGGCGAGGCGGACCTCGTCGATCAGGGTGTCGGCGTAGTTCTCCCGGGAGGCGAGCACACCGCCGGTGCCCCGCAGCTCGGTGGCCGTGTAGGTGTTGAAGTCGCAGTAGCCGCAGCGCGTGGCGCAGTACGGAACGTGCAGGTAGAACCCGAGCGGCCGGTCCCCGGCACCCGCCAGGGCGTGCGACGGCAGCGAGCCGTCTTCGGGCATGGGGTCACCGTCGGGCAGTGCGGAAGGCATGAGCCCATTGTCCCGCACTGCCCCAAGGTCGTTTACGCCTCGTTCGAGCCCGCGTACATCTCGTCGATGAGGTACTTGAACTCGCGCTCGACGACCGGCCGCTTCAGCTTCAGGCTGGGCGTCAGGTCCCCGTGCTCCACGTCGAGGTCGCGCGGCAGCAGCCGGAACTGCTTGATCGTCTGCCAGCGCTGCAAGCCCTCGTTGAGGGTCTGCACGTACGTCTCGATCAGCCGGTTCGTCTCGGGGGCCGCCACGACCTCGGCATACGTCTTCCCCTCCAGGCCGTTGTCGGCCGCCCAGCCCAGGATCGCCGGCCCGTCCAGCGCGATCAGCGCCGAGCAGAAGTTCCGGTCCGCGCCGTGCACCACGATGCTGGAGACATACGGGCAGATCGCCTTGAACTGCCCCTCCACCTCCGCCGGGGCCACGTACTTGCCGCCCGAGGTCTTGATCAGGTCCTTCTTGCGGTCGGTGATGCGCAGGTAGCCGTCGGCCGACAGCTCGCCGATGTCCCCAGTGTGCAGCCAGCCGTCCGCCTCCAGCACCTCGGCGGTCTTCTCGGGCAGCCCGTGGTAGCCCTGCATGATGCCGGGGCTGCGCAGCAGGATCTCACCGTCGTCGGCGATCCGGACCTCGGTGCCGGGGAGCGGCTTGCCGACGGTGCCGGTGCGGTAGGCCTCGCCCGGGTTGACGAAGGAGGCCGCGCTGGACTCGGTGAGCCCGTAGCCCTCCAGGACGTGGATGCCCGCGCCGGAGAAGAAGTAGCCGATCTCGGGGGCCAGGGCGGCGGAGCCGGAGACGGCGGCGCGCAGCTTCCCGCCGAAGGCCTCGCGGAGCTTGGAGTAGACGAGCGCGTCGGCGATCTTGTGCTGGGTGGCGAGGCCGAGGGGGACGCTCGCGTTGCCGGTGCGCCGGAAGTTGTCCTGCCTGACCTTGGCGTATTCGCGGGCGACCCCGGCCGCCCACTTGAAGATCTTGTACTTGGCGCCGCCGGCGGCCCGGGCCTTGCCCGCGGCCCCGTTGTAGACCTTCTCGAAGATGCGCGGGACGGCCGCCATGTACGTCGGCTGCACGATCGGCAGGTTCTCGATGATCTTGTCGATGCGGCCGTCGATCGCGGTGACGTGCCCGACCTCGATCTGGCCGGAGGTCAGCACCTTGCCGAAGACGTGCGCCAGCGGCAGCCACAGGTACTGGACGTCGTCCGAGTGGATCATGCCGGTCGCCACGGTGGCCTTGGCCATGTACGACCAGTTTCCGTGGGGCAGCCGTACGCCCTTGGGGCGGCCGGTGGTGCCGGACGTGTAGATCAGGGTGGCGAGCTGGTCGGCCGTGATGGCCGCGATGCGCTCCTTGACCGCCTCGGGGTGCTTGGCGAGGTGCTCCTTGCCGCGCGCCTCCAGGTCGGCGAGGGAGAGCACCCAGCCCTCGGGATCCCCTTCGACGGCGACCGCGTCGTCGGCGTTCAGGACCACGACGTGGGCCAGCCGGGGCAGCTCGGCGCGGTGCGCGCGGGCCTTCGCGAGCTGCTTGCCGTCCTCGGCGATCAGCACCCGGCTCTCCGAGTCGGCCAGGATGAAGGACGACTCCTCCGCGTTGGTGCTCGGGTAGATGGTGGTGGTCGCGGCGCCGGCGCACATGACGCCGAGGTCCGCGAGGATCCACTCCACCCGGGTGTTGGAGGCGAGCGCGACCCGGTCTTCCGCTTCCAGGCCGAGGTCGATCAGCCCGGCGGCGATGGCGAAGACCCGTTCGGCCGCCTGCCCCCAGCTGAGCGACTTCCAGTCGTCGGGGCCGCCCGCCCCGCCGGCCGCGGGAACCGGGAACCGGTAGGCCTCCGCGTTCGGCGTGGCCGCGACGCGGTCAAGGAAGAGGACCGCCACGCTGGGCGGGCGGTTCTCGATCAAGGTCTGTGTGTCGCTCACGACATCCTCCGGACCGGTCCACGCGGTAGTGCGTGGGCGTGGGGCGCTTGGGCTGGCGGGTTTGTAACTGGCGAGTAACCATCGAGCAGGTGATCAGAGTAGAGGGCGCCCCACCCGGTGCGTAAGAGCCAGCGAGCGGCCGCTTCATAACGAAACGGACCCCCATGCGTGTGCATGTGGGTCCGTTTCGTACGACTTGGGAGGCGAGGGTGCTACTTCTTCTTGCCGCCGGACTCGTCGCTGGAGAGGACGGCGATGAAGGCCTCCTGCGGAACCTCCACAGAACCGACCATCTTCATCCGCTTCTTGCCCTCCTTCTGCTTCTCCAGCAGCTTCCGCTTACGGGAGATGTCACCGCCGTAGCACTTGGCGAGGACGTCCTTGCGGATGGCGCGGATGGTCTCGCGGGCGATGACCCGCGAACCGACGGCCGCCTGGATCGGCACCTCGAAGGCCTGCCGCGGGATGAGCTCGCGCAGCTTGGCGACCAGGCGCACACCGTAGGCGTAGGCCGCGTCCTTGTGGGTGACGGCGGAGAAGGCGTCGACCTTGTCGCCGTGCAGCAGGATGTCGACCTTGACGAGCGAACCGCTCTGCTCGCCGGTGGGCTCGTAGTCGAGGGAGGCGTAGCCGCGCGTCTTGGACTTCAGCTGGTCGAAGAAGTCGAAGACGATCTCCGCGAGCGGGAGGGTGTAGCGGATCTCGACGCGGTCCTCGGAGAGGTAGTCCATGCCCAGCAGCGAGCCGCGGCGGGTCTGGCAGAGCTCCATGATCGCACCGATGAACTCGGTGGGCGCGAGCACGGTGGCCCGCACGACCGGCTCGAACACGTCCGAGATCTTGCCCTCGGGGAACTCGCTCGGGTTGGTGACGGTGACTTCCTTGCCGTCCTCCAGGACGACGCGGTAGACCACGTTCGGCGCGGTGGCGATCAGGTCGAGCCCGAACTCCCGCTCCAGGCGCTCGCGCACCACGTCCAGGTGGAGCAGGCCGAGGAAGCCGACGCGGAAGCCGAAGCCGAGCGCCGCCGAGGTCTCCGGCTCGTAGACGAGCGCGGCGTCGTTGAGCTGCAGCTTGTCCAGGGCCTCGCGCAGGTCCGGGTAGTCCGAGCCGTCGAGCGGGTACAGGCCCGAGAAGACCATCGGCCGCGGGTCCTTGTAGCCGCCGAGGGCCTCGGTGGCGCCGTTGTGCAGGCTGGTGATGGTGTCACCGACCTTGGACTGACGGACGTCCTTCACGCCGGTGATGATGTAGCCCACCTCGCCGACGCCGATGCCGTCGGCCGGGGTCATCTCCGGGGAGGAGACACCGATCTCCAGCAGCTCGTGGGTGGCACCGGTGGACATCATCCGGATGCGCTCGCGCTTGCTGAGCTGGCCGTCGACGACACGGACGTACGTGACGACGCCGCGGTACGAGTCGTAGACCGAGTCGAAGATCATCGCGCGGGCGGGGGCGTCCTTGACGCCGACCGGGGCCGGGACGGTCGCGACGACCTTGTCGAGCAGGGCCTCCACACCGAGACCGGTCTTGGCGGAGACCCGCAGGACGTCCTCGGGCTGGCAGCCGACGAGGTTCGCGAGCTCCTCGGCGAACTTCTCCGGCTGGGCGGCCGGCAGGTCGATCTTGTTCAGTACGGGGACGATCGCGAGGTCGTTCTCCATCGCCAGGTACAGGTTGGCGAGGGTCTGCGCCTCGATGCCCTGGGCGGCGTCCACCAGGAGGACCGTGCCCTCGCACGCGGCGAGGGAGCGGGAGACCTCGTAGGTGAAGTCGACGTGCCCGGGGGTGTCGATCATGTTGAGGATGTGGGTGCTGCCCTTGCCCTCGCCCTCGGTGGGCGCCCACGGCAGTCGGACCGCCTGGGACTTGATCGTGATGCCGCGCTCACGCTCGATGTCCATGCGGTCGAGGTACTGGGCGCGCATCTGCCGCTGGTCGACCACACCGGTGAGCTGGAGCATCCGGTCGGCAAGGGTCGACTTGCCGTGGTCGATGTGCGCGATGATGCAGAAATTGCGGATCAGCGCCGGGTCGGTACGGCTCGGCTCGGGCACGTGGCTGGGGATGGCGGGCACGCAGTGTCCTGATTCTCGGGTCGCAGTCGGAACGAAATCTGAGCATCGTCTGAGCGAGAGTCCGGATCTCGCCGGGCTCCTGCCGCGGCGATGTCGGATCTGTACGCAGACTCCCATGGTCCCATGGACGGGGACATGCGCTCGGTTTGGGCCGGTCGAACCGCGCCTGGTAGCCTGAGCAGCTGTGTCTCGTATGCCCTCTCAGCTGTCGGGACACAATCCGAAGATCAAACTCTGAACCTGAAAAGGCTCTTTCGTGGCGAACATCAAGTCCCAGATCAAGCGGAACAAGACGAACGAGAAGGCGCGCCTGCGCAACAAGGCCGTCAAGTCTTCGCTCAAGACCGCGATCCGCAAGGCCCGCGAGGCCGTCCTCGCCGGTGACGTCGAGAAGGCCACCGTGGCTTCCCGCGACGCCGCGCGTGCGCTCGACAAGGCTGTCTCGAAGGGTGTCATCCACAAGAACGCCGCCGCCAACAAGAAGTCGGCGCTGGCCACCAAGGTTGCCTCCCTTCAGGGCTGAGCTCCTGATGTGATCGCCGGATAGGGATCCAGCGGGCCCTCTCTCCCGCTCCTGACCGGCACCCCGCGCCGCACACGAAGCGTTCGCCACGCGGGTGCGGCGCAACCAAGAAGTATCCGAAGGCCCCGGCCTCCACCCTTCCCCAGGGCGGTGGCCGGGGCCTTCGTCTTGCCCGGGCGGCTCTCGCCCGGGCGACTCACGCCCCGGGCGGCTCTCGCCCCGGGCGACTCACGCTCAGGCGACTCTCCCCCGGGCGACTCTCGCCCCGGGCCGCTCTCGCTCAGGCGGCGACAGCGGCGAGCACCGTGGCCGTCAGCGTCCGCGGCGCGTCCTCCGGGGCCATCCGGCCGGCCTTCACCTCGGCTGCGGCCGCGTCGACGAGGCTGTAGACGACGGTCACCAGCCAGTCGGCGGACAGATCGGCGCGCAGCTCACCGGCCTCCTGGCCGCGGACGATCAGGCGGCGGACGGGGGCCAGGACCCGGCCGTGGCGCTCGCGGAGCCGCTCGGGCGGGAGCGCGGCGGAGACGGCGGCGAAGACGGCGGCGTGCCGGTCGAGCAGCCGCCAGGAGGTGTGCACCAGCCGTTCGAGTCCGGCGACGGCCCCCTCCGCACCCGCGGGACCCGCCGCCCCCTCCGCCTCGGCCGCGTCGGGGACTTCAAGGGCGGCGGCGGCCTCGGTGACGGCGCGCTCCAGGGCGGCGTCGAGGAGCGCCTCGCGGGTCGGGAAGTGCGAGTAGAGCGTGACGCGGCTGACTCCCGCGGCGCGGGCGATGGCGGTCATGCTCGCCTGCGGATCAGCGAGGAAGCAGTCCAGGCCGGCATCGATGATCGCGGCGGTGTTGCGCTCCGCGTCGGCGCGGCGGCGGGGTCGGTTGGCGTCGGTGCCCATGCACTCAAACCTAACACCCCTGTTCACATTCCAGCACCGAGCCCGCATACTCGATCCGATCCCTAACGCGACTGTAAAGGTTAAGGCGGCTCGCCATGTCCCCAGACGGCCACACCCACACCCACACCCACGCCCAGACTCACACCCACGCCCACACCCACGCCCACACCCACGCCCACACCCACGCCCACCGCTGGCGGCTCCTCGCCCTCCTCTGCCTGGCCCAGTTCATGCTCATCGCCGACGTGACGGTGGTGAACGTGGCCCTCCCCGCCATCGGATCCGACCTCGGCCTCTCCCCGTCCGGACTCACCTGGGTGGTGACCGCGTACACCCTCTTCTTCGGCAGCCTGCTGCTGGTCGGCGGAAGGCTGGCCGACCGGTTCGGGGCGCGCCGGATGTTCCTGACCGGGCTGACGCTGTTCACCGCGGCCTCGGCGGCGTCCGGCCTCGCGGCGGAGGGCGGGACCCTGATCGCGGCCCGCTCAGCCCAGGGAGTGGCGGCGGCGCTGCTCTCACCGGCGGCGATGGCCCTGGTCACGGCGTTGTTCCAGGGCCCGGAGCGACACCGCGCCCTCGGTGTCTGGGCGGCGATCGGCGGCGCCGGCGCGGCCATCGGCGTCCTCCTCGGCGGGGTACTCACCGACGGGCCCGGCTGGCGTTGGATCTTCTACGTCAACCTGCCGGCCGGGGTGTGCGCACTGATCGCCGTCCCGCTGCTGCTTGGGCCGTCCCTTCGCGCCCCCGGCGCACGCGACGCGCGGCGGCGCCCCCTGAACGTATCGGGGTCCCTCCTGCTGACCGGGACTTCCGCCGGGCTGGTCTACGGCCTGACCGCGGGCTCCTGGCCCTGGCTGACCGGGGCCGCGGCGGCCGGCGGCCTGCTCGTGCTGACACAACGCCGGACCCGGAACCCGCTGGTGCCGCCCTCCCTGCGGGGCCGCCGCGCCCTGCTGGGCGGGAGCGCGGTGATGCTGGGGGCGGCGGGGCTGCTGGTGGCGGGCTTCTACCTGAGCTCCCTGCACATCCAGCACACCCTGGGGCGAAGCCCCCTGGTCACTGGGCTGGCCTTCCTCCCGGTGGCGGTGGCGGTCACTGCGGGCGCGCACCTCGGCAGCCGGGCCGTTGTCCGCCTCGGCTGGCGCCCGACCGGCGCCGCGGCGTTCACCCTGGCCGCGGCCGGCGCGGCCGTGACCTCGGCCGGCGGGCTCTGGACGGACCTGGTCCCGGGCTTCGCCCTGCTGGCCCTCGGCCTCGGCGCGGCCTTCGTCTGCGCCACGACGGCCGCCCTCGGCAACGTCGACCCGGACCACACCGGCCTGGCCTCCGGGCTGATCGGCACCTCACACGAACTCGGCGCCGCCGTCGGCGTAGCCGCCCTCACCTCCGGCAGCTTCACCACCCTCACCCTCCCAGCCCTGGCCCTGGCCCTCGCCCTGTCCGCCCCCCTCCTCCTCCCCAAAGGCCACCCCTCCCCCTCAACAACCCACACCCTGTCCCACTGACTCCCCGCCGAAGCCCCTGCCCCAAGCCGGCCGAACCCACCAGACCACGACCCACCGAGGCCGGCCAGCACATCCGAAGCGTTGTCCCGGAGCGCCGGAGCCCGGCGGAGCCCGGCGGAGCCCCCGGGTCCCGACGGAGCCCGACCGAGCCCGACGGCGCCCAGCGGAGTCCGACGGACCCGGCGGAGCCCGGCGGAGCCCAGGCGAGCGCCCGAGTGCCGACGGAGCCCGGCCGAGCCCTCGAGTTCCGGCGGAGCTACCGGTGTTGGGGGCGGGCCGCGCGGGCTACTGCCACGACCGCCTTTTCGAGCGCGTACTCGGGGTCGTCGCCCCCGCCCTTGACCCCGGCGTCAGCCGCGGCCACGGCGCGCAGGGCCTCGGAGACGGCGTCCGCCGACCAGCCCCGCATCTGCTGCCGGACCCGGTCGATCTTCCACGGCGGCATCCCGAGGTCCCTGGCGAGGTCGCCCGGGCGGGCCCCGCGCGGCGCGGAAGCCAGCTTGCCGATCGCACGGACCGCCTGGGCCAGCGCGCTGGTGATCAGAACCGGCGCCACCCCCGTCGACAGGGACCAGCGCAGGGCTTCGAGGGCCTCGGCCGCCCGCCCCTCGACCGCGCGGTCGGCGACGGTGAAGCTGGAGGCCTCCGCCCGGCCGGTGTAGTAACGGCCGACCACGGCCTCGTCGATGGTGCCCTCGACATCCGCGCACAGCTGCGCCGCCGCACTCGCCAGCTCCCGCAGGTCGCTGCCGATCGCATCGACCAGGCTCTGGCATGCCTCGGGCGTCGCCGACCGGCCCAGGGTGCGGAACTCGCCCCGCACGAACGAAAGCCGGTCCGCCGCCTTCGTCATCTTCGGGCAGGCGATCTCGCGGGCACCCGCCTTCCGCGCCGCGTCCAGCAGGCCCTTGCCCTTGACGCCGCCGGCGTGGAGGAGGACGAGGGCGATCTCCTCGAACGGCGCCGCGAGGTACGCCTTCACCTCCTTGACGGTGTCCGCGGACAGGTCCTGCGCGTTGCGCACGACCAGGACCTTGCGCTCGGAGAAGAGGGAGGGGCTCGTCAGCTCGGCCAGCGTGCCGGGCTGGAGCTGCTCGGACGCGAGGTCCCGCACGTCCGTGTCGGCGTCGGCGGCGCGGGCGGCCGCCACCACCTCCCGTACGGCGCGGTCGAGCAGCAGGTCCTCCTGCCCCACCGCGAGGGTGAGCGGGGCGAGGGGATCGTCGGTGGAGTTCTTCCTGGTGGCCATCGCCTCCAGCATCCCACGGCGTACTGACAGTCCCCCGCGCCCCGGCGCCCCTCACCACGGCCCCCCTCACCCCATACCTGAGAATGGTCCGGTGAACGTGCGACATGTACTGGTCCTGCCCGACCGCGACGCCGCCGAGGAGGTGGCGCAGGAGGTCGTCGACCGCTTCGGCCTGCCGGAGGAACCGCAGCTGGTCCGCGACGCCCTGGCCGGTGAGGACGACGCCGAGGACGCCCAGTGGCTGGTGGTCGTGGAGGACCCGCGGGAACGCCTGGACTCCACCTCCCTGGACACCCTCGCCGCCGAGTACGAGGGCTGGCTGGAGGCCCCGTAGACCCTGCCGAGCCCCAGGGCGCGCCGGTACGCCTAGGCCTTGTGGACGATCTGGATGTCCAGTTCCACTTCCACGCTCGAACCGATCGCCGCGATCCCGTGGGCCAGCATCGACTGCCAGTTCAGGGTGAAGTCCTCCCGTTGCAGTTCGGCCGTCGCGCGGCAGACGGCGCGGGGTTCGCCCTCCAGGCCCGTGCCGAGACCCAGGTACTGGGTGTCCAGGGTGACGGAACGGCTGACGCCGTGGAGGGTGAGGGCTCCCGCGACGGCCCAGCGGCTGCCGCTGCGGTGGATGAACCGTTCGCTGTAGAACTCCACCGTCGGGTGGTGGGCGGAGTCCAGGAAGTCGGCGGAGCGCAGGTGGTCGTCCCGCATCCGCAGCCCGGTGTCGATGCTCGCCGCATCGATGATGACGTGCATGGAGGAGTCCTCCATGCGCTCGGCTATCCGTACCGCCCCGGCGAAGGTGTTGAACCTGCCGTGGATCCGGGCGAAGCCGATGTGCCGCGCCGTGAAGGCGATCGACGAGTGCGCGGGGTCGAGTTCCCAGTGCCCGGGCTGCGGCAGCAGAGGCGGCTCCACCGCGTCGAGGATGATCTCCCCGGTGCCGGGTTGCGCCGGGTCCCCCACCAGCGTCGCCCCGTGGAACGGCGCGTAGCCCTCCGCGGTGACCGAAAGCCGGTACTCCCCCTCCGGCATGGCCGCGGTGAACCCGCCGAACGGGTCCGTCTCGCCGCTGACGACCCGTCGGCCGATCGGGTCGGTGACCTCGAACTTGGCCTGCCGGACCGGCTGGTGGACCGTGTCGAGGACACGGCAGCTGAGCAGCCGCGCAGAAGGCGGCAGGGTCAATGTCGCGGATGTGTGTGAGCTGGCACTTCCGGCCGTCTCCATCCCCCGTCGGCGTCCGAACATGGTTGATGCACCCCCGTGCTGTGTGGACTTGGACCGCTCTGGCGAAAACGCATTCGATCATGCTGTCGGGTTGTGGGCAAACAGAATGGTCGCGCCCGGTATGGCCGCGCCTGCCCCGACGTCGTCCGGCTGGAAATGCCCGCATCCGCGAGCCGCTTCCGGAGACGGCCACAGAGCCGTCGGTGTCGGTGCGCAGTACGGTCGCCCCCATCGCCCGCAGCCGCGCGAGCGTACCCGCTGCGGGATGCCCGTAGCGGTTGGCCGCGCCGACCGGGACGATCGCGATACGGGGCCGGACGCGCGCCTGGAGGCCGGGGTCCTGATGCGCCGAGCCGTGGTGGGCGACCTTGAGCACATCGACCGGCCCCAGCTCCGGATGCGTCCTCAGCAGGGCTTGCTGGGCGGGCGGTTCGAGGTCGCCGAGCAGAAGCAGGGTCAGGCCGGAAGCATGGACCAGCAGGGCGACGCTCGCATCGTTGGGCCCGTCCGGCGGCGGGCCGGCGGACGGCGGCCAGAGCACCTCCCACTCCAGCGGTCCGGCCCGGCGCCGCTCCCCCGACGGCGCCGGCACGACGGGCACACCTGCGGAAGCGGCGGTCCGGCGCACCGACTCGGCCTGCCCGGGCGGCTCCTCCAAGGTGGTGGTCTGAATCACACCCACTGCCCGGCCGCGCAGCACCCCCGACAGGCCGCCCACATGGTCGGCGTGAAAGTGCGTCAGCAGGAGCAGCGGCACCCGGCGCACCCCCAAGGCGCGCAAGCAGTCGTCCACCGGCCCTGGATCGGGACCCGTGTCGACCACCACGGCCGTGCCCGGGCCGACGGCCAGCACCGCGGCGTCGCCCTGGCCCACGGCGCACTGGACGTAACTCCAGTCGGGCGGCGGCCAGCCGGTGAGGGTCCGCGTCAGCTGCGGCGGCCGCAACACCGCGAGGAGCAGCAGAACGGCCACCACCGCACAGGCCCACCGATGCCTGCCGAGCCGCGACCCGAGGCCTACGACGGCCAGCGTGGCGGCGGCCAGCAGCAGGCCGCCGGTGAGTCCGCCCGGCCACGGCAGCTCCGCACCCGGCAGCCGCGCCCCGGCCCGGGCCACCGCGGCGATCCAGCCGGCCGGTACCCCCGCGCACCACGCGAGCAGCTCCGCGGCGGGCATCCACAACGGGGCGGCCGCCAGCGCCGCGAAGCCCAGCACCGTCGCCGGGCCCGCCGCGAGCTCGGCCAGCAGGTTGCACGGCACCGCCACCAGGCTCACCCGGGCCGAGAGCACGGCGACCACCGGCGCACACACCGCCTGGGCGGCCGCCGCGGCCCCCAGCGCCTCGGCGAGCCGGGGCCGGATCCCGCGCCGCCGCAGGGCCTCGCTCCACCGCGGGCCGAGGGTCAGCAGGGCCCCGGTGGCCAGCACGGAGAGCAGGAAGCCGTAACTGCGGGCCAGCCAGGGGTCGTACAGCACCAGCAGCAGGACGGCGGCGGCCAGGGCGGGGATCAGGGATCTACGCCGCCCGGTGGCGATGGCCAGCAGGGTGATCGCCCCGCAGGCAGCGGCCCGCAGCACGCTCGGATCGGGCCGGCACACCACCACGAACGCCAGCGTCAGGGCCGCCCCGCACAGCGCGGTCGCCCGCAGCGAGAGCCCGAGACGGGGTGCCAGCCCGCGCCGCTCCGCGTGCTGTGCGGCGGCGGGGGGCCCGATGAGCAGGAACAGCACCACGGTGAGGTTGGATCCGGACACCGCCAGCAGATGCAGCAGATCGGTGGCCCGGAAGGCCTCGTGCAGGTCGGGCGGGACCCTGGAGGTGTCTCCGACCACCAGCCCCGGCAGCAGCGCCCTGGCGTCCCGCGGCAGCCCCTCAGTGGCCTGCCGCAGCCCGGCCCGCAGGCTCCCCGCGATGCGCTGCGCGATGTCCGGGCCGCCCGTCACCCCGGGCGGGGTGTCGCCCGCCGGGCGGAGCAGTGCGACGGCCTGCTCCCCGTCCCGGGCCGGGGCCAGCCGGGCGACCACCGCCACCCGGGTCGAGGGTTGCAGCCGGGCCCAGTCCGGGTGCCCGGCCAGCACCCGCACCGGGGTGGCGACCCGTGTCCGCACCCCGTCGGGCCCGGTCACCCGGTCCACCACCGCGTCCAGCACCACCACGGGAGGCCCGCTCCCGCCGCGGACGGTTCGAGGATCGGAGCCGACGGTGAGCTCCGCGAACACCCGGGCGTGCTCCCGGGCCAGCCCCACGACCGGCCCGGCCCGCGCCTCCGCCCGCTGGAGCCCCGCCACCCCGGCCCCGGCGGCAGCGCACAGCAGGGCTGCGGCAGCGGCCGTGCCGGCCTTCCACAACGGCCCCGGACGACGGCAGCCTGCCAGCATGAGCAGCCCCGCGCAGGCCACCCCCAGCCCCACCCCGGCGGCAGTCCAGCCACCCGGTGCGTCAAGCGCCAGGGCGGCCGCCACCCACGCGGCCAGGGCCGGCGCCACAAGCCGCAGATCCACCGGGCCCGGACCCTCGGGGCGGCTCACGGCCGTACCAAGGTGCGCAAATCGGCGAACCGCCGCTCACCGATGCCGTTGACCTGGCGGAGGTCCTCCACGGAACGGAAGCCCCCGCGCGCCGTGCGGAAGTCCACGATGTGCTGCGCCAGCACCGGCCCCACTCCGGGCAGACCGTCCAGCTGCTCCACGGTGGCGCTGCCCAGGCTCAGCGGGCCCCGACTCGGCCCGGCCCCGCCCGGGAGAACCGGCGCCGGAGCGCCCACCAGCACCTGCTCCCCGTCCATCAGGACCCGGGCCCGGTTCAGCCCGGTGGTGTCCGCACCCGGGCGCACTCCCCCGGCAGCGGCCAGCGCGTCCTCGACCCGCGAACCGGCGGGCAGCCGCCGGATGCCGGGATCCCGGACCTTGCCGCTGACGTCGACCACGATGCGGGCGCTTCCGGCGGCGGGTGGCCCGGCAGGCGCTCCGGGCGAGGGCGGGGGCAAGGGGGCCGACGCGGTCGCAATGGCGGATACAGGTGCCGGCGCGACCACCGCCGGGGCGGTCACCGGCTGCGGCCGGCCCGACCAGTACTGCTGCGCGGCGAAACCGACGGCGGCGAGCAGCACCACCCCCACTGCGGCCACCGTGCGCGGCTCCACCCCGCACCGGGCCTGCAGCCACACCGGCAGCCGCTCCCGTACGGCCAGACTCCGGGATGCCGTCCCGCCCAACGCGGCCTCCTCCCCCGGCGGGCTCCCGGCAGGGGAATCGTCCGGCGGCACAGGCGGCGGCGCGGGCCAGGCCTCGCTCGTCACCCCCGCATCCGGCGGCAGCGATGGCGGCGCCGCAGGCCGGGCCTCGCTGATCACCCCCGTATCCGGTGACGGCGACGGCGACGGCGCCTCCGGCGGGCTGCTGCCCCCGAGCAGGGCTTCGGCCCGGCGGCGGACCGCGACGGGATCGGGGTGGGTACCCCGGTGCCCCCGGCGGTGCCGGAAACGGCCGTCGGAGAGGCGGGAACGGCCGGGGCCGCTGGTGGCGCCGGACGGGTGCGAAGTACGCGTTCGAGTCGTCATGCCACGACGGTAGGGGCGGACCCCGACCACCGTGCGGAGGCATCAATTCCGGTGCAAAACAGCCGCGTTGTGGATATCCCCGCCACCCGTTCCGGTGATCAGCGGGGAGAGATCACCGCTGCCAGCAGTCCCGGCCCGGTGTGCGCGCCGATCACCGCTCCGACCTCGCTGACGTGCAGTTCGATCAGGCCCGGGATGCGCTCCCGGAGCCGCTGCGCCAGCTTCTCCGCCCGTTCCGGGGCCGCCAGGTGGTGCACGGCCACGTCGACACTGGCGGAGCCTGCCCGCTCGACGGCCAGCTCCTCCAGCCGGGCGATCGCCTTGGAGGCCGTACGCACCTTCTCCAGCATCTCGATCCGGCCGCCGTCCAGTGTCAGCAGCGGCTTTACGGCGAGGGCAGACCCGAGGAGTGCCTGCGCGGCGCCGATCCGCCCGCCGCGGCGGAGGTAGTCCAGGGTGTCGACGTAGAAGTACGCCGACATGTCCGCCGCGCGCTTCTCGGCGGCGGCCACGGCCTCGTCGACGGAGCCGCCTGCCTCGGCCGCCTCGGCGGCGGCCAGGGCGCAGAAGCCGAGGGCCATGGCGACCATGCCGGTGTCCACGACGCGGACGGGGACGGGGGCGGTCTTGGCCGCGACCACGGCGGCGTCGTAGGTTCCGGAGAACTCGGCGGACAGGTGAAGGCTGACGATGCCGGTCGCACCGGCGTCCGCGGCCGCCTGGTAGGCCCGGACGAACTCCTCCGGGCTGGGACGGGACGTGGTGACCGGCCGACGCTTCTGCAGGGCCAGCGCGAGGCTGCGGGCCGAGATCTCGGTGCCCTCTTCGAGTGCCTCGTCTCCGAGTACCACGGTCAGGGGGACGGAGGTGATCCCGTGCCGTGCCATCGCCGGTTGGGGCAGGTAGGCCGTGGAATCGGTGACGATCGCGACATGGCGGGACATGAGCCGGAGGTTACCGCCAGAGGGGGTGGTCCGGCAGCTTGGGGCCCTCGTCGGGCCGACTCGTCGGGTAGCGGGGGAACACCCCGGGCCGGCGAGGACACGAGGCTTGGTCGGGCTCAGCGCCCCGCGGCGGACCGTACCCGACTCACGTCGTCGTTTCCGGTCGGGTCGACTTCTGCCACGGGTACCGGGGTGCCGCGGCGGCCGGGTTCAGCGCCGGGGGCGCCTGTCCCCAGTCGGCCGGGGCCGAGGGAGGTGCTGCTGCGGGAGGCGCCTGGGCCGGCGGCGGCTGACTGGCGTCCCACGCCGCGGCGGCAGCGGTCAGGTCGTCCACCGACTCCCGCGACCAGTCCCGCAGCGCCCCGGACTCGACCTCGATCTGTGCCGACAGCGCCGACAGGTCGTCCTCCGCGAAACGGCGGGCGCGGTCGCGGGCGGCCCATCGCAGGGAGTCCGCCGACTCGGTGATCTTGGCGGTCCGTTCCCGCAGGTCAGGCAGACGGTCGGCTATCCGCTTGCGATCCGGCTCCTGCTCCAGCCGCTTCAGCTCGTCGTCCAGCTCGCGCCCGTGCGCGCTCAGCCGCTCGAACAGCCCGATCGACTCCTTCAGCGAGGGGTCCGCCTGCACCCCCTGGTACAGCGCCTGCTGCGTGGCCCGCATCGACCCCCGCAGGTCCAGCCGCAGCTGCGCCAGCGCCGCCGTGACCCCGACCTGGCCGAAGCTCTTCGCCTTCAAGGTGGTGTCCTCCACGGCCCGGCGGGCCTGCGTGACGGTCCGGTCCACGCCGCGCTTCGCCGCGCCGACCACCTTCACCGTGGCCCACACCCCCAGCCCCAAGAGGGCGATCAGCACCAACAGGGCAAAGACAAGAACCACCGCGCCCGCCTCCATGAGGCTCCCTTCCCCTGCTTTTTCCGTCCCCTCCACCGTAAACGCCACGGGCAGGTCAGGGGTTCCAATCGAACCCCCAACCTGCCCGTACGGGAATACCCCTAGCCGTCAGACAGCCGTCAGACAGCCGTCAGACGACGATGTTCACCAGCTTCGGCGCGCGCACGATCACCTTGCGGATCTCCGCGCCGCCCAGCGCCGCCACGACCGCCTCGTCGGCCAGCGCCAGCTGCTCCAGGTCACCCTCGGAGATCGCCGGCGGGACCTCCAGCCGGGCCTTGACCTTGCCCTTGATCTGAACGACACACGTCACGCTCTCGTCCACGACGAACGCCGGGTCCGCGACCGGGAAGTCCTGGTGGACGACCGAGTCGGTGTGGCCCAGGCGGTGCCACAGCTCCTCCGCGATGTGCGGGGCCAGCGGCGCGACCAGCAGCACCAGCCGCTCGGCCACCGAGCGCTCCAGCGGGCGGCCCGCCTTCGTCAGCGCGTTGTTCAGCTCGGTGATCTTCGCGATGGCGGTGTTGAAGCGCAGCCCCGCCAGGTCCGCGCCGGCCCCGTCGATCGCCTTGTGCAGCGCGCGCAGGGTGTCCTCGCCGGGCTCGGCGTCGACGACCGTCACCGCGCCCGACTCCTCGTCCACGATGTTGCGCCACAGACGCTGCAGCAGCCGGTACTGGCCGACGACGGCGCGGGTGTCCCACGGACGCGAGACGTCCAGCGGACCCATCGCCATCTCGTACAGGCGCAGGGTGTCCGCGCCGTACTCCTCGCAGATCTCGTCCGGCGTGACGGCGTTCTTCAGGGACTTGCCCATCTTGCCGTGCTCACGCTTGACGGGCTCGCCCTGGTAGAAGTAGCCGCCGTCGCGCTCCTCGACCTCGGCCGCCGGGACGTACACACCGCGCGAGTCGGTGTACGCATACGCCTGGATCATGCCCTGGTTGAACAGCTTGTGGAACGGCTCGGCCGACGAGACGTGACCCAGGTCGAACAGCACCTTCGACCAGAAGCGCGCGTACAGCAGGTGCAGCACCGCGTGCTCGGCGCCGCCCACGTACAGGTCGACACCGCCGTGCGGCGCGCCCTCGCGCGGGCCCATCCAGTACTGCTCGATCTCCGGGTCCACCAGGGCCGACGCGTTGTTCGGGTCCAGGTAGCGCAGCTCGTACCAGCAGGAGCCGGCCCAGTTCGGCATGGTGTTGGTCTCGCGGCGGTAGCGCTTGACGCCCTCGCCACGGCCCAGGTCCAGCTCCACGTTGACCCAGTCCCCCTTGCGGGACAGCGGGGTCTCGGGCTGCGACAGCGCGTCGTCCGGCTCGAAGGTGCGCGGCGAGTAGTCCTCGACCTCGGGCAGCTCCAGCGGCAGCATCGACTCGGGCAGCGAGTGCGCGACGCCGTCCTCGTCGTAGACGATCGGGAAGGGCTCGCCCCAGTAGCGCTGACGGCTGAACAGCCAGTCGCGCAGGCGGAAGTTGACCGTCCCCTCGCCGATGCCCTGCTCGGCCAGCCACGAGGTGATCGCGGCCTTCGCCTCGACGACGCCCAGGCCGTCCAGCGAGATGCCCTCGCCCGTCGAGTTCACGATGGTGCCGTCGTACGAGGAGAACGCGTCGTCCCACTCGGCCGGGTCGGCGTCGCGGTCGTCCGAGGGTTCCACGACACAGCGCATCGGCAGCTCGAAGGCCTGCGCGAACGCGAAGTCACGGGTGTCGTGCGCCGGGACGGCCATGATCGCGCCGGTGCCGTAGCCCATCAGCACGTAGTCCGCGATGAAGACCGGGACCTGGTCACCGCTGACCGGGTTGGTCGCGTACGCGCCGGTGAAGACGCCGGTCTTGTCCTTGGCCTCGGCCTGGCGCTCGACGTCCGACTTCGAGGCGGCCTGCTTGCGGTACTCGTTGACGGCTTCACCCGGGGTGGCGGCGCCACCGGTCCACACCTGGCGCGTGCCGCTCGGCCACTCGGCCGGGACGATCTTCTCGACCAGCTCGTGCTCCGGCGCCAGCACCATGTACGTGGCGCCGAACAGCGTGTCGGGGCGCGTGGTGAACACCGTGATGGCGTCGTCGCCGACCGCGAAGTCGACGCGCGCGCCCTCGCTGCGCCCGATCCAGTTGCGCTGCTGCAGCTTGATGGCGTCGGGCCAGTCCAGCCCGTCCAGGTCGTCCAGCAGGCGGTCGGCGTAGGCCGTGATCCGCATGTTCCACTGGCTCAGCTTGGCCTTGAACACCGGGAAGTTGCCGCGCTCGGACCGGCCGTCCGCGGTGACCTCCTCGTTGGCCAGTACGGTGCCCAGCCCCGGGCACCAGTTCACCGGCGCGTCCGAGGCGTACGCCAGCCGGTGCTCGTTCAGTACGTCGGCCCGCTCGCCCGCGGTCAGCTCGGCCCAGGCACGCCCGTCCGCGACGCCACCGGGAACCTCACGGGAGCCGTCCTCGAAGGCGGCGACCAGCTCGGCGATCGGCCGGGCCTTCTTCGCGTCCGCGTCGTACCAGGAGTTGTAGATCTGCAGGAAGATCCACTGGGTCCACTTGTAGTAGTCCGGGTCGATCGTCGCGAACGACCGGCGCTTGTCGTGGCCCAGGCCCAGCCGGCGCAGCTGGACCTTCATGTTCTCGATGTTCGCCTCGGTCGACACGCGCGGGTGTGTACCGGTCTGCACGGCGTACTGCTCGGCCGGCAGGCCGAAGGCGTCGAAGCCCAGGGTGTGCAGGACGTTGTGGCCGGTCATCCGCTGGTGGCGGGCGAAGACATCGGTGGCGATGTACCCGAGCGGGTGGCCGACGTGCAGCCCCGCGCCGGACGGGTACGGGAACATGTCCATGATGAACTTCTTGGGCCGCGCGACGACCGCCGCGTCCCCGGCCAGGTCACCGGTCGGGTTCGGGGCCTCGTACGTGCCCTCCGCGTCCCATACGTCCTGCCAGCGTGCCTCGATGTCGGCGGCCATGGCAGCCGTGTAGCGGTGCGCCTCGGCCGCCTCGGGGGCCGGGGTGTTCGTCTCGCTCATGATTTCTGAAGCTCCATCGATCGTCTTCGCCGTCTCTGCCTGCCCAAACGAAAAAACCCCTCGCACAGGAGGGGACGCCGCGCCGATGCCGACCGTCTCGAAGGTCGGCTCTGATCAGCGCGGCTCGGTAAGCAGAAGGCGTACGGCACGCATGGCGTCAGGGTACCGCAGCGGCCCCTACAGCCGCTCGGCCGTTCCACGCAACGAGAAGCACCCACGAGCCCGAGCGCCACACACGAGCACGAGCGGCACACACGGGGCACGAAGCGGCACTCTCGAGCGCGAAGCGGCACAACGAGAAGCGGGCCACCCGATCCGGGTGGCCCGCTTCTCTTCACTGTGGAGCTAAGGAGAATTGAACTCCTGACCTCCTGCATGCCATGCAGGCGCTCTACCAACTGAGCTATAGCCCCTTGTCTTGCCTGCCGCCTGGTTTCCTTGCCGGTTCCCCTTGGCGACGTCCCAAACATTACACGGTCATGGCCCTTGTCCAAAAATCGGTTTCCACCGACCAAGGACCATGCCCGCTTCGTCCTGTTGCGCCCCGTAGGTCACGCTCTCGCGAACGTCAGGTCACGCTCTCGCGAACTGGTAGAACCGCTTGAGCGTGCAGTGCTCGTCGAGCAGGCGGCCGTAGATCGGCTCCCCCTCCAGCTCGCGGTAGGTCTCGATCGGGTCGCCTTTTATGATCAGCGCCCGCGCGCATTCCTCGCACCAGTACTGGTAGTCGGGGTTGACCGGGTCCATGTCCCGCACGATCGGCGTGCCGTTGTTGCACCAGTCGCACCGCCGCCGGTGTGCACCCATCCGTCAGCGACTCCCTCCCGCGTCGGGCCGTCGTGTCCCCCTCCGGCCGTCCGATTCTGCCATGCCGGTACGGGCCGGGTCAGCAAGCACAAAGGGAACAAACACAAGGATCCCGCCCCCTATTGGGGACGGGATCCTGATTGTGGAGCTAAGGAGAATTGAACTCCTGACCTCCTGCATGCCATGCAGGCGCTCTACCAACTGAGCTATAGCCCCGCTCTCCGCGACGCTCCCCCCGTTTCCGGCGTTCTGCGCTGCGAACAAGAAGAACTCTAGCCTGTGACCAGCCGGAAAGTGAAATCCGGGTGGGAGCCGCACTGAGGCGGGCTCAGTCGTCGTCGCCGAGCACCGGCTCCGGCAGCGTGCCGGCGTTGTGCTCCATCAGACGCCAGCCGCGCGCGCCCTCGCCGAGGACGGACCAGCAGCAGTTGGACAGCCCGCCGAGGCCCTCCCAGTAGTACGACTCCAGGCCCAGCAGGCGGCCGATGGTCGTACGGATGGTCCCGCCGTGGCTGACCACCACGAGCGTGCCACCCTCCGGCAGCCGGCCGGCGTGCATCAGCACCACCGGAGCGGCCCGGTCGGCGACCTCGGTCTCCAGCTCGCCGCCGCCGCGGCGCACGGGCTCGCCGCGCTTCCACGCCGCGTACTGCTCGCCGTACTTCTCGAGGATCTCGTCGTGCGTCAGGCCCTGCCACTCACCCGCGTACGTCTCGCGCAGCGACTCGTCGTGCTCCACGGGCAGGCCCGTGATGGCGGCGAGCTCGGCGGCCGTGGCGGAGGCCCGCTGGAGATCGGAGGCCACGATGGCGTCCGGCTTCAGCGAGGCGAGCAGCCGAGCGGCGCGGCGCGCCTGCGCCACACCCGTCTCGGTCAGCGCGATGTCCGTGGAGCCCTGGAAGCGGCGCTCCAGGTTCCAGGAGGTCTGGCCGTGCCGCCAGAGGACGATCTTCCTGCCGTTCTTGCCGGACGCGCGGGTCGCGCCGGACGCACGGGACGCGCCGGTGCTGCTGTTGGTCGCGCTCAGAACAGATCACCGTCCAGTTCGTCGTCCCCCGCCGCCTCACGCAGCTTGGCGTGCTCCTCCGCCTTGCCCTTGGTGAGCTTGGCGTCCTCGGGGAGCTCGATCTCGGGGCAGTCCTTCCACAGGCGCTCCAGCGCGTAGAAGACCCGCTCCTCGCTGTGCTGGACGTGCACAACGATGTCGATGTAGTCGAGCAGGATCCAGCGGGCGTCGCGGTCGCCCTCGCGGCGCACCGGCTTGGCGCCGAGCTCCTTGAGCAGGCGCTCCTCGATCTCGTCCACGATCGACTTGACCTGGCGGTCGTTGGGGGCCGAGGCGAGCAGGAAGGCGTCGGTGATCGACAGCACGTCGCTGACGTCGTAGGCGATGATGTCGTGCGCGAGCCGGTCGGCCGCGGCCTGGGCGGCGGCGGTGATGAGCTCGATGGAGCGGTCCGTGGCGGTCACTGGCCATGCTTTCGGGTTGGCGGGCAGATCCTTACAAGGGTCTCATGTACCGCCGACACCGCCCGCGCGGAACGTTCCGCGCGGGCGGAGGCACTGCTGAAGGCCGTGTCAGGACGGTTTGTAGTCCTTGCCCAGGGTCACCACGACGTCCGCGTTGACGGCGTTCTCGGCCTTCTTCACGACCGTCTCGGCCAGCCCCAGCGTCTTGGCGACCTCGATGGCCTTGTCCCGCTGGACGTCGTCCTGGTACGTGATCTGCGAGGCGGCCTGGGTCTTGTCGGCCTTGCCGCCGTCCACGAAGGTGTAGCCGCCGTTCAGCAGCGCCGCCTTCGCCGCGACCTGCGTCTTCGCGTCGCCGGTGGCGTCCTTGAGACCGACCCTGGGCGCGCCCGTGGCCTGCGCCGCGGTGAAGGAGCCGCCGAGGATCTCCTTGACGACCTTCTTGTTCGCGTCGTCGGTGAGGCCGCCGTCCGCCTTCACCGCGAGCAGCTCGGTGCGGTACGCGCCCACCTTGGCGTGCTCGCCGATCTTGGACAGCAGGGCGCCGAGGGTCTGGGCGTTCAGCGCGGGGTCCAGGATCTGGCCCATGCTCTCGATCGTCACCGCCGCGGACTTCGGATCGGCGGGGATCTTGCGCAGTACGGCGTACAGCACCTTGCCCATCCGCTCCAGCTGCTTGGCCTCCGGCTCGCCCTGGGCGCGGTGGGTGGCGTACGCGACGGCCATGGCCCCGCTCAGGCTCTGCTTCTGGCCCTGGGCCACGGCCGGGGTCCTGGCCTGCTCGTCGGCCGGGACCGCGGTGTCGGTGTCCACCTCGATGCCGCCGACGAGCTCGACCAGGCGCTCCAGGAAGGGGGTGTCCAGGCGCCAGGTGCCGCCGATGCTGGTGCCGAGCACCGTGTCGAGGGACTCCCGGGTGCCTAGGCCGCCCTCCTCGACCGCCTTGCCGAGGGCGAGGCCGGAGCCGTCCTGCTGGGGGACGGCGAGGGTGTTGGGCAGCAGCACGGTGGCGCCCTGCTGGGTGGTGACGTTGTCGACGAGCAGCGCCGTGGAGGTGCCGCCCTTCTTGGTGTTGTGCAGGTGGACGACGATCATGTCGCGCTTCTGCGGGCCGTCCGCGGCGGCGGCGCCGCCCTTCTTCTGCGCGGGGCCCGCGAGGAAAGGCAGCTTGTCGGCGTACCAGAGGTATCCGGCGCCTCCGACGACGAACAGGGCGAGTACGACGATCAGCGCGACCACCCGGTTGCGGCCGCGGCGGCGGGCCTCCTCGCGGCGTTCGGTGCGGCTCTCGGTGAACGCGAGCCAGTCGATGACGTCTTCGGAGTCCTCGTCGGGCTGATCGATGAAGGCGAACTGCTCGGTGCGGTAGTCGCCGCCGCCGGCCGCCGGTTCGGGCCGGCGCGGCTCGGGGACCCGCGCGGCCGGCCGCCGGGACTCCGGTTCCGGTTCCGCCGCCGGGGCTGGGGCCTGGGCTCGGGCCTGGGCAGCCGGGGCCTCCGGGGCGGGCTGCTGAGGGATCCACTGCTGGTTCTGCCGCGTGTCGTACCCGTAGCCGGGGCCCTGGGCGTACTGCTGCTGCCCATACGCCTGGGCGGGGGGCTGCGGCGCGTAGTACTGCTGCTGCGGCGGCTGCTGTGGCTGCGGCTGCTGTGGCTGCTGGTCGTACCCCTGGTAGTCGTAGCCGTACTGCTGCTCGTACTGGGGGGCAGGCGCGGGGGCAGGCCGGGCGGGCACCTGGCCGTACACCGGCCGCCCGTACACGTCGTAGCCGATGAGCTGCTGCTCCTGTGCGGCGTACGGGTCGTACGGCTCCTGTCGGTCGTTCACCGCGGGGCCCCTCTCTCCGGAAGCTCAGGCTCCCCGGTACAGCTCACGCTTGTCGATGTAGCGCACCACACCGTCCGGTACCAGGTACCAGACAGGCTCTCCCGTGGCCACCCGAGCGCGGCAGTCCGTGGACGAGATCGCCAGCGCGGGCACCTCGACGAGGGAGACGCCGCCCTTGGGCAGTCCGTCGTCGGTGAGCACATGGCCCGGCCGGGTGACTCCGATGAAGTGGGCGAGCGAGAAGAGCTCGTCGGCGTTGCGCCAGGTCAGGATCTGCGCGAGGGCGTCGGCACCCGTGATGAAGAACAGGTCGGAGTCGGGGTTGAGTGTGCTCAGATCCCGCAGGGTGTCGATCGTGTACGTCGGCCCGCCGCGGTCGATGTCGATGCGGCTCACCGAGAACTGGGGGTTCGAGGCCGTCGCGATGACCGTCATGAGGTAGCGGTCCTCGGCGGGTGACACGGCGCGCTGCGACTTCTGCCACGGCTCGCCGGTCGGTACGAACACCACCTCGTCGAGGTGGAAAAGGGCGGCCACCTCACTGGCGGCCACCAGGTGTCCGTGGTGGATCGGGTCGAATGTCCCGCCCATCACGCCGAGCCGGCGCTTGACCGGGCCGGTAGGCACTTCCTGCTCTCCCATGAGCGCAGAGCCTACTGGCCCGGCGGAGCGGTCCGGACCCGCATTCGAGCACGTGCGCGAGAGCGGCTCAGCGGTCGCGGTTCAGGCGCGTGGTCACCCACAGCAGCAGGAGCAGGACGAAGAACGCGCCGCCGCCGGTCAGGTACGGGCTGAGGCTGTCATGGTTGCCGCCGTGCTGCTCGGCCCCCTCCGAGGCGAGGACGACCAGATTGTGGGCGGTGGAGGAGAGGCTCATCAGGCAGGTACCTATCGAGTCGGGGAGCGAGCGGAGACTTCGCTCACATCGTATGCGGGGGCCTGGGGCACGCTCACGCCGACTCAGGCGTTGGAGAGGATAGACGCAAGAGCAAGGCAGGCCGATCAAGGGGGAGGGCGCAATGACGGGCACGGGATTCGAGAAGGCACCGGCGCGGGACCGCAGGAGGTTCCCCGGTATTTCCTCGCGGGCGTACGAGCACCCGGCGGACCGCTCGGCGCTGGTGGCGCTGCGGAAGCTGAGCGGTTTCGACACGGCGTTCAAGGCCCTGAGCGGCCTGCTCCCGGAGCGCAGCCTGCGGCTGCTGTTCCTGTCGGACTCGGTGCGGGTGGGCGAGACCCAGTTCCCGCACCTGTACGCGATGCTCCGCGACGCCTGTTACATCCTGGACCTGGAGAAGGTCCCGCAGATGTACGTGCAGCAGGACCCGAAGCCGAACGCCATGTGCATCGGGCTGGACGAGCCGATCATCGTGGTGACGACGGGGCTGGTCGAGCTGCTCGACGAGGAGGAGATGCGGGCGGTCGTGGGCCACGAGGTGGGCCACGCGCTGTCCGGGCACTCCGTGTACCGCACGGTGCTGCTGTTCCTGACGAATCTGGCGCTGAAGGTGGCGTGGATCCCGCTGGGCAATGTGGCGATCATGGCGATCGTGACCGCGCTGCGGGAGTGGTTCCGTAAGTCGGAGCTGTCGGCGGACCGGGCCGGACTGCTGGTGGGGCAGGATGTGAACGCCTCGATGCGCGGGCTGATGAAGATCGCGGGCGGCAACCACCTGCACGAGATGAATGTGGACGCCTTCCTCGCCCAGGCCGATGAGTACGAGTCGAGCGGCGACCTGCGCGACTCCGTGCTGAAGATCCTCAACGTGCTGCCTCGTACGCACCCCTTCACCACGGTCCGGGCGGCCGAGCTGAGGAAGTGGTCGCAGAACCGGGACTACCAGCGGATCATGGACGGCCACTACCCGCGCCGGGACGAGGACAAGGACACCTCGGTGAGCGACTCCTTCCGGGAGTCCGCCTCGCACTACGCCGACACGGTGCGCACCAGCAAGGACCCGCTGATGAAGCTGGTGGGCGACATCGCGGGCGGCGCGGGCGACCTGGGCGGCAGGCTCCGCGAGAAGTTCACGGGAGCGGCCACCACCGGAGCCGCGGGCAGCGGGGGCGGCGGCGGCACCGGCGGCGGCTCGGGTACCGAGGGCAAGGGCGGGGCTACGGAGCAGGGCTGACGGAGTTCACCGGGGGCTGCGGCGTCGCCAGTACGCCGCACAGTCCGGCCGTGCGCCTCGGGTGGCCGCTGGCGTACGGGTCGCTCGCGGCCGGGCCCACGGTGGTGGGGCCGGCCCCGGCCGGCAGCGGGCGGAAGCCTTCGGCGGGCTCGACGGAGCAGTCCAGCGGCCCGGCCATCACATAGGCCGAGGCCAGCTCCGCCCGGCGGGCCGTGAGGTCGTCCCGGTCGAAGCGCAGCCGCAGCTCGCGGCGGACGGTGAACAGCGAGGCCCCGTCGGCGGCGGCCGGGGACCCGGTGGCGGGGCGTACCGCGTAGACGAAGGTGTGGTCGGTGGTCACTTGCAGCACGTCCGGGGCCACCTCCTCGTAGGCGAGGGTGCCGCTGACCCGGACCCGCGAGTCGGCGACGACGGTGGTCGCCGGGTCGAAGCGGACCAGCCAGCCGGTGGCCGCGTGGCGGCCGTCACCGGAGGGCGAGGTCATGCTGCTGTCGAACTGGGCCAGCTGGTCGGGGTCGAGCAGCACCCGCACGGGCCGGGAGGCGGCGCCGGCCAGGACGTCCGGGTCGAGCGAGGACTGCACCAGGTAGTCCTTGGCGATGGACAGTGCGGTCAGGACCTGGCTGTCGGTGTAGTGGTGGGTGCGGCGCACGGCGGGCAGGATGATCCCGGCCGCCCCGATGCGGTACTCGGCGGCGGGGCTCTGCGCGTACAGGTCGGCGGGCCGCCCGCCGGGCACGGTGCCGGCCGGCGCGAGCGGGACGACCGTGCTGCTGAGCGGCTCGGCGTGGCCGACGGGCGGGGGCACGTAGGGGTTGCGCAGCCCCATGTAGACGGCGGCGGCGAAGGCCGTGGCGATGAGCAGCACGAGCAGCATGCCCTGCCGGGCGCCCCGGCCGGGGGAGCCTGCGCGGGTCCCCGCGGAGCCGGACCAGATGGAGCGGCTGCGCACGGCCCGGGCGTGCTCGCCCATGCGTTCCTGCGCGGAGTACTCCTGGAGCCGGGCAGCCCGGACGAAGTCCTCGTCGAACACCACCGACCGGTACTCGTCCGACCGGAACTCGTCGTCGCCCCCGCCGATGCCCTCGGGGGTGCCGTTGGGTGGATCTCCTGGCACGGCCATTGCTTCTCCCCGCTGTCCCCGCTTCAGAGAAGCCCCCAGCTCCGACGTATGCGAGTGGGGTCGTACCTTCAGGGTTGGCGGCCGACGGGGTAGGTAAACGCTCCGGCGCCGGTGACTTCCCTGAGCGGGGTGCTGGCGGGCGCCGGAGCGGGGTCCGCCGCCCCCGAGGCACTGCGGTAGACGGCGCTGAAGGCGAGCGCGACCATGCCGAGGCCCATCACGAAGGCGAGTACCCAGGCGACGGGGCGCAGCCAGGGCGAGCGGCCGCGGTAGGGGCGCAGGCTGCCGCCGTAGGCCCCGTACGGGCCGTCCGGGTAGTCGTGGGCGCGGTCGCGTTCCCAGCCGTGGTCGTCGAGGCCGTACGCGTACCCGTAGGTGTCGTAGTCGTCGTCGCCCGGCCAGGCACCCGCGACGGCGCGGGCGGCCTCGGCCTCCGCGCGCGCCCGGTCGGCGGCCCGCTGGCGTTCCGCCGCGCTCGGTTCATGGATCTCGGCGTTCCGGACGAAGTCCTCGTCGAATACCACGGAGGCGAAGTCATTTTCCGCGCCTCCGCGGTCGTCGTCGGGCTCCCCGTCGTCCGGGAACGGCTTGCCCCCCACGTCGTCCGGCACAGCACCAGGGTAGACCTGGGGGGCTGCTTTGGGCAGCCGATGGCCGAAATCCGGCCACACGGTGTTCAGTCAGTGGCTACCGGATGTGACCGTCGCCGGTGACGATGTACTTGGTGGAGGTGAGCTCCGGAAGGCCCATGGGGCCGCGGGCGTGCAGCTTCTGGGTGGAGATCCCGATCTCGGCACCGAAGCCGAACTGGCCACCGTCCGTGAACCGGGTGGACGCATTCACGGCAACCGTGGTCGAGTCGACCAGCTGGGTGAAGCGGCGGGCGGCGGCCTGCGAGGTGGTGACGATCGCCTCGGTGTGGCCGGAGGTCCAGCGGCGGATGTGGGCGACGGCTTCGTCGAGCGAGTCGACGACGGCTGCGGCGATGTCGTAGGAGAGGTATTCGGCGGCCCAGTCCTCGTCGGTGGCGCGGAGGGCGGCCACCTTGGAGTTCTCGGCCGCGGCGAGGACGCGGTCGTCGCCGTGGACGGTGACGCCGGCGTCGGCGAGCGCGTCGAGGGCGAGCGGCAGGAAGGTGTCGGCGATGTCGCGGTGGACCAGGAGGGTCTCGGCGGAGTTGCAGACGGAGGGCCGCTGGGCCTTGGAGTTGATGAGGATGTCCACGGCCATGTGGAGGTCGGCCTGCGCGTCGACGTAGACGTGGCAGTTGCCGGTACCGGTCTCGATGACCGGGACGGTGGATTCCTCGACCACGGTCTTGATGAGGGAGGCGCCGCCGCGGGGGATGAGTACGTCGACCAGGCCGCGGGCGCGCATCAGTTCGCGGACGGAGTCGCGGGACTCGCCGGGGACGAGCTGGATCGCGTCGGCGGGGATGCCGGCGGACTCGACGGCGTCGCGGAGGATGGCGACGAGGGCGGTGTTGGAGGCGTAGGCGGAGGAGCTGCCGCGCAGGAGGACGGCGTTGCCGGACTTGAGGCAGAGCGCGGCGGCGTCGACGGTGACGTTGGGGCGGGCCTCGTAGATGATGCCGACGACGCCGAGCGGGACGCGGATCTGGCGGAGGTCGATGCCGTTGGGGAGGGTGGAGCCGCGGACGACTTCGCCGACGGGGTCGGGGAGGGCGGCGACGTCGCGGACGTCCGAGGCGATGGCTTTCACCCGCTCGGGGGTGAGGGTGAGGCGGTCGATGACGGTCTCACTGGTGCCGGCCGCGGCTGCCTTGGCGGTGTCGATGGCGTTGGCCTCGATGATCTCGGCCGTACGGGCCTCCAGCGCGTCCGCGATGGCCAGGAGGGCGGTGTCCTTGGCGGACCGCGGGAGCGGGGCGATGGCCGCCGCGGCGGTGCGGGCGGCTTGCGCGGTGGCGGTGACGGGGGAGGTGCCGGTGGTGCCGGTGGCGTCGAGCGAGGTCATGCGGCCAGGGTAGTCCCCGGCCCGTCCCCGGCCGATGGGGTTTCACCCCGCGAGACGTTTGCGCTTGACGGCGGACTCCGTCCGGCGGGGGCTGGTCGGCGGGGCCGCCATCGCCATCGCCGTCTGGGGGGCGGTGCCGGCGGGCCGGGTGCGGCTGGTTCGACCCTGCGGGGCTTGTCCCCTACCCGCCCTTCCACCGTTCCCCGGGCGCTGCCCGGACCCGCGCCTCAAACGCCGGCGAGGCTGGGTGGTCCCGGCGAGGCTAAGCGGTGCTGGTGGGGATGGGTGGTCCCGGCGGGGATGGGTGGTCCCGGTGGGGATGGGTGGTGCCGGCGGGGATGGGATGTGGAAGGGCTTAGTTCGGTCAGTACGGGTGGACGCCGACCGGGTGGGCCGGGGGTGGGCCGTAGCCCTCTGCGACTCGTTGGTGGTACGTGGCGCGGTCGATGACCTCCAGGCCGACGATCTCCCACGGCGGGAGCTGCGCCGAAGAGCGGTGTTCGCCCCACAGCCGCAGGGCGACGGCCGCCGCGTCATGGAGGTCGCGGGCCTCCTCCCAGTACCGGATCTCCGCGTGGTCGTCGGCGTACCGGCTCGTCAGCAGGAAGGGGTGGTCGTAGGCCAGCTGCTCCAGCCCGCGCCGCACCTCGGACAGTGGCGCCGGCTTGCCGGAGACGCTCAGGGTGATGTGCCAGAGGCGGGAGGCGCCGTGCTCTTCGCCGCTTCCGCCGCCGTCACCGTCCCCGGTACCGACGCTGGTCAGCGCTCGTCTCACCAGCCGCCTCCTGTCTGCGCTACGCGTGTCCGCCCCTCACAGTTGACCAGTCCCCGGGCCACCGCGCGGCGGTTTTACCGAACCTCAGCCCTGCAGCAGGACCAGATCGTCGCGGTGGACGACCTCCCGCTCGTACGCGGGTCCGAGTTCCCGGGCGAGCTCGCGGGTGGAGCGGCCCAGGAGCTGCGGGAGCTCCTTCGCGTCGAAGCTGACCAGGCCCCTGGCCACGGCGCGGCCGTCGGTGGAGCGCAGTTCCACCGGGTCCCCGGCGACGAAGTCACCCTCGACCGCCGCGATACCGGCGGCCAGCAGCGAGCTGCCGCGCTCGGTCACCGCGCGCACCGCGCCGTCGTCCAGTACGAGGTGCCCCTGCGGGGTGGACGCGTGCTGGAGCCACAGCAGCCGGTCCGCGGAGCGGCGTCCCGTGGCGTGGAAGTGGGTGCCGGTCCGGCGCCCGGCCAGGGCGTCGGCCGCCTGGCTCGCCGAGGTCAGGACCACCGGGATGCCCGCCGCCGCCGCGATCCGCGCCGCCTCGACCTTGGTGACCATGCCGCCGGTGCCCACGCCCGCCTTGCCGGCGCTGCCGATCGAGACGTGCGCGATGTCCTCGGGGCCGCGCACCTCGTCGATGCGGGTGGTGCCGGGGAGGGAGGGGTCGCCGTCGTAGAGGCCGTCCACATCGGACAGCAGGACGAGGAGGTCGGCGCGGACCAGGTGCGCGACCAGGGCGGCGAGCCGGTCGTTGTCGCCGAAGCGGATCTCGTCGGTGGCGACGGTGTCGTTCTCGTTGACGACCGGCAGGGCGCCCATGGCGAGCAGCTGGTCCAGGGTCCGGTACGCGTTGCGGTAGTGCGCGCGCCGGCTGGTGTCGTCGGTGGTCAGCAGCACCTGGCCGACGCGGACTCCGTAGCGGGCGAAGGAGGCGGTGTACCGGGCGACGAGCAGGCCCTGCCCGACGCTGGCAGCGGCCTGCTGCCTGGCCAGGTCCTTGGGGCGGCGGCGCAGGCCGAGCGGGGAGAGCCCGGCGGCGATGGCGCCGCTGGAGACCAGGACGATCTCCTTCTCACCGCCGCTGCGGGCCTTGGCCAGTACGTCGACCAGCGCGTCCACCCGGTCGGCGTCGAGCCCGCCCGCCGCGGTGGTCAAGGAGGAGGAGCCGACCTTGACCACGATCCTGCGGGCGTCCACGACACCTTGCCTAGCCGCTGACACTTCTGTCCCCTTGCCCCTTGCCGGAAAGCCTGCCCGCTCAATCTAAGGGGTGGCCCGGAAGGTCCGCCCTCCGGTTTCAGACCGTGGACGAGCTGGGCCTGCGCTCCGGTTCGCCGCCCCCGTCCTCGGCCCCGCCTGCGGCCCCACCCCCGGCCCCGGCGCGGCCGCCGGGGACGAGGATCTTGCGGGACAGCAGGAAGGTGAACGGGATGGCCACGACGGCCGCTACCAGCGGCGCGATCCGGGTGTCCGTCCCGGCCCACGTCACCAGGGCGTAGAGACCGACCGACTGGATCACGTAGTTCGTGATGTTCGTCAGCGGGAAGAGCAGGAACTTCTTCCACGTCGGACGCGTGCGGTAGGTGAAGTAGGTGTTCATGAAGAACGAGCCGACCATCGACAGCACGAAAGCGAGGGTGTACGCGGCGAAGTACGGCATCCACGGGTGCAGGAGCAGGTAGATGCCGAAGAAGGTGCCGGTGTTGACCCCGCCCACGAGGGCGAACCGGACGATCTGGCGGAGCTGCTCGTGCCCGCCCTTCCTGTTCTTCGTCATCGGCGGCTGTGCTCCGCGATCACCGCGTCGGTCTCGCCGGGCAGCGGCGCCGCCCCGTGCGCCTCCTTGACCAGGAAGTGCGGGCGGCGCTTCGTCTCGTAGTAGATGCGTCCGATGTACTCGCCGATCAGACCCAGCATGATCATCTGGACGCCGCCGATGCCCGTGATGATCGCGACGAGGGTGACGTAACCCGGCGAGTCGACGCCGTTGGTCATCGCCATGACGGTGATCCACAGGGCGTACAGGCCGGTCAGGGCGACCAGCGACACGCCGAACCAGATGCCGATGCGCAGCGGCCGGTTGTTGAAGGAGATCAGGCCGTCCATGCCGTAGTTCAGCAGGGAGCCGAACTTCCACTTCGTCTCGCCCGCCTCGCGCTGGGCGTTGCGGTAGTCGAAGTGGACGGTGTCGAAGCCGATCCAGGAGAAGAGCCCCTTGGAGAAGCGGTTGTACTCGGGCAGCGACAGCAGCGCGTCCACGGCCGGACGGGACAGCAGGCGGAAGTCGCCGACACCGTCGGCGAGTTCCACGTCGACCCAGCGGTTGATGCCCCGGTAGTAGAGGCGGCTGAGGGCGGTGCGGAGCTTCTTGTCGCCGTCGCGGGTGCGGCGGGCGATGATCTGGTCGTGGCCCTGCTGGTAGTAGTCGAGCATGGTCGCGATGAGCTCCGGCGGGTGCTGGAGGTCCGCGTCCATGATCACGACCGCGTCGCCGGTGGCTTCGCGCAAGCCGGCGAGCATGCCGGCCTCCTTGCCGAAGTTCCGGCTGAAGGACACGTACCGGGTCTGCTCCCCGTACACCGCGGCGATCTTGCGGAGCTTTCCGAGGGTGCCGTCGCGGCTTCCGTCGTCGACGTAGCAGACCTCGTACTCGACAGGGAGGGCGTCCAGAACCTTGCGGATCTCGACGTCGAAGCTATCGATGACGGCTTCTTCGTTGTAGCAAGGGACGACTACAGACAGCTTCGTCATGAACACATCCTGCTGGGTCCGATCGGGTGATTGTCGGCGACCAGACGTGTCACTCACCTCTTCATTAGAAGTATGCACGGCGAGGTTCAGCCTTCCTGGGTCGTCCGCGGCGCACGGTAGCTTTGACGGGTTAAGAGCAATGAAACAAAGGGATCGAGGTGCACGTGCCTGACGTCTCCGTGGTCGTCATCGTCTACAACGACGCAGAGCGTCTGCCGACAGCCGTCCAGTCGGTTTTGGACCAGACCCTGCACGGCGTCGAAGTCGTGATCGTCGATGACTGCAGCAAGGACGGGTCCTACGCGATCGCCCAGGAACTGGAGAAGGCGCATCCGGGGAGAGTGCGCGCGTACCAACTGCCGGAGAACAGCGGCGGCTGCGGAGCCCCGCGCAATCACGGCATCCAGCAGGCCACCGGCGCGTACGTCATGTTCCTCGACAGCGACGACGTGCTGGAGCGCAACGCCTGCCGGAACATGCTGGCCGCCGCCGAGCGGACCGGCTCCGACCTGGTTTCGGGCATGTGCGTGCGCGTGCACCTCGACAACCGGTGGAACAAGACCACCGAGTGGTACCCCTGGATCTATTCGCGCACGCGTACGCTGGAATCGATCACCGAGTACCCCGACCTGCTGGTTTACGACACCCTCTCCACGAACAAGTGCTATCGGCGCGCATTCCTGCTCGAACAGGGTCTGCAATTCCCGGTCGGGATCCATTACGAGGACCTTCTGTTCTCCGCACAGGCGTACGTAGCCGCCCGCCGCATCACGCTGATCCCGAACCACGTCTACTTCTGGAACGTGATCGAGAAGGCCGCGGCGAAGTCGATCAGCAACCGCCGCCACGAGATCGAGAACTTCGTCCACCGGATGGAGATCCACCGTCGCGTCGACGACCTGCTGGCCGCCAAGGGCCACACCGCGATCAAGTCGGCCAAGGACGCCAAGTTCCTCAAGCACGACCTGGTGTTGCACCTGCGTGACCTGCCACTTCTGGGCGACGCGTACCGCCAGGAGTTCGCCCGGCTCGCGAACGGCTACCTGGCCGGCATCGACCCGGTCGCGTACGAGAGTGTCAACCACCTCCAGGCGATCTGCGCCTACCTGCTGGGCAAGGAGGACTGGGACAACCTGCTGCCGGCCGCCGACGCGATGGCCAACAAGGGCCGGCTGTCCTCCCCGCTGGCCGAGCGCGACGGCCGGGTTTACTGGTGCGCCGAGCATCTCGACGACGCCGAGGGCCGCCGGATACTGGACGTCACCGAGCAGGGCTTCCACACCGCCCCGCTCTCCTCCCTCCAGCTCGGCAACCGCCTGACCTCCTACGCCGACGACGGGCGCGGGACGGTCACGCTGTCCGGCGCCGTGGTGAATCCGCTGGGCCGGATCCAGCCCGACGCGGAGCTCAAGGCCGCGCTCGAATTCCGGGCCCGCCGGCAGATCGGCGTGCGGTCGTTCAGCTTTCCGGTGGCAACCGTGCGCCACGCCGGTGACACGATCGAGTGGACTGCGACGGCCGACGTCGGCAGTACCGTCCGCCCGCTCGGGATCATCGACGCCGTCTGGGACGTCCGCCTGAAGTTGACGGCGGGCGGCGACCGGATCACCACCCGCGTCGCGGTCGGCGGCGTCGATCTGGAGAACGCGGCCCGCCTGCGCGTACGCCCGCGGCTGACCCGGCTGGTCTCCGACCGCTTCGAGCCGGAGATGACCAAGAAGGGCAACCTCTCCTACGTTCTGACGGCCGAGGGCGCCGCCGCGGTACGCACCCAGGCGCTGATCAACAACGCGATGCACGGCAAGGCCGCGGGCGTGGTCAAGCGGAGTCTGCGCCGGGCGCTGAAGGCCCGCCGGAACCTCGGCTCAGGTGAACAGAAGGTGAAGGTCTACCACGAGGTCTTCTCGAAACTGCCCGTCAAGAAGGGCACGGTCGTCTTCGAGAGCCACATGGGCAAGCAGTACAGCGACAGCCCGAAGGCCATCTACGAGGAGATGGTGCGCCAGGGCGTGCCCTTCCAGGCGATCTGGTCGTACGCGGGCGGCAGGCCCACCGGCTTCCCCACGGAGGCGACCCTCGTCAGACGCTGGGGCTGGGCGTACCTGCGGGCGCTGGCGCAGGCCGAGTACTGGGTCGACAACCAGGGCTTCCCGCTGGCCCTGGCCAAGCGCCCGGGGACCACGTACATCCAGACCTGGCACGGCTCCGCGCTCAAGCGGATGGGCTTCCACGAGCCCCGCACCAAGGCGCAGGGCAAGGCGGGACAGGACCGTTTCCAGGCGGCCGTCAACCGCTTCGACCACTTCCTGATCCGCTCCGAGCACGACGCGCGCACCCTCGCCAAGGCCTTCCGGCTGCGCGACGAGGTGCTGCTGCGCACGGGGTACCCGCGCAACGACGCCCTGGTCGCGGCGCACCGCGCCGAGTCGGCCAGCGGGGAGCGGGTCCGCGGACCGCTCGCCGCCGAGCTGGGCATCGACCCGGAGAAGAGGGTGCTGCTGTACGCGCCCACCTTCCGAGCGGGTACGGACGGCGCGGTCGAGGGCTTCGAGTTCCCCTTCGACGTGGAGGAGTTCGCGGACCGGCTCGGCGACCGCTTCACGCTGCTGGTGCGGACGCACTACCTCAACAGCGTCTCGCTGCCGCCGTCGGTAGCGGGCCGGGTGATCGACGTGTCCCGGTACCACGACATCACCCCGCTGCTGGCGCTCGCCGACGGGCTGATCACCGACTACTCGTCCGTGATGTTCGACTACGCGGTGCTGGACCGGCCGATGCTGTTCTTCGCGTACGACTACGACGCGTACTCGACCGACATCCGCGGCACCTACTTCGACCTGAAGGACAAGGCCCCGGGACCGGTGGTGGCCACGGCCTACGAACTCCTCCAGGCCGTCGCCGCCTTCGAGGAGGCGGACGCCAAATACGCGGAGGCCCGGCAGCGTTTCCTCACCGAGTTCGGCGAGTACGACCGCGGGGACGCGGCGCGCCAGATCGTCGAGAAGTTCTTCACCAGGAGCTGCAAGTGAGCCAGCAGACCGCCACCGAGCCGGGCGCCCCGTCCGGCGGCCGTGACATCTTCCTCGTCTCCAACAGCGTGGACGAGCTCGGCGGCGTGACCACCTGGTCGCACCAGATGGCGAGGCTGTTCACCGACCGCGGGCACCGGGTGCACATCGTCGGCATCGCGCCGGTCGCCGAGGAGCTCCGGCAGAAGCTCCCGCAGGACCTGCCCTACGCGACGACCACCCTCTACGACGCCCACCCGCCGCAGGCCCGGCAGCTGCACGGGATCAAGGGCCGGCTGAACGCTCCCGAGCGCCGTCGCCAGGCTTCCCGGCGGGCCGGGATGCGGGCGCAGGCGGAGAAACTGAGCGCGATGTTCCGGGCGGCCGGGCCGGGGGCCGTCGTGATCGTCACCCAGGTGTGGGCGATGGAGTGGGTGGCGCTCTCCGACACCAAAGGCCTCAGCGTCATCGGCATGAGCCACGAATCGTACGAGGCCAGCCACAAGTCCTCGCGCGCCGCCCGGGTCCGGCGCCACTACCGGGAGGTCGACCGGCTACTGGCGCTGACCCCCGAGGACGCGGACCTGTGGATCCGCTCCGGCATGGAGAACGTGGCGAGCATGCCGAACCCGCTGCCGTTCATGCCGGACTCCCCCGCTCCGCGCACCGGGAAGGTCGTGGCGAGCGTCGGCCGGCTGTCGTTCGAGAAGGGGGTGGACCTGCTGCTCGACGCTTGGGCGGACGCCGCCCCGCACCACCCCGACTGGGTCCTGCGGATCTACGGGGCGGGCCTGGAGGAGCCGACGCTGCGGGCGCACTGCACCTCGCTCGGGCTGGACGACTCGGTCGAGTGGATGGGCCGGACCGACGATGTGCTGGGCGCACTGCGCAAGGCCTCGGTCTTCGCGCAGGCCTCACGGGCCGAGGGGTTCCCGATCACGCTGCTGGAGGCGATGGCGGCGGGCCTTCCGGTGGTCGCCTTCGACTGCGCGCCGGGCGTACGGGAGATCGTGGACCACGGGCAGGACGGGCTGCTGGCCCGGCTGGGCAACACGATGGAGCTCGCCGGTCACCTGGAGGCGCTGATGTCGGACGGCGCGTTGCGCGACCGGCTCGGCGACACCGCCTTCCGCGCGGTGCAGCGGTACTCCAGCGACGAGATCACCGACCGCTGGGAAGAGCTGATGGCCTTCCTGGAGCGGTGATCCCCCTCGCCGCACACATGAGGCCGCACACATGAAGTCACACACATGAAGCCGCCCGCCCCGGTCGTGTCCGGGGCGGGCGGCTTCATGGAGCAAAAATGTGTCGAATGCAGCCGAATGGCGCCTAGCGCTCCACGTGGTGGAGAACGCCCTTGCGGTTGGCCTCCCAGCCCGCCCAGGCCGAGGTGATCATCTCGCGGACGTCGTGGCGGGCCTTCCAGCCCAGCTCGGCGGCGATCCGGTCGGCCGAGGCCACGACCTTCGCCGGGTCGCCGGGCCGGCGCGGGGTGACCACGGGGGCGTAGGTGTGCCCGGTGTTCTCGTTCAACAGCTCGACCATCTCGCGGACGGAGACGCCCTCACCGCGGCCGATGTTGACGGTGAGGTCCTTGTACTCCCCCGCCGCACCCCACTCGGCGAGCTTGCGGGCCGCCACCACGTGGGCGTCCGCCAGGTCCTCGACATGGATGTAGTCGCGGATGCAGGTGCCGTCCGGGGTCGGGTAGTCGTCGCCGAAGATTCGTGCGCCCTCACCCTTGTCGTAGCGCTCGAAGACCATCGGGACCAGATTGAAGACGCCGGTGTCCGCGAGCTCGGGGGTCGCGGCGCCCGCCACGTTGAAGTAGCGCAGGCAGGCGGTGGAGATGCCGTGCGCCCTGCCGGCGGCGCGGACCAGCCACTCGCCGGCCAGCTTGGTCTCGCCGTAGGGGCTCAGCGGCGCGCACGGGGTCTCCTCGGTGACCGAGTCCACGTCGGGCATCCCGTACACGGAGGCGGAGGAGGAGAAGAGGAAGTTGCGGATGCCGGCGGCGGCCACCGCGCCCAGCAGGACCTGAAGCCCCTCCACGTTCTCGTGGTAGTAGTACATCGGCTTCTCGACGGACTCGCCGACCTGCTTCTTGCCCGCGAGGTGCACCACGCCGGTGATCTTGTGGCGGGCAATGGTCTCGTCCAGGATCAGCCGGTCCAGGACGGAGCCGACCACCAGCGGGACGCCCTCCGGAACGCGGTCCTCGTTGCCCGTGGACAGGTCGTCCAGGACGACGACCTTTTCGCCTGCGAGCAGCATCGCGCGGACGACGTGTGCGCCGATGTAGCCGGCGCCACCGGTGATCAGAAACGTCATGCGTATCTCCCTGGGGTCCCCCCGGACGAAGTCTGGGGGACAGTCCTGTATCTCTGTATCTCTGTTCGCGATCATCTATAGCTGTAGCGCGGTCGCCGTAAGGCGACCGTCAACCAGGCCCGCAACCCGCCCGGACCCGGTCGAATCGGCTGCGTACGAGGGCCAGCACGCCCTTCACACCGGGCGCGAGGCGCACCGCCAGCGACCCGGCCGCCGTGCGGTACGGCTGCACCAGCAGAACACCGTACCGGCTGCTGAGCCGGACCCGGCGGCCGAGCAGGCCGCCGAAGGGGCGCAGGGCGGTCTCCAGCGAGGTCCCGTCCGCGCACCGCACGCCCACCCGGACGTCCCAGGCCTGCATCCCTCGCAGCCCCCGGCGGCGCCCGGCGACGGCCAGGGCGGGGAGGCGCAGCGGCAGTTCGGCCTCCCAGCCGTCGGCCGCCGCGGGCCGCAGCGGCACCGGCCGGGCGAGCACCGGCTCACCGCCCTCGCGGGGCAGGAAGCGCAGCTGCGCGGTGTCCGCCCCGGCGGCGGCGAGGCGCCCGTACAGATCGTGTACGCGGATCCGGACCGCGGCGCGGCCGGCCTTCTCGACGTCGACGGTGACGGGCAGCTGGTGGAGCGGCAGTTCGGCCAGCCCGTCCAGCTCGACCGGGAGTTCCCGGCTCCACACGGGCACCCCGTCGGCGCCGGTCGCGTACGGGGGCAGCAGGCACGGCGGGTCGAAGGCGAACCGGGTGAGCCGGTCCATGTCGGCGGGCGGTGTTGCACTGGCCCGCAGCAACCGGACGATCCAGCGGGCGTGTGCCCCGGCCGCCTTGATGTCGGCCTCGGCGAAGCCGTCGAGGCTGTCCCGGGTCAGGGTCCACCACGCGGCCTGGTACCCGGGGTCCTTGACCAGCTCGCGCAGGTACATGCGCAGGTCGTACTCCAGGAACTTGACCTGGCAGGCGCGGCCTAGCTCCGGTGAGGCCCCGCCGATGATCCGGGTGGCCTCGCGGTGGGCCTCGATACGGGAGCGCCAGTTGCCGACGTCCTTGCGGTCCAGGGAGATCGACACCTGGGCGGCGGCGCGGCGCACGTTCCACACGTAGACGAGGTCGCCCACGACGGCGATGCGCGGGGAGGCGGCAAGGACCTGGGCCGTGAAGACGAAATCCTCGTAGACGAACGGCCCATCCGGAAAGCGGATCGAATGTTTGTCCAGGAAGTAGCGGTCGTACAGCTTGTTGACACAGAGGGTGTCCCGGACCAGTGCGGGCCGGTCGGCAGGCTGCTCGATGACTTCGCCCGGCGTGTAGAGCCCGGGTACCCACGGCACGTCGTGGCCCTGCGGCAGCTCACGCCGGACACACGCGCCGACCGCGACCGGAGCCTTGTGCTGCTCGGCGGCGCGCACCAGGGCGTCGGCCGCGCCCGGCGGCAGGACGTCGTCACTGTCCAGGAACATGACGTAGGGGGCGGTCGCAGCCGCTATCCCGTCGTTGCGCGGCGTTCCGCAGCCACCGCTGTTCTCCGCCCGGTGCACCACCTTGAGGCGCGGGTGGACGGCCGCCAGCCCGTCCAGTACCCGCGTGGTGCCGTCCGTGGAGGCGTCGTCCACCGCGACGACCTCGGCGACCACCGGGCCCTGGGCGAGAGCCGACGAGACGGCCTCGCCCACGAGCCCGGCGTCGTTGAACGCGATCACCACAACGGTGACCGAGGGGGAAGGGCAGCTGCTCACCCGGTGGATCCTAGGCGACCTGGCTGTGGACGGATCCAAGGCGAAGGGACGATGACATGGACAGGATTAGAACGGACGGAACTCGTCGTACTCCTGCTGAGCCGAGTCGCCGCGCTTGGCGTCCTTCTCCTTGCGGCGCTGCGTGGCCGGGCGCGGAGCCTCCATACGGTGGTCCTCACCGCGGCGGCCCAGCATCTCGGCGCCGGCCATCATGGTCGGCTCCCAGTCGAATACGACGGCGTTCTCGTCGGAGCCGATGGCCACGCCGTCACCCGCACGGGCGCCCGCCTTCTTCAGCGCGTCCTCGACACCGAGGCGGTTGAGGCGGTCGGCGAGGTAGCCGACGGCCTCGTCGTTGTTGAAGTCGGTCTGGCGGACCCAGCGCTCCGGCTTCTCGCCGCGCACGTTGTAGACGTCCTCGACCTCGTCGTAGGTGACGGTGAAGCCGGCGTCGTCCACGGCCTTCGGGCGGATGACGATCCGGGTCGCCTCCTCCTTCGGCTTGCGGGCGCGCGCCTTGGCGACGACCTCGGCGAGGAAGTACGAGAGCTCCTTGAGGCCCGTACGGGCGACCGCGGAGACCTCGAAGACCTTGTAGCCACGGGCCTCCAGGTCGGGGCGGACCATATCGGCGAGGTCCTGGCCGTCCGGGATGTCGACCTTGTTGAGGACGACCAGGCGCGGGCGCTTCTCCAGACCGCCGCCGTAGATCTTGAGCTCCTCCTCGATCACGTCGAGGTCGGCCACCGGGTCGCGGTCGGACTCCAAGGTGGCGGTGTCCAGGACGTGCACGAGCACCGAACAGCGCTCGACGTGGCGCAGGAACTCCAGGCCGAGGCCCTTGCCCTGGCTGGCGCCGGGGATCAGACCCGGGACGTCGGCGATCGTGTAGACGGTCGAGCCGGCGGTGACCACGCCCAGGTTCGGGACCAGCGTGGTGAAGGGGTAGTCCGCGATCTTCGGCTTGGCGGCGGAGAGCACCGAGATCAGCGAGGACTTGCCGGCGCTCGGGAAGCCGACCAGCGCCACGTCGGCGACGGTCTTGAGCTCCAGGACGATGTCGCCGGTGGTGCCGGGGACGCCGAGCAGGGCGAAGCCGGGCGCCTTGCGGCGGGCGGAGGACAGCGCGGCGTTGCCGAGACCGCCACGGCCGCCTTCGGCCGCGACGTAGGTGGTGCCCTGGCCGACGAGGTCGGCGAGGACGTTGCCCTCCTTGTCGAGGACGACGGTGCCGTCCGGGACCGGCAGGACCAGGTCCTGGCCGTCCTTGCCGGAGCGGTTGCCGCCCTCGCCGGGCTTGCCGTTGGTGGCCTTGCGGTGCGGGCTGTGGTGGTAGTCGAGCAGGGTGGTGATCGCCTGCTCCACCACCAGGATCACGTCGCCGCCACGGCCGCCGTTGCCGCCGTCGGGGCCGCCGAGCGGCTTGAACTTCTCCCGGTGAACGGAGGCGCAGCCGTGGCCTCCGTTACCCGCGGCGACATGCAGCTCGACGCGGTCCACGAAGGTGGTCATGGTTGTTCCTCCAGTTACATGCGGGAATGTCCCGGGCAGGCCTTGCTGCCCATTAAACGTCTGTACGTGCAAACGCGCCGAGGGCGGACCTCTCTTCCCGGCTTGCGCCGGGAAGAGCTGAGATCCGCCCTCGGGAAGTTACGAACGCCTGAGAATCAGCAGAAGCTGAATCAGGCGGCCGGAACGATGTTGACGACCTTGCGGCCACGGTGCGTGCCGAACTGCACGGCACCGGCCTGCAGCGCGAACAGCGTGTCGTCGCCGCCACGGCCGACGCCCGCGCCCGGGTGGAAGTGCGTGCCGCGCTGGCGGACGAGGATCTCACCAGCGGAAACGACCTGACCGCCGAAGCGCTTCACGCCGAGCCGCTGGGCATTGGAGTCGCGCCCGTTCCGGGTGGACGATGCGCCCTTCTTGTGTGCCATGTCTCAGTCCCTCTTACTTCGCAGCCGCGGGGATACCGGTGACCTTGATCGCCGTGTACTGCTGGCGGTGACCCTGGCGACGGCGGTAGCCGGTCTTGTTCTTGTAGCGCAGGATGTCGATCTTGGCGCCCTTGTGGTGGTCCACGACCTCAGCCGTGACCTTGATACCGGCCAGGACCCACGGGTCGCTGGTCACGGCGTCGCCGTCGACAACGAGCAGGGTCGAGAGCTCGACCGTGTCGCCAACCTTGGCAGTGGAAATCTTGTCAACCTCAACGATGTCACCAACAGCAACCTTGTGCTGGCGACCACCGCTGCGCACGATGGCGTACACGCGGATCTCTCTCTCACTCGGGACGGATGCTCCTGAAGCCAGCCGCTCACACGGGCCGGGGCCCACGGTGATCCGGAATGGACGAGCGGCCTCTCCCGCACGCGAACGAGGCGGGAGGAAGGTGCTCAGGAGCGCGACGCGCACTAAGACACGCCGACGGTCTAGGTTACGGGGCCGGTTGCAGGGGGTCAAACCGGGTCCCGCTGGGCCGTGGGCCCCGTCTCTCGGCGGGGCCCACGGTCATGCTTCTTCAGGTGCGGCGATCAGGCTTCGGTCGGAGCCGAGACGGACGGGAGCGCCTGCTGCTCCGCCGCCGCGGTCTTCTTCGTAGCCCGCTTGGCCGGCGCCTTCTTGGCCGGGGCGGCCTTCTTGGCGACGGTCTTCTTCGCGGCCGTCTTGGCAGCCGCCGCCTTCTTGGCCGGGGCCTTCTTCGCCGTGGTGGCCGCCTTCTTGGCCGGAGCCTTGCGGGCGGCCTTCTTGACCGGCGCCTCGGTCTCGGCCTCGGCCGTCTCCGCCTCGGCCGGGGCCGCCTCGGGCTGCGGCTCCGCCGCCGGGGCCGACTCGACGACCAGGATGGCCGCCTCGGCCGCGCCCGCCGGGGAACCGGCGGGTGCGGTGGCCTTACGGGTGGCACGGCGACGCGGGCGGGCCGGGGCGGCCTCCGCGACGGGCTCGGCCGGGGTCTCGACGACGACCGGCGCGGGCTCGGGCTCGGGCTCGACGACAGCCGGCGCGGCCTCGACGACGACCGGCGCAGCCTCGACGACGGGCTCCGGCTCCGGGGCCACCTCGGCCGCAGGGGCCGGGGCGCCCGCCGGGGCGGTGGCCTTACGGGTGGCACGGCGACGCGTACGGCCCTTGGGGGCCGCCTCGACGGTCTCCGCGGCCTCGATGGCCTCGGAGACGACCTCGGCGGCCGGCTCCAGGACCGTTTCGGCGGGCTCGGTGACCGGCTCGGCCTCGACCACGGGGGTCGGCGCTGGCGCCTCGGCGGCAGCCGCACCGCGCGGGGCGCCCGCCGGAGCGGTCGCCTTGCGGGTGGCACGGCGCCGGTTGCGGCGGCCGCTCAGACCGGCAGCGGCTTCCGCCTCCGCCGGGCTGCTGTACAGCTCCTCGTCCGGGACGAACTCCGGCTCGGGCAGCGCCACCGGCGCGGCGGCCTCGGCGGCCACCTCCGCCTCGGTCTCGGCCTCGACCTCGTAGGCCTCGGTCTCGACGCCCTCGATCTCGTGCTCGTGCTCCTGGGCACGGCCACCGCGGCGCTTGGCGCGCTTGCCGTTGCCGCCACCGCCGATCACGGTCGGGGTCTCCATGTGCACGATGACGCCACGCCCGTTGCAGTGGACACAGCTCTCGGAGAAGGACTCCAGCAGACCCTGGCCCACCCGCTTGCGGGTCATCTGGACCAGGCCCAGCGAGGTGACCTCGGCCACCTGGTGCTTGGTGCGGTCACGGCCCAGGCACTCCAGCATGCGCCGCAGGACCAGGTCGCGGTTGGACTCCAGGACCATGTCGATGAAGTCGATGACGACGATGCCGCCCAGGTCGCGCAGCCGCAGCTGGCGCACGATCTCCTCGGCCGCCTCCAGGTTGTTCCTGGTGACGGTCTCCTCGAGGTTGCCGCCCTGACCGGTGAACTTGCCGGTGTTGACGTCGATGACGATCATCGCCTCGGTCTTGTCGATCACAAGCGAGCCGCCCGAGGGCAGCCACACCTTGCGGTCGAGCGCCTTGGCGAGCTGCTCGTCGATCCGGTACGTCGCGAAGACGTCGACCTCGGAGGTCCAGCGCGACAGCCGGCCGCCCAGGTCCGGGGCGACGTGGTTCACGTAGCCGTGGATGGTCTCCCAGGCACCGTCACCGCTCACGATGACCTTCGAGAAGTCCTCGTTGAAGATGTCGCGCACGACGCGGACGGTCATGTCCGGCTCGCCGTACAGGAGGCTCGGCGAAGAGGTCGAGATCTGCTTCGACTTCTTCTGGATGTCCTCCCACTGGGCCTGCAGACGCTCGACGTCGCGGCGCAGCTCGTCCTCGCTCGCGCCCTCGGCGGCGGTGCGCACGATGACGCCCGCGTCCTCGGGGACGATCTTCTTGAGGATGGTCTTCAGGCGCGCGCGCTCGGTGTCGGGCAACTTGCGGCTGATACCGGTCATCGAGCCCTCGGGCACGTAGACCAGGTAGCGGCCGGGCAGCGAGACCTGGCTGGTCAGGCGGGCACCCTTGTGGCCGATCGGGTCCTTGGTGACCTGCACCAGGACCGACTGGCCGGACTTGAGGGCGGACTCGATGCGGCGCGGCCCGTTGGCCATGCCGAGCGCCTCGAAGTTGACCTCACCGGCGTACAGGACCGCGTTGCGGCCCTTGCCGATGTCGATGAAGGCGGCCTCCATCGACGGCAGCACGTTCTGGACCTTGCCCAGGTAGACGTTGCCGACGTACGAGGTGGCCTCTTCCTTGTTGACGTAGTGCTCGACGAGCACGTCGTCCTCAAGGACGCCGATCTGCGTGCGCTCGCCGCTCTGGCGGACGACCATCACGCGCTCGACGGCCTCGCGGCGGGCCAGGAACTCGGCCTCGGTGATGATCGGCACGCGGCGGCGGCCCTGCTCGCGGCCCTCGCGGCGGCGCTGCTTCTTCGCCTCCAGACGGGTCGAGCCCTTGATGGACTGCACCTCGTCGGACGGCTCGGCCTTCTCGCGCGCCGGGCGCGGCTCGCGGACCTTGACGACGGTGCGTACACCGTCCTCCTCGCCCGCTTCGCCCTCGGCACCGGAGTCACCGCTGCGGCGGCGACGGCGACGGCGACGACGGCTGGAGCTGGAGCCGAGGGCCCCGTCCTCCTCTTCCTCGTCGGCCTCTTCCTCTTCGGCCTCCTGCTCGGCGGCCTCGGCCTCGGCCTCCTCCTCGGCGGACTCGTCGAGGTCGGCGGCCTCACCGCGGCGGCGACGACGGCCACCGCGACGACGGCGACGGGAGGGACGCTCGCCCGACTCGTCGGCCTCTTCCTCTTCCAGCTCGGCCTCGGCCTCTTCCTCTACGAGCTCCACGTCGGCCAGCGACACGGGCGCGGACGGCGCGGCCTCGGCGACGGGCGCGGGCTCTACGGCGCCACGGCCGCGGCGGCGGCGACGGCCGGCCGGCTGCGGGGCCGGGGTCTGCACGACCTCGGCCTCCAGCTCGGCCTCTTCCTCTTCCTCGGCCTCTTCGGCCTGCCCGGCTGCGGCAGCGGCCGCGGCGGCCATGGCGGCCGTCTCCGGGGTCTGGAACATCGGCTCGGCGAAGACCGGGGCCTGGAACACGGCCACGGCGGGACGCGCGGCGCGGCGGCCCCGAACCGGGGCGGCAGGCGCCTCGGCCTCGGCGGCGGGCGCGGCAGGCTGCGCGGCGGCCGGGGCGGCCGGGGCAGCGGAGCGGGTGGCACGGCGGCGGCCGCCGCGCTTCGGGGAGTCCACGGCGTCGGCGACCGTGACGGTGGCCTTCGCGGGCTCCTCCACGACGGCCGGAGCCTCGGCGGCCTCCGCGGCCGGAGCGGCCACGGCGCGGGTGGCACGACGACGGGCACGCGGAGCCGCAGCGGCCGGAGCCTCCTCGGCCACGGCAGCGGCCGGGGTCTCCACGACGACCTCGGCGGCGGCCTCGGCGGCCGGAGCGGCGACGGCGCGGGTGGCACGGCGACGGGCACGCGGGGCCGGAGCGGCCGGAGCCTCCTCCTCGACCACGGGGGACGCGGGCTCAGCGGCGGCCGGGGCCTCGGCGGCGGCCTCGGCGGCCGGAGCGGCGACGGCGCGGGTGGCGCGACGGCGGGCACGCGGAGCGGGAGCGGCCGGAGCCTCCTCCTCGACCACGGGGGACGCGGGCTCAGCGGCGGCCGGGGCCTCCGCGGCAGCCGGAGCCTCCGGAGCGGCGACGGCGCGGGTGGCGCGACGGCGGGCACGCGGGGCAGGAGCGGCCGGAGCCTCCTCGGCCGCAGCAGCGGCGGGGGCCTCTACGACGAGGGCCTCGGCGGCCTCGGCGGCCGGAGCGGCCACGGCGCGGGTCGCGCGACGGCGGGCACGGGCCGGAGCGGCAGCCGGAGCCGCCTCCTCGACCGGAGCGGCGGCGGGGGCCTCTTCAGATGCAGCGGAGGCAGCGGAAACGGCGGCGGTCGCACCGGGCGGACCGGCGGGCCGGGAAGCCGCACGGCGACGCCTGCGCGGAGGCAGGTTGTCGCTGGGGCTGCTGCCGGCGGCAGTGGTGTCGGGGTTTTCGATTTCGTTGTTGGGCATTGCGGGCGGTTCTCCCGTCACGCCCCCGGGCGCCGCGGCTGACATCCGGTCCGGCACGGCTCCGCGTAATGAGCGCGGAACCGGCCTCCGGGGCGCGTTCGCCACACGGGAGCTGTAGTCCATGGCCGCCGGTTCCGTACGTATGGTCCGTACGGCCTGGCGGAAGTCTTCAGGTCAGTTGCGCTGCCCGACCCAGGTGGCTCCCGAGTGCCAGGGCGGCGCTGCAACGACGATCCCTACGCGGCGGGACCTTCCGGCGCCTTCGCGTCGGCGGCTACGGCGGCCGTGGGTGGGGCGGCCGTGACAGCCTCGCGGTCGGGCGCGAGCGGGTCGGTCACCGTGCCGGACTCCTCGTCGAAGAGCCCCTGCGCCAGCCTGGTCACCGCTGCGGGGACCGGCGGCGCCAGGTCGGCCACAGCTCGGAGACCGGACAGGACGTCGTCGGGTCGCACGGCAGGTGTCAAATGCCGAACAACCAGCCGCAGTATCGCACAGGCATTGTCCAGGGGCCTATCAGCCGGAGCAGGAAGCGCCTCCAGACTGACTACAGCGGCCCGTGTGTCGAAGGTCCGCATGCCGTTCTTGGTGCGGCGCTGGACCTCCACGGTCTCGGCGGCGAGGAACGCCGCCACGGCCCGCTCGGCGTCGGCGGGCTCCACGCCGTCCAGGCGCAGCTCCCACACGGAGGCGGTGAGCCGCTCGGCGAGCCCGGACGTCCGGGCCTCGACGGCGTCGACGATATCGAGGCCCACCGGCATCGACTCGTCGAGCAGATCACGGAGCTTCGCGGGGTCGCGGGGCTCCGAGAGGGCGATCTCCAGGTACTCGGCCTCGCTGCCGGTCCCGGTCGGGGCGGCGTTCGCGTACGAGACGCGCGGGTGCGGGGTGAAGCCCGCCGAGTACGCCATGGGCACCTCGGAGCGGCGCAGTGCCCGCTCGAACGCGCGCTGGAAGTCTCGGTGGCTGGTGAACCGGAGGCGGCCGCGCTTGGTGTAGCGCAGTCGGATGCGCTGCACCACCGGTGCGGGGGGCGGGCCTTCGGGCTGTCGCTTGCCCAGTGGTTCTTCTCCTTGTGCGGGGCTCCGCGGCTCGCGCGTCGCCCTGAGGTCTGTGGGGCCTGCGGGCCATACGCGCCCGTCGGCTCACCCCTGCCGCTGGGGCAGGGGGCTCTCCGGGGAGGGCTCGGCGGGCGCGTTGCCTGCGGCTGTCGTACTACCCAGAGTACGCGCCCGTGACCTCGCCGGTTCCCGCGGCGGCCTCCCCCGCCTACCGCTGCGCCGCACCGAACAACACCCGCCGCACCTCACCCCGCACCTCCCGCACCGCGGCGCGTGCGGTACGCCACGCCTCGCGGGCGGCGTGCCCGACGGGGGTGGCGACGTGCCGGTAGACCCACGCGGCCGGCCGCGCGACGAGCCCGCGCCACAGCCAGAGGATTCCGCGCCCGAGGGCCCTGCTGATCCGGCCGGCCACGCGCCAGGCGCCGAGCAGCAGATGCCCGAGGGGCGTGAGCACGTACACGTACAGCTCACGCGCGAGCCACAGGACGCCGAGGCCGAGCGGCCGGAGCAGGTAGCGGTACGCGGCGAACGCGACCGGCGTGACGACGTACCGCCACAAACCGACCCACGGCCACACGAAAAGCGCCCTGGCCGACCACGCGAGCACGGCCGCGACCCCGCGACCCAGCCAGGCCAGACCGCGCCCTATGGGCGTGAGCACCATCCCCAGCACACGGCCGACCCGGAGAATGCCCTCGGCCAGCGGGACAAGCACGTACCGCAGGAGCCAGGCGACCGCCTCGCACACCGGGCGGAAGAGGTACGTGTGCGCCCAGCGCCCCAGCCATGCCAGCCCCCGTCCGACAGGCGTCAGCACGTACCGCCACAGCCCCACCCACGGCCAGACGAACACCAGCTTCAGCAGCGCCGCCGCTACCCACCCGAGCCCGCGCAGCACAGGCCGCACGGCCCGCGCGTAGAACCAGAGCAGCCCCTGCCCCACCGGACGGAGCACCCGCCGGTTCAGCATCCGCCCGAAGGTGACAAGCAGGTCCCAAACCACCCGTACGGGCAATATGACGAGAACAGCCATGATCTTCACGGGGATCCGCACGACCCCCACGAGGCATCCCTCACCCTGCGGTGGCTGCGGCTTGTCGAGTTCCATGCCCGTAAGGACACCCGGAAGTCCCCCGCCGTTGCAGCGGTCTCCGACCCGTGACGAGGGGAGACGAGTTCGCCGTCGGCCTCCGGAGACGCGAATGTCCCCCCGCCTTCCGACGAGGGGACATGCGCACTACGTCACGCCTTCTGGGGGCCGCCGCCAACCACACTCAGCGGAAGCAGCTTCTTGCCCGTCGGGCCGATCTGAATATCCAGGCCGAGCTGCGGGCACACGCCGCAGTCGAAGCACGGGGTCCAGCGGCAGTCGTCGACCTCGGTCTCGTCGAGGGCGTCCTGCCAGTCCTCCCAGAGCCAGTCCTTGTCGAGACCGGAGTCCAGGTGGTCCCAGGGGAGGACCTCCTCGTACGTGCGCTCACGCGTCGTGTACCAGGCCACGTCCACGCCGTAGGCGGGGAGCGTCTTCTCCGCTGCCTGCATCCAGCGGTCGTACGAGAAGTGCTCGCGCCAGCCGTCGAAGCGGCCGCCGGACTCGTACACCGCGCGGATGACGTCGCCGATGCGGCGGTCGCCGCGGGAGAGCAGGCCCTCGACGATGCCCGGCTTGCCGTCGTGGTAGCGGAAGCCGATGGAGCGGCCGTACTTCTTGTCGCCGCGGATCTTGTCGCGCAGCTTCGTCAGACGGGCGTCCGTCTCCTCGGCCGACAGCTGCGGCGCCCACTGGAAGGGGGTGTGCGGCTTGGGGACGAAGCCGCCGATCGACACCGTGCAGCGGATGTCGTTCTGGCCCGAGACCTCGCGGCCCTTGGCGATGACGTTGACCGCCATGTCGCCGATCTGGAGGACGTCCTCGTCGGTCTCGGTCGGCAGGCCGCACATGAAGTACAGCTTCACCTGGCGCCAGCCGTTGCCGTACGCGGTGGCGACGGTGCGGATCAGGTCCTCTTCCGAGACCATCTTGTTGATGACCTTGCGCATGCGCTCGGAGCCGCCCTCGGGGGCGAAGGTCAGGCCCGAGCGACGGCCGTTGCGGGTCAGCTCGTTGGCCAGGTCCACGTTGAACGCGTCCACGCGGGTGGAGGGCAGGGACAGGCCCACCTTGTCGTCCGCGTAGCGGTCGGCCAGGCCCTTGGCGATGTCCGCGATCTCCGTGTGGTCCGCGGAGGAGAGGGAGAGGAGGCCGACCTCCTCGAAGCCCGTCGCCTTGAGACCCTTCTCGACCATCTCGCCGATGCCGGTGATGCTTCGCTCCCGCACGGGGCGCGTGATCATGCCGGCCTGGCAGAAACGGCAGCCGCGGGTGCAGCCGCGGAAGATCTCGACGGACATCCGCTCGTGGACGGTCTCGGCGAGCGGGACCAGCGGCTGCTTGGGGTACGGCCACTCGTCGAGGTCCATGACGGTGTGCTTGGACACGCGCCACGGCACACCGGAGCGGTTCGGCACGACACGGCCGATGCGGCCGTCCGGCAGGTACTCGACGTCGTAGAAGCCCGGCACGTAGACGCCGCCGGTCTTCGCGAGGCGCAGGAGGACCTCCTCGCGGCCGCCCGGCCGGCCCTCCGCCTTCCAGGCGCGGATGATCTCGGTCATGTCGAGCACGGCCTGCTCGCCGTCGCCGATGACCGCGCAGTCGATGAACTCCGCGATCGGCTCGGGGTTGAAGGCCGCGTGGCCGCCCGCGAGGACGATCGGGTGGTCGACGGTACGGTTGCGGGCCTCCAGCGGGATGCCCGCGAGGTCCAGCGCCGTGAGCATGTTGGTGTAGCCGAGCTCGGTGGAGAAGGAGAGCCCGAACACGTCGAAGTCGCCGACGGGGCGGTGGCTGTCGACGGTGAACTGCGGGACCTTGTGCTCACGCATGAGCTCTTCGAGGTCCGGCCACACGCTGTAGGTACGCTCGGCGAGCACGCCCTCGCGCTCGTTGAGCACCTCGTACAGGATCATGACGCCCTGGTTGGGCAGCCCGACCTCGTACGCGTCCGGGTACATGAGCGCCCAGCGGACGTCCGCGCTCTCCCACGGCTTCACGGTGGAGTTGAGCTCACCACCGACGTACTGGATGGGCTTCTGCACATGCGGGAGCAGAGCTTCGAGCTGTGGGAAGACCGACTCGGACATCACGCGACTTTCGTGAAGCGGGCAGGGGGCAGCTCTCAAGCGTACCCCGAGGCTCAGGCGCCCCCCGCCGCCGAGATCACCGGCTAATTAGCCGCCGAGCGGCGCCCTCAGCCCAGGAGCCGAGGTCTTCGCCCATACGTCGACGAGCTCCCGTTCGCGCCGCTCCGCCAGCGCCTCCTCGCGGGCGTAGAGCACGCCCCAGGTGAAGGCCGACTCGTCCGCCCCGTGCGCCTGGATGGCGAGGCCGCGCAGGGCTTCGCGGGCCACCACGCTGTCCTGGTGGTCGCCGAGCAGGGTCTGGACCGCCTTCACGGCCTTGCCCAGGCGTTTGGCGGGCTTCCCGAGGGCCGGTACGGCCGCTTCCGCCGCGTAGCGGGCCCGCTTGGCGGCCTTGCGGGCGTCGTGCATGGCCAGGTCGCGCTCCTCGCCCGGCTCCAGGGCCAGCGCGCCCTCGACCCGCCCGGCGAGGCGCTCGTAGTCGTGCAGCACCGCCTTCGGCAGGACGTCCTCGGCGGGGTCGGCGGCGGCTTCCAGCAGCGGGGGCCCGGCCAGCAGGGCGTCGAGGGAGTCCAGCAGGGTGAGGTAGCGCTTGCTGTCGAGTACGGCGAGGGCGCGCCGCCGGGAGCTGGAACGGCGGGTGGCGTTCCACACCTTCAGCCGGCGGCGGACCGGGCCCAGCGCCAGCGTGCCGGGGATCTCGGCGAGCCGGGTCTGGAGCCGCTCCATCAGGACCTCCTGGTCTCGGTCGACGCCGAGTTCGCCGGCCAGCCAGCGCAGTTCCTCGCCGATCGGGTCGGTGACGTCCCGGTCCAGCACCCGGCGGTAGGTCTTGAAGGCGCTGCGCATCCGGCGGGTGGCGACCCGCAGCTGGTGGACGGAGTCCGGCAGGTTCCGGCGTACGGCGGGGTCCTGCGCGATCACGGCGTCGCGCTGTTCGCGCAGGTACGAGAGGACGTGCGTACCCGCCGTGCCGTCGGCGGGGCCGGGCCCGGGGCGGGCCGGCGGCTCGGCGTCCGTCTCCGCGAGTGCCCGGGCGAGTTTCGAGGGGGCGTCGGAAACCCGGAGCCCGGCTTTGCGGAAGGTCTTCTCGACGGCGTCGAGCAGCTCGGGGTCCACCCCGTCGGCGAGTTCCACCTCGACCTCGGTCCAGCCGGCGGTGGCCTCCTCCCGCTCGGCCCGGACGGTGTCGGTGGACAGCTCCGCGAGCAGGGCCCCGTCGGCGTCGAGGAGGTGACTGATCCGGCGCGAGGAGAGCAGCCGTACCTGGGGCTGGAGGCCGGTGTCCCTGATCCGGGAGCGGAGCAGCGCGGTGAGGGAGCGCGGGACGGTGTCGCTCAGGTCGGCCTGGATCTCGTCGCGGACGCCCGGGGAGACGGGCAGTTTGAGGTGCCAGCCCGCGTCCTTGCCGCCGGTCCTGCGCCGCAGGGTCAGGCCGTCGGCGGCGAGCCGCTGGTCGGGGGTGTCGTAGTAGACGGCGTCGAGGTCGACGGTGCCCTGGTCGAGGACGGCCGCGATCGCGGCCGTGCCCGTCAGGTCCGGCACCCCGCGCCGGGTCGCTTTGGCCTTAGTGAACTCGAATTTCCGCTCGATCTCGCGCTTCGTGTCCGCCATAGACCGAACTTAGTCCTGAACGGATCACGAAGGCAGGGTGAACGACGAATCGACTGTGGATCGGTCACGGCCAAGGGGTGTCCGCGGACACCCCCTAAGCCGACATCGGCCGTTGCACCCTGATCGACTGCAACAGCCCGACGGCCACCCAGACCGCGAACATCGAGGACCCTCCGTAGGACACGAACGGCAGCGGCAGCCCCGCCACCGGCATGATCCCCAGCGTCATCCCGATGTTCTCGAAGGCCTGGAAGGCGAACCAGGCGATGATCCCGGCGCACACGATCGTCCCGTACAGCTCGGTGGTCTCGCGGGCGATCATGCAGGCCCGCCACAGCACCACGCCTAGCAGTACGAGGATCAGCCCGGCCCCAACGAAGCCCAGCTCCTCCCCCGCGACCGTGAAGACGAAGTCGGTCTGCTGCTCCGGCACGAACTGGCCGGTGGTCTGCGAGCCCTTGAAGAGCCCGGAACCGGTCAGTCCGCCGGAACCGATCGCGATGCGCGCCTGATTGGTGTTGTAGCCGACGCCGGCCGGGTCGAGTTCGGGGTTGGCGAAGGCCGCGAACCGGTTGATCTGGTACTCGTCGAGGATGCCGAGCTGCCAGATCAGGATGGCGCCGCCCGCGCCCGAGCCCAGCAGTCCGAGCACCCAGCGGTTGGAGGCGCCGGAGGCCAGCAGTACGCCGAGCACGATGATGACCATGACCATGACGGAGCCGAGGTCGGGCATCAGCATGACGATGCCCATCGGGGCGGCCGCCAGGCACAGCGCCTTGACCACGGTGCGGTGGTCGGGGTGGGTGAGGTCGCCCGCGTCCACCCGGGCCGCCAGCAGCATGGCCATGCCCAGGATGATCGTGATCTTCACGAACTCGGAGGGCTGGAGCGAGAATCCGCCGCCGATCACGATCCACGCGTGGGCGCCGTTGATGGTGGCGCCGAGCGGGGTGAGCACGGCCAGGATCAGCAGGAGCGAGAGCCCGTACAGGATCGGCACCGCACCGCGCAGGGTGCGGTGGCCGAGCCAGATGGTGCCGATCATCAGCACCAGGCCGATGCCGGTGTTCATGGCGTGCCGGAACAGGAAGTAGTACGGGTCGCCCTGGTTCAGGGAGGTCCGGTTGCGGGTCGCCGACCACACCAGCAGGCAGCCGATGCCGGACAGCGCGAGCGCGGACAGCAATATCGGCCAGTCGAGCCGGCGCACCACCGAGTCGCGGGAGGTGAGCCTGGCGATGGGCCCGCGCTGGGGGGTGTAGCGGGATACGGAGAATTTGTTCGCGGTCTGCATCAGTGCATCAGTCCTGCCGCGCGGCGGGCGGTGCGGGCGGACCGGCGAGCGCGGGCGGCGCCGATTCCTCCGGGGACGGGGGTACGTACCGCTTGACGTCGGGGGCGTCGATGGAGCCGTCGGGCTGGATGGTGGGCAGTTTCGCCTCCGGCTTGAGCAGCAGGGCCTTCTTGACGTCCTGCTTGCCGGCCATGTCGAGGCCGTAGATGGCGTTGTAGACGTTGCGGACGGCGGGGCCGGAGGCTCCGGAGCCGGTGCCGCCCTGGGAGATCGTCATCACGATCGTGTAGTCCTCGGTGAATGTGGCGAACCAGGAGGTCGTCTGCTTGCCGTAGACCTCGGCGGTGCCGGTCTTGGCGTGCATCGGGATCTGCTTCTGCGGCCAGCCGCCGAAGCGCCAGGCGGCGGTACCGCGGGTGGCGACACCCTCCAGCGCCCCGACCATCTTCCGCCTGGTGGTCTCGTCCATGGGCAGCCGGCCGTGGGCCTGCGGCTTGATCTCCTCGATCCGCTTGCCGTCGGCGCTGATGACGGCCTTGCCGATGGTGGGGTTCCACATGGTGCCGCCGTTGCAGATGGCCGCGTAGATGGTGGCCATCTGGATCGGGGTGACCAGCGTGTCGCCCTGGCCGATGGAGTAGTTGACGGCGTCACCGGCGCGCAGGAGGTTGCCTTCGAGGCAATTCTCGTAGGCGAGCAGCTCCAGGTAGGTGCCGCCCTTCTTGCCGGTCTTGCACCACGAGTCCTTGTTGGCCGCCCAGAACCGCTGCTTCCACTGGCGGTCGGGGACGCGGCCCTTCTCCTCGCCCGGCAGGTCCACTTGGGTCTCGGCGCCGAGGCCGAAGAGGTGGGCGGTCTTGAAGAAGATGTCTCCCGGGTTCTTCACCGGCTTGAGAGCGCCGTCCTTCAGCCACTGCTGGTGGGCCAGGGCGTAGAAGACGGTGTCGCAGGAGACCTCCAGGGCCTGGCCGAGGGTGATGGAACCGTGGCCCTGGGATTCGAAGTTCTTGAAGACCTGGCCGCCGATGGAGTACGAGCTGGGGCAGGGGTATTCGCCGTCGAACTCGTACCCGGCGTTCACCGCTGCCGTGGTCGGGATGACCTTGAAGATGGAGCCCGGGGCCGCCTGGCCCTGGATCGCCCGGTTCATCAGCGGGACGTTGGATTCCTTGGCGGTGAGCTTGGCGTAGTCCTTGCCGGAGATCCCGCCGACCCAGACGTTCGGGTCGTACGTCGGATTGGAGGCCATCGCCACGACGCGGCCGGTCTTGGATTCCAGGACGACGATGGCGCCGGCGTCGGCCTTGTAGGGGACGCCGGTGTTGCGGTCGATCTGCTTGCGCGCCTCGACCATGGCCGCGTTCAGTTCGTACTCGGCCACGCCCTGGACGCGGGCGTCGATGCTGGTGACGAGGTTGGAACCGGGGACGGCCGGGTCGTTGGCGGCCTGGCCGATGACCCGGCCGAGGTTGTCCACCTCGTAGCGGGTGACGCCGGACTTGCCGCGCAGCTCCTTGTCGTAGGTGCGCTCCAGGCCGAAGCGGCCGACCTGGTCGGAGCGCAGGAAGGGCGAGTTGGTGTCCTTCGCCTTGGTGATCTCCTCGTCGGTGACCGGGGAGAGGTAGCCGAGCACCTGGCCGGTGTTGGCGCCGGCGGGTGCCGGGTAGCGGCGTACGGCGGTGGGCTCGGCGGTGATGCCGGGGAATTCCTCGGGACGCTCGCGGATCTGCAGGGCCTGCTGGGTGGTGGCTTCGGCGGTGACCGGGATGGGCTGGTACGGGGAGCCGTTCCAACAGGGCTTGGGAGTCTGGGAGTCGCAGATGCGGACCTTGTCCCCGACCTCCTGCGGCTTCATGTCCAGCACCACGGCGAGCCGGGCCAGGACGCCCTTGCCTTTGTCCTTTATCTTCATCAGCGCCGTGCGGCTGGCGGAGACGACGAGGCGGGTCTCGTTGTCCGCGAGCGGGACTCCGCGGGCGTCCAGGATCGAGCCGCGCACGGCGGGCTGGACGACCTGCTGGACGTGGTTGTTCTTGGCCTCGTCGGAGTACTCGTCGCCGTTGCGGATCTGGAGGTACCACAGGCGCCCGCCGAGGGTGAACAGCAGTGAGAAGACGAGCACCTGGATGATGACGAGCCGGATCTGCACCCGGGAGGTGCGGCCGGTCTCCGGAATGTTGGTCACGCCCGCTCCCCCTTCACAGCTTCTTGATGCTCTTCACACCTTTTACACCTTTGACTCCTTTGACACCCTTTATCCGGCCGGCCCGGTTTGCCCGCCCGCGTGCGGTCTTCAGCCGCAGGCCGCCGCGCTGGCTGCCGATCCGCAGGCCCGTGCCGCCGGCCAGCCAGCCGGAGGCGACGTCCTTGCCCTGCGGGGCGCCGCCGTTGGCATCGACGGCCATCGGGTCGTTCTCGGCGCGCCGGGCCAGGGCCATGATGAACGGCACGGTGAACGGCGCGAGCAGCAGGTCGTAGAGGGTCGCCGTGAACAGCAGGCCGGACAGGCCCACGTGGCGGGCGGCGGTGTCGCCGACGAGGGCGCCCACGCCGGCGTACAGCAGGGTGGAGCCGATCGCGGCGGCGACGACGGTGAGCATCGGGCCCCAGGCGGAGCGGAACCGCCCGCCGTCGGGCCGGGCCAGGCCGACGAGGTAGCCGATGAGGCACAGCACGAGGGCGTACCGCCCGGCGGCGTGGTCGGCGGGCGGGGCCAGGTCGGCGAGCAGGCCGGCGCCGAACCCGATGAGGGCGCCGCTGAGGTGCCCGTACACGAGGGCGAGGGCGACGACGGTGAGCAGCACCAGGTCGGGCACGGCGCCGGGCAGCTGGAGCCGGCCCAGGATGGTGACCTGGACGACGAGGGCGACCACGACCAGCGTGGCCGAGAGCAGGATCCGGTTGAAGCGCATGACGGTCAGCTCCTACTCGTCGGCCGGCTTGCCGGACACGCTCGCGGACGGGGTGACCGTGACGGTGACCGTCGGGGTGGGCTTGGCGGGCTCGGGCTTGGGCGGCAGGACGGCGTCCCGCGGGTCGTCGCGCGGCGGCATGACCACGACGCCGACGATGTCCAGGCGGGAGAAGCCGACGAAGGGACGGACCCACACGGTGCGGGTGAGGTCGCCGCGGGAGGGGTCGACCTTGACCACCTCGCCGATGGGGACGCCGGGCACGAAGGGCTTGTTGCCGCGCGAGCCGAAGGTGACGAGCCGGTCCCCGGGGTTGATCTTGGCCTTGCCGTTGAGCATCTGGACGGACAGGGCGCGGTCGCCCTGACCGGTGGCGAAGCCGAGTTCGCCGGTCTTCTCCAGGCGGGTGCCGACGGTGAAGTCGGGGTCGTTGGCCAGCACCACGGTGGCGGTGTCCGGGCCGACGGTGGCGACCCGGCCGACGAGGCCGTCGCCGTTGAGGACGGTCATGTCGCGCTCGATGCCGTCCTTGCTGCCGGCGTCGATGGTCACGGTCCAGGAGAAGCCCTGGGCCGCTCCTATGGCGATGACCTCGGCGCCTTTGATGCCGTACTGTCCGGCGCCGGCCCGCTTGAGCATCTCGTCGAGCTCGCGGATCCGGCTGCGGGTCTGGTCGTCGCTGCCCAGCTTGGCTTTCAGGGCCGCGTTCTCGCGCTCCAGGACGGCGATGCGGTTGTGGCGCTCGCCCGAGTCCCGTACCGCCCCTATGGCGTTGGCGACGGGATCGACCGCAGTCGACACGCCCTTCTCGACCGGGCCGAAGACCGCTGCGGCGGCCTGTCGGGCACCGTCGACCGGTGACTCCTCGCCCGTTCTGATGTCCACCGTGATCAGTGCGAACGCGATGGCGATCAGAAGCACCAGGAGCAGCCGGCTCTCTCGTGTGTCCCTCACGTGCGGCGGCCGTGCCTTCCTCGTAGAGATTCGCGCGGCGCGAGCCCGCGCTCCGGTGGAGCCGCGGCTCACACCGGACTGTGCCTGTATATCAACGATCCGCCGCACGGGCTCGGTAGCACCCGTACGGCGGATCCTTGTGTTCCGCATGGCCCCCTGGCAGGGGGTCTTTATCAGCGCCGGGGCTGGGCGTCCAGCACCTGCTGGAGCGCCTCGAACTCCTCCACGCACTTGCCGGAGCCGAGCGCGACGGAGTCGAGCGGGTCCTCGGCGATGTGGATCGGCATGCCGGTCTCGCGGCGCAGCCGCTCGTCGAGGCCGCGCAGCAGGGCGCCGCCGCCGGTCAGGACGATGCCGCGGTCCATGATGTCGCCGGAGAGCTCCGGCGGGCACTTGTCGAGCGTGGTCTTGACCGCGTCGACGATGGCGTTGACCGGCTCCTCGATCGCCTTGCGGACCTCGGCGGCGGAGATGACGACGGTCTTCGGCAGACCGGACACCAGATCCCGGCCGCGGATCTCGGTGTGCTCGTCCTTGTCGAGGTCGTACGCCGACCCGATGGTGATCTTGATCTGCTCGGCGGTCCGCTCGCCGAGGAGGAGCGAGTACTCCTTCTTGATGTGCTGGATGATCGCGTTGTCGAGCTCGTCGCCGGCCACCCGGATGGACTGTGCCGTGACGATTCCGCCGAGGGAAATGACGGCGACCTCGGTGGTGCCGCCGCCGATGTCCACGACCATGTTGCCGGTGGCCTCGTGGACGGGCAGGCCCGAGCCGATGGCGGCGGCCATGGGCTCCTCGATGATGTGCACCTGGCGGGCGCCGGCCTGCGTGGACGCCTCGATGACGGCGCGCCGCTCCACTCCGGTGATGCCGGAGGGTACGCAGACCACGACGCGCGGCCGGGCCAGGTAGCGGCGCTTGTGAATCTTGAGGATGAAGTACCGGAGCATCCGCTCGGTGATCTCGAAGTCGGCGATCACGCCGTCCTTGAGGGGCCGTACGGCGACGATGTTGCCGGGCGTCCGGCCGATCATCTTCTTCGCCTCGGAGCCGACCGCCAGGATGCCACCGGTGTTCGTGTTGATGGCGACCACGGACGGCTCGTTCAGGACGATCCCCCGGCCCCTCACGTACACCAGCGTGTTGGCGGTCCCGAGGTCGATCGCCATGTCACGGCCGATGAACGACATGTTGTTCCCCTTGTTCCCCATGAGGAGCGTCTGGCCTTCCAGTTGATAGCGGCTGCTGTCAGGTCGGCGAGGTGGGTGTGTGGGTGGAGGCCCCATCGTAGTGCCGCAGGTACGGACACCGCGCGACGGGACTCCGGTAATCCCGCCGGAACGGATACCCGCCCCCATAGTGGTGACGTTTTGTCCTGTCCTTGCGTTCCCTCAAGTACCCAGAAATACCGAAGGGCGACCGAAATTACTTCGGTCGCCCCAGGTCATGAGCGCTATTTGGCTGATGTTACGTCAGGAAGGAGTCATCAGAGGGAGGGGAAGAACAGCTTCAGCTCACGCTCGGCGGACTCCTCGGAGTCCGAGGCGTGGATCAGGTTCTCCCGGGTGATGGACCCGAAGTCACCCCGAATGGAGCCGGGCGCCGCGGCGATCGGGTCAGTGGGTCCGGCCAGCTGGCGGACACCCTCGATCACGCGTTCCCCTTCCACGACCAGGACCACGACCGGGCCGCTGGCCATGAAGCCCATGAGGGGCTCGTAGAACGGCTTGCCCTTGTGCTCGCCGTAGTGGGTCTCCAGGGTCTCCTGGTCCAGCGTGCGCAGCTCCAGCGCGGGAACGGTCCAGCCGGCCTTCCGCTCGATACGGCCGATGATCTCGCCGATCAGGCCGCGACGGACGGCGTCGGGCTTGAGGATGACGAGCGTGCGCTGGGTCATGTGGTAACTCCTTGCGGCAAACGGGTGCGGTAGGACGAATCTACAGGGCTGCTACGGGGACCCCGTCACGCAGCGTCAGGGGCAGCGGCCGCCTCGGCCTCGGCCTGGGCGGCCCACCGGGCCTTGATGGCGTCACCCTTGCGGCCGAAGTGCACCGAGGACCACCACAGCCCCGCGAACATCACACCCAGGAAGAACATCGTCGGGACCACGAACCCGCTCGCGATCAGGCCGATCTGCAGCGCCCAGCCGAGCTGCACCGCGCCCGGGCGCGACAGCATCCCGCACAGCAGCACCGCCAGCAGCATGGTCACCCCGCAGACGCTCCAGACCTGGGCCTGGGTCAGATCCGGGTTCTTCATGGCCACCAGGCCCGCGAAGCCGACGATGAAGAATTCACCGATCAGCGTGCTCGCGCAGAGCGTGCGCATCGATCCCTCAGCCCCTCTTGAACAGCAGGCGAGCCTCGCCCACCGTGATCACGGACCCGGTCACCAGGACCCCGGCCCCTCCGTACTCGGCCTCTTCCTCCGCCAGGGTGATCGCCGCCTCCAGGGCGTCGTCCAGCCGCGGCTCCACCTGCACCCGGTCCGGGCCGAAGACCTCGACCGCGATGGCCGCCAGCTCGTCCGCGCCCATGGCCCGGTGGCTGGAGTTCTCCGTGACGACGACCTCCGCGAAGATCGGCTCGAAGGCCTCGAAGACCCCCTTCACGTCCTTGCCGTCGCTCGCGCCCACGACCCCGATCAGCCGGCTGAACCCGAAGGCCTCGGTGACCGCCTCCGCGGTGGCCTGCGCCCCCGCCGGGTTGTGCGCGGCGTCCAGGACCACGGTCGGGCTGCGCCGGACGACCTCCATCCGGCCCGGCGAGGTCACCGAGGCGAAGGCCTTGCGCACGGTGTCCGCGTCCAGCATCCGGGCCTGCTGCCCGCCGATGCCGAAGAAGGCCTCGACCGCCGCCAGGGCCACCGCCGCGTTGTGCGCCATGTGGGCCCCGTACAGCGGCAGGAAGATGCCGTCGTACTCGCCGCCCACACCGCGCAGCGTCAGCATCTGCCCGCCGACCGCCACCTCGCGGGAGACGACGCCGAACTCCATGCCCTCGCGGGCCACGGTCGCGTCGACCTCGACGGCCTTCTTCAACAGCACCTGCGCCGCGTCCACCGGCTGCTGCGCCAGGATGACGGTGGCGTCCTGCTTGATGACGCCGCCCTTCTCCTGGGCGATCTCGGCGGGCGTGGAGCCGAGCCGGTCCGTGTGGTCCAGGCTGATCGGGGTGACCACCGCGACCACGGCGTCGATCACGTTGGTCGCGTCCCAGCTGCCGCCCATGCCGACCTCGACCACGGCCACGTCGACCGGGGCATCCGCGAAGGCCGCGTAGGCCATCCCGGTGAGCACCTCGAAGAAGGACAGCCGGTACTCCTCGGCGGCGTCGACCATCTCCACGTACGGCTTGACGTCGTGGTACGTCTCGATGAAACGCTCGGCGCTGATCGGCGCCCCGTCCAGGCTGATTCGCTCGGTGATCGACTGCACGTGGGGGCTGGTGTAGCGGCCGGTACGCAGCTCGAAGGCGTTCAGCAGCGCCTCGATCATGCGGGCGGTGCTGGTCTTGCCGTTGGTGCCGGTGATGTGGATGGAGGGGTACGCGCGCTGCGGCTCGCCCAGTACGTCCATCAGCGCGGCGATCCGCGCGACGGACGGCTCCAGCTTGGTCTCGCCCCAGCGGGTGGCGAGCTCCTGCTCCACCTCGCGCAGCGCCTTCGCCACCTCCGGATCGGTGGGGACGGCGGGCACCTGGTCGGCCTGCGGGGCTCCGCCGTGTGCGCGCAGGGTGCGGCTGCCGGCCTCGATCACCGCCAGGTCGGGGTCGCGGTCGGACTCTTCGGCCACGATCTGGTCGAACTCGTCGAAGCGGTCATCGTGACTCTCGGGCTGCTGCTCACTCACACGCCCAGTCTACGGACGAGGGCCCGGAGGTCTTCCGGCACGGCCGTTTCAGGACCTTCGGCGTGAAAGTCCACCGGATCGTTATGCAGTCTTGCGGGCAGGAGATCGCGGAACAAATGCCGCAGGCCAGTACGAATGAGCCCCAGTGGGCTCCCCGTGCGCTCCTGCGGCGAAGGCCCCCACACCGGAAACCGACGGTGTGGGGGCCTTCGCCTGTGGCACCCGGCGCTGCCAGGTGCCGGATGCCGTGTGTCAGATGCCGCTAGGCGGCGGGCAGCGCGTCCAGCTGGGCCTGGATCCGGGCGATGTCCGCCTCGGCCTTGGCCAGACGGCCCTTGATCTTGTCCACGACGTTGTCGGGAGCCTTGGCGAGGAACGCCTCGTTGCCCAGCTTGGCCTCGGCCTGCTGCTTCTCCTTCTCGGCGGCGCCGAGGTCCTTGGAGAGCCGCTTGCGCTCGGCGGCCACGTCGATCGTGCCCGACAGGTCCAGCGCGACCGTGGCCCCGGCGACCGGGAGGGTCGCGGTGGCGCTGAAGGAGTCGCCCTCCGGCTGGAGGCGAAGCAGCTGCCGGATGGCCCCCTCGTGCGCCGCCAGCGGCGTACCGGCCAGGTCCAGGCGGGCCGGGACCTTCTGGCCGGGCTGCAGCCCCTGGTCGGCGCGGAAGCGGCGGACCTCGGTGACGACCGCCTGGAGGTTCTCGATCTCGGCCTCGGCGGCCTCGTCGCGGAAACCGCTGTCCTTCGGCCACTCGGCGATGACCACGGACTCACGGCCGGTCAGCGTGGTCCACAGCGTCTCGGTGACGAAGGGGACCACCGGGTGCAGCAGCCGCAGGGTGGTGTCCAGGACCTCGCCCAGGACCCGGCCGGAGACCTTGGCGCCCTCGCCGCCCGCGAAGAACGTCGTCTTCGACAGCTCGACGTACCAGTCGAAGACCTCGTCCCACGCGAAGTGGTAGAGGGAGTCCGACAGCTTCGAGAACTGGTAGTCCTCGTAGAACGCGTCGACCTCGGCCACGGTCTTGTTGAGCCGCGACAGGATCCACCGGTCGGTCGCCGACATCTGCTCGGGGGCCGGCAGCTCGCCCTCGATCGTGGCGCCGTTCATCAGCGCGAAGCGGGTGGCGTTCCAGATCTTGTTGGCGAAGTTCCGGGAAGCCTGGACCCAGTCCTCGCCGATCGGGACGTCGACGCCCGGGTTGGCGCCGCGCGCCAGGGTGAAGCGGACCGCGTCGGAACCGTACTTGTCCATCCAGTCCAGCGGGTTGACCGCGTTGCCGAAGGACTTGGACATCTTCTTGCCGCGCTCGTCGCGGACCATGCCGTGCAGGGCGATGGTGTGGAACGGCGGGGTGCCGTCCATCGCGTAGAGCCCGAACATCATCATCCGGGCGACCCAGAAGAAGAGGATGTCGTAGCCCGTGACCAGGACGGAGTTCGGGTAGAACTTCGCCAGGCTCTCGGTCTGCCGCGGCCAGCCGAGCGTGGAGAACGGCCACAGGCCGGAGGAGAACCAGGTGTCCAGGACGTCCGTGTCCTGGGTCCAGCCCTCGCCGCTCGGCGGCTGCTCGTCCGGGCCGACGCAGACGATCTCGCCGTTCGGGCCGTACCAGACCGGGATGCGGTGACCCCACCACAGCTGGCGCGAGATGCACCAGTCGTGGAGGTTGTCGACCCAGTCGAAGTACCGCTTCTCCATCTCCTGCGGGTGGATCTTGACCTTGCCGTCGCGGACCGCGTCACCGGCGGCCTTGGCGAGCGGGCCGACCTTGACCCACCACTGCATGGACAGGCGCGGCTCGATGGTGGTCTTGCAGCGCGAGCAGTGGCCGACCGAGTGCGTGTACGGGCGCTTCTCGGCGACGATCCGGCCGTCGGCGCGCAGCGCCCCGACGATGGCGGAGCGGGCCTCCAGCCGGTCCAGGCCCTGGAAGGGGCCGTGGGCGGTGATGATCGCGTGCTCGTCCATGACGGCGAGGTTCGGCAGGTTGTGGCGCTGGCCGATCTCGAAGTCGTTCGGGTCGTGCGCCGGGGTCACCTTGACGGCGCCGGTGCCGAACTCGGGGTCGACGTGCTCGTCGGCGACGACCGGGATGCGGCGGCCGGTGAGCGGCAGCTCGATCTCGGTGCCGACGAGGTGCTTGTAGCGCTCGTCCTCGGGGTGGACGGCGACGGCCGTGTCACCCAGCATCGTCTCGGCGCGGGTCGTCGCGACGACGATGGAGGCGTCGCCCTCGCCGTACCGGATCGAGACGAGCTCGCCGTCGTCGTCCTGGTACTCGACCTCGATGTCGGAGATGGCCGTCAGGCAGCGCGGGCACCAGTTGATGATGCGCTCGGCGCGGTAGATCAGCTCGTCGTCGTAGAGCTTCTTGAAGATGGTCTGGACGGCCTCGGAGAGTCCCTCGTCCATGGTGAAGCGCTCGCGCGACCAGTCGACGCCGTCGCCGAGACGGCGCATCTGGCCGGAGATCTGCCCGCCGGACTCGCCCTTCCACTGCCAGACGCGCTCGACGAACGCCTCACGGCCCAGGTCGTGGCGGGACTTGCCCTCCTTGGCGAGCTCGCGCTCGACGACGTTCTGGGTGGCGATGCCCGCGTGGTCCATGCCGGGCTGCCACAGGGTCTCGTAGCCCTGCATGCGCTTGCGGCGGGTGAGGGCGTCGATCAGCGTGTGCTCGAAGGCGTGCCCCAGGTGGAGGCTTCCGGTGACGTTCGGCGGCGGGATGACGATGGTGTACGGAGGCTTCTCGCTCTTCTCATCCGCCTCGAAGTACCCACGCTCTACCCAACGCTCGTAGAGCTTCCCCTCTACCTCGGCCGGCGCGTACTGGGTCGGCAGTTCGGAGTTGGGGCTGCTGGGTGTCTGCGTGTTCTCGGTCACGGGCCACAGTTTAGAGCGGTAACAGTCCAGTCATGAAACCGGTAATCAGGGGACCCAGCGCCACCCGGCCGACGGGCTTCCGCCAGGATGTCTGGAACGCATAAGGATTCCTGAAGGGGGACGCGGGCATGAGTTACAACCAGCCGGGACCGTACGGGCAGCAGCCGCAGCAGCCGGGGCCCTACGGAGGGCCGCAGCCGGGACCGTACGGGCAGCAGCCGCAGCCCGGGTACGGCTACCCGCAGCAGCCCCCGCAGGGCGTCCCGCCGCAGGGCTACCCCCAGCAGCCCCCGCAGCCGGGCTACTACCAGCAGCAGCCGGGCATGCCCCAGCAGGCCCCGTACGGCGGAATGCCCCAGCAGCCGAAGAAGTCGAAGGCCGGAGTCGTCATCGCCGTGGTCGTGGCGGTCGCGGTGATCGCGGGCGGCGGCTGGTACTTCATGAACGGCGGCGCCGGCGGCAGCGTCTCCGCGGACACCAAGGGCTACAAGCTGGTCTTCCCGGCGACGGTCGATGCGTATGCACAGAAGGAGGGCGCGAAGCCGTCGCCCGAAACCCCGCTGGACGGGGAAGCAAAGACGAAGGCCGAGGCCATCGGGGTGAAGAACTCGCACAACTCGACCGCTTCGTACTCGAATTCCCCGGACCGCAAGGGCAAGATTCTCAGCGCCAACGGACTGTGGGGCGAGATCGCCGACCCAGAGAAGGCCGTCGACACGTACTACGCCAGCATCGGCCTGAACAAGGACGCTGAGAAGCTCGGCTTCAAGTACGAGCTGGTCGGCACGCCGAAGGCATTCACCCCGAGTGGCTTCAAGGGCGCCGTGATGAAGTGCGCCGAGATCAAGATGACCTTGATCAAGGAAGCCAAGCCCGGGATGCCGAAGGAGATGAAGATCCCGAGCTGCGCCTGGGGTGACTACTCCACCATGACCGGAATCAACGTCATCGACCAGGTCGCAGGCCTCACCGGCGGCAGCAGCGGCAGTCTTGAGGACGTGTCCAAGGTGGCCGCGAAGCTCTACAACACCTCGCGCACCAAGGCCTGATCAACCGGTGGGGGCTCAGTGTGCACTGGGCCCCCGGGGCATTTGACGTCAGCTACGCGAGGCCTGATATCACGCCTCACGGGCGTCATCCCACTTCACGGACACCTGTATCACCGAGGCGCGCGGGACCCACGCCGCCGGCTCGCAATCACCACCCGCTTGAACTTGCCGCCTGAGCGTACCTAGCGGTTCCCGCCACCTATCGCGCGCGGTCTCAGCGAATCAGCCATCCAGGCCGCAGCGACTGGCCCCTTTAATCGATCATGTGATCTAATGCGACCCGCTCGACCACTCTTGATCAACAATTCACCGGGGGCACCTGTGGCGCATGTAAAGACCAAACGACTCGTTGCATCATTTTTCTTGACGGCGGCAGTCGTCATCACGCCGCTGGCCGCTGCAGCGCCCGCATCGGCAGAGGCAAAGGACTGCGTGGCGATGGCGAAGGCGCTGAACTACGCAGTCGGACCCAAGGTAAAGCTCGCCTGCACTTTCTCGGCGTACTCGCCCAGCTTCCCCTCTATTCCTGGTCCCAAGCCCAGCCCTGGGTGCATGAACCGCCTTGAAAGCGCTGGCATCAGCAACTGGAACCACCGGTACGGTATTTGCCTCCAGGCGTGACAATCAGGCATTGCTGAAGACCGCCTAGCGCAAGTCGTTGCCTGGATGGCGGGTGTGTGCCCAGAAAGTTGGCCGCGTACCGCTCGCTTGTTCCAGCCATCTTGCGCAGAAGGGGCGCCCCCGACCGGGGGCGCCCCTTCTGCGTGTTTGTGTGCTGCGGCTACGCCGACTTCTCCTGCGGGCCCTGGTCCTTCGGGACGATGCGGGGGACCAGTGTCGGGTTGACGTTGGAGCGGACCACGTCCGAGGTGATGACCACGCGGGCCACGTCCTTGCGAGACGGCACCTCGTACATCACCGACATCAGGACCTCCTCCATAATGGCGCGCAGGCCGCGCGCGCCCGTCTGGCGGAGGATCGCCTGGTCCGCGATGGCTTCAAGGGCCTCGCGCTCGAAGTCCAGCTCGACACCGTCGAGTTCGAACAGCCGCTGGTACTGCTTCACCAGCGCGTTACGCGGCTCGATGAGGATCTGGAGCAGGGCCTCGCGGTCCAGGTTGTGCACGGAGGTGATGACGGGGAGGCGGCCGATGAACTCGGGGATCATCCCGAACTTCACCAGGTCCTCCGGCATGACCTCCTGGAACTGGTCGCTCGCCTCGATCTCGCGCTTCGAGCGGATCGTCGCCCCGAAGCCGATGCCCTTGGCGCCCGCCCGCGACTCGATGATCTTCTCCAGGCCGGCGAAGGCGCCGCCCACGATGAAGAGCACGTTCGTCGTGTCGATCTGGATGAACTCCTGGTGAGGGTGCTTCCGGCCGCCCTGCGGCGGTACGGAGGCCGTGGTGCCTTCCAGGATCTTCAACAAGGCCTGCTGGACGCCCTCGCCGCTCACATCGCGGGTGATCGACGGGTTCTCGCTCTTGCGGGCGACCTTGTCGATCTCGTCGATGTAGATGATCCCGGTCTCGGCCTTCTTGACGTCGTAGTCGGCCGCCTGGATCAGCTTGAGCAGGATGTTCTCGACGTCCTCGCCGACATACCCGGCCTCCGTCAGCGCCGTCGCGTCGGCGATGGCGAACGGGACGTTCAGCATGCGGGCGAGCGTCTGCGCGAGGAGGGTCTTGCCGGAGCCCGTCGGGCCCAGCAGCAGGATGTTGGACTTCGCGAGCTCGATCGCGTCGTCCCGGCCCTGCGCGCCGCCGTTCTCGCCGGCCTGGACCCGCTTGTAGTGGTTGTACACCGCTACGGAGAGCGCCTTCTTCGCCGGCTCCTGGCCGACGACGTAGCTCTCCAGGAACTCGTAGATCTCGCGAGGCTTGGGGAGTTCCTCCCACCGCACCTCGGAGGTCTCCGCGAGTTCCTCTTCGATGATCTCGTTGCAGAGGTCGATGCACTCGTCGCAGATGTACACACCGGGTCCTGCGATGAGCTTCTTCACCTGCTTCTGGCTCTTTCCGCAGAACGAGCACTTGAGCAGGTCGCCGCCGTCACCGATGCGTGCCACGAGGTGCTTCCCCTTCGCCTGGGAGACGCCTGGTTCAGCGCTCCTGGTGCCTCATATCCGACGGTACCTTGCCGGGGGCCCCGTGCGGGGCCCCCTTGACGTGGTTCACATCGCTCAATGCGGCGACGTGCCCACGCCAACTGGCGGCAAGGATCAGACCGTGCTGTTCTTGCGGGTCGAGACGATCTGGTCGATCAGGCCGTACGCGAGCGCGTCCTCGGCCGTCAGGATCTTGTCGCGCTCGATGTCGTCGCGGATCTTCTCGATCGGCGTCGTCGAGTGCTTGGCCAGCATGGTCTCCAGCTGGTCGCGCATGCGCAGGATCTCGTTGGCCGCGATCTCCAGGTCGGAGAGCTGCTCACGGCCCGTGCCGCCGGACGGCTGGTGGATCAGCACGCGGGCGTTCGGCAGGGCCATGCGCTTGCCGGGGGTGCCGGCGGCGAGCAGGACCGCGGCGGCGGAGGCCGCCTGGCCCATGCAGACCGTCTGGATGTCCGGCTTCACGAACTGCATCGTGTCGTAGATCGCCGTCAGCGCGGTGAAGGAGCCGCCGGGGCTGTTGATGTAGATGGAGATGTCGCGGTCCGGGTCCATCGACTCCAGGCACAGCAGCTGCGCCATGACGTCGTTGGCCGAGGCGTCGTCGATCTGCACGCCGAGGAAGATCACGCGCTCCTCGAAGAGCTTCGCGTACGGGTCGTACTCGCGCACGCCCTGCGACGTGCGCTCGACGAAGCGCGGGATGACGTAGCGGTTGTCCACCTGCGGGCCGGTGTAGAGGCCGCTAGCGGAGAAGTTGTTCTGCATCTGGGTGTTCACCATCCTGGTGGCGTTCTGCGTGCTGAGGCTTGCCCGGTACGGGCGGGCGCTACGGGAGGTCGCTCGCCGGGATCAGGCCCCGGTGCCGCCGCCGCCGGGAACCAGCGACGCGGCGGAGATGATCTCGTCGATGAGGCCGTACCCCTTGGCCTCCTCCGCCGTGAACCAGCGGTCGCGGTCGCCGTCGCGGATGATCGCCTCCACGGTCTGGCCGGAGTGGTGGGCCGTGATCTCGGCCATGCGCTGCTTCGTGCGCAGCAGGTACTGGGCCTGGATCTTGATGTCCGAGGCGGTGCCGCCGATGCCGGCGGAGCCCTGGTGCATCAGGATGTCGGTGTTCGGGAGCGCGAAGCGCTTGCCGGCGGTGCCGCCGGTGAGCAGGAACTGGCCCATCGAGGCGGCCATGCCCATACCGATGGTGACGACGTCGTTCTTGATGTACTGCATGGTGTCGTAGACCGCCATGCCGGCCGTCACGGAGCCACCGGGGCTGTTGATGTACAGGTAGATGTCCTTCTCCGGCTCGGCGGCCAGGAGGAGGAGCTGCGCCGTGATCTTGTTCGCGATGTCGTCGTCGACCGGCTGGCCGAGGAAGATGATGCGCTCGCCGAGCAGCCGGTTGTAGACATGGTCGCCGAGGCCGCCACCGATGGACGGCTCACCCGCGGCGTAAGGCATCAGATTCGTCACGTATCCACCTGCTCGTCTCCGACGGCCACATGCCGTCTCAGCGTCTCGTTCTGGGGCGCGGACCAGCCGTGCGGGCGAAGCCCACCGGCGTCGGGTACTCCCGTGCCCTCGTATTCATGGACCCTAACGCGCAGGTCGGACAACGCCATCCCGCTTCCCGAACTGTTCGCTCGGAGCGCAAGGTACGAAGCCCCGGTACGAGCACGGCGCGACTGCCGCGAAGGGCCCGGACGCGGCTGCGTCCGGGCCCTTCGGGGCATTGCTCAGTGGGCGTTGCCCGGGGTGTTACTTGGCCTCGTCGGCCTTCGCCTCGTCCTCGTCGGCGGCGCCTTCGACTGCCGCCTCGACGGTCTCGGCGGCGATCTCCAGCTCGTCCTCGTCGTCGGAGAGGTCCACGACGTCACCGTTGGTGTCGACGACCTTGGCCTTCTCGACGACGACCGCGAGGGCCTTGCCGCGAGCGACCTCGCCGACCAGCATCGGGACCTGGCCGCCCTCGACGACCGCCTGGGCGAACTGGTCGGGGGACATGCCGGAGGACTGCGCGCGGCGCATGAGGTGCTCGGTGAGCTCCTCCTGGTTGACGCCCAGCTTCTCCTTGTTGACCAGGGCGTCCAGCAGGAACTGGGTCTTGATGCCCTTGATCGCCTGCTCGGAGGTCTCGGCGTCGAACTCCTCGACCGTCTTGCCCTGGAACTCCAGGTACTTCTCGATGGTCAGACCCATCTGGCCGAGCTGGTGGTGCTCCAGGTTGTGCTTGCGGGTCTGGACCTCGTCCGCGAGCAGCTTCTCGGGGACGGGGATCTCCGCGAGCTCCAGGAACTTCTCCAGGACGCGCTCCTGGGCCTGGGTGGCCTGGTCGTACTGCTTCATGTTCTCGAGGCGCTTGCGGCTGTCCGCCTTGAGGTCCTCAAGGGTGTCGAACTCGCTCGCCATCTGCGCGAACTCGTCGTCCAGCTCCGGCAGCTCGCGGGCGGAGACCTTGGTGACCTTGACGGTGACCTCGGCGTCCTTGCCCTCGGCGGAGCCGCCCTTCAGCTGGGAGGTGAAGGTGGCCTCGCCACCGGCCTCCAGGCCCTTGACGGCCTCGTCGATGCCCTCGAGGAGCTCGCCCGAGCCGATGGTGTAGGAGACGTCGGAGGCGACGCCGTCGGGCAGCACCTCGCCGTCGACCTTGGCCTCGAGGTCGATGGTGACGACGTCGCCGTCCTCGGCCGCGCGCTCGACGTCCTTGGTGGACGCGAAGCGGGCGCGCAGCTGCTCGACCGACTTCTCGACGTCCTCGTCCGAGACCTCGATGGCGTCGACCTCGACCTCGATGCCGGAGTAGTCCGGGATCTCGATCTCGGGGCGGACGTCCACCTCGGCGGTGAAGGCGAGCAGCTCGCCGTCCTTCAGCTCCGTGATGTCGACCTCGGGCTGGCCCAGCGGGTTCAGGTCGGCCTCGTTGACCGCCTCGGTGTAGAACTTCGGGAGGGCGTCGTTGACGGCCTCCTCCAGCACCGCACCGCGGCCGAAGCGCTGGTCGATGACGCGGGCCGGGATCTTGCCCTTGCGGAAGCCCTTCACCGTGACCTGCTGGTTGATCTTCTTGTACGCCGCGTCGAGGCTGTCCTTGAGCTCCTCGAAGGGCACCTCAACAGTGAGCCGAACCCGAGTCGGGTTCAGGGTCTCCACGGCGCTCTTCACGGTTCGGTCTCCTTGTGGCTGACTGCTGGGGGTTCTGCCGTCACGCTGCGGTTCAGCGGTTCAGCGGACTTCGGCCCGGTACATCAGACACACGGGCACGCAGCTTGCATAGTAACCGCAAGCGGCAATCAGCCCACAACGCGATCTTCGTGGAAGAAGGCTGGTGGTCGGGGTGGCCGGATTCGAACCGACGACCTTCCGCTCCCAAAGCGGACGCGCTACCAAGCTGCGCCACACCCCGTCGGTGCGACACGTAGGGTACATGCCCGAACGCCCTCCGACATGCCGCGGCCGCGCGCGAATCCCGGGAGTGCGGGGACGGGCATACGAACCGGATCCGCGCGGCGGCCTCGAATGTGGTGTGCACTCCCCCGGCGCGACCCGCTAGGATGCTGTCCGTGCCGCGGTCTTCGACCTGCGGCGCGCGTGTTGCGGGTGTAGCTCAATGGTAGAGCACTAGTCTTCCAAACTAGCTACGCGGGTTCGATTCCCGTCACCCGCTCTGAAGCACAAAGGGCCAGGTCAGAGGACGTTTCCTCCGCCTGGCCCTTAGTCGTTCCCGGGACCCGTGATCAGGTTCCCGTGCCCCCCGCGTGCCCCTTGCCCTTCCGCGTGCCCTTCTCCACGAGCGCGCTGAGCGCGTCGGTGATCAGCCGATCCCGGTCGGCACTGGCGTGCTGGTAGATCAGCGCGGCGCGGGCGGTGCGGTGGCCCATCCGCGCCATCAACTCGCGGGTGCTGGCGCCCGTCGACGCGGCCAGGGTGTTGCCCGTGTGCCGAAGATCATGAAAGTGCAGCCCCTTGATCCCCACCTCCCGACACGCCTTGTGCCACAGCCGGTTGAAGTGATTCCGGCGCGGAGTCGCCCCCTTGGCCCCGATGAAGATCCGCCCGTCCGGACCCGGCTCGGAGTAGACCTTCAGATGGGCCCGGATCTCCGAGACGATCACGCCCGGAATCGTGACGGTGCGCTTGCCGGCGGCGCTCTTGGGCGCCTTGATCTCCCGCTGCCCGTTGCTCAGCTCGGCAACGGCCCGGCGGACGCGCACGGCCTGGTGGTCGAGGTCGATGTCCCGGCGATGGAGACCGATCAGCTCCCCCCAGCGCAGACCGAGCAGGCCTGCCATCAACACGAGCGCCCTGTACCGGGGCTGGACCGCCGCCGCCAGGGCGTAGACCTCCTCGACCGTGGCGGTCGGCCGCTCCGGGGTGTGCACGGTGCTCGCACCCTTCACCTGACACGGATTGCGCCTGATCATCTGGTCAGACAGCGCCGTACCCAGGATGGCCCGCAGCAAGGCGTACGCCTTGGCGACCGTGGTGGGCCCGGTGCCGGCGGCGAGCTTGTCAGCACGCCAGCGCCGAACGAGAGGGTCGAAATCTCCGCCACGTTGACGGCGCCGAAGTTGGGCTCCAAGTGGTGCTTGAGGAGCGAGGAGTAGAGCTGCCGAGTGGTGCTGGTCAGCTCGCGCTCCTTGATCCACGCAACGGCGTACGGACCGAACCGAACCTTCCCGGCGTCCGGGTCGTGCCAGTCCCCGCGCCGCATCTCGGTCTGCCTGTCGGCGAGCCAGTCATCCGCGTCCCGCTTGGTCCGGAAGGTCTCCGGTGCGGGACGGAGCTGCCCGTCAGGTCCGACGTACCGCGCCTGATAGCGCCGGAGGGCAGCTTCCGCACCCGTCCGAACGGGCGACGCTTACCGGCCATCAGGCAGCCACCCCCAGGCGGCGACGCGGCTCGACGGTGTGGGCGGCGATGAACGCCTGCACGGCGCTCTCCGGGATGCGCACGTGCCGACCGACCTTCACATAGGTGATCCGCCGCTCCTCGACGAGGCGTCGGGGGAACCGCACGGTGGTGCCAAGCAGTTCGGCAACCTGGACGACGCTGAGGAAACGCTCATTCATGCTGCTCTCCTTGCAGGGCTTCGCGGGCGGTCTGGCGGTTCAGCTGAATGTCCCGGGAGATGCTGGCGGCGAGTACCGACTCGTTGTGGTTGAGGTGGGCTGTCATCCCGCCTGCCGTCGTCCCAGGGCAAGCCGTAGCAGACCAGCCGCCAGGGGCCCAGGTCGTTCGTCCAGCGGGGCGCTCCACCTGGGCCCCTGGCGACTGCCCTGCTACCACTCCGTGTGGGACGACGGCAGACGGGATGACAGAAGGGCCACGTCGGCTGTCGATCTTTCGCCTTACAGGATTCTGCGAGCGTGCGCCGCGATTTCGATGACCTGCTCCTGTCCCGGAGTAGCACCTCTCCGTCGAATCTGTTGGGCGGATACCCATACCAAGTCGGGATTCCCTGCGGCCGCTAGCCGCCTCAACTCATTCAGCTGATCCTGATTGGGTACGAGTTCATATATGTCAGCAACTAGAATTTCAAGGGAATCCGCATATTCGCTAAATCGAATTACGTCAACTTCCCGCCGAAGATAATTATGCATGATGTGCGGAAAATTCACCACCGACACAATCCCTGTGGCCACCAACTCCTCCTGGAACTCCCTCCAAGGAGAGTCTTCGCGACCTTCCCTTGATTCAAACCAGTGAAAGAATTTGGCAATCATCTTGCCAGGTACGCGCACGCGAATATCTCCATACCTAGCAGGATCCACGGGAATCAGATCGTCGTCAGTAACCCCCATTGCCGATAGCACGCTGCTTCCCTGCGGGGAAACCTTATGCACCCCCCCGACAGGTTGAAATTGATTCACATATCGAGATCCGCGAATTAGAAGGTACTTGCCGTCGACGAGTATGCGAAAAAGATACGACGTGGAGACTCTAATGGACTTTCTTCGGTATCGAATCGAGTACCAGACGTGCCGAAGTTGACCCCAATTCTTCGCGACCTCATCAAGAATTGGAATCAGCAGCCCAACACTAAGTCCTGCTGTCATGTTGATGATTGTGGAATTCGTAATGAAGAAGCTAGCCACTCCGGCAGTGAGCGCCAGCGCCAAGTAGGCAACGAGCCGAGACAACCGTTTGCTCCTATCGCGGAAGCGGGACGAGGGGGTCTTTGAGCAGATACCGACTGATCAATGACAGTCGAGAATCAGACGTGGCCAGATTCGTGAGCATCGGTCTCGAAATTGACCTAGCTTCATACATGGCCACCAGCAGGGCGCGGCGCACGTTAACATTCGACTCGTTTTCAAACTCGCGGCGGAGAAGCTGGCCATCCGCAACCGTGCTCACTCGCCCTAGATACCTTGCGGCAAACTCCCTCGGCAAGTTCGACTTGTTCTTATTCTGCAAAATACCCCATGCAAGGTCGCGAATCTGAATCGATCGAATCTCCTGCCTGGTAGCAGCTTGAAGTATCCGCTGCTCAAGGTGGTCATATTTGTGGCCTGAAACCAATCGTAGGATCGACACATACGACCGCTCCACGGCCAAGTGGCGCTCAGGGAAGCACTCCAGGTACTGAAGGAGCTGACTGGCTAGGTGATGACTTTCCTTGAGGTTGTTGATCACCCAAGGAATGGCACGATCATCCTTCAATCTCCCCATTCTAAAAAGGGAAAACTTCACATCGCGATCCCGCTGGACTTCGTGCACCGCTTCCGTGAATAGCTTGTAGAGCCTCTCCTCAGCCCCGGACTCGCCCACCCGTATGCCGTAGTTGATTGCATCCTTTTCGAGATCTTCTAGCTGAGATAGAGAATGCGCGTGGTCATAAATCTCGGTCTTTATGGAGGACATCGACAGGCGGCGAGATCGAAGTATCGCATTAACTTCCAGGAGGGCGTTACGGAGAGCCTCTCGCTCTGTATCGAACAGCATCATGTCGTCCGAGTAGCGCAAGTAATGCATACCGGATCGGTGAATGAATTCATCGACGGGGAGCAGGTAGAGGTTTGCGAGGATTGCCGAAGCATCGGGACCTTGAGGTATTCCCCACGCGTGACTAGAATTCTGGAACATACGGAGATAGGTAATCAACCGCTCGGCTACGTGTCGGTTGGCTCCCACGGATTCGATGTCTATAGCGAGCGTGTTCACGTCTATGTGCTCATAGAAGGAGACGACGTCAGTGCGTGCTAGCTGAAAATCGGCTTCACCCATGAGTTCCACGCCGCGCTTCTGCATCGAGACCCAGGAATTGACTGGGCTCCAGAACCCTTTTCCCTTATTGTTCCAGCGAGCACTATAGACGCTACTCTGAAGTTGAGGTTCTATGAGCTCGGCGATAGAGAATACGAGCGTGTCGTACACCAGGCGGTCGTGTACTGATAGACGGGATATTGGCCGAACGGCAACGGAATTCTTTGGGGTATCTAGAATCTCAACGTAGTCTGGGCCTACATGCCCACTTCTAATAGCCGTGACCACCCCGGATCGGACGTCCATCCATGATGCATTGATGTCTGCGAAGTTCACGATGTCCGGAACTTCAGACTGGCCGCGACCGCTAAACAGGCGGCGCCAGGCCATGTCTAGGTGCCTGAAGAATCTTTGAGTCATCCCCTGCCGCCCCCCTGCCGGCATCCTCCCAAGAGTCTGAGGCTACTTAGAGTAGTCACAAGGGGTGTCGCACGCACTTGCTTCGGAGCTCTGGTCGTCTTCTCTTCCCCCGGAAGAGCCTCCCTGTCACCGAATCGAGGAACGATGGGTGACATGACAGTCGTTGGTGGCAAGAAGGCGGCGCGACGCTTGGCCGGTCAGGCCCATGAGGTAGGACGTGTGTCCGGGCGAGAGCCTTTGCGTGAGCTGGTGCTGTGGATGAGCGGAGGTCGTCTCGGCCGACGGCATCGCATACCTGACGTGCCGGAGTTGGACACGCCCTGGCAGGACACGATCTCAGCGGAGCGGATTGGCTGGCGTCAGCGCGCGGCCAACCTAGACGGCGAGTTCGCGTTCAGCGTCGACTATCAGCTCTGCCGCCGCTGCCGACTCGGCTGGGTCGAGCAGCCGTACACCATGCCGGAGTACGAGCGATGCGGCCTGGCTTCGGCCGGCCTCGCAGCGCTGCGGATCGAGCACCCCGACATGGCATGGCACACCCCTGGCGGACACCTCGCAGAGTCCAAGGCATTTTGGGCCGCGGTCGGTGCGGCCGTGCCCGGCGGCTACCAACAACGCCGTCTCTGCTCTCACATCAGCGCAGGGTGACCAGGATCGTCATCCTAGAGCCACGGCCTATTCGTGGACTGACGGCCGGTCGACCGGTCTCTAATCCGTTGACCTGCTGAAACGTGTGAGACGCACGGGGCCTCCGGAGCCGTGTGAGCAGGGCGGCATGATGGCCCCCATGACCTCTGAATCCAGCAGCGCCCCCGTTGAGAGCACCCAAGTTGCGGCCGTGACCGATGGCGTCGCGCAGGTCTACACGTGGGAGGCGGACGCGCGGATCAAGGTGCGGGGCCTGGGCGGAGAGGTCGTGATCGAGGCGAACGCTGCGGGTCTCAGGACGCTCGCCGGTCATCTGCTGGTGCTTGCCGGGGAAGGTGTTCCCGATGGGAGTCATCTGCACCTCGAAGACAGCAACGGGCTGGAGGACGGGTCTCTCAGCCTGGTTTTGGAGCGGTGCGACGACGAGTGAAAGTGGCCGGCGGTCGTATTGAAGCTGGGCCTAGAGCTGACATCCACGGCTGATCAAAGACGGCGCCCTTGACCAGCCGACCTGCGTGAGCCGGGGCCTCCGGAGCCGTTTGTCAGCAGCAGTCGCGCATGAGCAGCGAAGCCCCCAGAGATCGTCTGGGGGCCTGCTGTCGTTGGGGGGTAGATGTCGCTAGCCGGAGATCATTGGCGAAGGAGGGGCAACGTCGCGTGTTCCGGGCACGGATACAGCTGGTGTCTCCAGACGGTGGCCTCGGCTGGTTGCTACGCGGACTGCGTCTCGCAGTGCTCCGGCCAGGTCTGCGGCCAAGAGGCGGAGTTCATCCGGCTCGGCTTCCTTGTCCGCGAGCAATTCGAGGGCATGGTCCAAGAGCTCGTTCCCCCAGGCAAGCTGAACCGCTTCGGCGTTGTCAGCGATCCTGGAGAGGTAGCCGGCGTTGTCGTCGGCGCTCAAGTAGCAGGGCTTGTCGTCCGGGCCCGACCATGGCAGGAGTCGTAGCTCGCTGTGCGGTGTCATCGTTCCGCCCCCATGGCTCCGGTCGTGTAGCGGGTGGTGAACACGGCATCAGCGCGGTCAGCCGGCAACACCAGGAGGGCCGCCTCGACTACGCGGCCGGTGGGGTCGGTTGCCACGCGCGTGATCGAGAGGACGGCCAAGGTCGAGCTGATTCGAAGTGCCGTCGCTTCGTCTGGGGTTGGGAGGCGGGCACTGACCCTTTCCTGGACCTCGGCCAGTGGTGGGCTCAGCACTGCCAGCCGTGCGGCTAACAGCCTTTCGGGGATGTCGGCTGGCGTCAGGTCGCGGGGGACGTAGATGCGGGCCAGGCTGTGCGGCGACCTCCCCTCGTGACTGAGGCAGAGGAATTCCGTCAGGGGGCTTCGGGGCGAGACTTTCAGCAGCACGGTCAGGTGGCCGTGTGCTTGCAGGTTGGCTGTACGGACGGTGACGCGGAGGGCCTCTTCGGTTGGGGATTGCGCCTCCAGCATCCATCCGCCGTCGGCGTACGTGATTCTGCGGAGGGGGTGACGCACGAAGTTACCGCTGCCGTGGATCTTCTCCACGAGGCCTTCGCCCTGGAGGAGCGCGAGGGCGTTCCGCAGCGTTGGCGTGCTGACCTTGTAGCGGGCGGAGAGTTGGGCCTCAGAGGGGAGCCGTTCGCCGGCCTTCAAACGGCCCGTCGAGATCTGGCTCCGAAGGTCATCGGCGATGGTGTGCCGGCGGGAAGGCGCGGGATGAGTCACCACTGCCTCCGCACCCGAAGGGCCACGAGGCGAGTCCGGGCGTGCATGGTCAGCTGCTCACCTGATTCGAAGCACAGTCGCTTGGCGCTGGTGGGCAGTTGGATCAGGTCAACGACGCGGCACGGCTGGCCGCCGATCTGGATGACGTCGCCGCGCTGCACGCTGGTCGAGGTGATCTCGATGTTCGTGGCGAGGGCTCCGCTGGGTGTCCATGCCTTCACTGGGTCACCTGCTGCGGCTCGGATGCGTCCGCCGTGTGGCAGGTACAGTCGCAGGCCTCGTAGATCACGGGCACTCCGACCGGTGCCGTGGCGGGAGACGACTGCGCGCACTCGTGGTGGGTGCCGATCGCGCACGAGCTCGACCGGTAAGGGGTGGTGACCGCGACGGGTGGTGGGGACGGCGGCCGGAGGGGGCGCCCACTGGTGCGGGCGGCGGTGGGGACCATACGGTTCAACACGCTGATCAGCTCCTATCGCTGACGGCCAGGTCCCCGGACGTCGCCCGTCGCGGGGACCGCTTTACGTACGGCGGCCCAGAGGGTGCGGCCGGTCAAGCTGCTGGCGAGGAGTCCGAATCGGTCGGCCTCCGCAACTACCTCCAGGACCTCCCGCCACGATTCGGCGGGCAGCGCTTCCGGTACCTCCGCTTCGATCGACATGTATCGGGCGTGTTCCTCCACCCGCGTGGTCAGTCCCAAGGCGGACAGGCGGGCGGCGATGTCCTCAGCCCTTGCTTTCGAAGCGGGCACAGAGGACCTCCGTCGCCGGACGAACACGTTGAGTGAAGCTAGTTAACTAGATTAGAGCTAGTGGACTAGATTTTCTACATGCCTGAGCAGCCGCCTTATCTCCGGATCGCCGACGTACTGCGGCAGCGGATCGCGGAGCATGAGTGGACCGTTGGCGACCGGCTCCCCTCGCGGGCCCAGATCGCCGAGGAGTGCGGCGTCGGCGAGAACGTGGTGCGCCGAGCGCAAGAGCTGCTGATCTCTCAGGGCGTGTTGGAAGGACGCACGGGTTCAGGGACGTACGTCGCGGAGCCCCGTCAGCGCGTACGAGTGGTCCGTTCATCGGCTCGGGAGCAGCCGGGCGGTTCTCCTTTCCGAGCGGACATGCATGCCCTGGGCAGGCAGGGGAACTGGGAGAGCCGGACCGAGGCGAAGGTTCCCGCGCCGGTCGAGATCGCGGCGCGTCTCGGTATCGCCGTTGGCGAGCTGTGCGTGCGCACGGTGTACGAGTTCCTCGCCGATGGCAGGCCGGTGCAGTTGTCGACGAGTTGGGAGCCGTACGAGCTCACCGCCGGCACGCTCGTCATCCTCCCTGAGGGCGGGCCGCACGCCGGGGCTGGCGTCGTGAACCGCATGGCCGAGATCGGCATCACGGTCAGCCATGCCGTGGAACAGCCGGAACCGCGGCAGGCGACGACCGAGGAGGCCTCGCTCCTGGGGGTCCAGAAGGCGGCCCTGGTGACCCACATCCGGAGGACCTACTACAGCGACCAGGGGCAGCCCGTGGAGACGGCGGACATCGTCGTTCCTGTCGCGCTCTGCGAGATCGTCTACGAGGTCCCGATCAGTCGCCAGTGAGCGACTCCCCGACCAGGCCAGCTCTCCCGTCTATAGGCTCGGCTGATGACGAACGAGGCTCCGACGTGCCCTGACTGCAGCCAGGACCTGAAGTTCGGCGGGTTCGTGCTCCTCAGGCGGGAAGACGACGACCAGCGGACGTGCCGCTCTCTGTGGAAGTGCCCGGGGAAGCAGCACATGTGGTGGCACTGGGCTGACCGGCCGGACGAACCGTTGGAGGTCTGTCCTGTGCCGCACCTGTTCCGCTGACATCCAGACCTGACATCAACAGGCACGAACAGACGCAGCGTTTGGTGGTTGGTGGCGGCCGGAGCGAGTTGGTGTCCGACGGTCTGGTCGTGTCGATGTACCGCGTCAATGAGGTCACACGAGCCCGGTCCCCGTGATCACATCAAGGTGTCTTGCCCTTTCCCCAAGCAGGCCTCCCACGGGTCCGCAGCAAGGGATGATCTGGTCCATGGACCCCGCCGTGGCAGCCGCTCTTATATCCAGCCCCGTTGCCCTCCTGGCAGCCACAGCCGCATTCAGCGCTGGCCGCGTTCAGGGGCGAGGTGCCCACCGGGGCCCAGTGGACGCCGTGCGGCGCCAGCACCAACGTGACGCGTATGCCGACTTCCTTGCAGCAGCCAACAGCTACGTACGTCAAACCATGTGGGGGGAGTGCTCGGTACAGGCTTGTGCCCGACTAGGAATCTCCTACCCCCCGGGGGAGAGGCGAGAAGAAGCCGACCGACAAGCCTGTCGCATCCAAGCCGAGGTGTCGACTGAACCGCTGCGCCTTGCAGCAGCCGTCGTCCAGCTTGAAGGGCCCGAGCACATCGCAGAGATAGCTCAGCGGATGGAGAGCTATGCCCACAACGTGCATGTAAATGCGCTCCGGGGCGAGGCTCCGTACACCCTCTTCGACGCGCTCGAGGGGCGGCCTCTGCGTGAACGCCACAACCACGAACTAGATCTCCTGAACGCGACTCGTGCGTTCACCGAAGCCGCCCGGGCCCACCTCAATGACGACAAGAAGCCGAGTCGAGCCTAGGCGGTGCCCTTTGTCCCGCACCCCGTGCTGAACGTGCCAGATATCGTGCCCAGCATGTCTAGCGGCCCTCCCGTATGCCCAAAGTGCGGTCAGCTGATGAAGACCCGCGGCCTCGCCCTATGCCTACGGGAGGAGGACGGCCAGCGAGTCTGGCGGGCGTTGTGGCGATGCGCCGAGAAGCTGATCTGGTGGCACTGGGCGGATCGGCCCGAGGAGCCGATGGAGCTGTGCCCGACGCCGCATCTCTTCGGCGGGTGGCGCTACCTCCGGCCTCCGGTGCGTGTCCCCCGCGTGCCCGGTTGGGTGGGAGTGGGTGGGGAGTCTCGGGGAACTGCGGGGCTGCGGCTGGGGACGTGCAGGTCAGGGGCTTGGCCGGTCAAGGGGTGGGTCAACACCGTTGCGTTTGGC
>NZ_JAGGOY010000078.1:9258-51335 GCF_018614095.1 Streptomyces sp. ISL-87 | reverse complement strand
CCAGCAAGATCACGATCTACAACTGGAGTACTAGCCAGGAGACCCCAGCCGGCTGCTCCCGCGGGGCAGTCGGGCCCTGGTCAGATCGTGACCGGGCCGTGCGCGGTGGCGAACTCAACCGAGACCAGGCCCGGTTCCTCATCCTCGACCCAGGTGACGTCGATCTGATCGAGGGGGTGGTCGGCCGGTTCGCCGAGGAACTCGGCGATGGAGGCGGCGTCGCCGGCGATGGAGACCCCGTGGATGGTGGTGGAGGTGCGCGGGTCGGCGCTCGGGCGCTCCTCGATGGGGACCAACCACTGAAGGAAGTAGGGCAGTTGCGGGTCCTCCAGCAGTTCCAGCAGGCCGATCTGCTTCCACCTCAGGTCGAACCCGTCGGGGCGGACACGGTGGCCCTCGGCCGAGGTGCGGCCGAGGCGGGCCTCGACCGGGGCGATGTCGTCGACGGAGACCACCCAACCGAGCCAGCCGCCGCCCTCGGCGGCGCGGCGCGCGACCGCCTGGCCGAAGGGTGCGCGGTCGGCGGCGGGGTGGTCGAGTGTGGTGACGACCTCGACGTAGGTGCCGCCGCTCAGCGGGAGAATGAAATTGCGGGTGCCGAATCGCGGGTGCACGCCCCCGTCGACGAACCCGGCGCCGAGGGCCGATCCGATCCACTGGACGGTCGAGACGAAGCTGTCGCGGGCCACCGCATAGGACACGTGATCAAGTCGCACTGCGCCATCATCACCCGACAACCCGCACAAATCCCGACGCCACGCCCGCCGCCCCGGCCGCGTCCGCCGTGGATTCAGCCGTGGAGCGGATCGATCATCGTCATCCCGGCGGGGGAGGCCCGGTCGAAGCCAGGCAGCAGCGCTGCCGCCTCGTCGAGGCCCACGACCCGCTCGATCAGCCGCTGCGGGGCGAGCGCTGCTGCCACAGGATTTCGATCCGGCATGCAGCACCATGCGCACCGCACTTCCAAGAGACAGGCTCTAAAGGGTGTTGCAGAAGGCTCAGGTTTGGGCATTTTGCCTGTATGGGTGGGGTGTTGCGGGCTGAGTCGGTGTGGGTGGAGGCGTTCACCGGGTTGCGGATGGACCGGTTCGCGAAGCTGGTGAAGGTGGTCCAGGAGCGGGGTGGGAACGGGCCCGGTGGCGGCAGGCCGTGGTGCCTGGCGTTGGCGGACCGGGTCCTGCTGGTGGCCGTGTACTACCGCACGAACCTCACGATGCGACAGCTCGCCTTGCTCTTCGGGATCTCCCCGGCCACCGTCTGCCGCGTCATCCAGTGGCTCCGGCCGCTGCTGGCTCTCGAGCCGGCCCCGAAGCCGGTCGCGGAACTCGAGCGGTTGTGGATCGTGGACGGCACCCTGATCCCGGTCCGCGACCGCACCGTCGGCGCCTCCTCGCGCAACTACCGGTTCTCGGCAAACGTGCAGGTCATCATCGACGCCGACACCCGCCTGGTCATCGCCTCGGCCCGACCGGCACCGGGGAACAAGGCCGATGCCCACGTCTGGCGGGACGCGGACCTGCCGACCGCGGCGGCCGGGACGACGGTGATCGCGGACGGCGCCTACCTCGGCACCGGTCTGATCGTCCCGCACCGCAGAAGAGCCGGACGGCCTCTCCTGCGCGGCCAGGAGGAGAACAACGCCGAACACCGCCGGGTGAGGGCCCGCGTCGAGCACACCTTCGCCCGCATGAAGAACTGGAAGATGCTCCGCGACTGCCGCCAGAAAGTCGACGGCCTCCACCACGCCGTCCAGGCCGTTGCCACCATGCACAACCTCACCCTCGCCAGGTGAAACACCCGGTCAAGCACTACTTCGACCTGCCCGACGCGGGCCTTCTGCAACACCCTTTAGGCCTCGGGGCACCGCGGAGTCTGGGCCGCCGCGACGACGCGCAGATGCCCGGCCAGGGCGACGGGACCGAGTGTCGTCAGAGACCACAGAGCACTGACCTGCCGACCGGAGGCCCAGATTCCGGCAGGCGGAGTCAGGAACGGGACGACCGCAAGCTTCTGGGCCGCGAAAGGGGCCTCGTCTAGGTATTTCATGCCGCCGGTCCCGCACAGGTACGCGCCGGCACCGACTGCGGCGGTGAGGTCGGCGAGCCGCTGGGATCGGCTGGACCGGGCGGACAGGTCCCCGCTGCGGAGAATCTGGCCCTGCCACCCGAGGAGGTGCAGCAGGATCCGAGTGGACGTCTCGGCGACGGCTGCGGTGCGGCCTCTGCCGAACGCGGCCCCCACCGGGTCCAGGGCCTGGGCTGTGCCAGCCCAGTGTGGGCTGGCCCCGTAGTACTGCCGCAGCATGGCCATGCTGCGGCGCCGGGCAAGGTCAGGGTCGGCTATCAGAGCGTCTCGAACGGCTGTCTGGCGCCCTTGGGGCAGGTGGGTGGGGATAGACAGCCACTGCGTCCGGCCCGGCTCCCCAAGGGCGGCCAGGCGGGTGCGGTGCTGGTAGTCGCGGCGGGTGAACTGAACATCGTCGAGGACGATCCAGGTGTCCGCCGCGAACAGCTTGGCCAGCGTCGTCAGCCGGGGAAACAGGTTCGGCTGGTGGATCGCACACAGCCCGCTGGAGGCGGGCAGGTCAGGAGATGAGGCGGCTGGTGAAGCCGTCTTGGATGAGGGATTCGTACGCGTCATGCACGTCCTCCGGGACATCCTGGGCGATGGCGAACCCGTTCCTCGGATACTCGATCACCCGCTGGAGATCACCGACGAGCATGTCGAGGACGAGCTTCTCGTCGCCGATGCTCTTGAGGTAGTCGTCCAGCTCGAGCGGCTCCGAGGCACAGATGATGTCGACTTCGGGCCACAGCTTGCGGGCGGTGGCGAACGACCGCCGTTCCATATAGGGCTTGGAGACCAGCAGGACGGTCTGCGGGGTGATGCCGTTCGCGGCCAGGAGATCGCGGCTGAGGGTGATGTTCTGGCCGGTGTTGGCGGCGTTCGGTTCGACGAGGATCGCTTCGTCGGGGACGCCGAGTTCGAGGGCATGCTCGCGGAAGTGGACAGCCTCTCCGCGGGGGAAGCGGGCCCGGGTGGTGGGACTGTTGCCGCCGGTGAACACCAGGGTCGGGAAGAGGCCGGCGCGATAGAGGTCAGCGGCGGCGGCGGCGACGCCGAGGTCGTGGCTGCCCAGGCCGATCGCGACGTCGACCGGCGCCAGGTCGTGGCCCATCTGGTGGTAGTCCCAGATCAGCTTGGCCTTGCGCCACTGGTCCTCGGTGATCGTCTGCTGGATGTCCGTCACGCGATCTTCTCCCTGGTCACCGTCGTCGGGGGCCGCTGGCCCCCTCGCTCATGGCCCTGATGCCCTCGATGCTGGTCAGCTGGTGGCGGAGGCCGAACTGCCCGGCCAGTCTCGCGGCTTTGTCGAGGACGTGAAGGCCATCATCGCGGGTGGCGGGATCGGACAGCAGGATGTGGCCGTGGGCGGTTTCCAGGCGGACCCGCTGCATCGGCGCGTCGGTGGCGGCCGTGCTGCGGGCGATGGAGATGAAGTGCAGGGCCGAGGTCAGGTCGCCGGCGCCGCGGTGGGCCAAGGCGAGTTTCTGGTGGGCGACCGACCAGTCCTCGGGCTCGGCGAGGTCTTCGAACTCCCGGGTTGCGGCGAGCATGACGCGGGAGGCATAGCTGTGGTCTCCGTCCTTGCTTAAGGCCGTCCCCACCCACAATCGGGCCCTGGCCCGGTCACGCCGCGAAAGCCGGTCGTCGACGGCCAGTGACTCGTACTGCTGGGCGGCGATCTCCAGCCGTCCTGACATCTCCTCGACGACCGCGAGAGACAGGTCGAGCTGGGCGACGCGGCGGGGAATGTCCAGGTGCCCGAACAGGGACTTCGCCGAGGCATAGGAGTGCTGGGCCGACAGTGGGCCGATCACGGCCCCTCGGTCGCGTTGGAGATCGCCCAGCAGTGCGGTGGAGCGGGCGAACAGATACAGGCCCTTGTCATCGAGGGCGGTGGGCTTGAACCGGGCGAGCCAGCGGCGGATGAGGCTGTCGGCGAAGGTGAAGTCCTGCCTCGACAGTGCCACCACTGCCCGGTCGATGTCGTCGGTCCACGACTCGTACTCCCAGGCCAGCGGCCCGCTGGTGGTCACCCTTCGGGCGCCGGCCGCAGAGGTGGTTCGGCTGGCTTCGGACAGGAACGTTTCGAAGCGGAGGTGGGCGGCGGCATCCGCGCGGGCCAGAGCGGTATCCAAGATCGCCTGGGTGTCCTGGCGGGGCTCGGTCGCGGCCAGGAGCTTCTCCCACTTGGAGATCGTCCTGATGCCGACGCCGAGGTGGCCGGCGAATGCTCGGACGCTCAGCCTCAGCGCGAGGCGCAGGGCCTTGGCCTCCAGGCCGGTCCAGTGGTGCACGGTCGCCACACGTCGCTCCCTTCCTGCCGTCATCGAAGCACGGCCCGCACGGGCGGGGGGACACAAGTGCAACGGAAGTACAACAGGCGGTCATTTCCGCAGCGTTGGAGCAGGTCCAGGCTGAGAGGTGACACCAGCCGACAGACCTTTGGATGGACATCAGCATGGAACCCCTCACCGAGCATCGCGGCGTCAGCGGTCCGGTCGTTTACGGCTACCTGCGGCTGGTCCGGGTCTCCCCGGCCCGTCAGATGGCCCTGAACGAGGCTCTGGCCGCGTACTGCCGCCAGCATGAGCTGACGCTCTCGGGGGTGTTCACCGAACGGCACACCGGCAGCGGGCCGTCGGCGGCGTTTACCGGCCTGATCGACGTACTGGAACTGCCCGGCACTTACGGCGTCGTCCTGCCCGCCGCCTCCCACCTGGGCCCCAAGGACATAGCCACCCCGAGGCAGGCCCAGATCGCGGCGGCCGGGGCCCGGCTGCTGCTGGTCCGAGGCCCCGGCAGGCGCCGCCCGGCAGGCCACGGCTCGACCGGACCGGGCCCGGCGCCGGTCCGCCGCCGCTTCGGCCCTGCCCCCACCCCAGCCCTGGACACCGAGAGGTGAGGCACTGATGCCTGATCCGAAGCAGAGGTTCTTCGACCCGCGGCCCGAGTCGGTCGGCCTCGCCCGAGCCTTCGCCGTCACGACCCTGACCTCTTGGGGCCTGCACAGCCCTGCCGAGGACATCCGGCTCTGCGTCTCAGAGCTGGCCTCGAACGCCCTGATCCACGGAAGCGACACCGAGCACGGCTTCCTGGTCAGACTGGACGTCGGCGAGGACTTCGTACGCGTGGAAGTGCACGACAGCCGCCCCCGTCACCGCCTCGAACCCGAGATCGCGCACGCGGACGGGAACGACACCGCCGGCCGGGGCCTGGAGATCGTGGCTTCACTCGCCGACGGCTGGGGCGTCGAGGACCGCAGGCCCAGCGGCAAGATCGTCTGGACAACGTTCAAGACTGGCCAGCCAAACGGGCAGGCACAGGCATGCTGACCCGCACCGGCCCGGACACCGGGCTCCTGTCCTCACTCGGCGCCTGGACCTGGCCCGGCACCGCCCCCGACGGCAAGCAGGTCGCTCACATACTCCTAGCCCACCGGCTCGGCCGGAGCAGCCACGACACCCCCGGCGCGATTGAGGCCCGGATGCGGCACCTCGCCGAGATCCTCGGTGGCCTCGCGCAGGCCCAGGACACCGTCCCCGACACTCAGGGCACCCTCGTGACCATCGGCCCCCGGGCCCTGCTGAAGTTCCCCGGCGCCCGCTGGGGCCTGAGACTGCCTGCCCATCCCCAGTGGACCGGCTTGGTCCGGGACAGCGGACGCGCTGCCCTCGTGGTCGGCCTGGACCCGCTCGCCCAGTGGGCTGACGCCGTCCGCGTTGACTCCTACCTCGAAGCTGCCCTGGCCGCCGACCGGCTGCTGTTCGGCTTCGCCCGCACCTCCCGCACCGCCTGAACCACCCAGCCCCCATGCACGGCCCCCATCTCGCCACGAGAGGTCACTGCCATGGAAACCCACGAACGCGCACGGCTGGACGCCTACTTCGCCAAGGTCGCAGCACAGTTCGCCCCGGACGAGCCGACCGCATCGTTCCTGGTCACGCACCTGCTGCCCGAGCGGCCCGCCTTCGTCCGCGCGGTCGCCCAGATGACCGCGCTGAAGGCGGTGCTGCCCAAGCCGAAGTCCATCACTGCGGCCGCCCAGCGCGAGGTCGAACACACCGTCCCGGTCGACGCCCTGACCCGCGAGCTGTTCACCGACCCCGACACCGCCCTGGACTACCTTGAGTCCCGGGCCGGAGGCGAGGCCCTCACCCTGCTGGACGTCGGCGGCTACTTCGCCCCCACCCTCGAGACAGTGCACAGTCGCTTCACTGGCCGGCTCGCCGGGGTGATCGAGGACACCGAGAACGGCCACCGCCGCTACGAGGACCTCGACAAGCTGCCCTGCCCCGTCATCTCCGTCGCCCGGTCACCGCTGAAGGATCCGGAGGACTTCCTCGTCGGCCAGTCCGTCGTCTTCTCCACCGAAGCCGTCATGCGCGGTCGCGGCGACATCCTCCACGGCCGGCCCGCCCTCGTGATCGGCTTCGGCAAGCTCGGCTCCTCCATCGCCCGGCTCCTGCACGCCAAGGGAGTCCAGGTCACCGTCTTCGACATCGACCCCGTCCGCCGCACCCAGGCCCTCTCCCAAGGCTTCACCGTCGCCCGCGACCGCGAGTCCGCGCTGACCGGCGCTGGCCTGGTGCTCTGCGCGACCGGTGCGATCTCCCTGCGGGGCGAAGACTTCGCCCACCTCCGCAACGGCACCTATGTCGCCACCGTCACCAGCAGCGAGGACGAGCTGGAGCTGAACAGCCTCCCGGACGTCTACACCCGCACCAACGTCGGCGAGCACGTCACCCGCTACCAGACCACCGGCCACTACTTCTATCTGGCGAACGGCGGCAACGCCGTCAACTTCATCCACGGCGCCAGCGTTGGGCCGTTCATCTTCCTGGTCCAGGCCGAGATCCTCGCCGCGATCAGGATGCTCACCCGCGGCGACCTCGCCCCAGGCATCCACGAGGTCCCCGCGGGGCCTCGACACCATCACCGACCCGAACCTGCGAAAGCACATCGCCAAAGTCTTCCTCAACGCTGATAGCGACGCCACGATGACTGGCCAGATCAGCCTTGCCGAGCCCTGGCCGATCGCAGGTGACTGAGAGGCGGAAGGGTGCGCGGCACCAAGTGGTTCTTCGCCTCTGGACGCGACACTGGCTACTGGACCCGCGTCATCCTCAGCTTCGCCCACGTACCTGGGGGCGAGTACGAGGACGAAGCAGCCATCGCCGTAAGGCAATTCCGGATGCTCAAGGACGCCCTACCGCACTGCATGGGTGTCGTCTACGACGGGGCCTTCCGCGGCGTCCACCGTGATGCCCTCGCGCGGACTGGCCTACTGGCAATCAACAAGCAGCACGGATCCGTCGCCCCCGTCTTCTACGAACACATCAGCCCCTGCCGAAGCGGTCACGAACTCTGGTGCGATCAAGGCCGCATCGCCGAAAGCATCCGCATCGACGACGGCACCCGCGTCCTCGAACCCGTCCCGATCACCAAACTCGAACACCGGGCCGGAACCACCAAGAGCCGCTGGTACCACCTCCTCAAGATCCCCTGTCGGCACGGTGACCACGACTACCGCGTCCCCGTCGGCATCACCACCACCCCCGACGACCGCACCCTGCGCTCCGCCGACACCGGCCAGCGCCTCAAAAGCGACACCGAGCGCGGCTTCCACCGCGCCGAGTACCTCCAGCAGATCCCCCAGGCCAGCCTCACCCACCAACTCCTCTACCCCTACCGGGCCGACTCCGAGTCCGTGCACAGTCAGTTCGACCTCAGCCTCTGGAACCGCCGCATGATCGCCTACGGCGTCGAACGCCAGAAGATCTTCGTCCTCGGCTTCGCCCTCTCGCAGAACGCCACCAGTCACCAGATCCACCTCGAAGCCCGCAGCAGCGCCCAGCAGCCACTCCGCATCGCCTGACACCCCTTCTACCGATCACGGCGGCCGTACCCCACCTGGGGGTGCGGCCGCCGTCCATTTGCGCCCCTGCGAGGGCAAGCGGAACAGAACGGACTCCGCAGCCGCCCCACAGCACCCCCGCGACACCCCAGGCCTCCGCGCCCCCGACCCCAGACGCACAGAACCCACTGGTCACGGCCACGCCTTGACCGCCGCCCCTCCGCCACGGCAATCCAGGCGACCAGCCCCAGCACGATCCGCTAGGCTGTCAGCGGTCAGTCGGCTACCAGGCGTGTGCCCGGGACAGTGTCCGCGAGGACATCACCCGCACGGCATGCGCACGCCACCTGACCAGCACGCTTGTCGAGCCGGGCCGAGCTACCCCTCTGGGGTTTCCCGCAAGGTTTCCGTCAAGCCCCCGCCTTCGTAGCTCAGGGGATAGAGCACCGCTCTCCTAAAGCGGGTGTCGCAGGTTCGAATCCTGCCGGGGGCACAAGAAAGTACCAGATAATAGGACATATCGACCCTCCGTGAGTGCCACGGAGGGTCGTTTTTGTACCTACTGGGAACGAGGTGGGAACGACACGAGGAGTGACTCAGGGTAACTTTGCGCCTATCAAGCCGCGGGAACTTTGAGCAGTTTTGCCATGCCCTGTGAGGTACTACTGTCCTGGCAGACTCCTTTTGGGGCGATGTTGAGCGACGTCGTAGTCAGCGGCAGGGCGATTCGCGGACCGTCGTCCCGCCGCGGGCTACACAAACTGCCGTCTTTCCGGCCTTGGCACATGAACCGGCCTTGTCTTCGACGGCGTAGCCAAGCCCCGCTCCGCGCGTCACGGCTCGCAGACCGATGCCGAGGTGGCGCAGTTCGGACGTGGCCGCCCTGGGGTGGGATAGTGCGACGATCCCCCGTTCGAGATGCCGAGAACGCCTTCCGCAGCCTCGACGACTTCACAAGCCGCCCGGCGCAGGCCGTCCTGGGTGATGACCTCCGAAACGGAGACGGTCTGCCACGGCGCACCGCCATCACGGCCTTCCTACCGGAGAACGGAACATCACTCTCCGGTGCAGGTCAGTGCAGTCCGCGCGGCTAAAACGCCCCTCAGCTGTGGGCAGACCCGAAATACTTGACGCCTGCCGACAACACCCAGGGGGGAACGTGGCCCAGCTCGAACTCGAAGTGCTCACGGACGATGCCGTTGAGGCGGCGGCCTTCGAGGCGTATTGGCGACTCAACGAAGACGGTGAGACGTGGGCCCAGACCGTCACCGCCATCCGCGCGGAGTACGGGCTGAAGCCGCAGCAGATGACCCGCATCGCCCAGCAGGCCGGCACGGCCTACCTGGCCGACTTGTTGTGCGAGTCTTGCGAGAACCCCTACGCCGTGTCCAGCCGCAGCGACCTCACCCAAGCCCTCCGTTTCCCGAGCTGGAAGTGCCCGAGCTGCCACGAACGCGAAGTGGAGGAGCGCGCCGCGCGGGTCATGGAACAGAAGGCACGGCGCCGCTCCGAGGTCTACGAGCAGTACCCCATCCTGAACGGCCCCGACTTGGAGCCCACCGACCTCACCCTTTTCGAGGCCATCGCGCTGCATGTCCTCTTCAGCGACCCGGCAGTCGAAGACGCCGGGCTGACGTCTCCCACCGACATCTGGCCGAAGGAGCGCCGTTGGGGTCCCGAGCAGCTTCGGTACAACTTCGAGCGTGGGCTTCTGAAGGCTGTGCCGCGCCGGCTCAAAGTGCACCCGGACTCGCACCTCGATGCCTTCGCCCTGGACGACGAAGGGGAACTGAGCGATTCCTTCTACCTCGGCCGCGTCAGCTACTACCTCATGGGCCAGGCCAACGAGCTCACTGATCGGCACCCCCGCCTCCTCCAGGCTCTGAACCGCACCTTCCGGGAAGGCCCGTGGCCGACCTCCTGGGCGGGCCAGTGGCGCGACCTATGGGACGAGCTGGTGCTGGCGGACGCACAGGACTACCTCGCGATGAAGCTCGGCGAGCACCACCTTGAGATGAACCAGGGCGAGGGGACCCGCACCGCCCTCCAGGACGCCCTGAGCACCTTCAGCCTCGGCCAGGTCTTCAACTTCATCTACCGGGCGGCCAAGGACTCCGCCGCCTACTACCAGCGTGGCGGAGTGAACAAGCGGCAAGCCGCCAACAGCACCATCGGGCGCATCAGCGCCAGCGCCGACAGGGCCCGCGCCAACGGCTGGGACGTCAAGCCCTTCGGTCGTCCCTGGAATCTCCCTCTCTCGGCCATCGGGGAGACGTTCTTCAGCAAGGTGATGTGGCAGCCAGACATGATGCAGGTGGCATCCCGCGACGCGCAGGTCCCCTTGCACGCCTGGCCCGCTGAAAACGCCGCCGAGGGCACAGAGGACGAGGGCTCCGAGGAAGTACCGCACCCGGTGCCTGGCATCGATGAGGAAGGCACCTGGATCGACCTCGGCAAGATTCCCGGTGCCACTCCGTGGCCGGACGTCAACGACCTCCTGAAGCTGGAGCCTGGGACGGTCACCGCGATCGTGTCCGTGCCGACTGCCGGCCGCTCGACGATGGCGCTGAACATCGCGCTGCACAATGCCACAGCCGAACGACTCACCGTCTTCAGCACCTGCGAGATCAACTCGTCCGCGATCGAGCGGAAGCTCGTCAGCGCCACATGCGGAGCAGATCTGCGATACCCCGCCGACACGGTGGACTTCGACTCCGTGCGTCGCCGCGCATCAGAGTCCTCAGTCAGGGTGCCAGGCTGGCACACCCCGACCATCGGGCTCCCGCTTGAACAGGTCTTCCGGGAAGCCGCAACTACGGTCATCCCACCGCAGCGTGGTCGCCTTGCCCTGTGGGTGGTCGACACGATCCAGAGCTACAGCCAGCTGGACGAGGAGGGCCTGGCATTGAGCATGGACGTGGCACGCCGCATTGCGGAGGAACACAACCTCGCGGTTCTGATCACAGCTCGAGCGTTGAGCGAAGGGCCTGACGAGCCGCTCGAACTGCACCACGTCCCGACGCCTATCGCACGCGGCGCCGACACCATCGTTGAACTACACCGCGACGGGGTCTACTGGACCAGCCTGCCCGATGCCGACTCAGCCACTGTGCGGGCTTTGAAGGTCGGAGGTAAGCAGTGCAAGGAATCCGTCTCGCTGAACTTCGAGGCTTCCTTCTGCCGCTTCGTCCGAACTGACAGGTGACCAAGCCCCCCAGGAAACCGTCAGCGGTGCTGGCCCACGGCGCACCGGGGCGCCCCAGCCGGGTGAATCAGAGTCGCCGTGCGCGAACCACAGGGCAGGCCAGGGTTTGCGCCCCAACTCGGAGCGCCCATGGGCTGCAGCACTGTCCTCACCGACTACTGATCTTGATGGGGGCTGGCGCTGGGCACCAGCAGACACCTGGTCGCTGCCGCCGATCTCGCGTCTGGCCGAAGTTCCCCGCTGAGCGCAGGGGGAGTTCTCGCTGTCAGGGCCTATGCGCAGTCGCCCGATGGCAGCCCGCAGGACCTGCTCGCTGAACCGCGGCGGCTTCCAGCGACTGTGCCGGCCGTACTGCCGCACCCAGCGGCAACGGCCGTTGGGTGCGGCAGTACGGCCGGCCTACTCATCCAAGTGCTGCAGTGGGATGGGCGCATCGAAGACGTCGACGACGAACTCCGAGGATCCGTTGCCCTCGAAGTCGACATCGCGGTCGCTGTGAAGCAACGTATGGATCCTTACCCAACGCCCCTCGGCGCTCGCATCCTCCGCCACATTGAGCGCGCTACGAACGGGGCCGATACCGCCAGTCGGCCGCTTACTCGTCCAGGTTTGCAGGAGCTTCGCTTCCGCGGGAAGCGCCCACGTGCGAGGCTCGGCGCTGGCTGGCACGGAGACCTCGTCGCTGAGCAATTGCATAACCCAGTCGACGTCTCCATCGCTGCCGCGCTCGTTCGACATGCGAATGCCGAGCCCGATCATGTACGCGCCCTCAAGGTACTCCTCGAGTTCATCATCGATATCGCTGAAGTAGACAGCAGGGCGAACCACGTCGATCGGCCCGAACCCGGTGAAGGCTCCAAGCATCGGTGCGCACTTGTCCTTGAGATATTGTTGCGCGGCCATGCGCACAGGCTTCGGGACTCGATCCAGCACCACTCCGAGAGCAGTCTCGTCCCGGTCGGCCAGGAAGCAGTTGAGCGCATCGACCAGTTCCTCGGTCAGATGGAGATCGCCCGCTCCCAGTGTGGTCACCGCCTCCAACTCGTCGCGAGGACCTTTGACAAGGGCGAATACTCTGCTCCGCCCCGGACTCGTGTGCGCAATGAACGAATGAATCATTTCCTGTCTCACATCACGTCTCAGAAGCAGCACCAGCACAAGCACGCGCCGATACCGCCACAAGTAATGGGGAAACCATGCCAATCGACGTGTCGTCTGAGCTACATGCTCGTTCGCATGGTCAAAGGTGGGTTGCTGTCAGACCCAGCACTTCAGCCCGGGTCCGCATGGCTAGCGGCAGGTTACCCGGGCGCAAGCCCGGTGACAATGGCGCACAAAGACGTGAGCCGGGCGTAGACAGTGCTAGGGCGGCTTGAACGGTCGGCGGATCAAGTAGCACAAACCGCCGGCGCCACACAGGAATGCGGCAGCGCCAATGAGCCACTGTCACACGCGCTCCTCCTCGCTCCGCGATAACAGTTCGCAAAGCCCCCTCGCCGAGTTCCGTCTCATGCCAGGATCACCTTGAGGCCCTGGTCTGTGGCGCCAGTGGGCCTGACACCGCCAGCCCGAAGGAGCAGCATGGAACCCCGCAGCGCGGCTGCTGTCGGCAGGGACTTCCCATACACCGCGAAGACGCTGTGCTACATCGAAGTAGCCAAGGACGGAACGGTGTCCCACGGCGTTGATACCGGTACTTACGAGCGGGCTCGCAGCGGGGAGTCCCAGCTGTTCGCCGTATGGCCGGGCTCCTGGCGAAGCGACCTGTTCGCGATCGATGACCTCGACGAGTACGCCCGCGCACACGGACTCCTTCACGATCAACAGCGCACCGGGCTCGCTGACCACGAGCACGCCGTCCGCTGGACGCTGGACAGCGAGAAGAAGCCGATGGGCAGCTACATCTACGACGGCGCGAGTGTCCAGACTCGGGATCCACGCTTCCCCGATCCCGCCCCGAACGGGGCCGTGGCCATGACGGAACCGCTCCGCTGCACAGAGGCGGCACCGTCCGGGAATCTCACCAGGTTGCTCGTTCCGCCGTCGCTTGTCGGCCGAAAGCATCCCAAAACAACGCGCGACCGCGCGAAGCCCTCGGCTGTGCGGTGAGACACATGAAGGGCAGGGCGGGCCTAATCCACGGCTCGGCCTGCGGTGAGCATCAGTTCGCGGATTTTGTACCCGTAGGTCTCGGCGAGGCCCTCCCCGGCGTAGCACAGCACCTCGTCGCCGTCGTAGTCGCCTTCGCAGGCGTCCAGGCCGTCGAGTACGCCGAGGGCCACGGCCTCAGCCGCGTCGGGCATGCCGAGCGCCAGTCGGCGACGGACATCGGCCTCGTACCGTTCAATGACCGGCTCGATTAGACGGCTCGCGGCCTCGTACACATCGGTGTACCCGAAGCCCGCGCGATAGCCGGTGCTCAGATGGGTGATGTCCAGGGTACGCAGGGCCTGCTCAACCTCGCTCGCCGTCTTCTCCTGAAGGGCGGTCAGTTCGGCGCGGGCCCGCGGGGCCAGCACGTGTACGGCCAACTGATCGGCTTCCGCGAACAGTTCGGGGCGAGCATCCAGCAGCCGGTCCAGCACCGCGGCCTTCTCCACGGCGGTGAGTGCGTCCAGGGCTTCGCCGGGGGTACGGCGAGTGTCGTCGACAGGCACGGCCTGCCAGGACATGCCCCGTTCGATGGCGTGCAGGGAGAGTGCGACGGCATGTCGGCACAAGCGTCCTGATGCCGGGTTGCACGAGCCGTCGCACTCCGCCGTCAGCTCCCGCCCCACGACCCGCACCCAGACACCACAGGCGGCGCCCGAACCGTCCCGCACCAGGCCGCAGATACCGCGGGGCTCGCTCTCCGCCTCGATCACCGCACCGTCGGCGAGCAAGGTCCGTCCCTCAGTGACCTCGGTGTCGTCGGCGAACGCGTAGACCGTCTCCTCGTCCATGACCACAGCCATGCGGTCATTCAAGCGCACCCCCGGGAGAGCATGCGGCCCTGGCCACTACGCTCGGCAGCGCGATGCACGGCAACGTGCCCGGGCGGAGTAGGAATGGGCCTTCGGTGCCGCGTTCGAGTTCGGCGGCTGCGACTGCGGCGACCCCTTCTGGGGGTGGGCAGCAGGGCGTCCGTACCGCGTCCGCGCGGCCCGCGGACCGTCGCCGACCTGCTCGACGAGGCCATGGACAAGGTGTGTGCCATCCCGCCCGCCGACACGGCGCGTCGCGAAGCCGCTCTGGGGCGGGCCGCCGCCCGTTCACCAAGGCGGGCATGGGTCGCGCGGTACTGGCGGCAGGCAATGAGGTACTGCACGCGGTGTGACACCGCGGCTGGCAGCCCGCCGATGCGGCGCGCGCCCCCTGGACAACGCCGGGCGCGCCCGCATAGAAAACACTCTCGAATAAGTCCAGATATAATAAGCGCACCTATCCATACAGGGGTGTGCAGTGGATAAACCCGCCGAGATGTTCGACCGCGACTTCGAGTGGGCCGAGCTGACCCGCTTCGCCGCCCTGCCCGGCCCGCGCGCCACCCTCGGCGTGGTCTCCGGCCGCCGCCGCCAGGGCAAGACCTTCCTCCTGGACGCCGTCACACGGGCAAGCGGCGGCTTCATGTTCACCGCCACCGAGACCACCGAAACCGACGCCCTGCGCCAGTTCGGCGAAGCCCTCGCCCGCCACCGCAGCCAGCCCACCCCGTTCCGCTTCGCCCACTGGGACGAGGCAGTCACCGAGCTCATGCGCATCGCCGACAGGGGCGGCCCCACCGTCGCGGTCATCGACGAATTCCCCTTCCTCGCCAAGGCCTCCCCCGCCCTCCCCTCGATCATCCAGCGCGCCCTCGACCCCGCCGCCCAGCACACCAACACCCCCGTACGGCTCCTGCTGTGCGGCTCCGCACTGTCCTTCATGGGCGGACTCCTCGCCGGCAACGCCCCGCTGCGCGGCCGCGCCGGCCTGGAACTTGTCGTCCCCACCCTGGACTTCCGCCTCGCCGCCGAGTTCTGGGAGATCACCGACCCGCGCACCGCACTGCTCACCCACGCCATCGTCGGCGGCACCCCCGCCTACCGCCGCGAGTTCACCCAGGGCGACGCCCCCGCCGGGCCCCACGACTTCGACGCCTGGGTCACCCGCGCCGTCCTCAATCCCGCCCGTCCGCTCTTCCGCGAGGCCCGCTACCTGCTCGCAGAGGAACCCGAACTCCACGACACCGCGCTCTACCACTCCGTCCTGGCCGCCATCGCCGCCGGAAACGCCGCACGCGGCGGCATCGCCGACTACCTCGGCCGCAAGTCCACCGACCTCGCCCACCCGCTCAGCGTCCTCCAAGACGTCGGCATGATCACCCACGAGGCCGACGCCTTCCGCCGCAACCGCTCCGCCTACCGCATCGCCGAACCTCTCATCGCCTTCTACCACGCGGTCATGCGCCCCGCCTGGGGCGATCTGGAACGCCCCGGACGCGCCCCCGCCGTCTGGCGCCGCACCCAGTCCACCTTCCGCAGCAAGGTCGTCGGCCCGCACTTCGAACAGGTCTGCCGCGAATGGGCCCGCTGGCACGCGTCCCCCGCAACCCACGGCGGGCAGGTCACAAGGGTCGCCAGCGGGACCGTCAACGATCCTGCCGCGAAGACCAGCCACGAAGTCGACGTCGCGGTCCATGGCGAGACCGACAGCGGCCGCGAAACACTACTCGCCATCGGCGAAGCCAAATGGAACGACGTCATGGGAAAGGGCCACCTCGAACGTCTCCAGCACATCCGTGCTCTCCTCACCGCGCGCGGCACCGCCACCGACGTCACCCGGCTGCAGTGCTACAGCGGCACCGGCTTCACCGACGAACTGCGCCACCTCGCCGAGAACGACCCCGCCATCCAGCTGATCGATCCAGTTCGCCTCTACTACGGCGACTGACCCGGTCGCAGTCACCGCCCCTGTACGGGGAACATGGCATCCGGATGGAAGCGCGCCGGAAACCGCCGTCCGGCAGCCGTCTCCTCGCCGCCCGCCGAGTTCGAACAGATCATCCAGGAAGCGCGCCGGGAGGCGACCCAGGCTGAGCAGTTCCCGAACGGAGCAAGAACGAGCTAGCCTGCAGTCAGGCAGCTGACCTGCGGAAACGGCCACTGGCTCAACTCCCGGGCCGAGGGAGCGAGCCTGGTCGTGCCTCCCAAAGTATCTGCGGTGCTCAATGGAACCCGGCTGGGCAACGGACCTGCGTAGACGCTTTTGCCGACCCTCGAAGCCCAGTCCCCACGACCTCAGTTGGGAACCTGATGGGAACAGCAGGACCAAGAAGCCCCGCGAAGGATCGCGAAAGATCACTACCCCAACTGTCCTCATCAGGCGACCGACCTGCAAAAACAGCAAAACATCAAGCCTGCGGAGGACTGATCAGTAAACGTATGATCATGCTCCTAAAGCGGGTGTCGCAGGTTCGAATCCTGCCGGGGGCACCGTGATCGACACAGGCCGCAGGGCTTCACACCGTCAAGGGTGGGGAGCACTGCGGCCTGTTGTGTGATCTACGCGGGAGGGGACGCCCGGGCAGTGGCAGCAAAAAGCCCTCCCGGCCGAAGCCGGAAGGGCTGCGTCACGACGACGCGGGAATGGGGGATAAGGGCAGGGCAGGCACAGGTCTGGTCTGGTCTGGTCTGGTCTGGTCTGGTCTGGTCTGGTCTGGTCACGCCAGGGGGTCAGCTCAGGCCCCTGCTGCGCTCGCCGATGCGGTCGCCCTGCGGGGTTCCGGACCGCTTGAGCTCCGCCTTCGTGTGGGCGCCTCCCTTGACCTTGCTCCGCACCGGACCCTCGAAGCCGTGCCCCTGCGCGCGCCGCGCCTGGCCCGGCTCCATCGCCTTCGCGACAGCCGCCCGGAAGTCCTGCTTCTGCTCTTTGGTCATCCCGTCGTCAACTCCCTCGGAAAGCACCCAATCGGACTACTGGGATCGTATGCAGATATAAGGACCAACGCACCCGGACCGGACGTAAAGAATTCGGATCACGGCTGCGGCGGAGCAGGCCGCCGCTGCGGACCCACGGTCTGGTAGATCAGCTCCTCCGGGCAGGGCGTACCCCGCGGGAGCTGGTATTTCGCCGCGACCCGGTACTCCCCCGGAGCCGGTGCCAGCAGCTCCGTCCACACGTCCCCGGCGGCGTCCGGGGCCGCCTTGAACAGGCACCCGGCCGTGTTCTCGTACTGCTTCTCGGGCGGGGTCGGGAGCGCCGGCAGCCCCGGCACTTTCCCCGCCCCCGGGGTCGCCTTCGCCGCCGGCTTCTCCTGCGGCGGCGGCACCGCCTTCCCGGCGCCGTCCACCAGCCCCAGCCACGGCGAATGCGGGATCCGCACCAGCACCCGCCCGGCCTGCTTCACGTCGATGACCAGCTGGTCGGCGCCGGCCCGGACCACCGTCGCGGGTCCGGACACCAGGTCCGTCGGCTCGTACACCTTGAACAGCTGCCAGTTCACGTCCCCCCACACCTGCTGGAGGTACGGCAGCCCCTCGCGCACCAGTTTCGCCTCGTCCACCCCGCCCGAGTCGGGCTTGTCGGCGGGCAGCACCACGTAGTGCACGGCCCAGCGCTCCAGCCAGGCCCGGTAGCTGTCGGCGCTGAGGGTGTCGTCGTAGAAGAGCGGGTTCCGCTCCAGGTCGGCCTGCCGGTTCCAGCCGCGCGCCAGGTTCACGTACGAGGGGAAGGCCGAGGACTCGCGGTGACTGCTGGCCGGGACGACCTCGACCCGGCCGCGGTCGGCGCCGGCCTTCTGGAGCTGGTCGACGAGCGGGGCCAGCTCCCGGTTCCAGGCGGCCACCGGGGTGGTGCGGACGATGTCCGTGACGCTGTTCGCGGTGATCCAGGCGTTCAGCCCGGCGAAGGCGAGCGCCACCGCGTACCAGTGGCGCGAGCGGGGGACGGCGTACGGGAGCGCCGCGAGCAGCACGGCCCCGCCGAACAGCATGACCATCCGGGTGACGTTCGAGCCGACCTGGGAGTCGATCTGCCAGGTCAGGTACACCCCGAAGGCGTAGACGCCCGAGGCGATCCGGACCGTCTTCCAGCCCTTCGGCACGAGGAAAAGGATCAGCAGGGCGAACACGAACGGCGGCGCGGCCGAGCCCAGCTTCATGGGCTGGGTGCCGGAGAAGGGGAACAGCCAGGACGACAGCCCGACCACCGCCGCGGGGGCCAGCCCCAGCGCGTACGCGCCTGGGCGCCGCCCGCTCAGGAACAGCGCGGCCGCGATCACCCCGAGGAACAGCCCGGCGACCGGGCTGGAGGCGGTGGCAAGCCCGGCGAGCGGGGCGGCCACGGCGGCCTTGGCCCAGCGCCGGTAGGCCCATTTCCGGGGCCAGCAGAAGACGGCGGCGACGGCACCGAGCGCGAACACCACGCCGAGGCCGAAGGTCACCCGGCCGGACAGCGCGTTGCACAGCAGCCCGTAGACCCCGGCCAGGGCGGGCCACAGCGGCTGCCGGACGACACCGCGGCAGCGGGTCAGGATCAGCGCGAGCAGCCCCGCCGAAAGGGTGCCGGCGATCATCATCGTGGTCCGGACGCCGATCATGTGCATCACGTACGGCGAGACCACGCTGTACGAGACCGGGTGCATGCCGCCGTACCAGGCGAGGTTGTACGCCGAATCGGGATGGCGGCCCACGAACTCGGCCCAGGCGTCCTGCGCGGCGAGGTCGCCGCCGCTGTTGGCGAAGCTGAAGAACCAGGCGATGTGCAGGGCGGCGGCGACGGCGGAGGCGACGGCCACCGGATGCCGGTGGGCCCAGCCGAGGACACCGCGCGCGCGGGCCCGTACGCCGGTGGCGCCGGGCACACCCGGCTCACCGGACGCGCCGGCCCCCGCGGCGGGCCCAGGGCCCTGCCTCTGCTGCTCAGCGGTGCTCACTGCCGACGCACACTCCCCAACACATGACCCATGAGTTCCGGCTCCCTAGACGCACCCCGGCGCCCCGGGGTTGCCCGGGGCGCCGGAGTGCGCATTCGCAGTCGCAGCCGCAGCTGCAGTCGCCTGGTGTCAGCCGACGCGGGTCAGCTTGCTGCCGAGGCCCGGCGCGGTGAGGTCGCTCTGCAGAGCCACCGGCACCTTCACCTGGCTGGCGCCCTCGCCGACGGTCAGTACGCCGACCTCGGTGCCGGCCGTGGCGGTCTGCGGGAGCTTGCCGTCGCCGTTCCCCAGCTTGACGGTCACGGTGAGGGTCGGCCAGCCGACCGCATCCACATCGGCGGTGGCCACGACCGGGGTGCGGCCGCCGAGGCCGTCGTCCACGTACCCGACGACATCGCCCTTCTTGACCACGGCCGCGTTCGTCAGCATCTTCTGCGTGGCACGCAGAATGTCCCTGCTGGCTCCGATGGCGGTGTCGAGGATCGGCACGCCGTGCTGGCCGAGGACCGCGCCGACGATCAGCTGATTGGTCTTGCCGACCTTCTTCTCGGCGGCGAAGAGCAGGTTGCCGCCGGCCTTGGTGGTGGATCCGGTCTTGATGCCGAGCGAGCCGTCGTACGGGATGAGGGTGTTCCAGTTGCGGTGCACCTTGCCCGACGGGTCGGTCCAGTTCGGCAGCCTGGTGATCGCGATCAGCTCCGGCATCTCGACGAGCTTGAGGCCGAGCTTGACCTGGTCCTCGGCTGTGCTGACCGTGGTCGCGTCCAGACCCGAGGGGTCCGTGTACGTGGTGTTGGTCATGCCGAGTTCCTTGGCGGTGTCGTTCATCTTCTTGACGAACGCCTCCTGGTCACCGCCGGTGTCCCAGCGGGCGAGCAGCCGCGCGACGTTGTTGGCGGAGGGGATCATGATCGCGGCGAGGGCGTCGTACTCGGAGATCTTGCCGCCCTCCTTCAGCGTGTTGACGGTGGACTCGCCCTCGGAGTCCTTGCGGCCGTCGTCGACGGCGGTCTTGTCCACGTCGATCATCGAACCCTTTTCCCCCTTCTTGAGGGGGTGGCCCTTGAGGATCACGTAGGCCGTCATGGCCTTGGCGACACTGCCGACCGCTACGGGCTTCTGGTCGCCGAAGGTGCCGACGGTGCCGAGGCCGGCGGCCGCCATGTAGGCCTGGCCCTCCTTGGGCCAGGGCAGGGCCGGGGCGGCGCCGTCGAAGGTGTACGAGGTCTTCGCGGTCGACACGAGCTTGGGCTCGGGCAGCGGGCGGACCAGCTGGACGACGGCGAGGATGATCGCCAGGAGGGCGACGACCGGGGCGTAGATCTTGAACCTGCGCACCGCCGTGCGGAGGGGGCTCGGCGGCGGGGGCGGGTTGTTCGTCAGGTCCGCCAGCATGTCGAGCGGCGGCTTGGGCGGCAGCGGCTGCTGGGTGGTCCGCTCGCTGGGCGCGAGGGAGGGGCGCGTCGGTCCCTCCGGCTTGGGTGCGGGGGCGGGGGCGGGGGCGGGTGCGTCACTGCCGCGCAGCGGTACGAAGGTGCTGGACCGGTCCTCACCGACCGCCTTGGGCGGCACGGCCCGGAACGCGGTGGTCTTCTCGTCACCACCACCGACCGGCTTACCGCCCCCCACGGACGAGGACCCCGCCGGCTTGGCGGAACCCGGCCCGGCGGGGGCGGAACCCGACCGCTGCCCGTCCGCCGGCTTGGCGGAGCCCGGCCCGGCGGGGGCGGAGCCCGGCCGAACGACACCGAAGGCCGTGGTCCGCTGGTCGGCGTCCGGCTTGCCAGCACCCGGCTTGGCACCGGCATCCGGCGTACGCGCACCGGACGGGGAACCCGACCCGGCCGGGGCAGAGCCCGACCGCTGCTCGGCACCCGACGGGGCCACACCCGAACCGGAACCCGACCCGGCCGGGGTGGAGCCGGGCCGGGGGTTGGTGACCGGCTTGCCCGCGGGCGCCTGGGCGGAGCCCGGCTTCAGCGCACGGAACACCGCGGTGCGCTCACTGTCGCTCGGCTCCCCGGCGGCAACCGAACCGGCCTTCGCGGAACCGGAACCCGACCCGGCGGCGACAGAACCCGACCGCTGATCCGCGGCCGGCTTGGCAGCGGCGTCCAGCTTGCCCGCGCCCGACGGGGCCGAGGCCGAACCGGAACCCGAACCGGCCGGGGCAGAGTCCGCCTTGAAGGCACGGAACACCGCCGTGCGCTCACTGTCGCTCGGCTCCCCGGCGCCAGCCGAACCCGCCTTCGCGGAACCGGAACCCGACCCGGCGGCGACAGAACCCGACCGCTGATCCGCGGCCGGCTTGGCAGCGGCATCCGGCTTGCCCGCGCCCGACGGCGCCGAGGCCGAACCGGAACCCGAACCGGCCGGGGCAGAGTCCGCCTTGAAGGCACGGAACACCGCCGTGCGCTCACTATCGCTCGGCTCCCCGGCGCCAGCCGAACCCGCCTTCGCGGAACCGGAACCCGACCCGGCGGCGACAGAACCCGACCGCTGATCCGCGGCCGGCTTGGCAGCGGCGTCCGGCTTGCCCGCGCCCGACGGCGCCGAGGCCGAAGCGGAACCCGAACCGGCCGGGGCAGAGCTGGGCTTCCGGGGCTCGTCGGCCGGCTTGCTCCTCGGCGCCTGGGCGGAGCTCGGCTTCAGCGCACGGAACACCGCGGTGCGCTCACTGTCGGCCGGCTCCTCGGCGGCAGCCGAACCGGCCTTCGCGGAAGTGGAAGCGGAACCCGACCCAGACACGGCAGAGCCCGCGGCCGGCTTGGCGGCGTCCGACGGGGCCGAGCCCGATGCGGGGGCGGAGGTGGCCGACACGGGCTCGGGCTTCGCCGAGTCCGTGTCCGTGTCGGCAGGCTTCGGCGGGTCCACCCGACCGGGGGAACCCGCCGAGGCGTCCGCGGTGGCCGGTTCCGGCTCCGGTTCCGGCTCCGGTTCGGGTTCCGGCTCCGGTTCGGGTTCCGGCTCCTCCCCGGAGGGGTCGGCGGTGGCGACCCAGGCAGCCACCGCTTCCCGCAGCGGGTCCGCGTCCGGCTCCGGCTCGGGATCCCGCGGCCGGAACACCGACAGCCTCGGGTCGCTTCCGCGTCCCTCCCCCGCCGCACCTTCATCTACCGACTTGTCGGGGGACTCGCCCGCCACCAGTTCCTCCTCGATCGCCACCACGTCCGGCTGTCCGAATGTCTAACAGTGTCCCGTCTCGGGGGCATCGCCCCCGTGCTAGACGAGAACGACATAGCTGACGGTTCCCCCACAAAGCGTCCAGGCGCTCTCGACAGATGAATGTGAGAGGCGTCACCCTGTCACTCATCCACGCGGGGAGGCATGGATGGGCAGGAGCCGCAGAACAATTCCGGAGGAGCTTCTGCTGCTCGCCTTGGACCCGACAACGGGAACCACGGCGCAGCCGCAGTCGCTCGACCTCGGCCTGGCCGGGGCACAGCTAGTAGAGCTGGCTCTGGCAGGACGGATAGCCCCTGACGGGGATCGTATCGCCGTGGTGATGCCACGGCCGACAGGAGATCCGACTCTGGACTCCGCACTGGAACTGCTGCGCAGGCGCGGCAGCCCGGTACGGGCCGTCCACTGGATCGGCGGACCCCGGCTGGGGCTCCGTCAGATTTACCTCGCTCACCTGGAGCGTTGCGGCATGGTCCATGCCGTGGCGGGACAGATGTGCGGGGTGCTGCCGACGACTCGCTACCAGGCGACGGACACGGCGATCAGCCGGGAGATCCGTGCCCGGCTGGACACAGCGATCCGCACCGGCGTACCGCCGGACCCGCGGACCGCGGCGCTCGCCGCACTGGCCCACGCGGTCGGACTCGGCAAGCACCTGTACCCCGGCAACGAGGGGCGGTCGTCCAGATCCCGGCTGCGGGATCTGATCCGGCACGACCCGATGGGCGGTCTCGTGGCGCACGCCGTGATGGACGTCCAGAACGGTGTGGCGGCACAGCCACGCCGTGACCGCGCACCGGCACCGCCCGCCCGGGCCACGGCGAGCGGCATTCCGCTGCAGCCGCGCCGGACTGGTGCGATGGCCCGCGCGGCCGCGCACTGATCCACCGGCAGGACCCGTACAGCAGGACCAGTACGAGCAGGACTAGTTACGAGCAGGATCAGTACCAGCAGGACCAGTACCAGCGGTTTCACCGCCTGCCACACCCCTTGAAGCACCGGCAGGCGCCCAGCTCCACCGAAACGCCATCGCCGCAACCGACGTCCCCCAAGACCCGGTTCGGGAAGCCCCGGCGCGCGGGGTGGCGGGGCCGGTCCTCCGGCCCCGCCACCCCGCGCGTCTGCTTTTCCCGCCCGTTCCCCAGCGCCGTCACGCCCTTCGGTGGCAGTCTGCTCAACATCAGACACGCAGAGAGACAGAAGAAGGCGGAGGTGCCGTTCCCGTGGCGTCCAATGTCAATCCCACCGTCCGACGCCGCCGACTGGGCATGGAGTTGCGCAAGCTCCGCGAGGACAAGGGCATGACGGCCGAGCAGGTCGCCGAACGCCTGCTCGTTTCCCAGTCCAAGATCAGCCGACTGGAGAACGGCCGCCGGTCCATCAGCCAGCGCGACGTCCGCGACCTGTGCGACGTGTACGAGGTCGAGGACCGCCGGCTCGTCGACTCCCTCATGCAGATGGCCAAGGACTCCCGCCAGCAGGGCTGGTGGCACGCCTTCGGCGACATCCCGTACAGCGTCTACATCGGCCTGGAGACGGACGCCGCCAGCCTGCGCACGTACGAGCCCCTGGTGATCCCCGGGCTGCTCCAGACGCCGGAGTACGCGCAGTCGCTGGTTCGCGGCGCATGGCCGGAGACTTCTCCGGCGGATGTGGACAAACGCGTGCAGGTTCGGATGCACCGCCAGAAGCGGCTCTCCGAAACCGACAACAACAATCCGGAGCTCGGACCGCTGCGCCTGTGGGCGGTCATCGACGAAGCGGCGCTCCGCCGGCACGTGGGCGACGTCCAGCTGATGATCCGGCAGCTGGAGTACTTGATAGAGCAGTCCGAGCAGCCGCACGTCACCGTGCAGGTGATGCCCTTCTCGATGGGTGCCCATCCGGGGGTCAACGGCCAGTACGCCATTCTGGAATTCCCGGACGCGTCGGACTCGACGGTCGTCTACATCGAGGGCGTGACGAGCGATTTGTACCTGGAGAAGGCCAACGACGTTCAGAAATACAGCGTGATGTACGAGCATCTGCGCGCGCAGGCCCTGAATGTCGACCAGACCAGGCAGTTCATCACGGAGATCATCGACCACTTTGCAGGCAAAGGGAACTAAACCTGGAGCAATCGGGGCAGGCGGCGGAGGAGGCCGGCACCGTACACCGTCACTCCCCAGCCACAGAAGGCCTGAATGGAATATGCCACTCGGTCGGGTGAACGCCCCCTTCACCCATCGAGAGCTGCGGGTAGCGTCGCTCAAGTCAGCCGGAGTAATGGCCGACACGACACCGGAACTACTCGCTGAACCGGAGAAAAAACATGGCTATTCGTCAGGGTGCGACGGAAATCTGGACCAAGTCCTCTTACTCCGCCAACGGCGCCTGCGTCGAGGTCAAGTCCCCCGTCATGACGGCCATCGCCGTCCGCGACTCGAAGGTGCAGGACGGTCCGTCCCTCACCTTCGCGCCGGGCTCCTGGACCTCGTTCGTCACAGACGTCACCGAAGGCCGGCTGGGGCACCTCGCCTGAACAGCAAGGCGCACGCCCCAGCCGCCCGCCACGCACGACACGCACGACACGCACGACACGCACTAAACGCACGACCAGCAGTACTGACTGGAGCCCTCTCGTCCGGCCCGCCGTCCTGGCCGAGGGGGCTCGGCCATGTCCGGACGGACGGACAGGGACGACGAACGGGGACGACGGACAGGGACGACGGACAGGGACGACGGACAGGGACGGACCCCCGAGGGCCGTTTACCGCCGCCGCAGCTGGTCGACGTAGCGGTCCGTCCCCGGAACCGTCGGAATGAACGGCGCCACCAGCTCCACCCGCCCGTGCCCCGCCTCCGCGACCTCTACGTCCAGCCCCTCGAAGCGGTCCCAGCACTCACGCGGATCCGCCTCCAGGAACCACAGCAGCGTCAGCCGGGTGCCGACCCCCTCGACCTGCTTCACGTAGGTCATCCGGTCCCCGGGCAGCGGCGTCGGCCGGAACACCGTCACCATCGCCACGGGGGACCCGGCGAGCCGCTTCGGCAGGGCGCGCGAGCGCAGCCAGTCCAGCAGCTCCGCCCGCCGCTCCGGCCCGTCGGCGTCGATGACCTGCACCACGAGCCCCGCGTACGGGTGGTCGAGGGCGTGGAAGTCCCGCGGGCCGGCGGCCCCGTCGCGGTAGACCGTGGCGGCGTGGTCCTGGAAGGCCGTGAAGACGTGGGTGCGGTCCTGGTAGACGCGGCCGTCGCGGTTCAGCCGCTTGTTGATGCCGACGGTCCACTTCATGTGCTCGTCGTAGCGGCCCTCGGTCACCCAGTACGTCGAGATGTAGCACCCGGTGGTGACCGGCTGGGCGACCGCCGACTTCTCGGGGTAGCGCAGCTCCTGGAGCTCCCGTGTGGCCACCCAGCGTCGGCCGGCGTACATCCAGGGCATGGCCATGGCGCCGGCGTAGTAGTGGTCGTCCTCGTACCAGCGGTTGTACGCGTACTCGTGGCCCGGGTGCGGTTCGACCATGGTGATCAGCGCATGGCCGGGCCGGACGCCGTACGGCCCGACGGCCGCGAGCTCGGCGTAGTCGTCCACACGATGGTCCTGGGCTGCTTCCGTCTCGTCTGTCGTCATGGGACCGGTCTAGCTGATGCCGCGTCAGTTCGGGAGGGTGCGGGGAGGAGTTCACGTACTGGACAGGTAGGTGCTGCCTGCACCTTTCCTGGCTAGGCTGCGCCCAGCCGCCTCCCCCGAAGGAGTCCCCATGCTCGCCGCCGCCCAGCCGCCGCCCGCGTTCGCCGCCCGTGCCGCCTCGGTGGGGGGTTCGCCGGTACGGGAGATCCTCGCGGTCACCCAGCGCCCCGGGGCGATCTCCTTCGCCGGAGGCCTCCCGGCACCGGAGCTGTTCGACACCGAGGGGCTGCGGACCGCGTACGACGCCGCCTTCGCGCACTCCGCGGGCCGGGCGCTCCAGTACTCCACCACCGAGGGCGTGCCGGAGCTCCGCGAGGCGATCGCGGCGCGGCTGACGGCCCGGGGGCTGCCGACCACGGCGGACGAGGTGGTCGTCACCACGGGCTCGCAGCAGGCACTCGGGCTCCTCGCCACGACCCTGATCGAGCCGGGCGACACCGTACTGGTCGAGAACCCGACCTACCTGGCGGCCCTCCAGTGCTTCGGCCTGGCGGGGGCGCGCGTGATACCCGTCCCCTGCGACGAGAACGGGATCCTGCCGGACGCGCTGGCGGAGCTCGTCGCGCGGGAGCGGCCCAAGTTGCTCTACACGGTGCCCACGTTCCAGAACCCGACGGGCCGCACCCTGCCGGGTGCCCGGCGGGCGGCGGTCGCGCGGACCGCGGAGCGGCTCGGGCTGTGGCTGGTGGAGGACGACCCGTACGGCGAACTCCGCTACGAAGGGCCCGACGTGGCCTGGCTCGCCGCGCACCCGGGGGCGGAGGACCGCACGGCCCTGCTCGGCAGCTTCTCGAAGGTGATGGCGCCCGGCCTGCGGCTGGGCTGGCTGCGGGCGCCGGCGGCGCTGCTCCGGGCCGCGGTGGTCGTCAAGCAGGCGGCCGACCTGCACACCTCGACGGTGGACCAGCCGGCCACGGCACTAGGCCGCAGGGGGCTGGGCGGTGCCTGTCCCCACCCGCCCTTCCACCGTTCCCCGGGGCTCCGCCCCGGACCGCCCGCGCCTTCCCTCCCGCGCCCGCACGCCCTACCCTGACGACCCGTCAGGTTCCTTGGCTCCGGCCCCGCCAGGAGGCACCGCATGCTGTTGCTGCAAGGGAAGACCGTCATCGTCTCCGGCGTCGGTGCCGGGCTCGGCCATCAGGTCGCCGCCACCGTGGTGCGCGACGGCGGGAACGCCGTGCTCGGGGCGCGTACCGAGGCGAATCTGGCCAAGACCGCCGCCGAGATCGACCCCGTCGGCGTCCACACCGCCTACCTGCCCACCGACATCACTGACGAGGCCCAGTGCGACGCCCTGGTCGCGCTCGCGCGGCAGCGGTTCGGGGGCGTGGACGCCGTCGTGCACGTCGCCGCCTGGGACTCCTACTTCGGCGGGCTCGAAGACGCCGATTTCGGCACCTGGCAGCAGATCATCGACGTGAACCTGCTCGGGACCCTGCGCATGACCCGCGCCTGCCTCCCCGCCCTCAAGGCCAACGGCGGGGCCGTCGTCATCATCGGCACCCAGTCCGCCGTCGCCGCCCCCAACGAGGTGCAGCAGGCCGCCTACGCCGCCTCCAAAGGCGCGCTGACCTCCGCCATGTACTCCATGGCCCGCGAACTCGGCCCGCACCGGATCCGCGTCAACACCGTGCTCCCCGGCTGGATGTGGGGGCCGCCCGTGCAGGCGTTCGTCACCTTCTCCGCGCACAGCGAAGGGGTGCCGGAGACCGAGGTGCACGCCCGCCTCGCCGACCGCATGGCCCTGCCCGACCTCGCCACCGACGGGGACGTCGCCGACGCCGCCGCCTTCCTCGCCTCCGACCGGGCCAGGGCGATAACCGGCCAGTCCCTGCTGGTCAACGCCGGTGAGCTCATGCGATGACCCACTCCGCGCCCGTATCACCGGATCGTATGCTCGCCTCATGACGACTCCGAGCACCCCTGCTCCGACCGACAACGCGATGCGCCGTGCTCTGCGCCGGGCCCGCGACGGCGTCGCGCTCGACGTGGCCGAGGCCGCGGTGCTCCTCCAGGCCCGCGGCGCCGATCTCGACGGCCTCGCCGCCTCCGCCGCCCGGGTCCGCGACGCGGGGCTGGCGGCGGCCGGACGGCCGGGTGTCATCACGTACTCGAAGAGCGTCTTCATCCCCCTCACCCGCCTGTGCCGCGACAAATGCCACTACTGCACCTTCGCGACCGTGCCCGGCAAGCTCCGCCGCGCCGGGCACGGGATGTACATGTCCCCGGACGAGGTGCTCGACATCGCGCGCCGCGGCGCCGAACTGGGCTGCAAGGAAGCGCTGATCACCCTCGGGGACAAGCCCGAGGACCGCTGGCCCGAGGCCCGCGAGTGGCTCGACGCGCACGGGTACGACGACACGCTCGCGTACGTACGGGCCATGGCGATCCGCATCCTGGAGGAGACCGGCCTCCTCCCGCACCTCAACCCGGGCGTCATGTCCTGGTCCGACTTCCAGCGGCTCAAGCCGGTCGCACCCTCCATGGGCATGATGCTGGAGACCACCGCCACCCGCCTGTGGTCCGAGCCCGGCGGCCCGCACCACGGCTCCCCCGACAAGGAACCGGCCGTACGGCTGCGCGTGCTGGAGGACGCGGGGCGCTCCTCCGTCCCCTTCACCTCGGGCCTTCTCATCGGCATCGGGGAGACGTACGAGGAGCGCGCCGACTCCCTCTTCGCGCTGCGCCGCGTCGCGCGCTCGTACCACGGCGTCCAAGAGCTGATCATCCAGAACTTCCGCGCCAAGCCGGACACGGCGATGCGCGGCATGCCGGACGCCGAGCTGGACGATCTCGTCGCCACGATCGCCGTCGCCCGGCACATCATGGGCCCGTCCGGCTGCCTCCAGGCCCCGCCCAACCTCGTGGACGGGGAGTACGCACGCCTCATCGGCGCCGGCATCGACGACTGGGGCGGGGTCTCGCCGCTGACCCCCGACCACGTCAACCCCGAGCGCCCCTGGCCCCAGATCGAGCTGCTGGCCGAGCGGTCCGCGGCGGCCGGCTTCGAGCTGCGCGAACGCCTCTGCGTGTACCCGGAGTTCGTGCGGCGCGGCGAGCCGTGGCTGGACCCGCGGCTGCTGCCGCACGTCCGGGCCCTCGCCGACCCGGAGACCGGCCTCGCGAACCCGGACGCCGAGGTTACGGGCCATCCGTGGCAGGAGCCCGAGGAGGGCTTCGCCGCGTACGGGCGCACCGACCTGCACACCGCCATCGACACCGAGGGCCGCACCGGCGACCGGCGCGAGGACTTCGACCACGTCTACGGCGACTGGGAGGCGCTGCGGGAGGCCGCGGCCCCCGGCATGGTGCCCGAGCGCATCGACACGGACGTACGGGCGGCCCTCGCGCAGGCCGCCGACGACCCGACGCGGCTCGATGACGAGCAGGCACTCGCCCTGCTCCACGCGGACGGCCCGGCCCTGGACGCGCTGTGCCGGATCGCGGACGACCTGCGCAAGTCGGTGGTGGGCGAGGACGTCACGTACATCGTCACGCGGAACATCAACTTCACCAACGTCTGCTACACCGGCTGCCGGTTCTGCGCCTTCGCGCAGCGCCGCACGGACGCCGACGCGTACACCCTCTCCCTCGACCAGGTCGCCGACCGGGCGGCCCAGGCCTGGGACGTGGGCGCGGTCGAGGTCTGCATGCAGGGCGGCATCCACCCGGACCTGCCCGGGACGGCGTACTTCGACATCGCGCGGGCGGTGAAGCAGCGGGTGCCGGGCATGCACGTGCACGCCTTCTCCCCGATGGAGGTCGTCAACGGCGCGACGCGCACGGGGATGTCCGTACGGGACTGGCTGACGGCGGCCAAGGAGGCCGGCCTGGACTCCATCCCGGGCACGGCGGCGGAGATCCTGGACGACGAGGTCCGCTGGGTGCTGACCAAGGGCAAGCTTCCGACGGCGGACTGGATCGATGCCGTCACCACCGCGCACGAGCTCGGGATCCGCTCCTCGTCCACGATGATGTACGGGCACGTGGACCAGCCCCGGCACTGGCTCGGCCACTTCCGCACCCTGGCCCGGATCCAGCAGCGGACCGGCGGTTTCACGGAGTTCGTGACGCTCCCGTTCATCCACACCAACGCGCCCGTGTACCTGGCGGGCATCGCCCGTCCCGGCCCGACGGTCCGCGACAACAGGGCGGTGACGGCGATGGCCCGGATCCTGCTCCACCCGCACATCACCAACATCCAGACGAGCTGGGTGAAGCTGGGCGCGGAGGGCGCGGCGGAGATGCTGCGCTCGGGGGCGAACGACCTGGGCGGGACGCTGATGGAGGAGACCATCTCCCGGATGGCGGGGTCGAGTTACGGCTCGTACAAGTCGGTGCAGGACCTGATCGCCGTCGCCGAGGCGGCCGGCCGGCCCGCGAAGGCCCGCACGACGCTGTACGGGGAGGTGCCGCAGGAGCGGCAGCGGGCGGCCGCGGCCTCGGACGGACACCTGCCGGAGCTGCTCCCCGTACTGGACTGAACTCGGCCCGGGACGGGCCCGAGCCCGGCCGGGGGCGGTCCGGCCGGGGGCGGTCCGGCCGGGGGCGGTCCGGCCGGGGGCGGTCCGGCCGGGCTCGGGCACATCAGCCCTTGGCGACGACCTTGCCGTTCGCCTTGATCTCGACGCTCGGTGCCCCTGGCACTCCACTTCAGGGTGTACGAACCGTCGGCGCCGGCGGTGACGACGGCTCCGGTGAAGGGGATGGCGGACTGGCCGTGGTGCCGGCCGGCCCAGGGGAGGTCCAGGCCGGAGGCGGTGGCGGCCGGGGCCGCGACCAGGGAAGCGGTGAGTGCGGAGGCGACGACGGTCGCGGCGAGGAGTGCCTTCTTCATGCCTCCGAGGCTGGGCGGCCGGGGGAAACGCCGCATGTACGAGGTGTGGCTGATAACAACCGGCTCGACGGACAGTGGCAAAACGTGCCACACGATCGGGCGGGGCCGGAAGTATTCGCATTCCGGCCGTTCTCCGGTCACTTACGGGCGGGCAGTCTCTCCCCTTCCGATTTCGACCGAACCTGTCCACTACAGTGCGCGCCAGAGCCAGCGGGGGGAAACGGCATGGACACGACGGCGACGGCATCGCCAAAGGCAGCCACGGCGGCAAAGGCCGCAACGGCGACGGGCGCCACCGCCACCGCCCTGTGGGGCCGGACCGAGCAGCAGGACTTCCGCAGCCGGGTCCGCGGCACCCTGCTCGGCACCGCCATCGGCGACGCCCTCGGCGCGCCCGTCGCCGGCCTCTCCCTCGACGGGATCCGCAAGGCCCACGGCCTGGAGGGCCTGACCGAACTCGCCCCTGCCTACGGACGCCGAGGCACCGTCACCGCCTCCACCCAGCTCACCCTCTTCACCGTCGATGGCCTGATACGGGCCCACGTACGCCGGGACACCGGCGCCTGGCACCCGCCCACCGACGTCCACCGCGCCTACCTCCGCTGGACGGCGACCCAGCACGACTGGGGCCCGGACGAACGCCGCAAGGACAACGGCTGGCTGGCCCAGGAGGAGTGGCTGTACGCCCGCCGCGGCCCCGACCGGGCCTGCATGACCGGCTTCGCCGACGAGATCCTGGGCACCCTCGAACAGCCCAAGAACCCCACGGCCCGAGACGCCGCGGCCACCGTCCGCTCGTCCCCCTTCGGCCTGCTGGTCGGATGGCAGCCCGCCCTGGTGCTCCAACTCGCCGTGGAATGCGCCGCCCAGAGCCACGGCCACCCCACCGCGTACCTCTCGGCCGGAGCCTTCGCCGTGATCGTCCACGGCCTGACCCGCGGCGACTCCCTGGACTCCGCGGTCCAGCGCGCCCTCGGCCTGCTGGGCTCCCGCCCCGCCCACCAGCCCGTCACGGACGCCCTCCAGCGCGCGGTCTCCGCCGTCACCGCGGGCACGCCCAGCCCCAGGATCGTCGAGTCCCTCTCCCCGGGCGACGGCCGCGACGCCGAGGACGCCCTGGCTGTCGCCGTCTACTGCGCCCTGATCGCCGAGGACGTCCCGCACGGGCTGCGTCTCGCCGTCAACCACGGCGGCGACTCCACCGTCACCGGCGCCCTCTGCGGAGCCCTCCTCGGCGCCCTCCACGGCGAGACGGCCCTCCCACCCGCCTGGCTGACCGACCTCGAAGGCCGCGCCACGATGCTGGAACTCGCCGACGACTTCGCCCTGGAGATGACCCAGGGCCCGGCCCTCCACGGCCCCGCGGTCTCGGCCCCGGGCTGGCTGGCCCGCTACCCGCGCGGCTGACCGAGCAGGGCCTGCCACCGGGACGTGGAACGCCGTACGTTGGCCGTCCCACGTCTCGGAGGTGCCATCAGCATGCGGATCGCCACGACCATCTTCCTCACCGACCGCACCATCTCCCCCACCCGTCTCGCCCACGAGCTCGAACAGCGCGGGTTCTCCGGGCTCTACCTCCCGGAGCACACCCACATCCCCGTCGCCCGCGACACCGCCGCACCCCAGGGCGGTGAACTCCCGGACATGTACGGGCGCACCCTCGACCCCTTCGTGGCCCTCGGCCAGGCCGCCGCCGTGACCGAGCGCCTGCACCTCGGCACCGGCATCACCCTGGTGGCCCAGCACGACCCGATCGGGCTCGCCAAGCAGGTCGCCACGCTGGACCACCTCTCCGGCGGCCGCTTCACCCTCGGCATCGGCTACGGCTGGAACGTCGAGGAGGCCGCCGACCACGGCGTCGAGTGGCCCACCCGCCGCGAACTGGTCCGGGACCGGATGGCGTTGATGCGCGCCCTGTGGGCCCCGGAGCCCACGGCGTACGTCGGCCAGTACTCCTCCGCCCACGCGAGCACGGCGTACCCCAAGCCGGTCCAGCCCCCGCGCGAACTCGGCCCCGGCCACCCCCTGTACGGCCCCCGCACGCTGATCGGCGGCGCGGCCGGCCCGAAGCTCTTCGCCGCGATCGCCGACCACGCCGACGGCTGGCTCCCGATCGGCGGCCGCGGCCTGACCGAGACCCTCCCGGTGCTGCATCAGGTCTGGGAGACCGCCGGCCGCGACCCGAAGTCCCTCCAGGTCGTCCCTTACGCGGTCAAGCCCAACCCGGGCAAGCTCGCCCACTACGCCGAGCTCGGCATCGAGGAGGTCGTCCTCCAACTCCCCTCGGAGGCCGAGCCGGAGCTCCTGCGGGTCCTGGACGACTTCGCCCAGTACCTCTGATCCGATCCGCCGACGCGCCGGACCCCCTGGTACGTTGGCACGTTCTGTCGATCAACTCGTGTTCCATGGGGGACTTCTCGTGCACAAGAACCTGCGTATCTGCGCCGCTGCCGCCGGACTCGCGGCCGCCCTCGCCGTCACCGGCTGCAGCAGCGACAGCTCCACGACGGACAAGAAGGCCGCCGGCAGCCCGGCGGCCGGGGCCGCCGCCGGCACCACCGGCAGCACCGGTGGGGACACCAAGGGCGGCAGCCTGGAGGGCGGCTGGGTCTCCATGGCCAACCCGGGCAAGGCCGTCATCCTCACCGTCAACGGCAAGATCGCCATCGTGATCGAGGCGGCCACGGGTGAGACCTGCCAGGGCACCACCGACGGCAAGACGATCGAGACGACGTGCCCGAAGGGCGGCACCCGCACCAAGGGCCACGTCGACTCGGTCGACGCCACCAGCCTGAAGGTCACCTGGGACGGCGCCGGCACCGACACCTTCGAGAAGAGCGAGGCCGGCAAGCTCCCGACGGGCATGCCGAAGCGCTGAATCCGCGTGCGCCCGCCTGTACGTACGCCCCGCGCGGCCGCACGTACAGGCGCGGCGGCGGGGCCCCGACCGGTCCGGCCGGCCGGCTCCCAAGGTGCGCGGGCGGCCCTCAAGCAGCGCGGGCGGCCCTCAAGCGGCTCTCACGGAGGCGGAACCGGCCCCGGTGGGACCGCGCCCGCCGCCGGGCGCCAGAAACGCCCGTCGGGCAAGGCCTGACGGGCGCCGAGGAAGTAGTCCACATCACGCTGGAATCCGAGGCCCGGAACGGCCTGGCACAGGCGCGGCCAGAGGCTCGGCGCCACGTGGTACTCGCCGGCCACCATCCAGGGATCGTCACCCAGCACGAACAGGTGCCTGACCTCCAGGAACTGGTCCCTCGAAAGCGAGACGGAGTGCGCTATCTCCTCGTCCGCGCGGAAGCCGGTCAGATCCCAGACGAGGTTGTACCCGTCGGCGAATGGATAGTCGCTGCTCACGGGGCCAAGCTAGGCCGCCCCCGAGCCGCCCCGCACCTGCTTTTCGCCCGGGTGCGCCGGTCAGCGGTTGGTGTTGAGGAAGCCGATGACGACCGCGCCCCACCAGCAGAGCTGGGACAGCAGCGCGGTGACCCCGCCCCAGGCCGTCACGCCGCGCCCGACCGGTCCGGCGGCCGCGGCGAGCCGGCGGCATAGGAGACCGGCCTGGAGGCCGTTGAGGGTGAGCAGGAGGACGAGTCCGACCTTGGCGAGGGTCAGCGGGGATCCGAGATCGGGGTGCAGCATCATGCCGCTCGCGACGAGCCCGCCCAGTCCGGCCCAGATCGGCACATGGAGCCGGGTCGTGGCGCCGAGTGCCTCGGTGAGCGTGCAGCGCCCGGTGGCCCACAGCAGGCCGTGGTAGTCGGCGGACAGCACCGCGCCGAAGCCGAGCACGAGTGAGGCGAGGTGCACGAAGAGCGCGGCGGTGTGCAGCGTCTCGTCGGTGCGCACGTGGAGGGAGAACCACAGCCCCGCCGTCAGCACGAGCACCGCCACCAGCCCGGCTGCCGCCACGGTCCACCACGAGTCGTAGAGGCGCAGCGGACGGGCGGGCACGCCGTGGGGGGCGGAGACGGCGGGGGACGACATGGGTGTGGGCTCCGATGGTGCGTGGACGTGGGCCACGGGCGGCCCACACGAAAGCGAGGTAAGGCTTACCTAAAATTCACCCCGCGTCAACGCAGGTCCACAGCCCAAGATCCGTCCCCCGCCCGATGGAGTTTCGGCACTCTTCCGAGAGTGCGGCTCGCCGTAGGATCGCCGCATGATCGATTCACGTACCCACATCCGGGTCGCCCGCCCCTCGCTCGACCTCCGCGCCGCCGAGCGGTTCTACGTGTACGGGCTCGGGCTGGACATCCTGTGGCGGACCCCCGAGCGGGTGTCCGGGGAGCACGACCTCGTCATGGTCGGGCCGGCCGGGGGCGGCTGGCACTTCGAGCTCACCCATGACCCGGAGAACCCGGTGGCCCCCGCCCCCACCGTGGACGACCTGTTCGTGGTCTACCTCGGCCAGACCCCCGACGAGGCACTCGTCCAGCGCCTCGTCGAGCACGGCGGGACCCGGGTCGAGTCCCACAACCCGTACTGGGACGAGCACGGCGTCACCATCGCCGACCCCGACGGGTACCGGCTGGTGCTGTGCTCCCGGACCTGGGGCTGAGTAGAAGGTCTCGCTGCGGGCGCCGACGGGCTCGTACGCCTGGAGGGCCGTGTACATGGCGTGCGTCTGCTCGCTGGTCACCTCGTAGCTCGGCTCGCCCTTGCGCATCAGCGGCCACTGGACGTCGACGACGGAGTAGCCACAGGATCATGCGCTGATCAACGATCAGGCTCCCGCGAAGTCCCTTTCGGCTCCCGCCTCCTGGGCGTCGATGAGCTCGTCCCAGTGCTCCCTCGTCCACTCGCACGCCGCGTCCAGCGGGCCCAGCAGGCCGCGGCCGAGCGGAGTGAGGGCGTACTCGACGCGGCGCTCCGGGGGCGCCTGCTCGGTGCGGGCCACGAAGCCGTCGCGTTCAAGGGAACGCAGCGACTGCGTCAGGGACTTGGACGTGATGCCGCGCAGCGGGACCTTGAGCTCCGAGAAGCGGCGCGGACCGCCCTCCAGACAACGCAGGATCAGCGTCGCCCACTTGTCGCCGATCCGGAACGGGACCAGCGGGGACGGGCAGACGGGATCGAACATCTCCAGGTCCAGCGGCTCTGGTTCGGGTGCGCTCATGATCCATACGTTAGGCCGGTATCCGGTCGGTAACCAGGCCTCCTCCTAAGGTCCTTGCCATGACGCAGCGAAACGAAAACAAGCTCATCGTGTTCGGGGCCCGCGGGCGGGTAGGCCGGGCCGTCGTCGCCGAGGCGCGGGCGCGCGGGTACGAGGTCACGGAGGCGGGGCGCGCCGACGCGGACGTGACCTCGGCGGACGATGTGACGCGGCTGGCGGCGGGCCACCACGCGGCGGTCGTCGCGGTGTACGACGCGCAGGCGGCCCCCGGGGTGTTCTTCCCCGCGGCGGCCCGGGGGCTGGCGGCGGGCCTCGGGCGGGCCGGGGTCGGGCGGCTCGTGTCCGTCGGGCTGGCGTCCGTACTGCCCACGGCGTCGGGGGCAGCGCTGATGGACACGCCCGGGTATCCGCAGGAGTGGCGGGAGTTCTACGTCGGCCACGGCGCCGGGACCGATGCACTGGAGGCGGCCGCGCCGACGGGTCTGGACTGGGCGGTGCTGAGTCCGGCCGGGGACTTCGACCACGACGGCGTGCCGGGCGGCGGGTACGTCTTCGCCCCGGCCGACGCCGGCAGCCGGATCACCCCTGCCGACTTCGCCCGGGCGGTCCTGGACGAGGTGCGGACACCGACCGTGCACGGCGCGCACGCGGGGGTGACGGCGGCATGACGGTGGTGACTGACGAGATGACCGCCGGAGTGGCCGCGGGAGTGACCGCGGGAGTGACCGACGGGGTCACCGCCGAGGTGAGCGCCGAGGTCACCGCCGAGGTGAGCGCCGAGGTCACCGCCGAGGTGAGCGCCGAGGTCACCGCCGAGGTGAGCGCCGAGGTCACCGCCGAGGTGAGCGCCGAGGTCACCGCCGAGGTGAGCGCCGAGGTGAGCGACAGCCCGAACCCCTGGGTCGCCGAGCACATCCGCCGCTTCGAGGAGACGGCCGGGCAGCCGCGCCCCGGGATCTCGGACCTGCTGCTGACCACGCGGGGGCGGCGGTCCGGGCTGCTGCGCCGCACGGCGCTGGCCTACGTACGCGACGGGGAGGCGTACGTCCTGACGGCGTCGAACGCGGGCGCCGACCGGCACCCGGCGTGGTACCTGAACCTGGTGGCCGAGCCGGCCGTCACCCTCCAGGTCGGGGCCGAGACCTTCCGGGCGACGGCCCGCCCCGCCACCCCGGCCGAGGTGGACCGCCTGTGGCCGGTGGTGGTGGCGGCGATGCCCTCGTACGCGTCCTACCGGGAGGCGACGGACCGGGAGATCCCGCTGGTCCTGCTCACCCCCTAGGGGGCCCAGCCGCGCTCAGCCGACCTTCGGGGTCTTCGGCAGTCCGCCCGTCAGGGCCGACCCGGTCCCCGAGAGGGAGCCGTCCGTCGCCTTGGCGGCTGAGCCGGCCGCCGACGCGGTCACGCCCACCGCCGTCTTCGTGTCGTGCACGGCATGCCCGGGGTGGTCGACGATGTCGCCGAGGCGCTTGGCGATCGGAGGCCCCGGGTTGGCGGACTCGCCGGCGTGCGCGATGGCGGGGCTCAGGGCGAGGGCGACGCCTCCCGAGAGAACCAGGGCGGCAAGGCTGCGCTTCATGGCGTTCATGCCGTGCTGAACGACCCGGCCGGGCCCCGGTCACGGTGAGGTCAGCCCTCGACCACCAGGGCCGGGGTGGACTTCGTCAGGATCTCGCCGCGGAAGAAGGCGGGGCTGCGGCGCTCGGCGACCAGCATGATCACCAGGCCGAGGGCCAGCAGGCCGACGCCGATGACGAACACGCTGCCGACGCCGAGGACGGTGGAGCCGGAGCCGTACGACGGGTTCCACATGTCGATAAATTTGACAGAGGGCGGACAGCGTGTTCCGGCATGCGGAAACCGCAGCCTTGTCCGCTTTGGGCGTTTCGACACTTTCCCGTGTGACTTGTGCCGCCATCCCGCCCCTCGCCCCTGGTCCGAGCCGTTTGCCGCGGACATGACCACCGGCCTAAAGTCGCGGCCGTTCAAGGTCATCTACGCGGGGACACACGAAACCATGCGCATCACGCCATTGCTCACCACTGCCACGGCCGTCACGGCCCTGCTCGTCCTCACGGCCTGCGGCAGCGGCGACAGCGGAGCGGCCGGCAACATCGGGCAGATCGGCGGCCTCAGCGGCGGCGCCGCCGGTGGCGGGGGTGACGGCGGCCCCATGGAAGGCACCCTGGAGAACCCCACCAAGAACGGCGGGGTCAACGGTGGCGCACCCAAGGACGGGACCCCCTTCCAGCGGCTGCCCAAGGCGGGCACCATGGCCGCGGCCGCCCGCTTCATCAACGGCTACACGAGGTGCTCGTCCCTCTCCATGGAGCCCACGGACGACGAGTCCCCCGACACCGAGACGAAGTACGACGGCAAGTGGTCCGTCACCGAGCAGGGCTTCTGCGGCCACGGCACCCGCATCCTCATGTACAAGGACGCCAAGAAGTTCCAGGCCGCCTACAAGGCCGACCTGGAGCAGAAGATGAAGGAGAGCCCCAACCGAGGCCTCAGGGGCGGGTTCCTCATCGGCCAGGACTTCGCCGTCCTGACCGACAGCGGGTCCGCCATCGCCTCGATGAGCAAGCCGGGCGGCCTGCTCATCCTGAACTGCCACCCGAAGTTCACCGCGCCCAGCGGCTACGTGAAGGCCAACGCCCAGGTGAAGGGCTGCGTTCTCACCGACTACTTCAACGACAACTGAGGCGGCCGGGGAAGGGCAGGGCCGGGGCGAGCCCTTCCCCTTCCCCTCAGTCCGTCCAGACGATTCAGGCCGTCCAGACGATCGACTGCGTCTCGCTGTACGCGTGCAGCGCGTACGAGCCCACGTCCCGCCCGACCCCGGACCGCTTGAAACCGCCGAACGGTGCCTCCATGTTCCGCCCGATGGTGTTGACGCCGACCCCGCCGGCCCGCAGCCGCCGCGCCACGCGGAAGGCGCGCGCCGAGTCCCCGGACCAGACGTAACTCAGCAGCCCGAAATCGCTGTCGTTGGCGAGGGCCACCGCCTCCTCCTCCCCGCCGTCGAAGGGGACCACCACGACGACCGGCCCGAAGATCTCCTCCCGGACCACCCGCATGTCGTTCGTGCAGTCCACGAGGAGGGTCGGGGCCACATAGAAGCCGCGGCCGTCCCCGACCACCGGGCGCTCGCCGCCGTGCGCGATGCGCGCGCCCTCCTTCCTCCCCAGCTCGATGTACGACTCCACGCGGTCCCGGTGCGCCGCCGAGATCACCGGGCCGACCACCGTGCCGGGCACCGCCGGATCGCCGACCCGCATGAAGGCCAGGTACCCGGTCAGCTTCTCGACCAGCTGCTCGTACACCGCCCGGTGCGCGATCACCCGGGTCGGCGCCGTGCAGATCTGGCCGGAGTAGAACGAGAAGGTGGTGCCGATCCCCATCACCGCCGCGTCCAGGTCGGCGTCGTCGAACACGATCGCCGCGCCCTTGCCGCCCAGCTCCATCAGCTGCCGCTTCATCGTCCGGCCGCAGACCTCGGCGATGCGCTGCCCGACCCCCGTGGAGCCGGTGAAGGACACCATGTCCACGTACGGGGAGTCCACGGCGGCCTCGCCCACCTCGGCCGAGGTGCCGCAGACCACGTTCACCACGCCCGCCGGGACTCCGGCCTCGTGGAGCGCCCCGGCCATCTTGAACACCGACAGCGGGTCCTGCGGGGCCGGCTTCACCACCACCGTGTTGCCCATGGCCAGGGCCGGGGCCACCTTGCCCGCCGGGTTCGCCCACGGGTTGTTGTACGAGGTGATGCAGGTGACCACCCCGACCGGCTGGCGCACCTCCAGCGCGCCCAGGATGCTCGCCTTCCCCATCGGGCCGGCCTCGGTCACCTGCGGCGGAAGACCCCGCTCCACCGGTTCCAAGGCACCCTTCGCGTACCGCCGGAAGCGGGAGACCCCGACCCCGACCTGCATGCCCCGCGCGATCCCGGTCGGCGCGCCCGTCTCCGCCTGCGCCAGGGCCGCCCATGGCTCGAACTCGCGCTGGATGATGTCCGCGGCCCGGTCCAGGATGGCCGCCCGCTCCTCGGGCGCCGTCCGGGACCAGCCCTCGAAGGCCTCCGCCGCGGCCCGCGCCGCCTCCTCGACCTGCCCGCGGGTGGCCTGCGGTGCGAGTCCGACCACCGATTCGTCCGCGGGGTCGACCACCTCGTAGTGGCCGCCGGCGGGCTCCACCCACTCGCCGCCGATGTACAGCCGTTGCGGTTCCCGCTCACTCATCGGGTGCTCACCGTCCTCGTGTCCCGGCCCGACCGGAGCACGATCCCCGGGATCGCGCCCGTCACCTCGTCGTCGCGGATCGTCTCCACGCCGTTGACCCGTACCGAGACGATGCCGACGGCCCGCGCGTCCAGCCGGGGGCTGTCCCCGGGCAGGTCGTGCACGAGCGTCGCGGGGCCCGCCTCGATCCGCTCCGGGTCGAAGAGCACCAGGTCCGCGTGCCAGCCCTCGGCGATCCGCCCGCGCTCGCGCAGCCCGAACAACTGGGCCGGGTCGTCGGTGAGCATCCGTACCGCCTGCTCCAGCGGCACCAGCCGGCGACCGCGAAGGCAGTCCCCGAGGAACCGCGTCGTGTACGGGGCCCCGCACATGCGGTCCAGGTGCGCGCCCGCGTCGGAGCCGCCGAGCATGACGTCCTCGTGCTGCCAGGTCTCGGCGCGCAGGGTCCAGCTGGCCGGGTCGTTGTCCGTCGGCATGGGCCACAGCACCGTACGCAGGTCGTCGTTGGCGCAGATCTCCACCAGGCAGTGGAAGGCGTCCTGGCCGCGCTCGGCGGCGATGTCGTTGACGACCCGCCCTGAGAGCCCCTCGTTCTCCTTGCTGTACGTGTCACCGATGACGTACCGGCCGAAGTTGGCGAGGCGCCGGAAGACCCCGGCCTCCTTGCTGTCGGCGCGGCGCAGCATCTCCGCCCGTACGACGGGGTCGCGCAGCTTCGCGATCCGCTCGGGGACGGGCAGGCCGAGGATCTCGCCCCAGCCGGGGATGAGGTTGAGGGCGCAGAAGGTGCCGAGGGACATGTTCATGGGGGTCAGGATCGGCATGGTCAGCGCGACGATGCGGCCGCCGGCCTTGCGGGCGCGTTCGCTCGGTACGAGCTGGCGCGGTACCCGTTCCGGGACGGAGGCGTCGATGGTGAGGACGTTCCAGTTCAGGGGGCGCCCGGCGGTCGCGCTCATCTCGACGAAGAGGTCGATCTCCTCGTCGGAGAACTGGTCGAGGCAGCCGGCGACGATGGCTTCGAGCTGGGTACCCTCGTGTTCGCCGACGGCTCGGGAGAGGGCGAGGAGTTCGGCCGGCTCGGCGTGGCGGGAGGCGACGGGGTCGCCCGCACCGTCGGAGTGGGTGGAGGACTGGGTGGTGGACAGGCCCCAGGCGCCGGCGTTCATGGCGTCGTGGAAGAGGTCGAGCATCTGCCGGAGTTGCGTCTCGCTGGGCCGGCCGCCCACGGCCTCCTCACCCATCACGTACCGGCGCAGGGCGCAGTGGCCGACCATGAACCCGGCGTTGACGGCGATCCGGCCTTCGAGCGCGTCGAGGTACTCGCCGAAGGTCGACCAGGTCCAGTCGACACCCTCTTCGAGGGCGGCGAGCGCCATGCCCTCGACCTTGCTCATCATGCGGCGCGTGTAGTCGGCGTCCTGCGGACGGGCCGGGTTGAGGGGGGCGAGGGTGAAACCGCAGTTGCCGCCGGCGACGGTGGTGACGCCGTGGTTCATGGAGGGGGTCGCGTAGGGGTCCCAGAACAGCTGGGCGTCGTAGTGCGTGTGTGGGTCGATGAACCCCGGTGTCAGGACGAGCCCGGCGGCGTCCTCGCTGGTGCGTGCGGGCTCGGTGACGGTTCCGGGCGCGCCGATGACGGCGATGCGGGCGTCGCGTATCCCGACGTCGGCGACGTACGCGGGGGCGCCGGTCCCGTCCACGACGGTGGCTCCCTTGATCAGGTGGTCGAGCATGACGTCCCTTCTTCGCGTTGCGGTGGTCGGTCGCCGTCGCGGAGCCCGGGTCGTGGGCCGGCAGATCCAGCCCCGCCGGCGTTTGAGGCGCGGGGTCTGGGGCGGAGCCCCAGCGAACGGCCCGCGGGGCCGGCCGGGCGGGTGGTGCGGGGGCGGTCGGAGGCGGGTGGCAGCCGCTGCCTTGCGCGCTCCGGCCGGCCCCGCGGGGGCGGCGGTCCGGGAAGACGCCGCCCCGGGTTCCTCCGCCGGCAGTGCCGTGGCCGGAAAGGTT